>JAJDWA010000007.1 GCA_022825825.1 Candidatus Poribacteria bacterium
ATTGTCCAGACCTTGCGAACCGATTACTCGGT
Source organism: Candidatus Poribacteria bacterium (assembly GCA_022825825.1). Taxonomy (GTDB): domain Bacteria; phylum Poribacteria; class WGA-4E; order WGA-4E; family WGA-3G; genus MSPOR6. The sequence goes on from JAJDWA010000007.1 coordinate 33, forward strand.
GCGACAGATTTGCGGGACACTTGGTTTCAATCGAAGCAGTCTCTCTTATCAACCGAAAAAGGACCCTTGTGAAGCGGTGCTCCTACAGCAGATTGAAAAGTTATCTGCTTGTTATCCAGGATATGGTTATAGGCGTATCACTGCGTTGCTGTTACGTATGGGATACACCGTCGGATACCGACGCGTCGCACGATTGATGAAATCCGCTAATCTGTTGGTCTCTGTCAAACCACGAAATCTCTTGACTGTCCGTGTCAATGGGGCAACCGACTTGATACCCTTGATATTTGTCGGCGGAATCAGGTTTGGGTTGCGGATATTACCTATGTGAGGCTCAAAGGACACTTCGTCTATGTATCAGTTCTGATGGATGTATTTACGCGAATGATAAGAGGTTGGCAACTGAGCCGACATTTGACACAACCTCTGACATTGAAACCCTTGCAGCACGCAGGACGGCAAAATGTTCCAGAGATCCATCATAGTGATCGGGGCGTTCAGTCCCTTTCAAGCGATTATATTTCTACTCTCACCGACTATGGAATTGAGATTTCATTGGTTCATAGAGGGTGTCCTTGGGAAAACGGGTATGCGGAACGGCTTATCCGAACTCTCAAGGAAGAAGAAGTCCACCTGAATGACTATGATGATATCGCGGATGCTCATACTCGCATTGGACATTTTATTGAACAAGTATATAACCAGAAACGACCTCACTCGGCATTAGGTTATTTAACACCTATTGAATTTGAGCAAAAAACTTGTCTTAACTATAACTGAATTCTGGTCTAAAAAATCGATGGCACTTCATTTGATATATGGATGGTGGATCTTGGACCCCTTGTAGATAAAATGCCATCGCCTAAACAAGAAGAACTTGTATCCGTGGGCGGTCCTATCTGGTTGACTGATGCGACTCGCCACCTCTCAGCGCGTAAACTGACACGTGCTTTGGATGCAACCTTTAATCCTATCGGTGAAACAATAGAATTTAGCACATTTATTGGGCAATATGGAGTTAAAATTGAAACACTACAAAACGAAAAGCGTATTGGGACAGGACATATTTACGACTAAACGCCAAACAATAAAAGTTATGCGTAAAAAAATCCACCCGATCTTTAATGATAGATGGAATCCCGTATTTATATTCATAGAAGTATACCTTTTATGCTCTATTTTCGGCACTGCAAAAGGTTTCATTTATTCTGTTCTTTTAGGAACTTTAATAACCGTCGTGAAAAAGAAGTGGCGTAATTTTTTTAAAGGAACTATTACCGGTAAAGTTGTTGTGGAACAGACCGACTCAACTTTTACGCCACTCGAAAACATTGAAATTTCTTATAGTCACCCTCTGTTAGATCCGCCTGAACCGACTTTTACCGATGATGCAGGGGAATTTTGTTTTGAACGTAATATCCCATTAGGTAAAAATTTTACGGTAACAGCCAAAATAGGAAATAAGAACTACATACATCAAGATGTAGAAGAAATTGAAGATGTAAAATGGTTTTTCGGTGCAAGATGGCTTGGGTTGCCTATTTCGTCTGGTATTCCGAAACGCGTTGATTTTGTAGTTTCTACCGTTGAATAGTATTAACGTGAGTTTGATAATAGGACAGGACAGACGCATGCCCTTAAGTCCCCCTTGATAAGGGGATTTAGGGGGTTAAAAGCACCAAAAAACGACTTTTTTATCCGCCTTATAAAGGGGAGAATGCGTCTGTCCTGATATTGAAACTTGTGTCACACAGTTTAGCAAGTAGAGAAAACCATCCGGTTTTTCTCTACTTGCTGTCACATCTAAAGAAGACGCACAATGTCAAAACACAAACCCGTACATCCAATTTTTAACAACCGAACTCGCCCCATACTTATTTGGGCGCTATTCCTATTGATATTTATCGGCTTTTTGGCTTCAGAGCCGTTATTTTGGGCATGGGAAGGTATGTTCCGAGGCACCGTTTATGGCAAAATTATTGATGTAGACAACACCGCCATGAATAACAGACCTGTGTCCAATTCAACATATTTATCTTTTCCTAAATATAATGACGCAGTCCAACGTGTAAAAATCGAGTGGTATTCTGGTAGAATGGGATCGTCGAATTCTATCGTTCTGACCAGTGCTACCAACACTTACCAATTTATCAAACAGGTCCCGCAAGGATACCTTATTACCGTCACAACTATATCCGCAAGTGGCACGCGCATTAAAGACAGTGTTAGGGTCAAGCGTGTTGGAATCCCAACCCAGCTGGATCTCACAGGAGACCTGATGGTATTCCCGCGGACATATCCGAACGAATGAAAATCTACTTCAATTTAAAGGAGAACCCCATGCAACGTTTATTTAAACTTATATCTGTCTGTTTTCTGATTTCTGCGTGCCTGTCTTTCCCCGCTTCTGCCGCAAAACTTAAAAACTTTAGATACTTAGGCCTCAAGCATCCGACCACTTACTCCCCTGATGGTATGGCCTTGGTTATGGTTGTCCAAGATAGATATATGAACGGCTCCGTATTTGGCCTTCAACTCCTTGTCTTAGACCCAAGAAGCCAGACACAGAATTTCGGCATACATGCCCTTACCCCTGACTATAAAGAAGTTGTCGCGATTCCAGATAGCAATACCATCGCGTTTTTACAATATGACCCCGTTAAGGGATATGGTGTCCATCTATTTATGCCTGATACTTTAGAGATAAAACGAGGGTTCGCCTATGAAACTGGCGATTCCATCGAACAGCTTCAATTTTCACAAGATGGGCAATACTATTGCTACTTTATGCCCTTTACATCGCATCCGTTTGAATCAAAGTCTACAAAAATGAAAGCACAAATTGCCAGAGTGTTACAACCCCCCGGATGGTTAATAAAGAAAATGGAGGTTGGGACTATCAAGACGAAGCAGAAAACCCTTCTCTTTTCCAAAGATGAGAAAGAGGCTCTCACAGCGTGGGCTCCCATTGAGAAACCGAAGGTAATCCCGCAGCTCTTCACACAAATGATGCCGACGATTACATTGGATACGCAAGTGCAATGGTCCCCCGATTCTAAATATATCTATGTTTCAGATGAGACGGGTATCTGGTGCGTATCCCTCATTTTTGAATCTCCGCAGTGGATTCCGATGTGGATTAAGATAGTGAATGCGGAAAGGGTACATCGTTTTCAGCTCTCACCGATTGGCACACAGTTGGTATATGAAGTTCGACCGGACATGGAAGCGCGGGAGGAAGAGGACAAAAGAGAAGACCCACTTGGTTTAGAAAACGAGATTTGGTTAGTAGATATTGAGCCGATACTCGTTAAAAAGAAACAGCCAAACCCACTCAACTGGCAACAGGATATAACAGCAGAGGTCACGCCTCGCAAAGTCGCAAAAGGATGGGGTACTACCTTCAATCCAAATGGGAAGTCCATTATATATGTGAACACAGAAGAGTGTAATATAATCAGCCTTGAGACGATGAAACATCACTTCATAGACTGGGTTACCGGCAGAAGATTAGAATTTTAGCGCGATCTTGAAAAAGACTTTCTAATGCCTCACATACATGCCCTATCTGTGACTAAATATCGGCACCTTATATGAGATCAAGCCTTGACTAACACTGACTAAGGAGAATGCTATGCACACCAAAAATCGTCCAATCCCTAATAGTAAATGGTCCCCTGTTTTAGGCATCATAGAATTCTTGATTTACTACAGTATTTTTGAATATATTTTTTCAAATATTTTCGGCACAATAAAAGGGTTGCTTTGTACAATGCTTCTTATTTTTGTAGTAGAGACAGTAAAAGAGAAATGGCGCTCTTTTTTTAAAGGGACGGTTTACGGCACTGTTATTCTGAAAAGTGACAACATTCCATCTATTTCTGTTAAGGATGTTGAGATTTCCTGGGGGCCCTCTCATTACCTAACAAAGCAGGACACACCTGTTAGGACCAATGCAGAAGGCGAGTTCCGTTTTGAAAATTTACCGTTAAGACCTACTCTTACGCTAACAGCGAAATTAACAAACAATCGTTATATTCATCACGCTATCAGTGATTTTGAGGGTGTCAGATGGTTTTTAGGTAAACGTTGGCTCGGATTTCCGATATCTCCAGGTATTCCAAAACGCATTGATTTTATTGTGTCTACCGTTGAAGCTGAATTTGTGGAGGCGTCTTAATACTATTCAACGCCTTACATACGTGCCCTATCTGTGACTAAATATCGACACCTTTTTTCACAAGCAGGTCCCTTTATTAGATTCACTTCGCTTCGTAATAGTGTTGCTGCTGACGTGCCACCTATTTTTTCGCTTGTTTTCACTTCAAAGGAGACACACAATGCCAAAACATAAACCCGTCCATCCTATCTTTAACAATCGGTGGCAACCTCTCCTTGCCTTCATAGCATGGATACTGATTTCTCATCTTAACGGAATAGTAGCAGGTGTATGGTGTGGGGCTTTTGAGGGCACGATTTACGGTAGGGTCGTAATGAAAAATGGCGATGCCGATCCCCAACAAGTTGAGAATGTTGAGATTTCATGGCGTGTTGGTCCTGGAACAAAGCAGGGCGCAGCGGTTTTTACCAATTCTAAGGGAGAGTACCACTTTGAACATGAAGTACCGATCGGATATCACATTACCATGACAGCAAAATATGGTAATAACCGCAAGATAGAGAAAAATGTAGGTAAAATTGAGGGTGTAAAGTGGTTGCTTGGAAGTAAGCGTTTAGGGCTTCCTATATCATCAGGCATCCCAAAGCGGATAGATTGGACGATACATGCTATACCAGTTGCGACTGCTGGCAATCCGTAATATCAAATTACCTTATTCATATTGCCCTTCATTATCTGATAAGGAGGAGATCAGATTTACCATTTTTGACGATTCTGTCAAAAATAATCGCAAAATGCAGTGGTTTTCAACGAAATTCGGGGAGGCAAGAGTGCGGACAAACCATATTGAATACCTGTTCGGAAGTCCTGAAAGGATAAAATTGTCCAAACTATAGTATATTTTTTAAAATCACCTATAAAAAATGCAATCCTTTTCCTTGCAAATGTCTCTATAACTACAAAGGATATTTTACATTTAGTATGTTTCTAAACTTGTTCGCTTTCATTTGACATGAAAAAGGAATAAAAAATGTTTAAAGAATTTCTTTTTAACAACTGGTTTTTTGTAGGGATGGGTTTTATTATTGTTTTCGCTCTCGGATGTTATTTGTGGTTTCATATTGACATGGCAAACTTTCGACAAAAAAATGCCCCAATTAGTCAACTTGATAAATCCATAGAAACGGAACAACCCGAAAACTCACCGAAAAATTTCACTGACACAACGCAATTGGAAATAACATCTTTGCAAGATGATTCAGCTTCTAAAGATGCTGCTGATGGTACACCTCTGGCAAAAAATGAAGCAGCAGAGAACACAGAAACCGAGACTGATTCTACTTTAGAAGGCACAATTGATAGTATTACTATAACAGATGAAGCAGAGGAAAATCTTTCACCTGAAGAATTGAGAGAACGTGAACTTAAAAAACGTTTAAAAGAAATCTTTGCACAGATGAAAGTATTGACAGAAAAAGCAGGCGGTAAAGTAGACGCTTCAAGTGATCCTGAAGTGAGGCAGGAAATGCAGCAGCTAACATCAGAAATGTTCCAAATTATGCAAGAAGGGGCTAAAGAAGATGACAAGCCAGTCTTGAACGTTTTTATGAATTTAATGTCAATGAGTAACAGATTTGTAAACTCAAAAGGTGAAATTATCGTTTCTGAGTATGTGAAAATAGCAGATTATATGGAAGCAGCAGGAATGGGCGAAATAGCAAAAGGTATACGCGCGCTCACACAACAAGCTATTAACGATGGACTCGAAGTCATTAAGCCTGAGGAGATACAGAGACTAATGACACAAGGTAACAACTAATTCATTATGAGCGATAGCTTCATCATAAAATAAGTTTCAACATATTCCAAAGCAGATATTTTCATACATATCTGGAAGAATATATACAAAATCGCTTGTTTACCTAAAAAATGTATGTTTTTTGAAAAAATGCACCTTTTTCACCTCAAAAACGCGTCTTTAACTACAGAGAGTTCTCAAAAGTAGAAACTCGACCAAAGTATCTACAAATTCAAGGGATTCAGTTTTCCTGAAAATAAAGTTTGTTCACGCATCTAACTGTTAACTGGAACAATCAAAAGAATGGGTCCTCATCCAATGAATAACTGCCTGAGTGCACAAATTAGATAGGAGAAAATATGTTTAAAGAAATTTCTATAGACAACTGGATACTCGGTGGCACCGTCTTCCTCCTGATTTTCACACTCGGATGCTATTTGTGGTTCCAAAATGAGATGGCGTACCTCCAACCACAAGATACCGACGTGGAAACACATCACTTGGAAAAGTCCTCAGAAACTAAGCAAGCAGAAAAACCACAAATTGAGTTAACTGACACAGCGCAGCCGGACGTATCAGAAAAAAATAGTATTGATGCAAGAGACACTGCTGACAGGAACCCAAGTGTCAGTTATGACGATACTCTGCAGGAGTACAGTTACATACAAAGCGGTATAATGGCTGCCTCATTAGCAGTGATAGATAGTGCATCAAAGAAACTGCTACCGTTAAAATAGGTACCAACAGATATGCTTGCTAAAGAATTAAGGAGACGCGAACTCAAGAAAAGGAAGTTATTCTTCATGCTTTTGATGCGCGCTTTTCCCTGGGCAACTCAAAATATCAACCATTACGGAGCAGTGGAACCGATAACAGGAAAAGTTTTTTCCTTGATAAGTTACCAGAGACACTAAATATCCTTGTGCTTGATAATGGTAGTTTTCATCAGGCGAAATCGCTACAGTTTCCTGACACTATTGCTTTGTCTTAGTCCAGAGTTGAATCCGATTGAAAGGCTCGGACAAGATATAAGCTAAATTGTTTCAACCTGCGTTGGCGTCAATAGAGAAGCAGGATAAAATCACACAAATCTTGAGAAGTTACACGAAGCCAGCTATTGCCCAGACTACAAGTTTTGGGTATTTCACAAAAGTTGGAAATAGAATATAATTATTCAGAAATGGTATTAGAAAATGTCCCGTCAAATTTTTCAGTTTACCGTTATTTTCCTAATTCCTTTCCTGTTTCTTGCCTGTTCACAACAACACCCAGAAAGATCAATTAAACAAGAAGCCGTTGAGGTTGAAATACCGCCTTATGCGCGACATCTCAAAGGCTTTAAAATTTGCCTTGATCCTGGACACGGTGGACAAGGACACATCCCAGGTTACAAACGCGGTCCGACAGGTCTTCGCGAGGCAGAAATCAACTTAAAGGTTGCTTTCTATCTAAAAAAGATGTTGGAACAAGCCGAGGCGACCGTGATCATGACTCGCGTTGACGATTCATACATCAGTCTCGCCGAACGTAGTCAAATTGCTAACAAAAATCAAGCCGATTTTTTCATATCGCTGCACCATAACGGTCTTGATAATAATCCAGAAATAAACTACACCTCAACGTGGTATCATGGTGATGCTGACGACTCTCGTCCGAGTCTTGATCTTGCGCGCTATATTCAACAAGGCATTTCTGATGCGCTCCACTTACCAAAATCTACAGCAACAGGATTATATTCTGATAAACTAATTGTTGCCTCAGGTTTCGGTGTATTGCGGTTGACGAAATGTCCAGCAGTTGTATGTGAAGCGTCTTTTTATACGAATCCAGAAGAGGAAGCAAGACTGAAACAAGATGACTACCTCAAAAGAGAAGCTTATGGATATTTTCTCGGTATTGCTCGTTATGTTGAAGCAGGGTTTCCAAAAGGTGCCCTGATAACACCTAAACATGAATCGGTTGTCCAAGCCAAAACACCTACGCTTAAGATTCAGGTAAAGGATGGATTACATGAACGGGGTGCATGGATGCTCAAACGCCAGCAAATTTTCAGTAATACTATTCAAGTAAAAATAGATAGTGTGAACGTGCCGTTTAAATATGACCGTGGGACAGATATAATCACTGTCCATATCAAAGAACCTTTGTCTAACGGAATTCATTTAGTCCAAACAGAGTTGGTAAATTATTATGGGAATCATAGCTTACCGAAGCCACAGCAGTTTAAGGTAGCACCGCCTGCGGCTAAACTACAGCTGAGCGCGTGGGCAGGGACCCTTCCCTATGATGGTAAAAGCTACGTCGGTATCACTGTAACCGCTTTTGATGCAGATGGAATGCCGATTGCAGATGACGAATTCATCAAAGCAAAAACTACCAGCGGTACCCTCACTGATACCGAGGATCTTTCAAAAGATGGTACGTCACACTTTTATCTGCGGGCTCCTGATACACCCGGCTCCGCAATAGTAGAAGCAGCCTATGGACAAACTCGTAAATCACTAAAAATCCATTTCGCAGATATTACTCACGGAATTGTCCAAGGTCAGGTTTCTGATGCGAATTCTGGCAATCCGATTGCTGATGTCCATTTGCATGCCGATTCTGAGTTAACTGCCATTTCAGACATTCAAGGACACTACTTTATTAGGACCAATTCTGCAATAAAAAATTCGCTTGAAACAACACTTCACCTTTCAAAACCGGGCTTTTATCCTGATAAACGCCAAATTCGCATTGAACCGAATAAGGCAACAGTCGTTAACGCGAAACTGCACGCTATTGCCGACGGTGCTTTTGCCAAAACTGTTCTCGTGCTTGACTCACAGACGGATACACCTAAAACACACCAACTTATCACAAAATTGAAAGATATGTTGGAACTTGCTGGTGCAAAGGTTTATGATGTTCATATCCTTGGACAAAAAGTTTCTACGAAAAAAAACATTGAAAAGGTTAATAACATCAAAGATGAGGGATATTACCTACAAATAAACCATACCTCACAACATAAAGGTAAACCTTTAGTTGTTGCTGCACATAACCTCGGCAATCAAGGCACAGAGACGTTTCAAAAACGGATCCTTGAACAATTCAACCAAAAACTTTTCGAAACACCAATTGTCACTGTGCAGGATAGGAAAACACCTATAATCCAACAAACAAATAAAATGGCGATGACGCTCGAAATACAGACCTTAGATTATCCTGGGACCACCACTGAGCAGGAAGCATCTGCTATTTTCATAGGTGCTTGGCTTTTCCTAAAAAAGGAAACAGAGATTGATGCGGAAAAAATTGAACGTTTCATGTTATACTTAAACGAAGCGCGAGGTGAATGACGGTGCACATTGCTTCGAAAATTACCAAACTGCAACTTAATCATCCATTCAAGATTTCGCGAAGGGCGACAGACGCATACAGAGAAGTAATATCAGTAGAAATTGACGGTGGTATCGGGGAAGCTGCACCAGCGAAGTTCTACGGTGAAACTGTTCAGACAGTAGAAACAGCATTAGAGAATCTTTCCTCAGCATTTGGTGGTAATCTGGACGAAATTCAGGATGTAATGGCAGGGATTGAATCAACTCTGGGCGGCAATTATGCCGCAAAATCTGCCATTGATATGGCACTGCACGATAGGTTAGGTAAAAAACTTGGAGTCCCGCTTTACAAACTCTGGGGACTCAACCCACAAAAAACACCGTGCACCTCGTTTACCATCGGTCTTGATGAACCATCAGTCATGGCGGAAAAGGCTTTACAGGCTGAAGCATATCCGATTCTCAAAGTTAAGCTCGGAACATCTTGTGATATTGAGGTACTTCAAACACTTCGTAACGTAACAGACAAACCGATCTATGTCGATGCAAACACAGCCTGGACACCCAAAGAGGCAATTGAGAAAATCCATCAACTCGCACAGTACGGTGTGGAATTAATAGAACAACCTACAAAACCTGACGACATAGCAGGACTTAAGTACGTCCGCGAGTATTCAGAATTACCGATTATCGCAGATGAAAGCGTGAAACGAGCCAGTGATATTCCCGCATTGGCAGGAGCTGTAGATGGAATTAATATTAAATTGGTCAAATGTGGTGGCTTATTAGAAGCACTTCAGATGATACATGTGGCACGCGCGCACGGTTTACTTGTTATGCTCGGTTGTATGATAGAGAGTTCGCTCGGTATTACCGCTGCAGCGCACCTAACACCACTTGTAGATTATGCAGATTTAGATGGAAATTTGTTAATTTCAAATGATCCATATATCGGTGTAACGCTTGATAAAGGTAAATTGATTTTACCCGATCGTCCTGGCATTGGGGTCTTAACAACAACATAGAAAGAAAAATACATCGTCAAGACATACGAGTCTTCGTTAAAAAGCCAATATGGCAGAAAATATAGAACAGCCTACATATACTGAATCATCAGTCCCGCGCGGGCAGTACGACACCGTTTCAAAAAAAGTTATTCAAGATAACCCGGAGGATTGGATTAAGTTTTGCCTTGGTATACCGGACGCCCAGGTTATCCAAGTTCTTGATACTGAGCAACCGACTGTCAAATCAAATCGTGCGGATAGTTTTATACATGCGAATGTTAACGGCAAAAATGCTGTTATACATTTTGAGATACAGACGCGCGATAGTACGGAAATTCCTATGCCACACCGTATAGCAGGTTACGCGGGAAGATGTATTGAAAGTTTTGGATTGCCTGTCTACTCACATGTCATTTATTTGCACCCCGATGCAGGTCGCAATGACCCAGGACAATACATTCAAGAGATGTCTGGATATAATATTTTAATCCAATACAAGGTGATTAGACTATGTGAATTAGAAGGTCAAAACGTTCTGGATGCTAAGATCAAAGGATTAATTCCATTTGCGCCACTCATGAAACCTAAAGAAAACACGAGTTCTGAGGAGTGGTTGCGTCAATGTGTTCAGGTTGCTAAATCCGTGACACAAAATGCACCGCATCAAGCGGATTATCTTACCAACCTGGGTATTTTAAGTGGTATAATATTAGACTACGAAATCATTCGTGATACTATTTTGGAGGAAACCATGCAAGAATCGTCTGTTATCCAACACTTCACACAACAAGGTATTGAACAAGGTATTGAACAAGGTATGCGAAAAGGCACTATTGATGCTATACTTGAAGTGCTTGAGGGACAATTTCAATCTGATGAAGCTCAAATCCTGAAACCTTTACTTGAAAACATTGAAGAAATGCAACGCCTTAAACAATTGCTTCGCGAGGCAGCACGGGCAAACACTCTTGAAGAATTCAAACAAACGTTAGAGGGATAGGAGAGCTTAAAATGACAAAACAGAACCGAAATGTCCTTATCACGGGCGGAACCGGTATATTAGGTAGTGCTGTCACCAAAGCTTACATTACCCAAGGCGATACCGTGGCGGTCACATATCTGTTTGATAATGAGGTTGAACGTTTCAAGCAGCACAATCCTGAACTTAGCGAAGATGTTACCTTCCTGTTTGCAAACGTTACCGAAGAATCAGAGGTTCAAAATACCATACAAGAGTTCATTACCCAATTTGGTCATCTGGATATATTAGTAAACATCGTTGGTGGATTTGTAGGTGGAATCCCGACTGCAGAACTTGAGACCGACAGATGGGATTTCATGATGAACCTCAACCTCAAATCTGTTTTTCTCTGTTGCAAGACGGTGATTCCACACATGACGGAACGGGGTTATGGCAAAATTGTTAACGTCTCTGCACGTGCAGGACTAAAAGGTGAGGCAGGACTGAGCGCTTACTGTGTCTCTAAGGGCGGTGTACGCACTTTAACTGAAGCATTAGCCGGGGAAGTTATGGATTCTGGTATCAACGTTAATGCAATCATGCCAAGTATTATGGACACCCCTGCTAATCGTGAAGCAATGCCAGATGAAGACCATAGCCGGTGGGTCAATACAACAGATGTTGCCAAGGTTATCTGCTTTCTTACATCTGATGATGCATCTATAATCAACGGTGCTGCTATACCTGTTTATGGTAGGGCATAGTCTATTTTTTATCAAGACATGTTGTCCACGCCACAATTCTAATCATGGGTGTATTAACAACAACATCTTCCCATTAATTGCGGAGGTTTTGTTTTCACCCATCCCATCAAATTAATTTCCTATTGCTAAAAAAATAAGATTATTCTGCTGAAAAAATAAGCAATTTGTAATTCAATGACTGTTTTCGATCCTTGAAATTATAGAGAGTGCTTGTCATTAAGCATTTCTACGTACTTGGCACTAATTTTGCTATATGTTTTATGTGAGCCTTAATTAGGCACTTTTACTTGCATTGTATCGGATTTAGAAAGGTTTAAATTCAATAGAATGGAAAAAGTCTCCAAAACACAGAATCTATTAATCGTTGATGATGATGTAAATCGGATAAATCAATTAAATCAAGTCTTTGAAGCAAGCAGATATAATGTCTTAGCGCACGTACGACTCCAACAAGATATTCTGCAACGCGTCGAACAGACTAATCCGGACATCATTCTGATTGGCGCAGACTCGCCTTGTAATGAAACTTTAGACACCGTTGCATCAATCAACCAAAATCATCCGTGTCCGATTGTTATGTTTGCACAGGATGAGCGTTCCGAGACAATTCAAAACGCTACGTTGGCTGGTGTTTCCGCGTATGTTGTGGGTGAACTGAGTAAGGAACGGATTAAAACAATTATTAAAGCGGCTGTTGCGCGTTTTGGAAAGTTTCGAGCATTGCAGCAAGAACTTGAAAAAACGAAAACAAGCCTTGCCGAACGTAAGATCATCGAACGCGCAAAGGAAATTGTTGCGCAGCAACGCGGCACAACTGAAGCAGAAGCATATCAAACTTTACGAAAAATGGCGATGGATCGTAGAAAACGACTTGCAGAAATTGCGCAAGATGTCTTGTCAATCGCAGAAGTATTGACAAACAAGACATAAGAAAATCTGATCGCTATATTTTAGATTAAGATAAAGTGCTCGTTCAACGTTGAACGGTACAACTAAATAAAAAAGAATAACAAAACACCTAACCAATGTAGGTTGGGTTCGGACAGAGGTGTCCATTTGGCAAAAGCATTGCGCTTGCCGATGGACGCCTTTTTGTTTTATAGTAAAGCCGAAAAATATGTAGACAGGTATGATTTCATGCCTCTCTGCTGGCGAGGTTTCCTAACTTCGCCCTGTGTATAGGTAATTTTAGATTTTACTATAACTTTACATCGGTATTCATAAGATAGCAGATACATATTTATGAACAACACTTACTGAACGTCACATTTTTAATATAGGAGATTCAAAGATGAACCAACTTGAGAAGAAAATACGGTTGAAGCGAACAAATGTTCCGAAAAAAAGAAAACCCAAACTTCATCCTGCTGAGGTACTCAAACGTGAAAAAAACGGTCTTGAGGTGATAGACGACATTCCACACTACGTCCGGAATGGGTGGGAGTCAATTCCACCAGAAAAACGCGACAGACTTAAGTGGGTAGGCGTATTCTACCGCCGACAGACACCGGGTGCTTTTATGATGCGTCTTAGAATGTCAAGCGGTTTTAGCAGTGCCGATCAATTTCGCACCATCGCCTCAATCAGTGAAGCGGACGGACCGGGCTTTGTTGATCTCACTACTCGTCAGCAGATTCAACTACGTGGATTTGCGATTGAAAATGTACAAAACATCTGGAACCAGCTTGAAGAGGTCGGTTTAAATTCACTTCAAACTGGGTTTGACAATATCCGAGGTGTTATAGGTTGTCCAGTTGCTGGACTGACACCGAATGAGTTGTTTGATGCTTCACCAGTCGCAAAAAAGTACACCGACATTATTGTGGACAATAAGGAATTTACTGATATTCCACGTAAGTTTAATGTCGGCATTACAGGATGTTTGGAAAACTGTACACACGCAGCATCCCAGGATATCGCACTTACCCCTGCAGTGAAAGAGATTGATGGACAAGAAACGAAAGGTTTTAATGTCTCGGTCGGTGGGAAGATGGGGTCCGGCGGTTACACACTTGCAGAAGACCTTGATGTGTTTGTTCTACCTGAAGACGCTGCGGAGTTATGTGCCGAAATAACGTTGATTTTTAGAGATCACGGTCCACGGACAGTTCGCAACAAATCTCGGATGGCATTTCTTATTGCTGATTGGGGCGTGGAGAAGTTTCGTAAGGAGTTAGAATCTCGTTATCCCAAAACACTTCTACCAGCAGGAAAAGATATGCGTGGCAAGAAGAAGACAGACCACATTGGCATTTTCTCACAAAAACAGAAAAATCTTAACTATGTAGGACTTGTTGTACCGGTGGGACGCATGACAACAGCACAACTTTATGAAGTTGCACGCCTTGCTGATCAATATGGCTCTGGTGAGATTCGGTTAACTCAAGGGCAGAATCTAATTATACCTAACGTGCCGGACGCAAAAATTGGCGAGTTAACGGCTGAGCCGCTTCTACAAGAACTCCGCTATGATCCATCAGAGATCATGCGCGGGATGGTCAGCTGCACAGGCATTGACTACTGCCACTTCTCTCTCATTGAGACCAAAGAACGCGCAATGGAAGCAATTCGACACTTGGAGGCGAAGCTTGGCAATACCAAACCGCTTACCGTGCATTGGTCGGGTTGTCCAAACGGATGTGGTAACCATGCAGCCGCGGATATTGGACTTCTCGGTAAAAAAACCAAAATTGATGGGGTTGTTACTGATGCTGTTGATGTATTTGTCAAGGGAGATGCTGGTCCAAATCCCAAAATCGGAGCAAAGTTATTAGAAAATGTACCTTGCGACGATTTACCACAAGTGCTTGAAGGGCTTGTCCCCTATCTGTCAAAAAAATAATCAATATGGATATATAATACCATTTCAAAAAATAAGATTTCCAATATAAGATTATAGGTTGAAATTGATGAAGAATATAAGAGGCGCAATGAATTGCGCGACTACGAATCAGTTTTTTGTTTGCGAAACCTAACAACTACTGATAACTGAAAGGAAAATATAAAATAGGTGAAAAATGGATATAAAAAATAAAGCAACACAAATAAAATTATTTAGCTTGAAAACGGTTCAGATGCGTACCTTCCATACGACATGGTTCGCGTTTTTCTTAGCGTTTTTCGGATGGTTTGGCATTGCACCACTCATGGCAATTGTGCGCGAAGACTTAATGTTAACGAAGGCACAAGTTGGGAACACGATCATCGCCTCTGTTGCAATTACAGTGTTGGTCAGAGTACTCATCGGTCCACTTTGCGATCGAATCGGGGCACGAAAGGCATATACATGGCTGCTCATTCTCGGTTCAATACCAGTGATGGGTATCGGTCTTGCACAAGATTACAAAACCTTCCTACTATTCCGTTTAGCTATTGGCGCAATCGGCGCTTCGTTTGTCATCACGCAATATCACACCTCAATGATGTTTGCGCCAAACTGTATCGGCACAGCAAACGCTACGACTGCAGGTTGGGGAAATTTAGGCGGTGGTGTTACGCAAATGGTGATGCCGCTTATCTTTACGGCTATCCTGAGTTTTGGTGTAAATGAATTCCTTGGCTGGCGATTGGCGATGATTGTTCCAGGCATTGCCCTATTTATTATGGGGTTCGTTTATTACTTCACTACCCAAGATGCACCGGATGGAGACTATAAGGAACTCCGTGAGCGAGGTGATCTTGAATCCGCTGAAGGCAAAGGTATGGAATCTTTCATGCTTGCGATTAAGGATTATCGCGTATGGGCACTGTTTTTTATTTACGCTGCATGTTTCGGTGTAGAACTTACTATTAACAATGTTGCCGCACTTTACTATCACGACCGCTTCCAATTAGATGTTAAAACAGCAGGACTTATCGCAGGTTTGTTCGGTTTGATGAACATTTTTGCACGCACCGTTGGCGGTGTTTTCTCAGATTTCTTTGCGAAAAACATGGGGCTACGGGGGCGTGTCCTGTTCCTGTTTATTGTCCTGTTAGGTGAAGGTATTATGCTTATGCTGTTCTCGCAGATGGCAGTCCTGATTCTTGCTGTTGGAACAATGATTGTCTTTAGTCTTTTTGTGCAGATGTCTGAAGGCGCGACGTATGGAATTGTTCCATTTATCAATAGGAAGGCATTAGGGGCAGTTGCCGGTATTGTTGGTGCTGGTGGAAATGCTGGAGCAGTTGCCGCTGGTTTCCTTTTTCGGGCAGAGAGTATTACCACACAACAAGCTTTACTCTTCCTCGGTGGAATGGCTATTGTCGCATCATTTGCTACGGTATTAGTGCGATTCTCGCCTGCAGTGCAAGATGCGGAGAAAAAAGCGTTTGATGCTGCACTTGCTGAAAAACAACGCCTCAAAGCAGAAGCTGGGAATGTGCCAGTTTAACAATGTATTGTTGCTTCAATTACCGATTGCGGCAACACAGTAATAAAGTTTTAAGATTGTGAATTTACCTTCTTAACTATGGAGAAACCAGTGAAAAGTTCAACAGGAAAAGCCGTTTGTCCTTATTGTGGCGTCGGTTGCGTTATCCGCGCGACAGTTCAAGATAACAAGATCACAAGGATTTCAGCAGACGACGATGTAGCACCAAATTACGGCATGCTTTGTCCAAAAGGAGCTCACCTCAAACAGGTATTTCAAAACCACGATGGCAGGCTCGCATACCCGATGATTCGGGAACGCAAAGGTGAAACGCCGCGCCAAGTGTCGTGGGAGCAAGCGATCGCTTTTACAGCAAATCGCCTTCAAGAGATTCGGTTGGAACACGGCAAGGATGCACTTGCGCTCTACGGTTCTGGACAATTAGACACCGAAACCTCATACATTTTCAATAAATTGTTTAAGGGATTTCTGCGGACAAATAATATAGACACGAATAGTAGACTCTGTATGTCTTCTGCAGTCGTTGGCTATATGCAAGCGTTCGGTTCAGATGGGCCACCGACCTGCTATGATGATATTCAGCATGCGGATGTTTTTCTAATTATCGGCGCGAATATGGCAGCCAATCACCCCGTTCTTTTCCAAATGATTCGGAAACGGCGGGCATCAGAACCCAATGCCCGTATCATTGCAGTAGACCCTCGCCTCACCCAAACAGCAGAATTTTCTGACGTCCATGTCCCACTTGCACCGGGAAGTGATGTCGCTTTCCTTCAACTTATTGCAAAACGCCTGCTTGCAATGGGGCGCGTTGATAAACGTTTTGTCCAAAGAAACAGTGAAAACTTTAGCGCGTATAAAAACCATATTGAAAGTCTTGACGAAGAAACACTTCTCTCTATCTGCGATGTCCATCCGGGTCGTATTGACGAAATTGTCGAATTTCTATCAAAACCGAGTAACCGTTTACTCAGTTTTTATTGTCAAGGCACAAATCAAAGTACAAGCGGTGTTGATAAAAACGCTGCACTCATCAATCTTCATCTTCAGTTAGGTGAGGTTGGGATAAGGGGGGCCGGCCCCTTTTCGCTAACAGGGCAACCCAATGCGATGGGAGGCAGAGAGGTTGGGTACCTTTCACATCAATTGCCTGGGTACCGTGTTGTAACGAACGATATGCATCGCGCCTATCTTGAAGGTGCATGGCGAATTCCGCCCGGTAGCATTGATCCAGAACCCGGATTAACAGCTGTACCGATGTTTGAAGCCACCGCCGCGGGAGATGTCCGCGCACTCTGGATCGTCTGTACAAACCCATCTGTGAGCATGCCCGATACAAAGGTCTCTCAAGCAGGACTAAAACGTGCTGACTTGGTGATTGTACAAGATTGTTATTATCCTACAGAAACTGCGGAATATGCTGATGTGCTACTTCCTGCAGCGCAGTGGGGAGAAAAGCGTGGCACAATGACAAATAGCGAGCGTCTCGTTATCCGAAGCGATAAATTCCTGGATCCGCCTGGTGAAGCAAAACCGGATTGGTGGATATTCTCACAAATTGCGAAGGTGATGGGATTCAAACGTGATTTTGATTTCCACAACCACGAGGAGATTTGGGATGAGTATCGTTTATTGACCGCAGGAACGCCGTGTGACCAGATGGGAATGACGAATGAACGTCTTGAAAAAACTTCGCTCCGATGGCCCTGTCCAAATCCTCGACACCCTGGAACGCTTCGCCGCTATACACGCAGAAAATTCTTCACGCCATCTGGGAAAGCACAATTTAAAACGCCAGTCTATCAGCCTCCGGACGAAAAAACAGATGAAGAATTTCCATTCGGTTTAACAACTGGGCGCGTTGCGAGCCAATGGCATACCCGCACTCGTACTGGGAAAGTACCACAATTGACACGAAAAGACCCTGAGCCTTTTGTTGAAATTCATCCTGAGGATGCCGCGGAAAACGAAGTTGAAGACGGAGATTGGATTTATCTTGTTGGACGACGTGGGAGATGTTATGCGCGTGCACGCGTTACAGATACTATTCGGCGTGGATTGTTGTTTACACCGTTCCATTGGGGCGATCTCTTCCACGCGGAGACGAATGCGAACTATGTAACGAATTCAGCGTATGATCCGGTGTCTAAACAACCGGAGTTGAAATTCTGTGCCGTGCGGATTGAGACAGATAATTCGTAGGTGTGAACCAAATTGTGTTGTGGTGTGAGGCCTCTGTGTCTTGCCCTATCTTCAATCTCACTAAGGTTAAGATATAGGTTCATCAAGTAAATCCAAAACCTCCTGCTCAACAGAGCGGGAAGGACGCTCTTGTACCACAGGAATAACGTAACTCCGAATAGTCATTCCGTTTATTATCTCCGTTTCTGTGTGCGGTTTCGGTACCTCGCGATGATCGAACACTACATAGTAGCCCTCCGCTACACCTTCTGTTGATAGATACGCAGCGAGTTGCTGCTTCCCTTCGGCATAGTACCTGTCACTTCGCCATATCTTTGTTTCAATGACATATTTTCTTTGGTTGTGAAGTATGATTATATCCATCCTGCCCCGCCCGGTTGGAACTTCCATATACATTGTCCCGTTTATGCTTGTAACGAACTGGTCCAGATAGGCAAAGAGCAAGTGCTGTCCAATGAATTCTTGAGGGGTTTCGGGGACTTGTAGAATTTTGAATCCAACGCGGGCAATAAAGTCTCGAAAGTTATCCAAGAGCCGCTCCATCAGGATCTGTCCGGTGTCGGTGAGGTACTGAAATCCATCGGTATCTTCGGGGAAGTAATCGCGCTCCAATCCGTTGGCTAATGGTTTGAATGCTTGTAAAATGCAATGAAGATAAATTGGATTGGCAATTTTACACATTCTGTCAGTGCCTCTCGTAAGCACTCCGTACGTTGCGAGTTCATTAATAAGTTCATTGCGTAGGGTGAAAGGCACCCCTTCCTCGTACAATGCAATTCGCATCAAAAAGTTTTCAAAGCGACGGTTTCGACGGATATTGGTTGTCAAATGTGATAGATTGGTGTTCTGTTCCTCTAAAAGTAGTCGATGTGCCTTTGCAAAATGTGTCATTGTGAGTACTTCAGTTTTCGGAATGTTCATCTCTTCGGTGAGTATCTGCGCGAGTCGGTTGACGAGGAAAGGTTGTCCTCCTGTCTGTTTGTGGATGGATTCAAGGACTTCTGGATCGAAAGTCTGCCCTACCTCGTCTGTATATTGCCCGAACAACTCTTGTACCTGCGCAAGCGTAAAATTGGACAAAGCAAAATCGTCCTGGATATTGAACGGGGAGACAGAGCGATCATAGTCCAGTTGTGTGATATTTTTGACACCCACAATGCCAAGGCTGTGAGGACATTGAAGCGTCGCGTGAGTGATGTAAGTATGTCGAAACGCGTGCAGAAATCCCTTCAAGACAGATTTGGGAATGCCATCAAACTCGTCGATAATGAGGACAACTTTCTGCCAATTTTCCCCAGCCTTCAGGAAACGTTGAACTTGTTCAAAGAACTCCATCATTGACAAATGGTTGGTTATCTGGGTATTGTCAAGAAAATGTTTAAATGCTTCGTCGAGTTCTTCTTCACGTGTTTGAAAAACGCGTTCAATTTCCTTGCAGATATGTTTGGTGAGAGAGTCGTAAAATTCGGAAAGGTCACAATCTACATATATTTCAAAATTCAGTTGAATGGGAAAATAGGTTAGGTCTTCAGCGGTGAGTGCTGCAACGGCGCGTTGAAAGAAAGTTGTCTTGCCCGTTTGCCGGGGTGCAAAGATGACGATATAACGTCCCTCTTTAACGCGCTTAATGAACTCTGTGAGTTCTTCCGTGCGTGCGACAATATAGTGCTGTTCAGGGTTCACGGGTCCCCGCGTTCCAAACCTTCTCATTATGTTTACCTCAACCAAATCTCATCGGGATACGGGTTCATCAAGTATATCCAAAACCTCCTGTTCAACGGCACGCGATCGCATTATATCTATCAATTCCTTATCTGCAAGGTCAATAATTTCAGAAATCCGTTCTCTGACCTCCGCTGCAATATTTGGATGCCATTCCCGTAATTTTGTGTCTAATCTTTCAGCTAACAGATCCATTGATTTCCTCCACTATTTTTTTCGCAATAAGTAGTTTCGGACTTGTGTGCGCTCTTCGTGATTAGTTTGAACATATTGCTTCTTAGAATTAAAAGTCAAAGTCTATGTCTTCTTCGTCCGTATCAATATCAGGATTGCTTGTTGATGTAATCGCCTTTGGTAAAGGTTTATGTCCTGGCGAATATGGAAATTCAGAATGACAAGACTTACATACAGATGACAGGTCGCAAAGAGGTTCTTTTCCTATGTTTTCATAAGTTTTATGATGAACTTCTTGAGCTGGCGCGTTACAAACAACACACCTGTTATCATCGCGTTTTAGTACTTGTTTCCTTTTCTCTGCCCACGCTTCTGATCTCACATACAAATCGTATGTGGGGTCTTGATCAGCTGTACCTTTTGTTGAAACTAAGTATATATGCCAAACTTCTTCTCTAAGATAATAGGCGTCAAGAAAATCAGGAACAAGTCTTAGTGATGCGTCAAGTAATTCTATTACTGCATCCAAATTTACTACTTGATATTGGTAATAATGGTTTTCTAACTGGTAGAATAATAGAAACGCAGTTGAATAATGGAATCTCGCTTGGTTTAGGTTGTCTTGGGTGATTTCGCCATAGACATCAGTTGATTCTTTCATTGGTTACTTCTTGTGGGGTTAGTGAAATATGTCTAAAACTACTTATTCCGAATTTTTTATTGGAAAGCAGATAAACATCTCTGCAACCTTTCCTTAAAAAAGATATGATATTTAGGAAGAAAAGTCAAGGAGAAAATGTGTCCGAGTAAGGTTTATCCGGATTTGCTCCGCGGTGTTCTCTTACACCGTTCCACTGGGGCGATCTTTCCCACGCGGAGACGAATGCGAATTATGTAACGAATTCAGCGTTTGATCTGGTGTCTAAACAACCGGAGTTGAAATTCTGTGCTGTGCGGATTGAGACAGATAATTCGTAGGTGTGAACCAAATTGTGTTGTGGTGTGAGGCCTCTGTGTCTTGCCCTATCTTCAATCTCACTAAAACTAATATATAGGTTCATCAAGTCCATCTAAAACCTCCTGTTCAACGGTACGCGATCGCATTATATCTAACAAGCCCCTCATCTGCAAGGTCAATAATTTCAGAAATCCGTTCTCTGACCTCCGCGGCAATATTTGGATGCCATTCGCGTAATTCTACGTCTAATCTTTCAACTAACATGTCCATTGATTTGTCCCTATCAGTAAGTGGCGACGTTTAATTTGGACCCGCCAACCGTGTCTGCTCAAGGAGTTTAATTTTTTCTCGGAGCATATTAATTTCTGCTTTTAAAGTCTCTTGTTCACTTTGATTATGCGCGATAATGATCTGTGGAATACCAACTGCTAACACGATCAGTGCCATAGCACCTATTACAAGGGCAAAAAGGAGTTTCTGTCCAAAACGGATTGTCTCAAATTCTCCAGCCACTCCCTTAAATTTCATGTCCACGGACCTTTGGAGTTGTGTTTCTAATGCAGTGTTTTCTTTTTTCACAATGTCAGAGATTGTTTTAATATCTTCAGGTATCAGTTGAGCAAACGCGGGTTGTACTAATAGCAAAAGTAATATTAATGCAAATAAACTTTTCATAATCATTTTCTCACCTCTGTAAATAGTATAGCAGGAGTGAACCGTATAGGCAAAGTTTTATGCTGTGCAAGGTTTATCCGGTACTATTCCTTGTTCTTCACACACTTCAAAATAGACTTCAAGTGACTTCTGCATTTTCTCACGAAGTTCACGGACAGATGCACCGTAGAACGTAATCACATCCTGTGTATTAATCACTGTGCCGTGAAAGAGGTCTATTTCCGTATCAAAATCTACAACTCCGATATAACCTTTATACTCAATCATTGCTAAAACCCAAGCTGCTTATCCACAACATTCTTCAATTCTTCACCCTTCAAATACCGCTCAAGATTATCCAAGAAAAACTCGGTGATACGCCGCATACGGTGCTGTGAACCACCCGCAGCGTGTGGCGTAATAATAACGTTATCCATATCCCACAACGGACTCTCTTTGTCCAGCGGCTCAACCTCTGTAACATCTAAACCAGCACCAGCAATTTTACCGGCTTGTAAAATCTCAATTAAATCGTCTTCCTTAACAATCGGACCGCGGGCAACATTGATGAGATACGCAGTCGGTTGCATCACAGACAAGTTTTCGATATTGATCAGTCCACGTGTTTCCTCTGTCAATGGACAGGCTATCATCACAACATCCACCCGACTCATCGTTTCTGATAGTTTACTCATTGGCACAAGTTCGTCTACATTATCAGGTTTTTCTGTGCGATATGCATCAACACCAACAATGTACATATCAAAACCTTTTGCACGTTTTGCCATCTGCATGCCAATTCCACCTAAACCGACAATACCAATTTTGAACCCATCAATCTCAATCATCGGGGATTTGCTACCACCCCACTGATGGTTATCTTGGTTACGTGTGAAATGGTGAATACCACGTGTAATACCGAGCAGAAGCGCAAACGCTTGGTCAGCTACGTGTGTGCCATAAAGTCCTGCAGCGTTTGTCAAAATCACATCGCTCTCACGCATCGCAGGATACACGTGTTTGTCCATACCTGCGCTGGATGCCTGAATCCACTTAATATTTGGCAGAAGTGGAAAAATATCCTCGCTACAGAAACCGAAGAAAATATCAGTATCCTTGCCTTCTTCAGCGATCTCCTCGCGCGAACCCGGCATAATGTATGTATGTTCATCACCAATAATGTCTTCTAACCGCTTTAGCTGTTCACCTTCAACTCGATGTTGTAATAAAATCTTCATATATATTCCTTTCGTTAGTCAGTTTTCTATGTCGTTTACCACGGAGGCGTTTCTGGTAACAATTCTTGAAATTTGCTGAGCAATTCGTCTTCATATTCGCCAGCATATTGCCCGTTGAAGAATCTATCTATCCCTTCGTCAAGGAAGTGTGCCCAAGATATGTCTTCAGCACCAGGATTGACAGGAAAAAACAGAGCGTCTACACTACGACCAGCTTTTAGGTCACCAGGTGAATCGCCTATCATCAGGACATGGTTTTCAGGATATTTGTCCTTTGTTGTGATGGTCAGATGTTCGGTTTTCGTTCCCATCTCCTGTCCAGCGATCAGTGCCACATATTGGTCAATATTATGCTCATCCCATTCTCGTTTGAGTGCCTCATCAGGTGTAGCAGAAACGACAATCACATCTGCTTTTCCTTGTAGCCGTTGCAGTGCTTCGCGCACACCGGGAAATGGCGGCAGATTGTAGACAATCTCCGCAACGCTTTCGTTCACACCGAGACTCCATCGCATCACATGACTTAACTCGTCCTGTCTTTCACCTGTGGCATTATCAATCGCTTCCTGCAGTGCTGGATTCCCAAGTTTTGTTTCGGTTTCAGTCCATTCTCGCAAGTGCGGTAGTTCTGGTACTTGCACACCCATCTTCTGTACAAGGGGCATTTCACGTAGATAATCAAAAACGAGCAGGACTGCTTTAAACCGATTTGTGCCGCGCATCGTGGAATAGAGATTGACGAAATCCCATGCCTGATGCACCTGCCGTGAAATAGATGCCAATCCAAAATGCTTGACGACGTTCACGCTAAAGCAATCGTTATGCTTGACCTCCATACTATTGAAAACGCAACCGTCTGAATCAATACCAACAAAAAAATCGTGTTGCGGTTTAAAATCATATAATGCTTGTTGTGGTTCTTGAGCCATAAGTACTCCTTTATTCAACAATAACTTCTGGGCGGTTCTCCAGCATCCATTCGGTATGGAACACTGTGGGTTCACCATCTTTACCGACAACCGTGTTACCTTCAGCATCCAATTTGTGATAGGTATGTGCACCAAAATAATCGCGCATCGCTTGGATAAGATTAGCGGAAAGTCTACTACTGCGATAACTATCAAAATAGGCTAATGCCGAGCTAAACGCTGGAATCGGAACACCGAGCTGCGTTGCAGTGCTAATGACATTCCGCCAATGCGGTTGTGCTGCCTCAATGACACCACGAAAATAGGAGTCAAGCAATAAATTCGGCAAATCAGGATTTCGTTCAAACGCCTCTGCAATGCGATGCAGGAATTTTGCGCGAATTATACAGCCCCCGCGCCAACCTAAAGCGATTTTGCCGAGGTCCAGATTCCATTCATTTTCCAAACATGCTTCGCGCATCAATGCGAAACCTTGGGCGTAGGAACAAATTTTGGCAGCGTAGAGTGCATCGTGGATAGCTTGCAAAGCTGCTTCTTGGTCCCCATCAAAAGTCCCAACCGGTCCATTAATTACTTTAGAAGCATCAACGCGTTCGCTTTTGATAGCAGAGATACAGCGTGCGAAGACTGCCTCAGCGATAGTGGGGGCAGATATACCGAGGTCCAGTGCTGAAATGCTTGTCCATTTACCAGTACCTTTTTGCCCAGCTTGGTCCAGTACAACATCAACAAAAGGGGTGCCGCTTGCATCTCGTTGTGTAAAGATGTCCGCTGTAATTTCAATGAGATAGGAATTCAGTTCACCTTGATTCCATTCGTTGAATACTTTGTGCATCTCGTCAGCGTCCATTCCTAATACACTCTTCATCAACGAGTAAGCTTCGCAAATCAGCTGCATATCGCCGTATTCAATGCCGTTATGCACCATTTTAACGTAATGCCCCGCACCGTTCGGTCCGATATATGAACAGCACGGTGTACCTTCCACCTGTGCCGCAATCTTTGTAAAGATCGGTTCCACGAGCGTGTATGCCTTAGCTGAACCACCCGGCATCATTGCAGGTCCCTTTAATGCACCTTCTTCACCGCCAGAGATTCCTGTTCCAATAAATAAAATATCCTGTTCTGCAAGTTCTGTATGTCGGCGGATAGTATCATTGAAATTGGAGTTACCTCCATCAATAATTAGGTCGCCTTTTGAGAGGTGTGGCACGAGTAACGTAATGAACGCATCAACGGGTTCCCCTGCTTTCACCATCAATATAATTTTGCGAGGTGTCTCTAATTTTCCAATGAATTCGGGAATAGAATGTGTTCCGATGATGTTTTTTCCGCTTGCTGCACCTGCAATGAAGTCATCAACTCGCGAGACAGTTCGGTTAAAAACTGCTACTTCAAAGCCTTTGCTTTCCATATTCAGCGCGAGGTTTTCACCCATCACTGCTAATCCGATGAGTCCTATATCTGCTGCCAAATTTGTTTCCTCCTATGGTCTTGTGTATTTTAGACATTATAATGTCTATTATAATTATACCATTGTTGTGTTGCAAGTCAAATTGAATTGTTCTGGATGGCAATTCCTATCGCTTGACCAATTTGCTATGATACGGTATAGTACAGCAAATAAAAGATAAAAATAAAAAATCTCACATTAAACGGGAACTTATGCAAACAGAATCTAAAAACCCTGTCCGATGGGGAGTCCTCAGCACAGCGAGTATTGCTACAAAGGTCGCTCGTGCAATTAATCTTTCCCAAAACGCAGAATTGGTGGCAATAGCAAGTCGTACCGAGGAACGTGCTGCTGCATGGGCACAAAAACACAATGTCCCAATCGCTTATGGTAACTATGACGCCCTCCTTTCTGATTCATCCTTAGACGCAATTTATATCCCGCTGCCACCTTCTATGCATGCGGAGTGGACAATCCGAGCAGCAGAACACGGTAAACATGTCCTTTGCGAAAAACCACTTTCTGCAAATTTTGATGAAGCAACCATGATGGCAGATGCTTGCCGACAAAACGGTGTGCAACTGATGGACGGTGTCATGTGGGTACATCATGAACGCACAGCCATGATGAAGGAACAACTGACAAACTTAGGCGAACTGCGGCGAGTCACAGCCGCTTTCACATTCAATTGGGGTACAATTCCAACCAATAATATCCGTGCAAAGCCAGAGCTCGCGGGTGGTAGCCTTGGTGATCTCGGCTACTATTGTGTTCGGGCAATTCTGTGGGCATTTGAGGAGATGCCGACACGCGTCTTTGCAACAGCGCGCTATAAAGTCGGTGTGGATTTCAGCCTTGCTGGTATACTTTGGTTTGAAGATGACCGCATCGCTACTTTGGATTGTGGATTTGATACGGGGCTTCGGAGGTGGTTTGAGGTCGCTGGGACGAATGCATCTTTAGTTTGTGATGATTTCACTGTGCCTACATCGGAAGAATCATCTCGGTTTTGGATACACGGTTCGGAAAATGAAAAGCACGAAACAGGGGCTTGCATTCAGGAAGTCAATATGGTTGAACGGTTTTCAGGAATAGTGCAATCTGATAATCTTGAGCCAGAATGGGTAGATGTGGCAGTGAACACGATGCGCGTTTGTGATGCATTACGTGAATCCGATCAGCGAGGAGAGATTGTCAGCTTATAATCTAAACGAAGTCCGAGGAGTGATATGAAGATTACAAATATTGAAACCTTTATTGTAGATGGTGGATGGCGACCTTGGATTTTTGTCAAAGTGGAGACTGACGAAGGCGTTATTGGCTACGGGGAATGTAGCGATGGCAGAAATCCTAATGGTGTTGCGGGAACTATTAGAGATTTAACACCTCTGCTGATCGGACAAGACCCACGCGCTTATGAGATGCGATTTTGGGACATGATTCGCGGTTCACGCCAAAGTCCAGGCGGCATCGCTGCAAAGGCAATTGCTGGCATAGAATGCGCGCTTGTTGACATCAAAGCGAAGGCTTTAGGGATATCCGTTGTGGAACTCTTTGGTGGTCCGACTCGTGAAGACGTGCAAGTCTACTGGTCACACTGTGGGTCATCTCGTGTGCGCAATTTCGAACTAATAGGCGTGCCGCCGCTCAGAACGATGGAGGACATTGCAGCATTAGGACGTGAAGTGGTTGAGAAAGGTTTTACCGCACTTAAAACGAATATCGTCATTCCAGGAGACCCAGGCTCGGTTTATTTTAGTGGCTTCGGAGGTGGACCTGGCTCTACCGATGGAAATGTAACATTTGAACTTCTGGAACATATTGAAACGCTCATCGGCACTTTTAGAGATGCTATTGGACCTGATGTGGGTCTCAATCTCGACCTGAATTTCAACTTTAAACCGGAAGCGTGTATGCGTATTGCCAAGGTTCTGGAACCGTATAATCTGTTATGGTTAGAGATTGATATGTACGACCACGAAGCGATCCGCCAAATCAAAGATTCCACAACAACAAAGATTTGTACTGGTGAAAACCTGTACTATATGCGTGAATATCTCCCCTATTTTGAGGCGCGCGCTGCAGATGTGTTTATGGTAGACGTGCCGTGGAACGGCTTTGCACAGTCTAAAAAGATAGGTGATTTAGCGGAGGTTTACCAATTTAATGTCGCTCCGCACAACTATTACAGTCATCTTGCAACTTATATCAGCGCGAGTTTGTGTGCTGTGTTGCCGAACGTACGCATCATGGAAGTCGATATTGATGATGTGCCGTGGAAAGATGATTTGACGACACGGACGCCAGAGATTGTTGATGGTTATATGAAAATCCCAACGCGTCCTGGTTGGGGCACAGAATTAAATGAGGAAGCCATTAAAGCACATCTATGGGATGATCGGAGAGGGGATTGGTAAGTTCGGTTTATATTCTGAGATAGGGCGGGGGCGTTCCGCCCATTTTTTGTTTAATGTGCAACCGCTTCAGAGCCAAGATTTTCCTGAATCCATGCGCGGAGTGGTACATCCTTGTCACCGGGAGAAGTATAACCCATTCCGCCTGTACTTTTCCCCAAAATCTGCTGACGAATTGGATCCGATTTTTCCATATAGTGTTCCACGGTCATGTCGTCTCTCGGTTGTAGCCAACGGTAACTATATCCGTAGAAAAGCACTTTGCGCATAATGTCAGAGGTATTCTGTCCGACTGCGTGCCACAGCCTACGGTCAAAAAAGACTGCGGTTCCCGGTTTTGCGAAAACAGACGTAGCGTTCTCAGGATCAGCCTTCTCATCGTCAGGCATTTTAACCTTGTTGGATTTCTGACTACCCGGTATCACAGAAAAGTTGCCGCGTCCCGCCACCGATGTATCGGTCAAGAAATATGCCACCTTCAACGATACACGCGGGCGTGGATCACCTTCCAATTCAATGTTAAGTCGTCCACTGTCTTGATGCCATCCGAGACGACGTTGTTTGTTTCGTGCTTCAGGTGGCAGCGGTGGTAGTGCTATTAAATGTGAGTGATAGAGTTTGATATTCCAACCTAAAATTCCCCACACTTTTGGAAACGTTGTGTGCCAATCCAACATCTCAATAAAGATATCATCTCTACCCACGAAGTTAAGTATATTAAAGCTTGCATCAGGAGGAAGTTCGTCTTTACCCAAGTGTTCTGCACCAATACGGTCGAAAGCAACAATCAGCTTCTCAACAATCTCCTGTGGAACGGCATCCTCAACCACAAAAAAACCGTTGTCTTCAAATTGTTGTTTTTCTGATTCTGTCAAACAGTGTTCTAAACATAGCGGATCCATTGTTTTCCCCTATATGAGCAGTGCTTTAGTTTGCGAAAAGTTTACATTGAATTTGAAATCCTGTCAACGTCAATATCAATCAAAATTCCACGCTGCCGTAGCATATTTAGTGCTAACTAACGTTTCTGCTTCTGCTTTCTCTATCTGTGATAGTTTTCCCGAATTAAACGCAATTTCGCTCTCAAGTGTTTCACAAATCGCTTGGATAAGCGAACTTCTGCTGATGAAACGTCCTTCTAAGTTAATAGCAGCAGATTTCTCACATAACATTTCTTGAATCTCCGAGTGTTTGGAAACGCGCTTGAGGATTGGGTCCGGTGGCATATCCAAAGAAATATATCCTTGAAACATAATACCGTTTCGGTTGCGTCTGACCGAAACACCTGCCAGTTTTTTACCGTTACACATCACATCGTTTTCGGCAGGATTCGTCAGGCAGATATTTTCGGATGTTTGAACTGAGTCTGCTTCAGCAGTATAGCATTCTGCTGGGATATTGAGTTTTTCAAACGCCTTCACAAGACTTCTTCCTATTTGTTGATACGTTTCGGAAACACCCATTTCTCCGGTGTGGCGGGGCAGAATCAGTGTATAGGTTACATCCCATCCATGCACGACGGTGCCGCCGCCCGTCATTCGTTTCACCAATTCAATCCCTTCTGAACGGCATGCCTCAACGTCCACCTCTGCGGTAATATCTTGAAAATAACCAAAACTAAATGCTGGTGTTGTCCAATCGTAAAATCGTAACGTTGGGGTGGGTTTTTCCTTCTGCGCGATCAAAATGGCTTCATCAACGGCCATGTTCATCGCCGCGCAGTTTTTTCCCATAATTAAGAGACGTCCAGTACTTTCCATTAGGATAATGCTACTCGGCAGACAGCAGTCGTATGTGCATCACAATACCAGAAATAACCATCCCAATAGGTCATGCCGTGCGGTTCGGGATGCGGTTCAGGGACCTCAATTTTGTTGAGATGGCTACCATCTTCTGGATTGAGATGATAGATTGCGCGATGATTGGTTTCAACGCACCAGAGGTCGTCTCCGATCCATGCGATACCGTGTGGTCGGTCATCTGGAGCAGGGATCGTGTGAATCACCGTGAAGTCGTTTTCAACGTCAACTTGGTAAATTGTAGCAGCGGGTGGCACAGCAATCCATAGTTTGTTGTCGCGCCATTCTAAACCGTGCGCGCCTGTTTGTCCTGCGCCGGGTGTATCATAAGAGGCAAGTGTGTTGCCGTTTTCTGGATCCGTGGACAAAATTTCGCAACTATAGGTAGACGCAAGCCAGAGGTTTGTGCCAGTGTGTGTAATACCACTGCCTCTATCAGAACCTGTGTTGAGTGTCTTTTTCACGTCCCCGTCATAAGAGACGAGATGTACTTCATTGCTACGCTGGTCAATAATCCATAGACCTTCTTCGGTGGCTTGCATTCCGTTCGGTTGTGGACCGGGGGAGTCAAAAACTTTTTCTATTTGTGACATGTGAAATCTCCGCATAAATGTGTATTATTTGGGATTATTGTATGCGGTTTTAGGAGGTGTGTCAAGTTTTTTTGTTGCCGTGGTGCATGGTAAATACCAAGCTTTTGCACATCAATTACATAATCATGCAATTTATTTCAAATATCGAGCTTCGGCAAGGTATGGAACGCGCCAACTATTTTTAGGGAAGTTTTTCCAAACTATGTTGATTGCCCAAGGTATAATAATTACAGCTAACGCCATTAGCCATAACGTTTCCGATTCTTGTAAAACATAATGTGTCCCGTGTTGAGGCACTTCTTGTATAGGCATTTCAACGAACTCAATCGCCAATGCAATGAAGTTGTTTGCCATGTGGATACTGATGGGGATTAAAAGTGACTTTGTCCGAATATAGAGGACAGACATGACATAACCAAAGAAAAAAGCATCAAGAATATTGCTATGGAGGAATCCAAAACATAGGGAAGATAAGAGAATAGCCTTAGGTGTACCCCATTTGATACTCCATCGTGTTAACAAAATCCCACGCACAAAAAACTCCTCAAATACTGGAACAATCAGCACAATGGTGAAGAAACTTAACACATTCGCGATGATATTCTCATTACTACTGGAAGGGACAAGAGAGGTAGAACGATCGATAAACCACCAATCTGCGAATTCAGGTGTAAGGTAGCGTAACGGAACATATTGTAGATAGAAGACTACGAATGAAAAAATTATGAGAGGAAACACCCATAAAATGTATCGCCTAAATGTAGACCATGCTGGACAAGAACCAAACAATTGTTTGTAGGATAGACGTGAACGAAATAATATAGGGGAGATACACAGTAAAAAAATAGCATAAAAGAGTAAACCTGCAACTGCATCGGGTAGTAAATTCTGCCCATTTTCAGGCCATACACGTTGAAGTTCAAAATGGATCATGCCGTATACGACTGCTGTGAGAAGGAAACACCACACAAGAGTTCTACCGCGTAGTTTTTCAAAAGGAATGAAGGGAGAAAGATCATCTTTCATTTTGTAAATTGTTTAGAAAAGGTGAAGTGCCAACGGTAATTCAAAATGCCTCATTATTAAGATTACGGACAGGTATCTTTCGTTAGCATATCCCCATGTGCTTTTCTTGTGTAAACTTTGCCTTGAACTAAATCACGACTTTTAAAATCTGTGATCAGGTCCCTATCTCCCTCTCGGCGAGATAAAAGAACTTTTACACCTGCAATCAGTGCCAAAGCAATAATGTGCTCGTCATCTGATCTAATTTTGTCTTTTAGTTCATTTGTTTTCTCTTGCACGCCTTCAGATACCAATTTGAGTTGGCCAGCGCGCATAAGTTGGTCTCTTATGTGGATCATCCCCCCTCTTTCCCATTCCTCTTCAAATTTCGGAGTATTAGCATAAACTAATTTACCACTTTTGTTTTCTAACCAATTCCACACAGGTTTCATGTCTTCATCGGCAGGGTCCTTGAATTTATTGAAAGTATTCGCATCTAAAATTGCACACATTATTTAATCCTCAAATCCCATAAGCCGTTTAGATTCTTTGAGGAAAAAATTCCTATAATGTGGTGGAACGTTTGTCATATTTGCCATCTCATCAAAACCAATATTATGTATATTGACTATATTTCCCTTCGGTTCAAAATAGATTAAGGATACATCTTCAGGTTTGATAGTGCCATTTCTGATTTCAATACGTGCGCGGTCAATCATGTAGTCACTATGCGTTTCCACGATAAAAGTCTGATTATCTTGATTTGCCAATTTCGCCAACAATGATGAGAATTCCGCTTGAGCCCTTGGGTGCAGATGGATTTCAGGTTGTTGCAATAATAGTGTAGAACCATACCGACGAGAAATAGGCGGATCAAGAATATTTACCAGAATCGGCAGAATTTGACTGACACCGTAACCTACATCTACCATATTTACATTTGGCCCTCTCACCTTGACCTTCAGTTGAAACGGGTTGCCTATAGATCCTTCAAAGTTTTTGACCTCTATTTTCTGGAATAGCCCCGAACGCTTACCAAATTCGACCAACTGACGATTCAAGAATTCCCATCTCTCCCTTTGAGTCTCTTTGGTTAACATCAAACTCATCGGCACGTCACGTCCTTCAGGGTCAAAAAATTCTCGAGTTGGATCGTAAGTTCGTTTTGGTTGAGAGCGAATAGGCGAGAGACTATATGTAAATAAAATTTCTCCAATCTTCCACCATACAATTCCGGTACTTTCTTGTTTTTTATTTAAATGGTTGCTTAAAGAGTTTTCGTTTTCCAATTGCTCTTCTATTCTATAATCAAAAAGGTGGGGAAAGGGAGTACGATCTAAATAACCAGGCAATATCTCTACACAATACTGATTTCGTATTTCATCAAAGGAAGCCAAACGCATCTGAGGAATTTCTATCCAAGTAGTCCTATTAGGACCTTGTACTTTGTTAGAAGAGTCTATAGGTTTGCCTATACCCGGTTCAGTTCTATAGTCAACTCTTCTAAAAAACAATTCGCTATCGGCAAATTTCTTCGTTATTGATTTGATGATCGGTTCAATTCCTCCTTTTTTTTCAAAAAATTCAACGGTACATTCAACATTTTCGTTTTTACCTCTTATAGTGAAGCCGAGCTTAAAAGTTTTCTCTTTTTTTTTGCTGTTTCTGACAATATCCTTAAAGATTCCCATTGAATAGGGAGGTTGATTAAAATCAATTCCTGCTCCCCGAAAATAATCTGCTAACACTTGGAAACACGCGAGGGCAGTTGTCTTACCAGTGCTATTTTCCCCGACTAAAAACGTCAACGGGCGAATTTCAAGCGTCTGCTGTCCACCGAAACAGCGAACCTCTTCCATTGTGAATTGTGTAATGCTCATGCTATTATCCTCGCAAAGTCAATGTGTTGTTAATGTTTGCTGGATTCAGTGGGTTGATCCATGTTTATAGACCGTTGATTCTGAAATTTACCTTGTTTCCACTCGTTATAGATTATGAAAACTCCGAATATACAGAAAGCCAAAATTAACCACGAACTAACATGGGAAACTATGTGAAGGATTTCTATGGACCTCATTTCACTTGTTTGTGGACGGTTTAGTAAAAATGGAAAATAAAATTTGTTGACAGCCCAATTAAATATTCTGCCTATTAGGAGAGTAATCCCAATTAATATCACACCGACTGACTTTGTTCGGACACCAAGAAACAGTAGACACCCTATAAAAACTAATTGGAAGACAATTGTTAGATTGGAAAAAAAGTTCATTGTTAAGTCCCCACTGTAAAAATAAAAGTTTAAGAACGTCTCATATCAATACGGCGCAGTGCAATATCAATCAGTAATAGAATTAGCGCAGTGATAAGGAAAGGTCGCCACAGATGAATCCGAAGCGTTACAGGATTTTCGGGGGAACGAAATGCCGCCTCAGCAGAAATGTTGAACTTTCCACCGGACACCGTTGAGAGTTGGGTTAGAAGCGATTCATTGGCGTTGTGAACAAGATATTCTTCAGGATAGGAAACAACAGTGCCTGTTACTTGTGTATTAACGATTTCGCCTGCCTGTTTTTGCATGATATTCAAGAAGTAGGGTCCGACTTCTTGGGTTGGAAATTCCAGCTCATATCGTCCGGGGGAGGTTTGTGAGATAGCAAGTTGCTTCTTTTTGAGATCGGGGCCGATAAGCGAAATATCACTGTCCAATTCGTTTAGAAAATCCCCAGTTTCACTGAGCGCATCAATGGCAAGATGTGCAACCCCTTTCTCTTTGGTAATTTCTGCTTGGAAATTACTGAGCGTTGTTTTTCGCATCGTATCACGCACCAATTGCGTCCAAAACTTGCCGTAGCCGGGCCATTCTAACCAATCTGATGCCCATCTTGCTTTCGCATCGGATGTAAACGCAACTGTCTTTCCTAAACCATACTGCCAACTTGCCAGAATTGGATCACCACGATCAGAAACGAGGAAAATCTCAGCTGTAGGTCGTGGTTGAGTGGCTACATATCCGAGTAGGAACGGTGCAAGTTCAAGGTCTATGCCACTTAATACCTGGGTCGGTTTAATACGTTGAGGGATAAAGGGTTCGTCAATGATAGCCGATTTAGAAGCAGTGACGGTTTCCTTCGCAAATATCTGCGGCACATTATACGGGTCTTGCGTGAAATAGTCGCGCCCACCGCCCCACTTTGCGAGGTCACCTAACATATTCATGTCAGCACCACTACCGATACCGACTGTGGAAATCGTAATACGTTCAGATTGCATGGAACTTGCTATGCCGTACCAATCTCCAGGTTGAGAGTGTCCATCACTCAGAACAATGACGTGTTTGAGTTTAGCCGTTGTCTCGGTCAAGGCAAAATACGCCTGCTGGAGGGCAGGATAAAGATTAGTGCCGCCACCTGCAGTAATTGACCCTACTTGATTTGAAATGAACTGCTTATCTGATGCGTCATGCATTTCTGTAATCCAGAACGGTGAACCGTCAAAAGCGATAACACCGATTTTATCGCGCGGTCCAAGCAACTCTACTGTTGCACGTGCTGCTTCTTTCGCTAATTCTATCTTGATGCCTCCCATACTTCCAGATTTGTCAATCACGAGCATCATTGCTAAGGATGGCGTTTCCTTTTTCTTCTCAGTATCAGTACGGACAGGTAAAATCTCCTCAATTGGGGTTTTATAGTAGCCACCTAATCCGTAACTGTTCTCACTACCGAGCATCATGAATCCGCCTCCAAGGTCTTGGACATAGGTACGGATAAGTTCCATCTGTTTTTCGTTGAGACGATTAGCAGGAACATCACTGAAGATAACAAGTTCATAGTTTTGAAGGTCGGCAAGTTCATTCGGTACACCTAAACCGTTGCGCACATCAACACGAATTTTCGCATCCTCAAGTACTCGCATTAAGTACCGGGTTTGCGACTCATTTTCATCAATAAGCAAGACTCTCGGTTTACCTGAGACTGAAACGATGCCGAATGCCCGATTGTTGTCGTAGCGTGTATCCTGTATCGTGCGGCAGGTAGCGTCGTATGTCAATGTTCCGCTTTCCATAGAAGTTTCAGTGAACAGTACCCGATTTTCGCCTTCAGTAAGTCGTACCTCTTTTTTTGCTACCTCAAATTTGTTCTTATAGAGATTTATCTGTGCAATATCTTCATGGTTGCTGTGAATAAGCACTTCCAGGTTGAAAGGAGCGCCCTGTTTGACCTGTGCAGGCGCGTCAATTCGTTGTACCATTACTTCAGGTTCATCACTTGGATATATTGGGACCGTGTCAATCTGTATACCGAAATCTTTCCCGCGAAGACCTGTGTGAATTGCATCTCCTTGTGTCTCAATACCATCTGTAATTAAGACAATCCGTTTATTTGCATTTGCAGGAAAAACACTCCACGCTGTCTCAATTGCTTGTGCGATATTCGTTGTGTCTGCTGCGTCTTCATCTGCTTCTAACCAAGCTTTCTTTGTTTCAGCAAGGTTCAACTTTTCTTCGGAATTTCTCTGATTTTCCAGACGGGCTGCCTGAAGTATCTCAGCTTTATCCGTAAACCCAATGACACCTACTTGCTGATTGCCGCTCCGTGATTCAAGTGCTTCGTTGATATAATCCGTTGATTTTGTCAATCCATCTTCAGAAATGCTATCGGAAATATCAGCGAGGAACATCACTGCAAGTTTGTCATCGGTTTTCAGATACTGGAGATCCGCTACACTTAGAATAAGCAGCAGAACGATAATAATCCTGACACATAGACTGATTACTCTTTGTGTTCGAGATAAGTCAACGAGGCTTCGTCTAAAACCGTAGTAAAGAACTGGCAATAAAAGCAATAGGAACAGCAAAAAGGGGCGTGTAATTTCCATATTTCTGTTTTTTTGAGTGAGTTTTAATAGTCGTTAGCAATTAGGTTTTAAGATTATGGTGAATTGTAAAAATAACTTGACACCTTCGTTCCCCAGTAGGCGGGGAATGCCTGAAGACGAATGCGCGTGGTAGAATACGCGTATGGTATTCTACATGATTCGCCATGATTCATACCCGGGGAACGCCTAAATGGCGTTCATACCGTTGATTTCTTGATTTGGAAGTTTTCTAACCTCGCTGGAGCAGAGTGTCCAAGTAATTGTAAAATCTACTATAAGTCGGCTGGTTTCAAAGAAAGTATATCACAAAAATTTTGAAAATGGCAAGACAAACAGAAGACTTTAATTTTTCTGGATTGGAATTGGTTTAATATCTTCGCCAATGTTTGCAGTTAACTCAATATCAGAACTCTCTTTACGTATCCGGCGATCAAAATATAAGATTGTAACACCGATCACCCAAATTGGCAAAACGAGTGCCTTAAGAATTAGGTCGGAGCAAGTCATAATAACATAAAAGAAGTAATTACTGGAATCAAGAACCTTTTCCAATATCGCCCATTCGATAATACCTCTAAGGTCTGTATTACCTGCTAAATTTGTGAAAATAAAGATAGTCCCAAGTGAAATCTGAAATATAAGTCGAACCGCATAACTGGACAGCAGAATTAAAATTAGCATTCCAAACACTCGCCACCACGCCCCACGAACAAGTTCACTGCTCCGTCTCAGTGCGTTTGTCACACTCAATTTCTCAAGCAATATGGTTTCAAAATAAAATCCCCAACGTACCGCAAAATAGGTTGAAATAGGAAATCCTATTATCATAATCATCAAAACCACAGCAAAGGACTGACCACGTGCCACAGAAGGAATAGACACTAATATAAGAAGAAGCGTGATCACCCAGACGGATACCCATAATAGATGACCGCCTAACATTGGAAAAAACCGATGGAGTGCTTGTCGTAATGCTGCACCACTTGTGATGTGCCCTCCAAGATAGATTCTGGCAGTAGCAATGACTATGCTGCCAATCGTTAAGACTACAAAAGGCACCATGAAAAGTCTCGCTATTGATTTTTGTACGTCTGAATTAGTTATCAAACCTATTAGAGCATACTCTACAAGACTGGCGAAGAAATAAACACTTGCAATCCCCATGAATAATAAAAAGTGTTTCCTATACAAGCTAAAAGTCGTATCCAGAATGTCACCAACACCCATCGGTTGAAGTTTGGACGTATTATCTATATCTATGTAGGATGTGTCATTTGAATCTGACATATAGTCTCCATTCACTTTACTTTCAGAAAACGGCGTGGTGGTCTTCAGATATAACAAATAAAACTATCGTTATGAAACGGTAAACACTTATGGTACTAACCACTTTAACCTTCTTGCTACCCTTCTCTACCACCGTCTTTATTGTCAAATATTTCAGTAATCAACAAATCCAAATTCACGAACTTCACCACGATCCCGTTGTACTCTCTCGTAAAAGGTTTTTC
The DNA here is from genome assembly GCA_022825825.1 of Candidatus Poribacteria bacterium. Taxonomy (GTDB): domain Bacteria; phylum Poribacteria; class WGA-4E; order WGA-4E; family WGA-3G; genus MSPOR6. Next base: position 37,909 of record JAJDWA010000007.1, read on the forward strand.
TGCATCGTGTGCGACAACAAAATTCTTCCCCTCAGGGTATTGTCTGCGGAATGCAAGCAGTTGGCGCGGTGAGAACCCTGCAGCAGTCCAGTTACACTCAATGGCGACCGGTATATCACGGGCACGTGTAAGAACGAAATCAACCTCATGTCCTCTTTTGTTGCGCCAGTATTGAATATCGCGCGATTGTGTATGCGCCATAATCTCGTTCAAAACAAAGTGTTCCCACAGTAACCCAAAGTCGTCTTGTCGCAATTGTAACCACCCTTTATGATAACAGACGAAACCCGTGTCAAATCCATAGACTTTCGGGGCAGCAACAATTTCAGTTGAACGGCGTGAACTGAAGGGACGTATGATATTCACGACAAAGGTTGCCTCTAACACAGAGAGAAAGTTTGATATTGTGCCGCGGCTGACCTCACAGGGAGCTGCAAAGCGGGTAGCTTCAAAAACACCACCGCTTTGTGCCATAAGGAGCTCTGCAAATTTTTGAAACGAGTACCTACGTTCAAGCCGAAAAAGTTCTTGAATATCTTTTGCCCAATAGGCATCAATCCACTCTTGGAAATCATACTCGGGAAATTCCATCTCAAGAAAAAACGGAGGCAATCCACCGTGCAATAACCGATGTTCAAGGTCTGTCCGATTAAAGTCGCCAAGATCGGTTTTTATAATCGGAGTTAACCACAATTCCATCTTACGTCCGGCAAGCGTGTCCCGAAATCTTGCACTTGCACCCAGTGTTGATGAACCGGTTGCGATGATATGAATTTTAGGATAATGATCTGCCGCAATTTTTAATAGTTCTGAAGGGTTTGGTAATCGATGGATTTCATCAAGTACAATTCGCCCATTTTCAATACTATCAAGGAATCTTTGCGGATCTTCCATCAATCGCCTGACCCGAGGTAGTTCACAGTCAAAATATTCAATGTTGGGAAGTGTCTGACACAAGCACGTTTTTCCAACTCGGCGTACACCAGATAACCATACAACAGAACGGCGTTCCCAAGCAGTTTCTATAAGATTGAGCCAAAATTGTCTTTTTACCATATATTTACGGTATCATATAGTGCTACTATATGTCAAGCCTATTTGCATATAGTGCTACTATATGTCAAGTCTATTTGCATATAGTAGCGTTTTTAGGATGGGTAAAGACAATTCTTTGTTTAATCAATTCTTCTACGTTGATATAGAAACCACTCTACAACGGTTAAAATAACTGCCAGAAACACCAAGTATATCCAAGGCGGATAACGGAAAAATGAACCACTGCCTAAAACATCCGATTCTGCTAATAAGTCTTCAATTCCTTCAGCGATCGCGATATTAGATTCTGTCTCACTTGCCAGATTAACCGCCCACACCTGTTCTGAGTTATCTGCTGCTATGTTGTCGGTTGTAGATTCATTTTCACTATTGACTGTAGATTCATTCTCATTATCAGCTGCTGGTTTATCTGAGAAAGTCAACTCGTAAAAACCGGCATGTAGAGTCTGATCAAAGAGTATTTCATCATTTTCAACAGCAACGTCCCATGTTTTTTCTTCTGGACCGTTCACTTTTAGGATTTTTTGCGGGTTTTCGGATGGAGTATCTTCTCCTGAGTTAGTTTGCGAATCTATCTTATAGCGGAGGACCTCACCTGTTCGGAGGTGATATTCCTGTATATCTTCACTCTGTTGAAACCATTGGATCGTATTCGCGATAATGACAGGAAATGCAATACGCAATGGTAGGTCAGACTCAAGTATGTTAATCGCAGCAAAGACAATTTTTCGCTTTGGTGTTACATCAACGAACAACACAGGAGATTCAAACGAACGCGCAAGAATCTGTGCTGTAGCGGGTGGTGTAATCTCGTATGCCTCCCCGATTAGCACATTTTCCAAGTGAACGTGGCGTAGGATAGGATGTGTACGGTCCCAATCTGTGATAATAGGCGTTTCAAGAGCTTCTCCAATGTCCCACGTTGTCACGGGGTTGTTTGCACTTTCATCAAGCGGATGAGTGGCTTTGGGAGGATAGATGAACATATAATTCCCATCTCCAAGCATCGTTGGATTGAACTGATCAAATACTACAACCTGAGCGTCTTTAGCACCAGATTCATATTCTGCTGGAGTCATAATACTTAGGTTTAACTTTTCATCAACGGAAAGGACTTTTTGCAGAAATGGGTTCTCGTCTGTCACCAATAGAACAGAGACTAGCTCACGTTTCGGTAACGTCGCATAAGCAATATTGTCAGTGGGAAGCGCGTCTACGACGTCTAACACGGCTTTTAGCTCGCCGCCTTCAAAAGTAAAATTACTGAAAATTTCGGATTTTTTCTCGCCGGGTGCAAGGGTGTAAGGACGAACGTCAAAGAGACTCTCGTTAAAATAGAGCTCCACACTACACTTCTTTTCTTTATCAGAAGTGTTAACAACAGTCAGCAGAGTTTCATAATCGAACGCATTGACAATACTTTTTCGCACCCGAAATTGCGTGATACCAACGTTATCACTGTCTTTACCTATCCTGATAAGGTGTAGTTTGATCTTTTGTTCTTGAGTCAGTTCTTCTTCGGCTGTTGTGTCTTGTAGCGATTTTTGAAATTTTTCAACTGTCTGCTCAGATACAGACTGAAAATCACTAAGAATGATAATTTCTGGGTTCGGTTTAGTGCGTGCGACATCAAACGCTAAATCCACTGCAGGTTTTAGATCTGTTTCTATGTCAGTTGGTTTAATAGATTCAATTGCTTGTCGCAGTGTTTTTTGATGGTTGGTAAATGGTGTCCGAATTGTAGGGCGTGTGTGACAACTGATAACCGACATTTCGTCCATAAACCGCAGTCCTTTTACCATCTGTAATGCACTCTGCTTTGCGGAATCTAAACGGACTTCGGAAGAAGGATTATCTGGATCGAGATTTAGGACTGCATTCATGCTGGCGGAGTGATCTATAATCAAGATAAGCTGTCGTGCGGATTTTGTTATGAATGCAAACTGTGGACGGGCAATAGCAAGCACTAAAAGCGCAAGAAATAACAATTGAAGCAGTAGCGATAGTAGATGTTTTAGCCTTTGGAATAGAGATGTGGTTTGTCTCTCTTTGAAAAGTTGTTCCCAAAACATCAGCGTAGAGACAGGTTCGCGTCTACGCCGCAATTTTAGAATATATAAAGCGATTATAGGAATCGCAAGCGCAAATAGGAATAAGGAGGTAGGCGTTAAAAAGTTCATCAATCAATTTCATCTGGACAATCTTGGTGAGAATTGATCCGTTATGAGACAAAACCACCCATTCGGAAGATGCGTAGGATAAGTTCTTCAAAAGGCGCTTTAGTCATTGTCCGTACAAGGCTGATCTCTCGCTGTGTACAATATCGGTCAAGGTCATCACAATATTTTTTGAAAAGTGCTTGGTAGCGTTTAATGTGATTTTCGTTAATGGTAACAGGTCGGAGTTGGTTAGTTTCAACATCAACGAGATGGTAATCGCCCAGCAGGTTGGGTTCAGCCTCCTTTTCGTCAATAATATGAATGACAAAAAGATCATGTTTTTGGAATTTTAGCATATTTAGACCGGCAGTAAACCCTTTGGGGTCAAAGAGATCGGAGATGAGGACAACTAACCCACGTCTTTTGGTCATGTGAACAAAATTGTGGAATGCCTGTTCCAAATCGGTTTCTCCAGCACCATTGATTTGATCAAGAAAATTGAGAACAGTGAAAATTTTGCCTTTTCCACGTTCGGTAGGCAGCCGATTCATGTCAGTAGTGTTAAAAGCAGTAATCCCAATACGGTCGAGATTGGAGAGGCCGATGTAGGCGAGTGCTGCTGCAACACGTTTGGCATAAATCAGTTTTGGTAATTCTCCGTAGGTCATGGATTCGCTTGCATCAACCAGGAAGTAGATATGTAGGTCTTCTCGTTCTTCATAGAGTTTCAATAAAAGTTCGTCTAATCTTGCGAAAGCGTTCCAATCAATGTACCGAAAATCGTCACCAGCAGTGTAGTTGCGGTAATCAGCAAATTCCACACTGACACCGCGCCGTGTACTGCGGCGTTCCGCTTTGATCCGTCCGGCAAAAATCTTCTTCGAAATAATATAGAGGTATTCAAGTTTTTTAAGAAACTCGCTATCAAATGCAGATTCTGTTTCGTTCATGGGCAAACCTCGCGGTATTTAGAATAACCCGCTGCGTGTGATTCTTACTCTCTGCTTGATTTACTTGAGAGAAAATTGCTATAAAAGAGTTAATCAATTACTTCCAACAGGTGTTGGATGATTCCGTCGGGATCAATTCCTTCAGCTTCACCTTCAAAACTTAAAATAAGGCGATGCCGTAGACTTGGCAGTGCGACAGCTTGAATGTCTTCGCGGGCAACGTTGTATCTACCATCAAGGATTGCGCGCACCTTACTTGCAAGAATCAAAGCCTGAGCACCACGAGGACTTGAACCGTATCGGACATATTTTTTTGTTTGTTCTGGAGCATCTTCGACTTCAGGATGTGTCCCCATAACAATTCGTAAGGCATATTTACGAACGTCTTCAGCTACGAGGATGTCACGAACAATCTGTTCCAGTTCGTTAATCGCCTTACCATCGCAAACCTTTTCAACAGTAGGCATTTCGCGTTTCGTGGTGCGTTCCATCACGATATCAAGTTCGTCAAGGCTTGGAAATTCAACCTTGAGCTTAAAAAAGAAGCGGTCAAGTTGTGCCTCTGGTAAAGGATATGTCCCTTCCATTTCTAATGGGTTTTGGGTTGCCATTACGAAGAAGGGTAAATCCAGAGGGCGATGTTGTCCAGCAACGGTCACAGATTTTTCCTGCATTGCCTCAAGCAAAGCAGATTGTGTTTTAGGGGTTGCACGGTTGATTTCGTCAGCGAGGACAAGATTGGCAAAGACAGGTCCAGGTTGAAATTCAAAGAATTTACGTCCATCTTCATCTTCTGCTACGACGGTAGTACCTACGATGTCAGCAGGCATGAGATCGGGGGTGAACTGAATCCGATTGAATTCTAAGTCTAATACTTCCTCTAAAGTACGGATTAGTAATGTTTTACCTAAGCCAGGGACTCCTTCCAATAATGCATGTCCGCCTGTCATTAAGCAAATTAGAACGCCTTCAATGATCTCTTTTTGACCGACAATTCGCTTGGAAACCTCTTGTTGTATCTTAAGGAAGGTCTCGCGAAATTCTTCATGTTTTTGTTCAACTTGTTCGGACATATTATCCTCTAATGGTCGTACTTAGATATTAAGGTAGATTTAGAATTATTTGGATACTGCCCCTGCGAGGTTGGGAAACTTGCCCTACCGGAGACATATTTTCGTCTAATGGTAGTGGCGCTTACACATCAAATCACCGCAAAGACATATAATCTCTGCGGTGATTTACATAAAAACGCAGTTTACTCATCAGTTGGTTTAATGGATTCAAAATAACGTTTCACGTAGAACTTATATCCAAGAGGTATCTGTTCTTGGGTAAGTGCATCTTCAGAAAGTTTCTGATACTTCATATAGGCATCTTTATAGCTGAGAGCAGATTCTTGTCCCTCTGCCGATGCTTTAGAGGTTTGAACGGTGGAACTGCCTTCGCCTTGAACACCTGTGATGCGTTCAAGATTAAGAGTAGAATCGAGGGAAGTAAGATCACCTTGTTGGGTTTTGGAAGTTTTTTTACCAGCACTTTCATTGGGGTTGTTAGATAACATTTGTGTCAAACCAGTAGCAGGATTAGTCCCTTTTGCGTTGCAAGCCCCTGCGATACCGGCTTTGCACGCTTCACATTCGGACAATAATTCTGCCAACTTCTGATTTCGACTCTTGAGAAGATCAAGATCACGGATTTTTTTCCCTGAAGCACGCAGCCCTTTTTGAGCGCCTTCAGAATCGTTTCCTTCAAGTGATTCGCCCGCACCAGATAACTCGCCTCCCAGTCCATCAAGATCGGTATCTTGAAGGTTTTTGCCAGCGCGTTTGAGTTCGTCAGACAGGTTCTGACGTTTTTCTTGGTTAAACTTTGGGACATCTTCTGCTACTTTGTCAAGTTTGTCAGCTGCTTTTTGATAGTCTCCACGTTTCAACTGTTGCCCAAATTCACCGAGTATCGGATTGCCAATGAGCTGTTGTCCGAGTCCCTTCATAAGTTCTTCCTGCTGTGCCATTTTGAGTGGATCAATTTTCGTTTTCAACAGCGCACTCAATTCGGTCATTCTTGCGAGAGCGTCTTTAGGAGCAATCTGAGGTTTTTTCAATTCAAGCGTTCTTTCCTCAATCTCTTTCAAGATTTCTTTTAGTTCCTGGTCCTCATTCAGTTCAGCTTCTTTCTTTGCCTCTTCAATCTTTTTCAGCATCGAATCGGCTTCTGCTGCAATTTGCGGTGAAAAATCTATTTCCGTTGAAGTTGCTGGCGGCGCGAAAAATTCAACAAACGAAAATGTGATGAGAAACACTGCTACAATAGCAATAAATTTGGTTTCACGGGGGACAGTATATCGGGCAACCTGTTTGATAGGGATTGCTTGTAACCTCTTTGAGGTATCCTGGATTTGAAGATCGGTCAAAGTTTCATTCGTTTTACGTTGAATCTGTTCCAGTCCGCTTACAACACGGTCCTTAAGGGACGCGTCTATGTCAATTGCCCGGGCTGCTTCGTGTAAATTGACCGGTCTAATAAGGCGGACAATTAGCGCGATAACTGCAATACCACCTGCAACCCCAAGGAATACAAGTGGTGGAATATTAAAAGAGGTAACAACACTATCGACTATAACTACTGGCACACATACCAAGAGACCATAAAGTAGAAATTTCGCGAGTGTTTGAAAATATCCTTGGACGTTCAAACGGCGGCGTACGTGAGAAATTTTTTCGAGAATCAATTTTTCCTGCATAAAGTATACCTCCTATTGACCATAGTGATCTAAGTTAGGATACGTCTTAAATGAAATTACAACTATGGGTAAGAAACGTTATTGGTAATGTCCTATGAAAAAACCATCTAAACCTGAGTTTTTAATAGTGTACTGCATTTTTACATTATATGTCAAGTTCTTTTTAACATCGTTATTAAAATTGTTATTTGTTACGCTGCTATCTATTATCAGGTTTAATATTGCTAACAATTTTATTCCAGTCCCACAAGAGTATGGAACCATCTTCACCTGTACTTGCAAGTGTTTTCCCATCGTGAGAAAATACAAGTTTGTCTATAGATGCTGTATGCCCCCATGAGAGGGTTAACAATTCACGCCCAAAATCAATATCCCATAAGTATATCTTGTTGTTGTCTACGGTAAGAAGGATTTTCCCGTCGGGTGCAAACGTTAGGACATCCTCTCCGCGTTTCGCTTTAAAAAAATTGTAAGGCAGTATCTCCCCAGCAGGTGTGATTTTCCACAAATCAATACCCTCCCAACCTTTTCCAGCAAGAAAAGCGCTGTCCTGTGAGAATGCCAAAATATCGACTCTAATATCGAGTTTTGCAAGTTTTTGCCGTGTTTTTACATTCCATACATGGGTTGAGCGAAAATTACCTCCGCTAATTGCCAGCATTAACCCATCAGGTGAAAAAACCAAGTTCGTATCTGTTCCTGTGTGATTTTGGACATCAAAGTTGAAAAGTTCGTTGCCGGTACTCACGTCCCACAACCGCACGTCTTGCCATGCATCTACGTAAGCAAGGGTTTCGGTAATGGGTGAGAAAGCCATGTCAACATTTAAACTTCTTGTCTGGAGAGTGAGAGGCGGAAGTGCTTCACCGGTATGCGTATCCCATAGTTTGATGGTATCGCCTATTTTATGGAATCTATAGTGTCTCCCGTTATTTTGAGAGAATAGGATTTTGCCGGTTGCTGTCTGTGCAGCAGCCAGGGAAGCATTCGGCGATAAAACTGTTTTTATTATAATATCAAGATTTTGTGGGGTGAAGATAGACTGCTGATGACCTGTTTCCAAATCCCACTTTTGTACTGTGCCATTAAACGCAACACTTGCGAGCGTTTTTCCATCTTCGGAGAATGCTACCGATTTTACCCACTTCGTGTGCTCAGTGGAAAGGGTAGAGAGTTCTTGTTCTGTGTTCACATCCCAAAATCGGATTGTTCCATCTACGCTGCCGCTTGCGAGCGTTTTTCCATCAGGTGAAAATATCAACACACTGATATTATGAGTATGCGCGCGGAAAGTTGTCCGTTCGGTACGGGTATTGAAATCCCATAGTTTTATAACTCCACTCGTGTCGCCGCTGGCAACAGTTTTGTTGTCTCCAGAGAATGCCAAAGCAGTTACCCATTCTGTGTGTCCTTTGAGTGTTGCGCGCTTAGCATTATTGGTGGTATTCCATAATTTAATCAGGTTGTCAGTACCAGCACTGGCAAGGGTTTTTCCATCAGGTGAAAATGCTAATGCCTGGATAGATTGATATTTATACCCTTTATTTTTCTTCCCCAGGTTTGATAAAAATTCTTTAAGAAAAAAACGCGCGTGTCCCCTAAGAATAGTAATCTTTTTTCCAGTGTGCGTATCCCATAAACTGATTTTACCATTCCACCGTCCGATAGCAACTGTATTTGCGTTTGGGTTAATTGCTGCTGTTGATGCTTGATCAATATAATAATGTGTCACAAGTTGGCGCCCGGTGTCCACATCCCAATGTGCAATATAATTTGATCCGCTGCCGCCTACGCCGATAAGTGTCTTGGCATCTTTAGAAAACATTAACCCTAAATTAGAGGAATATGTAAATCTTGATCTTGAGAATTTTTCAATTGCCTCTCTTGATGGACGAAAAGTTGAGATTTCCATTCCTGTCTCAGAATTCCATAAATGGATGGCTTTATTCTCATATCCACTGCTGGCAAGTATTTTGCCATCTGGTGAAAACGCCAAGGCATTGACTTGTTTAGGTTGTTGTATCGGCAAAATCTTCTCATCACTTGTGCTGACATCGTATATCCACAGACCAATACTTGTTCCTACGGCGAGTTGAGAACTATCAGGCGAGAATCGCATGGTGTTGATTCCGCCTTTGCCAAAACGTGCTATGACTTCTGGCGGTAGTCCTGTGAGTCTGCTGTCATCGTGAACAACGGGAGGAATATTAACATCAAGATACATATCTGGTCGTTCTATAATCAGTTTGCGAATTGGTGTAAAATCCTCTATAGGGTTTGCGTTGACGTACAACTCACGTAAATTCTTCAGGTTTTCAATAGGACGAACGTCATGAATTTGATTTTCATTGAGTTTTAAGAATATGAGATTTGTCAATTTTGTAAGAGGAGTAATATCATTGATTCTGTTATTTGCAAGTGTTATGTTTGTCGCTCCCGTTAAACTTGCCAGTGGCGTAATATCTGAGATTTGGTTATTGTGGATTGTTAATATGTTCATCCATGTCAATTCTGCCAGTGGTGAAATGTCAGAAATTTGGTTATATTCAAGCCACAATGTTCTCAGTTTTGTCATTCCTGCAAGGGGTGAAATATCCTCAATTCGATTTCTCGTAAGGTCTAACCAAGTAATCTCTGTCAATTTGGAGAGTAGTGATATATCGCTAATATTGCTGTTCCCAAGCCAAAGTCCTGTTAGCTGTGTCAATCCAGCAAGCGGTGAGAAGTCAGAAATTTGATTATTTCCCAGAGATAATTCTTTGAGTTGTGTTAATCCAGTGAGTGGCGTGATATCTTTGAGCTTATTATTGGAGATAGATAAGTTCGTTAACTGTGGCAAACCCTCAAGTGGCAAGACATCTGATATTTGATTATTTCCCAGAGATAATTCTTTAAGTTGTGTCAATCCACCGAGTAATGTGATGTCTGAGATTTGATTTCCACTAAGACCTAATTTAGTAAGTTGTGTTAATCCTGCAAGTGGCGTGATGTCGGCAATGCGATTACTATAGAGTCCTAAAGAGGTTAAACTTGTCGCATTTTCTATACCCTTTAAGTCTTTGATCTTTTTTTGTGATGCGGAAAGTGTTTTCAATTCTGCCAGCTGCTTTTTTGTAATACGAGCGTTTGGGCGTAGGTCGAGTGTCTCACGAATTGCATCTGCTAAGTTTTTATCAGGGATATCGACAGATTGTTCGAATACACAACCGTGTAAAAAGACGAGAATTATAAAAAGCGCGTATAGATGTTTCATAGTAATCCCCTCAATCATTTGTCATTTGGCCATCTATTTTCTAACATAACATCTCTAACAACTTTATCCCAATCCCATAGGAGTACAGTGCCATCTTGAGAACCGCTTGCGAGTATTTTACCATCGTGTGAGAACAATAGGGTTTCGATCGGTTCTGTGTGTCCAGGGAGGGATAGCAGTTTTTGGCCTGTTTTGATATCAAACAATTCAATAGTATCTAAACAAAAAGGCAAAACATGTGAAACTTTTGGGACAAGGAGTATAGTTCCATCAGGCGAAAATGTCATCGCCCTCCCTTGGACACCATCCCCTTCTCGAATGGGGAGTTCTCGCACCTTCTTGCCGGTAACAGTATCCCATAAAAAGATGTCAAAACTTCTTCTTGTAGCCAGAAGTGAACTATCGGGTGAAAAAGCCACAGCATCTGCTCTTTCAGTAAGAGTAATGGGGTTATGATCCATCTCCACATCCCATAAATGCGTAGCACCAAAACCTGCTGCTGAAACAAGTTTTGTATTATCAGGAGAAAACGCCAGGGGATAACTTGGACCCGAATGCTCAGCGTTAAAACGGGAGATGTTTTGGCCTGTCCTTACATCCCATAAACAGATTTCGCCACTACTTCCTGATGAATAGTAACCTCTGCCAGAAGAAATCCATGTTCTGATTTTTTCCGAGGAACTACAGGCAAGCAGTTTATTATCAGGTGAGAATGCCATCACACCAAAAGCATTTATAAGTGACGGAAGTTCTTTACCAGTATTCAAATCCCAAACTTGGATTTTTTCGTGTCCTTGATAAGATTGATCTGTATGCCAATCCTGCTTTGCATTGAATACAATTTGACCATTTACCGGATGACACGCAAGTAGTGTTCCATCAGATGATAGAGCTACTGCATGCGTTAAGTTCTGTTGTCCTGCGGAGAAAGGTTTCAGTTGCTTTCCAGTCTGCACATCATATTTCTGAACTGTGTTGTTAAACATAACAGTGGAAAATATTGTATCATCTGCTGAGAACGCGATTGCTCTTACCCATTCTGTGTACCCGGTAGCCAAAATAGACGTCTCTTTTTCGGCATTTACATCCCAAAACCGGATTGTGCCATCAGCGCTACCACTCGCAAGGGTTTTCCCATCTTGTGCAAATGCAAGTGCGACAATGGTGTTCATATGTCCTTCAAGTTTAACTAACTCGCGCTTTTTTCGCACATCCCATACACGGACAGTGCCATCGGTATCACCACTTGCGACAGTGTTACTGTCCTCGGAAAATGTAAGTGCAGTTACCCACCCCTTATGCCCTTTCAAGGTGGCACGTTTGCTACGGCGTTTCATATTCCATAGGCGGACAGTCATATCTTCGCTGCCACTTGCGAAGGTTTTGCCATCCGGTGAGAATGCGAATGCGCGAATTCCGGTGTTTTTCTTTGACCCACCGAAAAAGGGTTTATGCCCTCTCATCTTGGCTTCAAGCCTCCCCGTGAGTGTATCCAATAACCAGATTTCTCCATTACCAAACCCTCGGGCAAAGGTACGCCCATCTTTCGTTAATCCTAATATTTTGCTCTGAAAACCGTATCCACTACGATGTTCTGCCACTATCTCGTGGGTGGACATGTCCCAATAGGTTATAAGTCCATTTTCACTTATACCGATAAGCGTGATTCCATCCTTTGAGAAAGTTAAGTCCAGAACTGATCTGATAGACCCCATATGCATAATCTTTTCTGAAACAGATACGGGAAGTTTTGTAACCAATTTGCCAGTTTTCATATCCCATAACTGAATAAAGCTGCTGAAATATCCACCACAAGCAAGTATACGGCTATCAGAGGTGAATGCTATGGCATTTATCTGTCCGATGACTTTATTGGGAAGGGGAATTTCCTCACCTGTGGCTACATCGTATACCCACAAACCTATGTCGCTACCCACCGCAAGGTGTTTACCATCCGGTGAAAAACGCAGGACGTTGATACCGCCTTTTCCAAAACGGGTTATAACACTTGGGGGTAATCCTGACAGTGTTACATCATTTGAAAAAATAGACGGGAAAGGAGAATCTTTTGCAACCATCTCCGGAATCCACATTCTGATCTTGTGAACCATCGCATAATTTCGAATTGGATTCCGTTTTAGGTATAGGACCTTTAGATTTTTAAGATTTTCAATAGGGGAGACATCGGAGATATTGTTCCGTTCAAGTCCCAAATATTTTAATTGTGTTAATCCAGCGAGTGGTGTAATATCGCTAATTTGATTGTCTTCAAGTCTTAATTCTATCAATTCGGTCATTTTTGCCAGTGGTGTAATATCGCGAATCTTATTTTGATGGAGTTCTAATTTTTCAAGCTTTACCATACCACTAAGCGGTGTAATATCCTGAATTTGATTCTGATAGAGTTTTAGTGTCTTGAGTTCTGTTAATCCTGAGAGAGGCGTGATGTCACTAATCTCAGACTTGTAAAATTCCAGCGCGTTAAGATTTATTAATCCAGCTAAAGGTGTGATGTCGGTAGGTGGAAAATGAAACGTTAATGTCTTCAGCTGTATCAGATCTGCAAGTGGTGAGATATCTGATATTGGATCATGGAATTCTAAATCGGTAAGTTTCTTCATGTTAGCAAGCGGAGCAATGCTAATAAGTGGATTATTCTGAAACTCAAGTGTTTTAAGTTCTGTTATTTTAGCAAGCGGTGAAATGTTGCTAATATGATTATCATTAATCCATAATTCAGTCAGTTCAGTTAATTCTGTGAGCGGTGAGATGTCAACAATGTTATTTTTATTTAGCCGTAACGAAGTGAGATTTTTTAGATTGGCAAGTGGCAAAATATCACTGATTTGGTTATCACTAAGTCGTAAGTCAGTGAGATTTTTGAAATCAACAAGTGGTGAAATGTCCCTGAGTGGATTGCTGTAGAGATATAATTTTGTAAGCTGCGTCAATCCAGAGAGCGATGTTATATCAGTGATCGGATTATCCGCGATTGTTAATTCTGTCAGTTGCGTCAAATTTGCCAGCGGCGAAATGTCTCGAATATAGCCACGTAAGATAGTTAACGTTCTTAGTTGAGTCAATTCAGAGAGTGGTGAAATGTCGGAGATGCTATTATCGTAGATAGCCAATGTCTGGAGGTTAGTAAGTTTCGCGAGGGGTGTAATATCACTGATATCATAAGCATGTGTTAACCTTAAGGATGTTAGCCCCGTTGCTTTTTCCAGTCCTGTTAGATCAAGTATTTTGGGTTTTGACCAATCAAGCTTCAGTTCTGTTAATTCTTTTAACCTTTTTTCTGGAACAGGTTCGTCTTCCACTAAATCCAAAGCATACCTGATTTTTTTGGCTAAACTTTCATCCGGTATGTTAACGTATTCCGATGATTGCTCTTGTGTTGAACAGCTGATAAAGATAGTGAGAATTATGAGAAATGAGTAAAAATGTTTCATGAATTGAAGTCCTTTAATTCTGATTTTCCTCTATAGTAAAATATTCTAAATCATCAAAAGGCTTGCCCTCAGTATCAGTAATCCGTAGGTAGAATCCCGACCCTCTTGTCTCTTCGCACACCTTGATGAGGATACTATTTTTTCCTGGAGAGAGCGTTACAGGAATAATATCTCTATCAATATCTGTAGCATAGGTTCTTGTGTGCGCATGCACCTCTATACCGTTTACCCAAACTTTACCTTGGTCATCCGAGTCAAAACGGAATTCAACTTGCCGTTCATCTGGAGAATGGATAATTGCAAAAGAATAAGCAACACTCCAATTAACGTCGGGTTGAATACGGATGTAGCCGTCTATGAAATTATCTTGACATTTTCGCCAACTCACTTGTCCATTTTTCCCATCGTATTTTACGGTGGTATCAATCTGCGGTAAGTTTTCTGGGATGTATTTAGTATTAAAACCAATTCTACCAATATTATCAAAGGGACCGAGAATCATCCATGCATCTTCAGTAATAAACCCTGTTTTTTGGATAAGTGCTTCTGCTTTTTCATGCTGGTTATTGGCTGTATAGAATTGGGCTAAAGCCATAATAGTATTTAATTGTGCAGGTAGATCAAATGTCAAATTATCAATAAGTTGATTTAACATCTTTACATATTCGTCTTTGTCTTTGTCTTTGTCTTTGACATTTTTTCCTGCCAAAACAATTCGTTCAAACATGCTACGTTCCGTATATTCATAATACCCGGCATTGAGAAAACTACTGATTTGCAGAAAGGCGTCATCATAGAGCTCATTTTCGAGGTGGGCATGTGTAACGGTTATCATATATCTTGAACCAGAAACTTTTGCTAATGCGATCTCCGCCATTTCCAACGCTGTATCAGGAAAAAGATCCTTCTTAAGTAGTTCTTCAGCAAGGTTGCGATATTCAGCCGCACGATCTTGCATCTCAACTTCTTTTATTCGGATGTTAATCCATTGTGTATAGGCAAGTTCGGCTTTTTCTGTCTCACCAGCGTTTTTATAAGCATCACCTAATAGTTCGTGTAGAACAGCGCTTCCTCCCATTCTTGGTTTCAGCTCTTCAAGTATTGTTACGAATTCATCTGCTGCATCTTTCTCGGTATAAAGTTTCCAGAGGTCTCTTATCGCATCGTTTTGTTCGCTTTGCGTGAGGTCTACCTCTAATGCACGCATGTATGTTTTTTCTGCTTCTGGAATTCGACCGGTTTTGATATATATTTCAGCAAGGTAACGGTATGTTTCGTAGTACTCTGTTCCTTGAGAGAGTGCCTTTTCATAAGCAATTGCTGCTTTTGCCAGTTGCTCCTTACTGTCCAAGGCAGAAATTGGACGGATGTATTCTGTCAGTTGTGAACTGCCTACCAGTCTGCCATCATTACGATTTGGTGACATATCCGAAATGATTCTGTCTGTTACTTTGTTAAATTTCCAGTATCCGACTAAACCGGGTTCATCACCCTTAAGTTCGGTGATCATATCAGATCGGATGTCGGCATCAGTGCGAGCAATGTTCCAGATACGTACATCGTCAATTTGCCCGACAAAAGGAGATTGAGCCGGTCTGTTCTCATGTGACCACCCAATACGTAGCGGGAGCTGACTTTTGTAAATCTTTTTAATCCATTTAAAATCTCTATTACTAACTTCAATTCCATTAATATAAAGTTTCATGTAATTCTTTTCTGCATCAATAACTCCCGCTATATGCGTCCAGGTGTTATGTTTGATGATACCGCCTGGGGAATAAAGGGATGCTTCACCTTCACCATCAGGAGATGCAGCAAATTGAATTGAACCACCCTCTTTATAATTCATTATGAAACTTCGATGTGTGATGCGGTTAACCCATGCATCGGTTTTAGACAAAATAGCAGCGTATCTGTTTGGATTACTGGTCGGTCTTATCCACAAGGACACTGTCAACTGTTCCGTAACATTGTTTAAAGCTTCACTATCCACGATTTCTACATAACTTGATTTTCCATCAAGATCGAGCGCGGTATCCATAATCGTGTCGTCAATTTCGGTTAACTTAAGTTTGTTACGTTGGATGGTTTTTTCGCTATTCGCCGCATCTTGTGCGAATATGTCAGCGGAATAACTGAAGGTAAAGACGACAAAAAACAGTAAACAAACTAACATTAAAAAGCCATGTTGTCTGTGCATGAAAATACCTCCGTAATCAAGTAAGTAGCATTTGGTAAATAAACAAGACTTTTGAACAACTCTGGAAGCGCGCGAAAAATCAACCTAAATCGCCAAAAAACACGCAGTGGATTGTGTTACTGCCACCGGTAGAACATCTGCAACTAAAAAAGTGCATGCCGTTGTTAATTTTGTGTTAAGTCAGCGATTTTCAAGTCATCAAAAGGCTTGCCCTCAGTATCAGTAATCCGTAGGTAGAATCCCCAGGGAAGAGATTCATTACAGACTTTGACAAGGATAGTGTTTTGTCCCGCGATAAGTGTCACAGGGATAGTCCGTCTGTCAATTGTAGCGCCACGGGTTCTTCTGTGTGCATATACTTTTTCACCATTCAACCACACTTTCCCTTGGTCATCACTATCGAATCTGATTTGCGCTTTCCGTTCCTCAGGAGAAGTGAACGTAACCCAAGCATACGCGGCATGATACTTCTCATCTTCACCGAAACTGAAGAATCCATCAAAGATGTCATCAGTGCCCTGTTTCCAAGCTACTTGTCCATCGATCCCGTCATACTTTGCATTAGTATCTATCTGGGTTATTTCTTCTGGAATATAGGCGGTGTTGTACCCAACACCTTTTGTATTGTCAAATGGGCCAAGGATTAACCACGCTGTTTCGGGGAAAAAGCCGGTTTTCAGGATATGTGCTTTTGCCTTGTCGACCATTCCGAGTTCACGGCAAAATTCGGCTAATGATAAGTTCGCGTTTAATTGGTTACCCAGTTTATCAGGTATAACATCAATCAATTTGCCCATCATCTCAATGTAGCGTGCCTTGTCTTTTACATGCTTACCCGCTTGAGATATGCGCGTTAGTAAATGTTCTATGCTATTTGTTTGCGATCTTCCAGACTGATTTATAAGGTTTAGGTTACTTTGAAACTGTTGCAGAGCCTGACCATACTCTTCATTAGCAAGGTATGCATGCCCCAAGGTTGTTAAAGAAAGTGAATCTGATTGGAATTTAGCCGCTTGTTTAGCGAGTTCCAACGCAATATCCGGCATCATATTCTGACTTAAGAGACGATCCGCAAGTTGAAAATATTCCTGCCTGTTTTTTCGCTGATCAGGCTCCTTTTTACGAATTTCTAACCATTTTCTGTAAGCGACTGTTGCATTCTCTGTATCGCCTGCCTCTACATAGGTATCACCTAATATTTTTTGCAGATACGCGATATTTTCGGTTTTTGCTTCAAGTTCTTTAAGAATGGCAAGCCGTTTGTCTGCATTTTCTTTACCATCGTAAAGCTTCAGGATCGATCTAACAGTTGAATTTTTGACATCTGAATCGAATTCAGGAGGTGTGAAAGCAACTTGCAATGCCCGACGGTATACCGCCTCGGCTTTCGGTATATCATTTTGTTTCGTATGAATTTTTGCCAACAAGTTATAATGGACATGCGAGGCAGGTTCAAGTGAAATAGCTTTTTCATACGCTGCGGCAGCCTTTTCTAATTTTTCTTGCTCGGTTGTATGTGTTGATTTCTCGTACAGTTCCCCCATTTTTTTATACCATTCAGCTTTGTCAGGCTGGAGTTTAATCATCTGTTGGTATTGCGCAATCGCCTCTTCAATTTTCTCACTTAACTCGTAGTTTTGTGCCAGGGCAATATGTGTGTCAATATCATCAGGATTTTCGATAATTTTCTTCGTTTGTTCAGCAATCCGTTTTTCAAGAAAGGTACCATCCTTATATGCCTGTTTAATAGCACTTTCTGCGTTCTCTTTTTTTCTACTATCACGGGTTATCTTTTTCAACTGTTCATAAGCTTCAACAGCTTCTTCGTACTGTTCTGTAGCGAGCGCACTCTTGCCAATGAACTCATATAAAATTTCCTCTTCCCATCTATTGCCACCGTGGCTGTGCCTTGTATTTGCAGCAAGTGCGTCTTTAAAGAGTTTCATTGCAGGTGTGTACATCTTACTATCATAACAGATAGAACCGAGTGCACTGAGAAACCACATTTCGTCCTGACGAGCACTTGAGGAAAGCGCGGTAGTACCTTGATTTAACATCTCTTCTGCTTGTTCCGGTTTTCCGCTTTTACTCCACGCGGCAGCAGCATAGTAAAAACCGCGAATGTTACTCGGATCCGCTTTGCAAAGTGCTTGGTATGCCTCAGCAGTTTTCTCGTGGTCATCGGCATTTCGACAGATCTCAGCCACTATTTCAAGAAGCATCGGATCATCAGATTGCTTTTCAAGTTTTTCCGTAATGATTGTTTCCAATTGCTCCAATTTTCCCTCTCTTTTATACGCTTTAATTAAAGTATCGCGTGCCTTATCTCCACCGAATCTGACAACAAATCCTGATGGACTTGAGCTAATTGAACTTCCGCTTGAATTGGGTTGGTACATAGAATCATGAAGTTCAAGTGCTAAATCATTTTCATCGAGCTTGACATATTCCTGCATCAGTTCACTATGCACATTATTAATTTCATACCTACTTGACGACGTCCCGATTGCTTCCTTATAAGCACTTATGGCTTTTTCTGATTCGCCTTTAGCCCGATATTGTCGGGCAAGTTCAACTTGCATACTAAAGGTAAGGGTGCCCTTCTTTTCTGCTTCCTTCAGTTTTTCCTCTAAATTTCCTTGGCGACGATAAAGTGCTAACAATTGTCGTTCAATTTCTTGTTGTTCCCATTCATGGGTTGTCATCTGCAGTGCTTTTTCATAAGCCTTCACGGCTTCATCAAACTTCCCCTGATTATAATAGGTGCGTGCAATTTCTCTTTGCATCCTAAAGGTAAGGGCCCCTTTCTTTTCCACTTCTTTTAGATATTCGTCCAGTTTTCCTTGACGACGATAGACCTCTATCATTTGTTGTTCAATGTTTTGTAATCTACCATGTGTAGCGTATTGCATGGCTTCCTCGAATGCCTTTTCTGCATTTTCAAGGTCGTTCTTACGCAGATATAGCTGTGCTAATTGTTCATAAACTTGGGCATTACCCGGTGAGAGTTCAATCGCTTTTTTATAGTTTGTAATTGCATCTTCAGACTGACCTCTGCTGTCATAAAGTTCCGCGAGCCGAGCGTAATGGATACCGTTTTCTGCATCATTCTCAACATATTTCAGCGCCAGTTGAATTGCATCATCTATTTTCCCCGCTCCCTGATATGCTTTTATAACCCCGTCTTGATATTTGGTATTTTCAGGATCGGCTTCAAGTAAGGCTTGCCAAGTTTCGAGTGCCTTATCATGCTGGTTTTGCCGTGAATATAGGCGGGCAAGTTCAGACCGAGATTCAAGGTCTTCTGGCATCACTTTCGCAATTTGCTCGTAAATTTCTATGGCTTCAGGGATTTGATTACGGCGCGCATGTTGTTGTGCCATTGATCGTTGCAACGCAATATTACCCCGTCCTGTAAGGTTTGACTGCTCCTCATCTGTAATGCCGTCTCGCCTTCGTCTAATTGTCATTAATTGTTCTTGTGCACGTTCTTTATAGTATTGTTGCGCAGAAAGATCGTTGATGACTTCTGTTAACAAAAGTTCCGCTTCGTCCCATAGCTCGTGTTGAATGTATATTCGCGCAACGTTCTCTTTTTCATAATATGGGGGTGCCCCACGCCGCATAAGCCGGAGTGTTCCCATTTTGCGGACATAGTCATGAGCTTTCTCTTTTTCACCTTTTCGAGAATAGGCAGTCCCCAATTTTCCATAAGTGTCTGAAAGTTGATAGTAATTCTGAGAGTCAACTTTCTCAGTGGCAGCTTCAAGCATACGAATTTCACGATCAAGGTCCGATTTATCTCTATATGTATCCGCTAAGGTATTTAGCCATTGAAGCCTGGATCGTGAAGGTATGTTTTGGACGAGTCTATTTACGATTGGGTCCGCGGCTTCTATATCGTTTGTCACAATCTTTGAAATAATGGCAAGATAAAGTTCGGAGGGATCAACTTTTTCATTAGCGATCACTTTATCATGTTCTGCAGCCAAAGCCTTAATTTCCTCTCGCGTTTCATCAAACTTTGAGAGTCTTAACAGAACGTTGACTCTTGATTCTCCTCTCTCAGTTTTTAACTTATCGCGTAATAGTTGAATCGCTTTTTCACGGTTGCCAGCGGCAACATACGCATTCGCTAATTGATGATAAACGTTCATCCTATCCGATTCCATCATTTTTTCATAGATTTGAACAGCCGCCTTTGGATTCTTGTTCCTGATGCATTCCTCTGCAGCTCTCCTCGCGAATTCAGTACCTCTCGGATATTGGGCATTCGGTTCAACTAATTCCTTCGCAAGTGAAACCAGTTTATTTATTTCCCTTGCATCTATAAAAGTCCGGACTACTTCCCAATAGTTAGAGTACACTGCCGTAGAACTTTTCTCTTTCAGGAGAATGCTATATTGAGTTACAGCCTTTTTTGATTGTCTATGCCGCTGCAGCATCTGCGCGTATCGCATTCGGGTATTATAGTCTTTCGGACGCAGCGTGAGTGCTGCTTCATAAGCATTTGACGCATTGTTAATCTGGCTTCTACCTTCGTAGTATGATGCCAATCTTAGTTGGGCTTGGAATGAATTTGGATTTTTTTCTGCAGCTTCGATTAACTTCGTTGCGCGATTTCTGCCAGGCATGGAACGGTTCGCAAGACGTGATGCTTGTTGAAAACGCCAAGAATGCAACGTCTGTCCATAACGATCGCGTTGGTTTGCGAACTGTATAGCGCGTGCCGCTAAACGGGCTGCATCTTGTCCCCGACCAAGTTCATCTAAATGTTCGCTTAATTGCGCGAGAAAGTTTGGATCACGTTCTCTCATAGCCAACGTCATCGTTTTCTTCGCTACTGCTATCGCATACTGTGTGAGGCCGGTCTGCTGAAGTTTTTGCGAAAACTGAAAAAGTTCTTGAACACTACTCGGTGAATTCAGGACTTTTGTCATTAACTCCCTAATAGCGACTGTATCACCAATATGAACAGCGATCTGTAGTGTGAGGTCGTAATACTGGCGACGGTTTCTGGGATCCGCATTCGCTAAATTTTCAAGGAGTCCCAATGCTGCCTTATGTTCGCCTGCCTGAATTGAGACCAAAGCGGTATTGAGTTTAAGTGTGAGGTCATCGGAGAATTCCTTCTGCAAACCAGCAAGAATTTCTAAAGCTGTTTCGCGTTTATTTTCCCACCAATAGCAATAGCACATTGCTAAAGCTGGATAGATTTTGTCTCTACCTTCAGCAGCATCAAGCGCTGTCTGAAAAACTGTGTATAATGTTTGTTGTTGATCATTTATCCACAACTGATTGAAAATCTGCTGCAGATACTGCAACCTATTTTGACTATAGTAAGTTGTAGGTGAAGGGAAACTCGCTTGAATTGGGGAGTATCCGCCGTAGGAGTAAGAGGCTGTACTGAGTGCCATAGTACGGCGTGGATTTGTAACCCTCGGCTTTGTGCTCTCAAAATATTGCCAGTAAAGTGCCACTGCTTTGTCTGTTTTTTCATCACGGAGATAAGCCGTAGCAAGTGTTTGATAGATACGAGAATGCTGTTGGGAAAATTGCGGTGTTGCTGTTGCCGAAAATTGCGCTATTAATTTCTCCGCCGCGTCTGTTCTTCCCACTTGTGCTAAAGTTTCTACTAACCTGGGAACAACATTCGGATTGATAACTTTAATTTTTTCAAGATCGTCTAAAAGCTTTCCTACATCTTCTGATTGTCCTTGATAGTGGAACCTTCTGGCGAAATCCGCCATATACCACTGCCGCGCTTCTGGTGTCAACCAAGCCATCTCTCCAAGTTGTTTCATTAACGTATTATAATTGAGTTTTTGTTGTGTTTGGAATAAATTCAGCTGCATATCTTGATACGCTGGATTGTTCGGAGATGCAGCGATTAACCTTTCAGTAATTTGTTCGGATTTCTGGCTGTTTCCAGTCAAGACGTAAAGCTGTGCTAATTGTTCAAGTGTTTGGACGTCTTTCGGCTTCTCGTCAGCATTTTTCTCAAATTGCGCAACGAACTCGTTTATTTTTCCCTCTTCTTCCATAATAATTTTCAACTGCACAAGTGCACCAGCTTGTGCTTCTTCAAAACTACTTGGAGTCCACACCTGTCTACTTGCATAAGCGTAGGGCTGCCTTTGGATACGATTGAGTATATTTTGAACAAGTGTAAATCTATTCCTGTCGATTCCAGGTGGCCCGTAAGTAGTAGACGAAACACTTGTTGTCGTGCTATTAGAGGTAACAGACTGAGTAGAATCAGAAGCAGGTTCAGACATTGCTAAAATTCGTTGAAAGTGGGGAATCGCCCTTTCAGCTTCGTTTATTTCAATCAGTGTAGCACCAATTTGATATAGTGCAAGGTGTGCATCTTTGCCCGAAATCTTTTCTGCAGCACTGTCTAAAGCAAAAAGTGCTTCCTCTAACAGACCGTGCCGTATCAACAATTTTGCGAGTTTGACTTCAGCTTCAAGCGTTTGGTTTTTGGCGTGAAGCACTTTTGACCATGCCTGGACCGCTTCCTGCTCACGTCCAACATCAAAAAGTAGCTCACCAAGTTTTTGCTGATGCGTGGAATCAGGATTCGCCTTGACAAGCCGCTGTTGATAGGTAAGTGCCTCCTGGGTATCGCCAAGGTCCAGACTAATATCAACAAGTTCGGCTAAAAGTTCCGCATTCTCGCGTTGTCGGTCTAATGCGCGCGCAAGCTGGAAACGTGCACTTGAAAGGTCCCCTTTAGTCCTATACACCTGTGCTAATGCTAAAACCGGTCCCACACCAGATGTATTAGATTTTGCCATCTGCTTCAGTTTTTCTTCAAGTTCACCTTGTCTGCCTAAATCGTAATATGCTTCTGTAAGCGGTTTGATAAAATTGAGTTTATCGCTTATGCTATCGCTTAATTCCCAGCATCTCCAATACTGTGCGATCGCTTGCCGGAAGTTACCAGAACGGTTGTAAATTGTAGCAAGTTCTGTCCGGATATCAATTGCTTCTGGTCGTAGTCTAATTGCCTGCTTATAACTGTCTATAGCCGCTTCGTAATTCGTAGACTGCTTAGCGATTTCAGCCAAAAGTTGGTGTCCCTCAGGATTGCGTGGACTATGCGCAATTACCTGCTTCGCAGCATCTGTAGCAGCCGCAAAATCCATTCCTTTCAGATACGCGTTTGCAATATTCGCATGATATTCCCGCGCATTTGTGCTGTCAATCTCAGTTAAGTGTCTATATATTTCAATCGCTTCGTCACGTCTGCCTTGTTTAGCATAGAGATTTGCTGTTTCACGATTAACAACGATGTCGTCAAGTTGAAGCGCTTTGGCTTTCAGGAGGATTTCAATTGCATAAGTAGTATTTCTTAATTTTTGATACATTTTTGCGAGTCGTGTTAACTGTTTAAACTTGTCGGCATCAGTTAGTCCGGAATTTTCAAGTTGTGTTTCGACATCTTGAACTTTTTCGACGAGCGTTCCTTGTCGCCGATAAAGTTCAATTCGCTGATCGTCCATCTGTTCCGCAAAAAATTCATTGGGAGCAAGTTTTATCGCTTCAGTGTATTCTAACAGTGCTTCATCATATTGCTTGTTGTTCATGAGTCGTTTTGCTAAAGCCTCACGAAAACGGTACGCATCGGGCATCAGTTCCACTGCTTTTCTGCTTGTCCTAATTGCTTCGGTGAGAAACTTTTTTGCTTCTAAAAGTCGTGCCAAACGGTCATAATTTTCAGCAGTCCTTTTGTCGCCAGTAACCATCTTGTTCCATGTCTCAATTGCCTTCTCACGGTTGCCTTGACGAAAATAGAACTCACCGAAATACTCAATGTAATCAAGATTTTGAGGAGCAAGAGAGATCGCCTTTTGATACGCTGCGGCGGCATCTTCCTTCCATTCGTGTCCGGTGTAAATCTCCGCAAGTGTAAGGTGTGTGCTGGCATTCTGAGGATCTCGGTCGATCATCTTTTGATATACCGCTTTTGCCTTGTCTTCATTTTCAAGCTGCAGATACAATTTACCGAGTTCTCGATAGATACCGAAGTTGTCAGGTTGTTGTTCACTGATCACTTCGTATTCAGTCGCTGCTTCCTTAAACTGTTCTGCATCACGAAGTGCAGTAATCAAGTTCAGGCGAAGAACGGTATCTGTTGGCGCAAGTTCTAATCCACTCTTATATGCGTTGATTCCCTCTTCAAGCTGCTGATTTTCAATGAACGCTGAGGCAAGTAAACCGAGCAATTCCGTGTCATTCGGATCTGTTTCGAGCTTTCCCTGATAATATGTAATAAGGTCTTCCCAATTTGCATCTGCTGAATAGATAGCTATAATCCGATGTTGCAGGTCTTTTCTGAGCCAATTGCCAGGGGCAGTTAGGTCCAACGCCTTATCATAATGTTCACGCGCCTTATCATACGCACCTATATCTTCGTGTATTTTACCGATTTCCCGCAGGCTGAGACACCTGCGATACGGATCGTCTTTTTTCGTCCCGATAATTGCTTGGTGTTGTTCGATTGCCTGTAGATAGAGTTCTTTCTCTCGGAAAAGGTCGGCAAGTTCAATACGCGCAAAAACATTCTCTGGATCAAGTTCAGAGATTTTTCTCCATACCTGAATCGCATCGTCTAACTTATCTCGACTGAAATACGCCTGCCCAAGTGCCTTATATATTGCAGTTAACTCTTCAGGTGACACTGATTGCGCCTGTTCTGATAAGGTTGCAGCTTTACTTAACTCACGAATCGCGTCCTCATGTTGACGGAGTGTCACATGCAGCTGTCCCAATGCAAAATGAGCATAATAATTGTTGGGGGCAAGCGCTATTCCGCGTTGATATGCGGTAAGTGCTTCCTTATCCTTACCAAGTCTTTTATAGATATGTCCCAAAATGATTTGAACGTTTGGATCGTTCGGTTTGGCTTGCGCTTCTTCCTTATAATCTGTGACCATCGCCTCCAAACCATCACCTTCAAGGTAAAACTGATAGAGTCGATCGAATGTGCTGCCTTCTTTCGGTTTGCGGTTGAGCATTAACTTGTACCGTTCAATGATTTTAGCATCATTTGTCGCATCTTGGGCGAGGCTAATTGGGCAAAAATATAAGGTGGAAACTGTAATAAAAAACACACATAAGATAATTAATCTTTTTTCACCTCCAAACATAAGGGACCTCCTTTTGGAAATAAAAGATAAAAAAGTTTACTTTGCTTCAATATCAAGGGTAAAAAAATCCATTAATTCTCTGCTGAATTGCTAAATGTCAAATCATTGAAGGGATCACCATCTGAATCAGTAATCCGAAGATAGAATCCCCAAGGTAATGTTTCATTGCAAACCTTCACAAGGATAGAATTTTTTCCAGCCATAAGAGTCACTGGAATAGATCGGCGGTCTATTACAGCACCACGTGCCCTTCTATGGGCATACATCTTTTTACCGTTTAACCATACTTTTCCTTGATCGTCGCTATCAAATAGGAATTGTGCTTTTCGTTCATCGGGCGAAATTACAGTAACCCAAGCATATCCTGTGTACCAATTATCGTCTGCACCGAAATCAATAAAACCATCGTAGGTATCATCAGCAATCTTCTGCCAACTTACCTGTCCATTCACTGCATCATACTTTGTAGTAGTGTCAAACTGTTTTGCGTCCTCTGGGATATAGGTTGTGTTGTAACCAACACCTTTAGTATTGTCAAATGGACCGAGAAACAGCCAGGCACTTTCAGGAATAAAGCCTGTTTTCTTAATATATGTTTTCGCAATTTCGGTCAAACCTAATTCTCGACCAAATTTTGCCAGAGCAATGTTACTACTTAATTCATTGGCTAAATTATTAGATATAGCGTTTACCAATTGCTCTACCATTTCAGTAAAACCTTCTTTGTCCTGTGCATTCTTTCCGAATGCGGAGATACGTGACAATAACTGATTTTCTATATCTTTTGGTTTTATAGTGTTAAGGCTACTCTTTAACTGTTCCAAAGCAGCGTCATACTGTTCGTTAGCGAGGTATGCTATTCCAAGCGTTAACCCATATTTTGGATTATCTCCACTTTTTATAGCGCGCTGCGCATAATCCAATGCCACTTCCGGATATATATTTAGGTTTAGTAGCTGCTCTGCAAGTCTATTAAAGTCCCCATGATATTGTCGCTTGCTCACCTGTTTCTGCCGAATTTCCAACCATTGAGAGTAGACAAGTTCTGATTTTTCAGTGTCACCGATGTTTTTATATGCATCTGCTAACAACTCATGTAGTGTGGAGCTTGTTGGCATTTTAGGTTTCAATTCTTCAAGGACAGCAATTCCTTTTTCCCGTTGCGTTTGCGAATCATAAAGTGACCAGATTGCATTTATGACCCTATTGTATTCGTACTCATCAAGTTGTGCATCTAAAGCACGGCGATAAACAGATTCAGCCTGTTCTAATTCCGATCCTTGAGTGTAGATTTGCCCCAATTTTTCGTAAAGTTGATATGTATTCGGTTCAAGTTTAATCGCTTTTTCATAGGCAGCAGTGACCTTTGCTAATCGTTCTGCCCCATGTGTTTTACGGGACTTTTGGTAGAGGTCGCCGATAGTTTTGTGCCATTCTGAAGTGTCAGGTTGGAGTTCAATAAGTTTTTCATATTGGGCGATTGCCTCGTCAACTTGATTGCTGGATTCATAACTTTTGGCAAGAGAAAGACGAACATCCGGATCATCAGGATTTTCTTCTGCCATTTTTACCAACTTTGGAATTCGTGTTTCGTGAAGATTTCCTTCTCTGTAGGCACGTTGAATAGCCTTTTCCGCTTCTTTTCGTTTCCAATCACTTCTGGTTATGTTTGCCAACTGTTGATACGCGTTTGCGGCTTCTTCATACTGCTTTGTCTCGAAATAGCACCTTCCAAGCAGCCCGTATACACCGTCACGGAAAATATCACCGCCGCCAGTACCTTTGGCAACTGCTTGTTCAGCATATTTTACTGCTTGTTCAGGCATGTCACCCTCAAGACAAATGATTGCAAATGCAGCATGGACTAACATGTCATTTCTATAGTTGCTTGAAGAGAGCGCAGCCTCTCCTCTATTAAGAAAGTGTTTCGCCAATTCTGATTGTCCCGTTCTATTTAGGGATGCAGCTGCATAATAATAGCTGCGAATATTATTGGGTTGTACATCACTGAGAGTTTGGTATATCTCAGCAGCTTTTTTATGGTCATGTGTGTTTCGATAGATATCACTCAGAATTTGAAGGACAGTAATATTTTTGGGCTTTGACTTAAGACGTTCTTCAAAAATGGATTGCAACTTATCAAGTTTGCCTTGGTCTTGATAGGTCTTAATGAGATTATCACGGACATTGTCGTTTCCGAATCTGATTGCCGTAATAGAAGTACCACTACTTGTGATTGACTTACCGCCCAATGAAATTGAATTTGGGTTATATGCAGTTTCAAATTGTTCTAATACCAATTTATCCTCACCTATTTTGGCATATTCCTCCATAAGCTGGAATGAGATATTGCGGCGCTCATGGTCTTGGGTTGCTAAGGTGAGTGCTTTCTTATATGCAGTAATTGCTTTTTGCGATTCGCCTTTATCTTTGTATTGTTTAGCAATTTCGGTTTGCATTTTATATGTCAGTGTGCCTTTTTCCTCTGCATCCTTAAGCATTTCTTCAAGCTTCCCTTGGCGGCGATAAAGGTCCATCAGTTGACGTTCAATTCGCTCCTTATCCCAATCCCGTTCAGCGAATTTGATCGCTTCCTTGTATGTTTCTTCAGCAGCGTCGAATTCACTATTTTGTGTGTAAAGCCGCGCCAAATCCTCATAAATCCTTCTATCACCAGGCTTAAGTTCAATAGTTTTTTTGTAGGCAGCGATCGCTTTTTCAACCTGTCCATCTGCGGCATAAAGTCTTGCGATACGTACGTGATGGGCACTACTCGTCGGTTCTACTTCCAGGTATTTCTGTGCCAGTTCAAGCGCTTCGTTAATTTTTCCTGATGCCCGATATGCGTTGATGAGTCCATCCTGATATTTTGAGTTTTCTGGATCGGCTTTGAGTAATGCATTCCAAGTTTCAAGTGCTTTATCGTGGCGTTTTTGGCGTGAATAGAGGCTTGCAAGTTTTGAACGAGATTCAAAGTCTTCAGGCATCTGTTTAACTATTTGCTCATAAATCTGAATTGCT
Source organism: Candidatus Poribacteria bacterium (assembly GCA_022825825.1). Lineage (GTDB taxonomy): Bacteria > Poribacteria > WGA-4E > WGA-4E > WGA-3G > MSPOR6. Next base: position 65,898 of record JAJDWA010000007.1, read on the forward strand.
TTGGTATTTTCGCCACGGCTCGAATGCTGTTCTGCCAGTGCTTTTTGCGCACCGATATCCATGTTTTCCGTTTTTTGAGATGATCGAGTCGTCGCTGTTAATCCACGCTGCATCTGTTTTATCATCATTAGCTGCCGTTGCGCCTGTTCACGGCTGCTTCGGTTTGCTGAAAGATTGTTGCTGATTTCGGTGTAAAGTGCTGCAGCATCATCCCACATTGCATACTGCATATATGTTTGTGCCAGACGTTCTATCTCCCAATAACCGTGTCCACTACCGCCTGACATGAAAATTGCTCCCATCTTCCTGAATGTATCTTGTCCTTTGATTTTTTCACCTTTCTGCATATATGCAGTTCCGAGTTTTCGGTAACTTTCCGGGAGTCCCCATGAATTCTGCGGATTCACTTTCTGTGTGGCGATTTCGAGCACACGTATTTCTCGATCACGATCCCCTGCACTTCTATATGCATCCGCGAGAACGTTTGCGCATCCAAGATGAATCATCAATGGTGTATTTTTAAATAGTTGTTCTACAAGAGGGTCCGAATCTTCAAAATTATTTAAACCGATCTTCATCAACGCAACAGGAAACATCAGTAATGGGTCATTAGGTTCCTGAGATAGTTTCTCTTCATATTCAGTTGCCAACTCTTTTAGTTTTCCCGATTTTTTATAGAGTTCTATCAGTTTTAATATGAGCTCTACCTGGGCGAAGGGTTGTGTGGCATTGAGTAGATTCGTATTTTCCATACTTTCACGCAAGAACTGCATTGCTTTTTCTGTTTCACCCACATTTTCGTAGGCAGAGATTAATTGTGTGTACGTGTACCTGTCGTTCGGGTTAACTTTGATTATTTTTTCATAGATTTCAACTGCAGCTTTTGGGTTATTGTGTCTAAGAAGGTGCTGCGCAACCCTGCGTGCGAAATCGAGAGCAGCGTTTTGTCCAAAAGACGGAGCAATCATTTCCTTAGTAAAAGAGATGAGTTCGTTAATTTTTCCGGCATTTGAGAAAGCGTCTATAATCCGGTGCGTATTATAACCGAGTGCGCTTGGATTTTCTTTGATCAATATGTTGTATTGTTCAACAGCCTTATTTACAGGGCCGCTCTGCTGCAGCATCTGCGCGTATTGTTGACGGGTTGTACTATCTTTCGGTCTAAGAGCAAGTGCTGCCTCAAATGCGTTTGATGCTTTTTGGTACTGTTTAGCTCTTTCATAAAATTTAGCCAGATTAAGTTGCGCGCGGAACGAGTTTGGATTTTTTTGTACAGCTTCAAGCAGCTTAGGTTCACGGTTTTGGACAGTCGGAGTATTGCTGACAAGACGTGAAGCATGCTGAAAATTCCACTGATGCATGGTTTGTCCGTGACGATCGCGTTGATTAGCAAATTGCAAAGCGCGTTCTGCAAGGCGAGCAGCATCTTGTCGCCGCCCCAGCCTTTCTAAATGTTGGCTCAGTTGCATCAAGAAATTCGGGTCCCGTTCCCCTTTAGACATATCTACCGCTTTCTTTGCTATAGCAAGTGCAAACTGTGTTAAACCTGCATTTTGTAGTTTTTGCGAAAACTGATACAGTTCACGGGTTCCACTTGGCGAATTTAGAAGTTTAGTCATTAACTCACGAACAGTGACAGTATCGCCAGTGTACACTGCTAACTGGAACATTAACTGATTATATTGACGACGATTCCGTGGGTCTGCCTCTATCATTTCCTTAAGTAGCGTAAGAGCAGTTTTATGTTCGCCTACATTCATAGAAACAAAACAGGTATTTAGTTTAAGTGTTAAGTCGTTGGGAAATTCTTTTTGGAGTGCTGAGAGAATCTCCTGCGCTTCGTTGCGTTTTCCCGCCCACCAATAACAATAACTTAATGCCAGCCCCGGATATATACGCTCACTTTCATTTGCAGCATCGAATTCAGCCTGTAATTTACTATATAAAACTTCTTGATGGTTTCTTATAAGCACTGTGTTGAAAAACTGTTGAAGGAACAGCAGCCTATCTCGGTTGTAGTATATCGTTGGTGAAGGAAAGCTTGATTGAACTGTGGTATATCCTCCAGACGAGTATGATGCGTATGTGAGTGACGCTACACGTTTGGAATTGGTAGTTTTTGGTTTGGTACGTTCAAGATGTGCCCAGAAATGCTCTATCGCTTTCTCTGTCTGTCCATTATTCAGATAAGCAATTGCAAGCGTAGAATAGATTTGACTTTGGAATCCCTGCTGTTGCATAGGAATATATGGCATACCAGTTGGGACAGTCGGTGTATTCGTCTGATGTGCCGGTATCCGCATTTGAGCAAGTATTTTCTCAACTTGATCCATTTTACCTAACTCGGCAAGAATAGGTACTAACATCAATCCAGCACGAAGGTCTGTCACTTCCATATTTTCAAGTTCACTAAAAACTTTTTCTGCGTTCGCAATTTTTCCAGTATAAAATGAAATGGATGCGTAGTGAATGGCAAGCCGGGTTCGGGCGTCAGGTGTCAATGCTGTCATTTTATCGTAATCGGCTTTCCACGTTTCATAATCAACATTCTGCTGTGTTAACTGATTCAACCGCATGCTTTGATACGCTGGATCGTTAGGAGATATAGAAAGCAAGTGCTCGGTAATTTCATTTACCTTTTCAGAATTGTTGAACAAGGTATAGACTTGGAGTAACGTTTCAAGAGTCTTTATATCTTTTGGATGCGCGGCAGCATTCGCTTCATATTGCTCTATTAATTTATTCAATTTTCCCTGTTTTTGTGCAATTGTTGTCAATTGGACGAGTGCGCCTGCTTGTGCTTCTTCAAAACTATTCGGCTGCCAAGTTGCCGCACTTCTACCACTATAATAAGGTTGTCCTTGAATTTGATACACAAGATTTCGTGGAATGTTCAGTTTACCCATACTGATAGTGGTAAGTCCGTAAGGCATATAAGGGGTATAAGGGGTCGCGTGAGAGATGTGAGCCGTTGTGGTTGCAGCACTTGGTTTGGCTGGTGGCGTAGGCATTTCCAGAATCCGCTGGAAATGCGGTTCAGCGCGTTCTAATTCGTTCATTTCAACCAACAGCGCACCTATTTTATAAATATCTATCGCATCAGTCGCCTTTTCAGCAGCGCGATCAAGCGTAAGTAACGCTTCTTCAAGTAGCCCATGTCGTATAAGTAAGTGAGAGAGTTTAATTTCTGCTTCTAACGTTTGATTTTTGGCGTGTATTAGTTTCGTCCATGCCTGCACAGCTTCTTGTTCACGTCCTACATCGTATAACAATTCACCCAGTTTTTGTTGATGCACGGCATTAGGGTGTGCATCAACAAGCAGCTGTTGGTAGTTTAAGGCATCCTCCATATTTCCCAACTCCGTGCTAACTTTTACAAGTTGTTCCAGCAGGTCTTGATTGTCGGGTTGCCGATCTAAAGCTCGCGCAAGTTGGAACTTGGCATTAGATAGATCCCCAATATCCTGGTAGATATTCGCGAGTGCAAGGACAGATGCCACACTGGAAGTGTCAACTTTAGAAAGTTGTTTGAGTTTCTCTTCAAACTCGTTATGTTGCCCGAGGTCGTAATATAACTCTGAGAGTGGTTTGACAAAGGCAAGCTTATCACTCACACTGGTACTCAATTTCCAACACTGCCAATACTGGTCAAGTGCTTGTCGTAGATTGCCTGAAAGTTTATAAGTCTTCGCAAGTTCCGTTCGAATATCGGTTGCATCTGGACGGAGCCGTATTGCTTGCTTGAGACTGGTAATAGCCGTCCCATAATCACCGGAACCTTTTGCAATTTGTGCTAACAGTTGATGTCCCTCTGGGTTCCGCGGACTATGTGCAACAACCTGTTTTGCTGCTTCCGTAGCTGCCTTAAAATCCATGGTGTTTAGATGTGCACGCGCGATATTCGCGTAGTATTCACGGGCGTTTGCGGAATCTATCTCAATTAAGTGCGTGTATATAACGTTTGCTTCACCTTGTCGGTTCTGCTTAGTATATACTTCGGAAAGTCTTCTGTTTACAACGATGTCATTCGGACGGAGAGTTTTCGCTTCTAATAACACTTCAAGTCCATAAGTGATGTTCCCCAACTTAAGGTACATTTTTGCGAGGCGCATCTGCAGTGCGAAAGTTGCCTCAGCATTGCCCGTCTGTTTTTTCAGTTGATCTTCTACTGTTTCAATTTGCGCTACAAGTGTTCCTTGCCGCCGATAGATTTCAATTCTTTGGTCTGCCATCTGTTCAGCGAAAAATGCGTTCGGTGCAAGTTTTTCCGCTTCAGCGTATTCTGTAAGCGCATCTTCGTATTTCCCATTCTTCATAAGCCGCTTTGCTAACGTTTCGCGATAGCGATATGCATCAGGCATCAATGCTACCGCTTTTCGGCTTGCTTCAATCGCTTTGGAAGGGAACTTTTTTGTGTCTAACAATCGCGCTAAACGGTCATGATTCTCAGCAGTACTTTTATCGTCAACAACCATTTGATTCCATGTTTCAACAGCCTTTTCACGGTCGCCTTGACGGAAGTAAAACTCTCCGAAATACTCAATGTAATCCAGATTTTCAGAGGCAAGAGCAATTGCCTTTTGATATGCTGTTACAGCGTCTTCTATCCATTCGTGTCCAGTGTAAATTTCTGCAAGAATAAGATATGTACTTGCATTCTGTGGATTGCGGTCAATCATTTTCTGATATACTGCTTTTGCTTTGTCTACATTTTCAAGTTGTACATACAATTTTCCAAGTTCCCGATAAATCCCAAAATCATCGGGATGTTGTTCAATCAGAACTTCATATTCTGCAGCTGCCTCTTCAAACTTTTCGGCGTTGCGAAGCGCAGTAATCAGGTTGAGACGTAGTCCTGAGTCTGTTGGTGCAAGTTCTAACCCCTTGCGATATGTTGTGATGCTTTCATCAAGTTGTTGATTTTCAATGAACGCTGCGGCAAGCAATCCGAGCAATTCAGGATCGTTTGGGCTTGTTTCAAGTTTAGTTTGATAGTAGCCGATTAGTCCTTCCCAGTTTCCATCAGCTGCATAAATATCAATGATACGTTGCTGTAGGTCTTTTCGTAGCCAATTGCCGGGTGCAGTTAATGTTAATGCCTCATCGTAATGCTTCCGCGCTTTTTCATACGCGCCTGTATCTTCGTGGATTTTACCGATTTCTCGCAAACTGAGACACTTGCGATACGGGTCATCTTTTTTAATTTCGAGAATCGCTTTGTGTTGTGCAATTGCTTGAGGATAGAGATTCTGTTCATAAAAAAGGTCCGCAAGTTCAATACGTGCAAAGATATTTTCCGGATCAAGCTCAGCAATTTTTGACCACACGCTGATCGCCTCTTTAACCTTATCACGACTAAAATATGAACGGCCAAGCACTTTGTATATTTTCGTTAATTCTTCCGGAGAGGTAGACTGCGTCTGTTCAGTTAACTCCACAGCCTTTGTCAATTCTATAATTGCATTTTCGTGTTGACGCAGCGTTGCATACATCTTTCCCAGAGCGAAGTGTGGATAGTAATTGTTCTGTGAAAGTTCAACAGCGCGCTGATACGCAGTGAGCGCTTCCGTATCTTTTCCAAGTCGCTTATAGAGATGTCCCAAAATAAGCTGAAAATTAGAATCCTCTGGTTTTGCTTGTGCTTCTGTCTTGTAATCAGCGACCATTGCATCTAAGCCAGGGCCTTCAAGATAAAACTGATAAAGCCGATCAAATGCACTCCCTTCTTTGGGGTTGCGGCTAAGCATCAACTTATAGCGTTCAGTGATTTTTGCATCGTTTGTTTCCTCTTGTGCGAGGATGATTGGAGAGATAGACAAGATAAAAAATAAAATGGACACCACACAAAAAACGATTGAAGATTTTTTACGTCCAAACATCGGTAAACCTCCTTGCGAAATGACTTGGGTTGTTCAACAATTTAGTTAGACTGTTAACGATATACCGTCAATCGGCGCGTTTGCAAAGCGCGCCTACTTACATCTATTTGTGTTTATATTTTCTCTAATGAAAGGTTGTACTTAATGAGACACCGCCGTGCAAAAAGATAGTAATAGTTCTTTAGTTGTTAGTTTTCGCTTTCACCTATTGTGTTTAGTGTTGCCCAAGCGATGCCAATGTGAATGTATCGTGAAACCAACCTGTGCAATTGCTATGTATATAGGTGATGTCATTTATCACGATACGTCGATTGTTAGGAAACTTTTTAAGCAAATCACCACGTAGATATCGCCCGTCATAACGTCTAAAGAAGACCGTCCGTCCGGTTTCTTCTTCAATATAAACTTCCGCAAGTTCATCACCGTGCTCTTTGGTAATATCAGCATCTAAAACACGGAGACAGTGGAAGGTGTTCTCACCAATTGTAACATCATAGGTACCGGCACCAAACCCTTGACCGTCAGTAAGTTTGTAAGAGCCATCAGGTTGCAATTGATAACGTCCATCGTCAACGATTCGGCGTTTGGCATCAGGTCCCCACTGGCCTTCAAACCATTCGTCCCCGATTGTATTGAAAATTCGCCTCCCATCAATTGTGTTTACGACTGAAATCCACCTTGTGTGTGTTTCATCAATTGCAACATACATCAAATCAGGAGAAGCTGGCCAGTCTTTTGCAAACCACTCATTGAATTGGATTTCAACACAGTCAATGTCTCGAATAGTTGCGGGGGCAGTCGGAATCATCTCTGTTACGGCATCTAATTGCTGTGTTTCGCCATCGTATTCTGCCCACATATAACGTTCACCCATCTTGGGGATAGTAAACCACCACTGTAGTTCTTGACAATCAACTTCAGTTATACGGTCAGAACTTTCAACTATCTCAATATCGGGACGAGTCGGCGGAAACGGGTGATCTATTACTTCGCCAGGGTGTTCTATTTTGAATTTCTGCTCCATCTCTTTATTTTCCTCAGAACGGATTGGACATCTATATTTTTAATGATTTCAGAACAATATAAACGCCAATTTATGTTTTTTTTTACGACTTGTGTTAGTTAGTGGTTGACTCGCTAAATTTTAATTGTATATAAAACTTGCGGAATAGATCCAAAAGTTCCGTCCCTCCGCTTGCAGGATAAAGGGGGAGTATATTTAGGGCGTTCAAAACATAAAAACTTAATGAGTGAACCATTTAGATAATGACACAAATATCCTGACGCTTCCAACATACTGTCTACGGTCTGACGCGCTTCGCGTTCGGGTGTCACTTTGGATATTGGTAGATTATAGAAGGACTTGGACAGTCTGAATAGGCGAGGTTAGGAAACCTTGCCTACCGGGGGCGAAAATGTTGATTAATTCATATTTCGCCAATCATAAGACTGGGCGGGCACAGAGACCCGCCAACAATTTCAAAGGAACCTAAACATTACACACGTCATAAGCGTGCTGCATCGCATCAAACGCATCACCTTTAGGACTAAACTCATGTCCTACATATAGGTCATAATCTGTATTAGCGATAGCACGCATCACGGCAGGATAATAGATTTCCTGTTCGTCATCAAGATCGCGACGGCCAGGGTTACCTGCAGTATGGAAATGCCCAATATATTCAATATAGTCCGTGATGTTGCGGATGAGGTCCCCTTCCATAATCTGCATGTGATAGATGTCATGGAGTAGCAGCGCCCGCGGTGAACCGACCCCTTTACAAACTTCAACGCCCCACTCCGTTTTATCACATTGATAATCGGGATGGTTCACTTTGCTGTTGAGCAGTTCAACACATAGGTTAACACCCTTCTCCTCAGCAGCTTTTGTTACCCGTGACAGACCGGCTATTGTGTTATCACGGCCTTCTTCATCAGACCTGCCTTCTCGATTGCCAGAAAAACAGATAAGACCGGGGATGTCGTTTTCTGCTGCGATATCAATATTTTTGAGCAACTCATCCTCAATTCGGTCATGGTTGCTCGGATCGTTTAAACCGGAGGGAAGCGATGAATGTCCAACGACAATTGCAACCCGCATCCCGTGATCTTGAACAACAGGCCAGAGATCGGCAGGTAGCATCTCAACAGATTTGTAGCCGATTTCAGCGGCTCTCTTAATTACATCTTCCGGCTCTCTGTCGCGCCGGAAACCACCAAAACAGATGGATTGATTAATTGGCATAATTTTTTCTCTCTTTTCGTGATAAAATCTTATGTGGTTAGGCACGCAATGCGTGCCTATTACGTTTTAGAGGTCAATTGCTTTACCGGTTACAAACGATGTGCTTGCGGCAAGCATGATACGGAGTGTCTGCAACGCATCACTATACGGTGACAGAATTTTTGAGTCGTCCCCACTTTTAACAGCGTCAATGAATACACGATCTCTGTCTTGCCCACCGCCACCAGCAAGCGGTTCCGTTTCACCTTTACGGTTCACATTATTTGGTCCACCGACGGTGACAACGAGTCCACGCGTAAACACCTCAAGATGCACACGACCAAAACCTTCCAACGCACATGCAGAAACGATATTCGCAACAGCACCGTTCTCAAACTCAATGTTTACCATACTGATGTCGTCAACGTCATAGTTTTCAATATGTGTCATGCTACCGCTATTTGCGACACCGTGTACAGTTTTACCATCACTGCCCACCAGAAAACGGCACAGATCGAAAATATGTGTTGTCTGTTCTACGTGCTGTCCGCCAGATTGCGCACGTACACGCCACCAAGGCGTTCCGGGCATGCCGCCCATCCAATAGCCAAGCGCACCGAGAATTTGTGGTTGCTCTTCAAGCATCTTCTTGGCATTTTGTGCATTACCACCATAACGCCAATGATAACCAACACTTGTGATAGTGCCAGTTTCTTTGATATAATCATTGATGATAATTGCTGGCTCAAGTTCGGAATGGATCGGCTTCTCAATAAACATCGCGATGCCTTTTTCACAAGCGATCCGTTCCTGCTCTCCGTGTGCAAACGGCGGTGTGCAGATGTAAACGGCATCTAATTCCTCTTTATCGTACATTACACGAAAATCGGTATAAGCGTTGCCGCCGAACTCTTCTGCGCGTCCTTTCGCACGATCTTCAGAAATATCACACATGGCACAGAATTCTACATCTTCAAAATTATCTTTTAGGTTGCGCATGTGTGCACCTGCCATGCCACCTGTACCGATAAAACCGAGTTTAACTTTGTCCATACTTTCTCCTTAAAATAGGTCGTAACGGAAAATCCGTGATTTTTTAATAGTTTAGCAAAACGCAACGTTTATTGCAAGCAATTTGAAAATCTGCTATAATCTATACTTGAATGTATCTGGTATCGAAAACACCGAAGTGGAGAAACAGAATGGGTTTTAAATTTGGATATAGTACGCTACGATGGCAACAGCCAGATTTTGAGAAACTGCTCACACAACTCAAAGATGCTGGCTGGGATGGTTGGGAGATGCGGCAATCCTTAGACTGGGCAGGTACACCGCAACGTATTCGGCGAATGTGTGAGAATGTTGACATGCCTGTCGCTGCAGTCACAGCACGTGGGTTGCCGATTGACAAAAATTTTGAACAGATGGAACTCAATAAGCGAAGAATCGACTTCGCAGCAGAAGTTGGGGCGGATTGTTTCATGTTCATGGGAGCAGGGAAACCAAATGACCGCCCCGTAAACAACGCTGATCTCACCAAACTTGCTGATGTTTCAGAAGAGTGGGCAGAATACGCAGCACGATACGGATTAGATGTCTGTTATCATATCCATACCAATACAACGGTAGATTCCATAGAGGATTGGGCAAAATATATGAGTCTTCTCCGAAAGTGCAAGTTATGCATAGACGTATCACATTCCGCACTTTGGGGGTTTGATCCGATTGAATCAATACGTCGTTACAAGGATGTCCTTGTCTACGTACACCTTCAGGATTATTCAGGCTATACTGGCGGAGATGGTAACAATTATGATGTGGATTGGGTTGATGTTGGTGGTGGAGATGTGATGGACTTCCCCGGAATTATGTCCACTTTGGAAGAACTCGGTTATGACCGATGGATTACTGCTTGTCCAGGAATGGTTGAAGACCGTCCGGACGAAGAACGGATGACCACCAACCGTGAATATCTGCGACAATTGGGATATTAAAAGAAATCGGGGATTCAATCCCCTCCTACAAGAGTAATAGGAGACAAGTAAATATATGAATGAATCAGAGGGTGAACTCCGCTCCATTCTCGCTACAGATTGTGGCAGCACAACTACTAAAGCAATCCTTATTGAAAAACGCGGAGACGAGTATCAACTTATCGTTCGTGGTGAAGCACCGACAACTGTAGAAGCACCCGTTGAAGATGTAACAGCAGGTGTTATTAATGCAGTGACAGAGGTTGAGGAACTTGCAGGACGCAAACTCCTTGATAACGGTGTTATCATTAAACCGCAAAACGGGGATGAGGGCGTTGACATCTATATTTCCACAAGCAGTGCTGGTGGTGGATTGCAAATGATGGTGGCGGGTGTTGTCCGTAATATGACTGGGGAAAGTGCTGAACGTGCCGCGCTTGGGGCAGGTGCTATTGTTATGGACGTTATCGCTTCTAATGACAAACGTTTACCGCATGAAAAAATAGAACGGATTAGGCATCTTCGTCCCGATATGTTCCTTCTCTCTGGTGGCGTTGACGGTGGTACAACCTCACACGTAGTTGAATTGGCTGAGATTATCGCAGCAGCGCGCCCGCAACCACGGCTCGGGATTGCTTATGAGCTACCACTTATCTATGCTGGGAACAAAGATGCCCGCGAACTGATTCGAGAACGTTTGGATGATGTGATGTCTCTGGAGATAGTAGACAACTTGCGTCCTGTTTTAGAACGTGAAGACTTGATGCCTACACGACACAAAATTCAGGAACAATTTCTTGAACACGTCATGGCGCATGCACCTGGCTATAAAAAACTCATTGACTGGACAGATGCCCCCATCATGCCAACCCCAGGGGCAGTCGGAGAAATAATCCAAACCGTTTCATCGCAACAAGATATTCAAGTGGTCGGTGTTGACATCGGCGGCGCGACAACCGATGTGTTTTCTGTGTTCAAAAACCATGAGGCAGAAGCAATTTTTAACCGAACCGTTAGTGCTAATCTCGGTATGAGTTATAGCGTCTCTAATGTGCTTGCTGAAGCCGGTATCGATAACGTCTTACACTGGGTGCCATTTGATATTGAGGTGGGTGACCTTCGAAATCGTGTCAAAAACAAGATGATTCGCCCAACAACGATTCCGCAAACGTTGCAGGAATTAGTGTTGGAGCAAGCGATTGCCCGCGAAGCACTTAGGTTGGCTTTTGAACAGCATAAGCAGTTAGCAGTGGAATTGCGAGGTGTGCAACAGCAGCGCACTATCTCCGAGGCGTTTGACCAGGCAGAAAGCGGACAAACGCTTGTCAATATGCTCTCTTTAGATATGTTAGTCGGCAGCGGGGGTGTCCTATCGCACGCGCCACGCCGCCAGCAGTCGATGCTTATGATGATTGACGCATTCCAACCCGAAGGCGTGACACATCTCGCTGTAGATAGTATTTTTATGATGCCCCAACTCGGTGTTTTGGCACAAGTTAACGCCGAAGCAGCAACACAAGTCTTCGAGCGTGATTGCCTCATTCATCTCGGCACTTGCATTGCACCTATTGGTGTCGGAAAACAGGGTGATGCGTGCCTCTCTATTGAAATTCAGTTTACCGATAAACCGATCGTTGCTGAAGATATTCCGTCCGGAGAACTTCGTCTCTATCCGCTCGGATTAGGTGAAAAGGCATCTCTCAAACTGCAACCGGCCAGACGGTTTGACGTCGGTGGTGGGCATGGAACACCTGTTGAAACAGAAGCGATGGGCGGAGTCGTTGGGCTTGTTGTTGACACACGGGGTAGACCCCTTGAAATTCCATCAGATTCTACACAGCGCGTTGCGCAGCTCACAAAATGGCAGGAAGCGTTAGGGACATATCCAACTTAATTTACCCAGTATGGACGCAGTTCCTCTTAAAGTCCCTCTGATAAGGGAGACTTAGTCTTGCCGTTGGGTAGAGCGGTAGCGAAACCTCATAACTGTCAACTTAAGGAGATAATAACGTTTAAAACGCCTCACTTGATAGGCGCGGTTTCCTAACCAATTCAGAATACCAGACGGGGAATGCCAAAAGGCATTCATACCGTTGATTTGGCGTATTCTGACATACCCTTATGCGTCAATTTAGCGGAGGTTTTCTTGTCCGAGCGAGTTTTGCTTGCGACCGTTCGACTGATGTCGCGAGCAAAGCTCGCTCGGACAGAAGAAAATCGGGGTTGAAAACCCGACAAATCATGCAGAATACCACAGGCGTATTCTGCCAAGCGCATTTGGCGTTGATTCACTCCCACAAGAAAATATACCCTTAAATTGACACCTATGGGTAATTCGTGGAGATACATTGGTTAGGAAACAGCACCTACCGGGATAGGGGAAAATTGGAATTACCCAATTAAAAACTTAATCTTCATGCGAAGCGGTATTTAGTAACCCAACACATAGCACTCCGCTGGAGTGCGGTATTTTCCGTGGGTTTCACCGATATGGGAAACCCGCTAAAAATAGATTTTCCGTTGAAAACGCAACTTTCAATGAACAAAAATTGTCCAAACTATAGTAATTTATAGTAAAGTCCCAAAAAAAGTTGACAGATTGTTGGTTTTATGTTAAACTCTAAAGCATAATGAGTAATTTATCAAATTTGCGTAAACGCGTGCTTGATTTTGTTCATAAACGCGTGCTTGATTTCGTTCATAATAGTGGTAGTGAAGCGAAAGCCTCACGCACCTACACCGTCTCTCGAGCCTACATCTATAATTGGTTAGTTGCTGAAACCCCTTTGAGTTGTAAAGAGCCAGGCCCCCGAGGTCCCCCATCGGCTCGACTACGATGCTTTGAAGCAACATGCCGCTGATTTCCCGACCACACACAGATGCAACGGGCTACACACTTCAGAGTTTCTAAGAACTGTATCTGGTCCGCACAACGTATAAAGAACAGTGTCAATTAATTGTGGGTTTTATTATAACATTCCAGCTTACAGACTCTCCTCCCCAGCGTCACATCCGTTAAATATAACACATTGTGACAAATTAACTGTGAAAATATTCGTGGTTTTACCACTTTCGTACCCACACGTACATTTTGGAGCGCGGGTTTTTGTTGTTGTAATGCCTATTATCAAACTCACGTTATAGTAACGTGAGGCTGATAAAGAAAATTATTAGACATTTTTAAGGTATAATAAGGTTGCGAATAAACAGGACGAACAAAAAATTGCGTTACCATGCATTTTTAGTGTTCGGACTTGGATTTTTGGACAATGGAAAACCGACAAACGAATCATTATTTAGAGATAAACGCTTCAGATATCTATTGTCTGAGCGGAGATTGGACAGGCATCCTGCTTGCTGGTTTCGTTTTAACATCCGGTTTTGAGTCCCCCCCCCCCACGTCACATTCGTTATAACGCATTGTGACAAATTAACTGTGGAAGTATTAGCGGTTCTATCGCTTTCGTACCCGCACGTACATTTTGGAGCGCGGGTTTTTATTGTTATAATGTCGGCTATCAAACTCACGTTATAGTACCAACTTAAGGAGGACATAATTGCCGAAAAAATATTCTACACATCTTTTAGTTATAAGCATTTTTCTCATATCAATAACTGCTGTGAATAACGCAGCAGCGCAAGGCCGAAATACAAATCAACCACCCAATCTTTCCAGCACCTCACTTACGCGTAGCGTTCAAGAAAATTTAGCTATTGGAACTAAGGTAGGTAATCCGATGGAAGGAATAGACCCTGAAGGACTCACTGTAACGTATGGCATGACGTACGGAGTAGGCAGTTACGCTTATTTTGTTATTGACTCCACAACCGGTCAACTATCAACAAAACAGGTATTAGACTACGAAAGCAAAACCAGTCATACTATACGAGTATTTGTAACTGATCCGGGTGGTAATAGTAACCACTATGATGTAACTATTAACGTTATTAACGATACTTCTGATGATATTTTAACCAATAGTCCACCAGAATTTATAGAAGGCGATTCAACAACACGAAATATCGTCGCAAGTGATCCCAATTCTCTATATCTTGGGAGTCCCATATTAGCAACTGATGCTGATGGAGGAACCCTTTATTATGCAGTCACCAATGAACCCAGTGGAATTCTCTATATGGGAAATCCATCCCATGACGATACAGTCCAATGGAGACGTGAGATACCCCAATTAAAACATCAGCTGCCACTTGAATTCCGGGGCGTAGGTGATACCTATACGGCTGAACTGACTGTCTGGGATGATCAAAATGCGACAGATACTATTCAAATTACTATAAATGTAGTAGCAAAAAACTCTCCACCCACTTTTTTAGAGGGCAGTTCTGCAACTCGTAGTATTAAGGAGAATACTGGTGCATCGATAGATATTGGGAAACCTATATATGCCATTGACACTATAGAACCTACTATAACATATAGTCTTGGAGGAACTGACGCATCCTCTTTTAGCATAAATAGCGATACAGGACAGTTACAGACTGCTGCCCCTTTAGATTATGAAGCAAAAAACGTCTATACTGTAACAGTCACTGTTTCTGATGGGCAGGGAGGTTCAGATAGTATCACTGTTACTATCAATGTTACAGATGTCAATGACACAGAACCACCGCCGATTGTTATCCAAAATAGTCCACCAGTGTGCCCGGAGGGAGCATCTACAGCACGCAAAATTGCGGAAAACACACCGTCAAACCGTAATATAGGCAGTCCTGTCTCTGCTACAGACCCTGATGGTGACACACTTACATATAGTCTCAGTGGAACCGATGCTGCATCATTTGAGATTGTTAACACTTCTGGGCAGTTACGCACTGCTGCACTCTTGGATTATGAAACTAAAAAGGACTATACTGTAACAGTCACTGTTTCTGATGGTAAGGGGGGTTCAGATAGGATTACTGTTGTCATAAAAGTTACAGATGTCAATGAAACGCCCTTGTGCCCGGAGGAACCCTCTACAACACGCAGCATTGCGGAAAACACGCCATCAAACCGTAATATAGGCAGTCCTGTCTCTGCTACAGACCCTGATGGTGACACGCTTACTTATAGCCTCAGTGGAACCGATGCTGCATCATTTAGTATTGATAGCAGGACAGGGCAGCTGCGCACTGCTGCACCCTTGGACTATGAAACTAAAAAGGCCTATACTGTAATAGTAAATGTTTTTGATGGTAAGGGTGGTTCAGATAGTATCACTGTTACTATCAATATTATAGATGTCAATGAAAAGGTAGCACCACTCCCTGTTCAGCAGCCACAACCACAGCCTAATCCACAGCCGCCTGTTCAGCAGAAGAAGCCGCCAGTGTTCTCCGATGGCACCTCAACGACACGGCGCGTTGCAGAAAACACACCCGCTAACACAAATTTCGGGAGTGCTGTCACTGCTACAGACCCTGAGGGTGGGACGCTTATCTATACTCTCAGTGGTGCCGATGCAGCAGCATTTAGTATTGATAGCAGGACAGGGCAGTTAAAAACCGTTGCATCTTTAGACTATGAAACTAAAAACGCCTATTCCGTAACGATTACTGCGACTGACCAAAGCGGTTTGAAAACCAATATTGATGTCACTATCAATGTTACAGATGTCAATGAAACGGCAGCACCACCCCTTGTTCAGCAGCCACAACCTAATTTACAACCACAACCTCAGCCTCAGCCACAATCACAGCCTGACCCGCAACCACAGCCTGACCCGCAACCGCAGCCAGAGGATGGTCCTGAATCAGAACCTCAACCAAAGACTGAAATTGAGCCGATCCCAGAACCCGAACCAGAGCCAAATTATACCGTAATTCCTTTCGATTATGAGAAGGAAGGTGTTGGTAAGGTTGTGTTTAGTGAAATTATGGTATCAGGTTACAAAAGGTATCCGCAATGGATAGAACTCTATAATACGTCTGATCAGGATATTGATCTTAAAGGCTGGAAAATTGTTGGCAGATATATGCACAACACAGGGGGATTTGTCATATCAAAGACGATTAGCATATTAGAATCACAT
>JAJDWA010000072.1 GCA_022825825.1 Candidatus Poribacteria bacterium
TGGTCTAAAATCTGATAACATAAGTTCTAAGTGGAAAAGAGGGTCCATTTCTAAATATCCTTTCAAAAAATGGAAATGTTTATTCTGAAAGGATAACCTCTTTTCTGCTTTTTGTCACAAAAAATTGTCCAAACTATAGTAAAATAGTAGGGGAGAAATCGCGAAAATACAGATATATAACTTGAACACAATACATACTTTTGAAGTAGAGAATCCATGCTTTCCCCAACCGAGTCGACCGTGGTGCGTTTAAATTTATGATCTATAAAACCTTTTCATATTGGCTGTGGTTCGCAATTTTTGGGATTTTAGCAGTAGTGCTTGCCACAAAACCCCTATTCAATATACTCGCTTTTGAGTTTTGCGGGATTATCACGCTCTGCGTGGCTTTTGCTTGTTCCCACGTTGCAATGACTGAATTCCAAACAATGAAACGCGATCCTAATAACCTGATTGGCTCACCGAGTCGGGTTATTTTGGGATGTTTCTGGCGCGCATTTTTAGCGAATTTTGTATTACTGATTGTAGCACTTACCATAATTCTGCTAAATGCATTCCGTATAAAAAACTGCAATTTCGGTGAAGGATTTCTCTTTTTTCTTATTTTACCCACACTTAGCTGCATTACTGCAACCGCAGCAGGTTTATTCTTCAATGTGTGGATTCAAAAGAGATGGTTAGCATATCTGGTATATCTGGCATTTCTTCTTATTTCATGTGTTCCTGTTGCCATAAATTTGATTTTCCATCCGCCAGTGTTTGCTTTTCATCCTATTTTCGGATATTTCCCTGGACCTATATACGATTTCGTTATTTCAATCACAAGCACCTTGCTCGTAGCACGTGGTGAAACACTGATATGGGCACTGTTATTTCTAACAATTTCAATCTATACGTGTGAAATTAGTAGGGAGACAGGTTTTGTTCCAAAACTTCAGTGGCGTAATCTTATCCAATTTTCCGCTAAGAATTCGTTTTGGCGTATCACAACGGTTTGTACATTGGTTATCGCCATAATAGGTATTGAATCTTTTTCAGGGAAGTTAGGGATTCGTCCTTCGCGTGACGACGTCGCTCAAGCGTTAGGGGGTTATAGGGAAACGGAGCATTTTGAAATCTTCTATGCGCGAGAACTTGAAAATGATATAGATTTATTTGCTGATGATTGTGAGTTTCGTTACGCCCAGTTGTCTGATTACTTACAGACAAAGAGTTCAAAGAAAGTCCGTGCCTATCTATATGCGTCCCCTGAACAAAAAAAGAAGCTAATCGGAGCTGGTAATACGTATGTTGAAGACCCGTTTGGTCACGGCTTTCATCTTCATTCAGCAGGTTTCCCGCATCCTGTTTTAAAACATGAACTTGCGCACGTATTGACTGCCGATTGGTCTCCCTGGAAGGTTAGCTTGAACGTGGGAGTGCACGAAGGCATTGCCGTTGCTGCAGATTGGGATGAAGGACGGCTTACAGTGCATCAATGGGCAAAAGCGATGCGTCAATTAAAGGTTGCACCTCCTCTTTCCAACGTCATGGGCATCGGGTTTTGGAGACATGCAAGTTCGCGAAGTTATTTACTTGCAGGATCCTTTATCCGTTTCCTTGTTGACACTTATGGATTGGATAAGTTAAAACAGGCTTTTCCACTTGGGAATTTATCAAAAAGTTACGCTAAAGATTTGAACGTTTTGGAGACGGAATGGATTAAATTTTTATCAAATGAAGTGCCTTTGCAAGAGACAGACATAGCTTATGCTGAGCGCCGTTTAAAACGGGGCGGAATCTTTGAACAGGTCTGCGCTCATGAAATGGCAGCGTTACGAAATCAAGCGTGGCAAGCATATTACCGAAATGATTTTACGTCTGCTATTGACATTTTTCATCAAATGCTGTCAGATGAACCCGAAAATCCAAGAACGCAACTGGGATTAATGTATAGTGCATTTAAGATGGGCGATTATAAGCAATCAACTTTACTTGCAAAACGCATGATGGCAGATGTAAATTCACAATATAACGCTGAAGCAGCGCAGTTACTTGGAGATATTTTTTGGCTACAAGGGAATACAGAAAAAGCGTTAAATCTATATAAAGAAACTGTTATGCAGGCTACCCACGAAACCGTTGAACAGAGTATTTTAAAACGTATTGCAGCACTTTCGGAAAATTATACACCTCAATCCAGAGAGTGGCTGCGTACTGTTATACTTCCAAAAAGTTCTGCAGGCCGTACAGGAAGTGGGACGAAAATGGCACTTCTATTACGGGTTATCGGAACTGAACCTGACAGTTGGTTAGCCTATTTTTTAGTAGGTGAGTTACTTCATAAAGAGAAAACGTGGGAGTTAAGCACACAATATCTCCATCATGCAATTGTTTTAGGGCGAGAAGAGGAGAAACAAACAATGCCCTCTCAAATTACATTGAAATCACGCTGGTTGTTGGGAATGAATGCTTTTCACATGAGAGATTTTAGAATCGCAGCAGAAATATTTTCATCCATAGCAACCGATCAAACACAACCCATGGGGATTCAACTTTCTGCACGATATTGGGTAGAACGGTGTCGGTGAACAAATAGCCGAGCGCGATAGGTTATGTTACATTTGCCTGAGTATTTTTAGCAAGGTTAGCGATTACAAAATTGTTGGTGTTGATTTGATGGTGCAGTACTCTTTAAAATTCAGCGGCATTCAATTGTCAATATTATTCCGAACAGCATATCCCGTGTCCGATGAGACAAGTTTTCTATTGCCAATGTCCACCCCTGAGTTTCAATAGACGCGCTGCTGAAGCAGGTTCAAGTGTCAAACTTGTTATCCCATATTGTATTTGATAGTTCTTTTTACCTGTTCGGGTATTTATCCGTTCAGTCTTGTATTGATAAACTTGCGCAAATCAGGAACTGCTGCTAACACATCAAGTCCGTGGCGAGATTTTGTTTTCGTCATTGTTCACCTCTGAATGCCTCTGCAACAATTCTATCTTATTGACATTCCCCCGGTAGATATGTTATTATTTTCACATAAAAGTATTCATCTGTTTTGATACGGATACCGCACTAACACATAACATTTGAAATTCTCTGTGGACTTTGAGGCTATGTAATGGAGGTAGTCAGTGGCTCAGATACCACAACAAACGCTTTTCGATCTGACACAAGATGGCTTGGTTATTGGTGAAAAAATTCATCAAATCTATCCTGAATTTGATGTGTCCACCTTTGTTATGGATGTTCGGAAAGAGATGGAGGGACAAACGATTTACAACGTGACGAAAGCCATTGGGCGCTTATTACGTCACCACCTACCTCAAAACTATTCTGAAGCACTCGCTATCTTGATGGATTACGTCAACATTGAAGCGCCATCAAAACAGGCTTTACACCCCTCTGCCGAAACTGAGACAAGTTTGAGACCAATTTCGCATTTCATCAGTTTATACGGACTTGCGGATTTTGATGCATCTCTGGATGCTTTCTGTGAGATCGCAAAATATCGCTGCACTCGTAGCGGAGAAATACGTGAATTTGTTATTAAAGACCCGAATCGGTGTTTCCAACGTTTTGGTGAATGGGTCAAAGATGAAAACGTAAACCTCCGTTTGTTCGTTGCCGCTGCACTTTGTACACGGGGAACATGGCAAAAATGGTTGCGTCCGTTTATTCGAGACCCACAACCAATTTTGGAACTTTTGGAAATACTAAAAGCTGACCCTGACGCGCGTGTTCGGGAACACGTTGCTAAAGACATGCGCGACATTGTAAAAGACTATCCAGAAATAGGATATACTACGTTGGAAAGATGGAATCAGGACAGCAGCGCAGAAACAAAAAAGATTCTTCAACAAGCACTCAAATATCAAGTAAAAATTGGAGATAAACGTGCTTATAAATTACTCGGATTAGAAATGCCGCAGACGTTAGGAAAAGCATATATTACTTTAATGGAGTTGCAGCCCGAATTCCAATGCCAACCAATCAACGTCCCATTTCGCTTTTCGTTCAGTTTTCAAAGCAAATCTGATAAACCCCAAACGATTCTTACCTACTATGTAATCGCCTATAAACGTCCAACTGGACACATTACTCGCAAACGCTACCGTTTCAGTCAACGGAAGTTGAAACCGAAACAACGCGTTGCTTACAAAAAATCACTTTTTCCTTTGCCTTCACTCAAGCAGTATCACGATGGGAAGGCGTGTCTCGGTTGGCATCGTCTTGAACTTGAGATGAACGGTAATGTAGTTGGGGGTTTTGATTTTGAAGTCACAGTACCAAAAGATCGGAAACATGGTTGAACCTGTAACTATTGACCCAGTGAAAATGTCTTGAATTTAGGAGGAGTTTGTAAATGACAGGTGAAGAAAAGTTTAAAGTTGACCTTGAAGGATATCTCGTCATTAAAAACGTTTTGACAGATGATGAAGTGGTAGAAATGAATGCCTTTATGGACAAAGGTGAAATGAATGGACGCCCAAGTCTCTGGGGAGAACCCTTTAAGAATCTGATTGACCATCCAAAAATACTTCCGTACCTTATTGAGTTATTGGGACCGCATGTCCGTCTCGATCATGATTACGCAATTTTGATGGACGCAGGTGAAAAAAGGGGTGGACTGCACGGGGGTGAAGATGGCGGGCGTGCAGGTGGAAATGTTGGTGATCACTGGTATAAGTACCGTGATGGTGTGATGCGGAATGGATTGTGTGTAATGACCTACAATTTGGCAGATGCCCCAGACGGGACAGGCGGGTTTGCCTGTATTCCAGCGAGCCATAAAAGCAATTTCGCACCAGAAATTCCGGGAGAGGTACGCCGTTTCGAACGTCCAGCACACTATGTCGTCCAACCGTCACTTGAAGCGGGAGATGTGCTGTTTTTCACAGAGGCACTCATTCATGGCACAATGCCGTGGACAGCAACACATCAGCGCCGTGCTTTGCTATACAAATACAGTCCAGGACATTCTGCGTGGTCGGGAAATTACTATGACATTAGCCAGTATACCGACTTGACAGAACAGCAGAAACGGATGCTCTTGCCACCATCTATAGGCAGGAGGCCACACGTTACTGAAGCAAATTGAAATTGAATGTTGGCTTTCAGCATTGGTTAAAAATTGGCACGAAAACCGGTTACAATCACATTGAAAGGAATTTTTATTCATGACAGGTGAAGAAAAATTTACTGTAGACCTTGAAGGATATCTGATAATTAAAAATGTTTTAACTGAAGATGAAGTCGCTGAGATGAACATCTTCATTGATAAAGGTGAACTCCAGGGGCCTCCGAGTCTATGGGGAGAACCGTTTAAACGGCTCATTGATCATCCAAAAATTCTACCCTATCTTGTAGAGATGTTGGGCCCAAATGTGCGTTTAGATCACGACTATCCCATTTTCATGAAGGGTGGTGAAGGACGCGGTGGACTGCACGGTGGTGAAGATGGCGGACGTCCAGGTGGTCCTGAAGGCGATCATTGGTACAAGTATCGCGACGGTGTGATGCGGAACGGGTTATGCGTAATGACTTATAACCTCGCTGACGCTCCTGAAGGTGCTGGCGGATTCGCATGCATTCCAGGAAGCCACAAAAGCAACTTTTTGAAAGAAATTCCACCAGACGTCCGAAACTTTGAACGTCCAGTACACTATGTTGTCCAGCCTGCCCTTGGAGCAGGGGATGTGTTGTTTTTCACAGAGGCACTCATTCATGGCACAATGCCGTGGAAAGCGGAACATCAACGGCGTTCTTTGTTATACAAATACAGTCCGGGACATTCTGCGTGGTCAGGAAATTACTACGACATTAGCAAATATGGCGAGTTAACCGAACAACAGAAACGGATGCTGATGGCGCCTTCAATCGGTGGAAGACCTCGCGTCGTAGATGCGAATTAAAATAGGACTTAACTGTTTAACATCCTTTAAGTATTAGTAGGCGCGTTTTGGAAACGCGCCTATCCAAGTGAATTAGGTATAGGGAGTAATAAGTGCCAAAAACTCAACTTACTGGAAAACAGAGCGACTTCCTTAAAATCGTTGTTGCTGCGGCAGGTCGTGGGAACGTTAAGGCAGTTCGGCAATTTTTAGATTACAAACCTGAATGGCTCCACACTATCGGTTCACATGGCAGAACGATGTTGTGGGAAGCCGCATATCGTGGAAAATTGGAAGTCGTTAAATTTCTCGTAGAACAAGGTGCGGATATGAATCTTCCCGGCTGCCATCTTAGTCAACATGATCTTGAGATTACACCTTACTGTGTTGCTCGACACGAAGGACGTGATGAGGTGGCGGAATATCTGTTACAACAAGGGGCAATAGTTAGTATCCATACAGCAGCCTATCTCGGTGATTATGAGACTGCACTTTCACTCCTTGATGACGATCCCAATCTTGTCAATAGCGGATACCTCCAATCTGTGATGCTACCGTCCGGTGAACTTGAACACAGAGATACAGAGTGGGCAACACCTCTCTGCTACGCTATCGTTGGTGGAAACATACGGATTGTTGAATTGATTATCTCAAGAGGTGCGATAATTGAACCGCACAGTAAACTCTTGCTGGATCACGCTGTATCTACAGATAGAGTAGACATCGTTAAATTGCTATTCGGAAATGGTGCTGATCTGAGCAAAGCACCACGAATTTATGATGATAATTCGGATATGAGCGTGCTGCTCAAGTCCCATGGTGTTCCGTCCAAGGACATAAACGCACCGGATAAGATGGGTTGGCCTCCGCTCCCTTATGCATGTCGTGGAGATAAAGGCGAACATCCTGAAAAGGTTTTGAGCCTTTTGGAACTGGGGGCGGATATTGATGTCCGAAGTAGCAAAGGGAAAACAGCATTGCATTGTGTAGCAAAGGCCGGTTTCCTCAAAGTTATCAATGTATTGATGGAAAATGGTGCGAATATTGATGCTGTTGACAACAACGGTGAAACGCCTCTGTATGAGGCAATCCGATCCACGATAAAAAATCGTGAAAAGCAGCGCGCAGCGTTGGAAGCACTGCTTACTAAAGGTGCAAACCCGAATGCTGAGAACCGTAGAGGGCTGACACCGTTACAAGCTGCGCATCTGCTGCGCAGGACAGATTCCGAAGAAATTGTTGAGTTATTGAAAAAGTATGGTGCTGTTTAGCACCCTTCCAGGCCTGGTAGGTTCGGTTTCCTAACCGAACCGGACCTTTTCGAGTTCGTAAGAAAGTTTCTTGTTTATGCGGCACTGTATGGAATACGCTAAAGATATAGGTTTCGCCTACGATCAGAGCGGTTAGGAAACCGAACCTACCGAGATCAGGCTGGTAAGTTGTGTTTTTCTTAATTAAAATTGACTTCTATTGCAGGTCAACCAGATAACTTCAACTATCGCAAAAGATGAAATCACCCTATACGCGCGAAAAACTCATCAAAGATTTTTCCAATCTCGGCATTGAAAAAGCAGGGACGCTTTTTATCCATTCCTCTTTCAAGAGTTTAGGACAAGTTGAAGGCGGGGCAGGTACAGTTATTTCTGCGCTTGAAATGGTCACTGGGCAAGATGGATTGATATTGATGCCCTCATTTAACCTTTTGCCGAGTCGAGAAGAACGCACAAAATCTTGGGATGTTGAAAAGACACCTTCTACTGTAGGATGGTTAACAGAGTTTTTCCGACAGATGCCCGGCACCTATCGTTCCGATCACTATTCGCATTCTGTTGCTGCTCGTGGGAAAGGTGCAGAGGCATTTGTCGCTGATCATCTCCGATGTGAAGGTTATCAATCCCCGTGGGATTACCCACCTTGGGGCAAGACTTACGGTACACACTCTCCAATGTTCCGTGCGTATAAAGCAGATGCTAAACTCCTTATGATCGGTGTTGACTATCAAACTTCGACTTATATTCATCTTGTTGAAGTTATCTATTGGAATAAACGCCTTGCTGACGACCCTAGCGCTAACTTTGTTGGATTAAATCGTCCAGAACTTGGCGCATTTTGGGACGCGCTCGGAAATCTGAGACGAGGAAAAGTCGGGGATTCAGACTGTCGTTTGTTTCAGATTAAGACGTATGTAGATACCCTGCTTGCAGAGGTAGAACGAAATCCTGACCCGTACATTGTGTAAAGTGCATAATTGAAAAGGATTGCTCATCTCCATAGGAATTATTGATGATCGACAAAGAGATTATTGCGTATTCCCGTTCACTACGGAACGAAGCAAGTGACCTGCTAAATACTGAAGGCTTACTGCCACTGTTAAAATCTTTCGGGACAACACGGGTTATCGGCAGTTATACGCTGGATATGATGACGTGGCCTGATATTGACATCAGCATGAAACTACCAGATGATCAGGATGTCGGGTTATTCTTTGAGATTGGAAAGAAAATCGCAACAAAGTTTCATGTCACAAAAATGTCGTATTCAAATCATTTTATACGCAACTTTCCCGGATTTGATCACGGGCTTTATTGGGGTATTCAGCTTCGTTACGCTGAACAGGAATGGAAGATAGACCTCTGGGGATATGGCGAAACAGATTATGAAGCACACATGACTGACTTTGATGTGTTGCACAACCAGCTGCAGCAGGCAGATCGTACGGCTATCTTACGCATTAAACACCCTGTATCTCAACGGCCTGATTATCGGGGAGATGTTTACAATAGCATGGCTGTCTACCGGGCAGTTCTTACAGAAAAGGTTGCATCTTTAGAAGAATTCAACAGATGGATTGAAAGGAATTCGCATGCTAACACCTGAAGAAAAATGGTTTTTTGACCACCACGGATTTATTATTCTCCGCAATGTTGTGCCGCCTGAAGATATTCAATTAATGATTGAATTGGGCAATCGTTGGCACGACATGACGTTAGCGGAATTACCACCACCACTGACTTCGACCTCGCGCAACAGTTCCTATAATTCAACGATTGCACACTGGATAAACAATGTGCAATACGGTGATGCAGTTTTCCAGCGGCTTGTGCTTAATATTGAGATTATGCGTGCTATTATTGCATTGACGCGAGCAACACCTTGCCTTGTAGACTGTGCCTTGACCAAAAACTATACGACCTCTGATGACATCAATTTTCATGCATCCGGACAGGATTACGGCGTGGAGAATGGTGAACCGCACGCTGGATTCATCAATGCGGGCACCTCGTTAGTTAATGTTCCTGAAGGAACCGGGTTTGTCTGTCTACCCGGAAGCCACAAGCGAAACTTTGATCCACCCGATAACCTATCTATTTACGACGGCCCTCCCACAGTAATCAACGTCCCCGTCAATGCTGGTGATTGTGTTATCTTTACTGAGGCACTCTACCACGGCGCCAGACGTTGGACAGAAACATACCCCCGCTTTACTGTTTTCAACCGATATATTGATAACGGATCGCATGGTGGTTTACCTAAAGAGGAACATAAACATTTAATTTCTGATGAAGTCTACGAATTAGAACAGCCAGCGATTCGCGGACAACAAAAACAGGTTGTGAAACGCATTTTAAAAGATTTAAGTTTGAGTTAAACTTCCTTCCTATAAAGCAAATTACAAATTGCTACTTTGTACTGCCATCGGATTTCTCCTTCTAATTAGATTGTAATTATATCACAATCTTGTTTTAGGTAGTGGTCTAAATTTTCGATGGCAGTACAACATAATACACACATTAATTGTTGCTACCATAATATTTGCTTGCAATTTTTAATGCATTATGCTATTCTATCTCTTAGATGTTAATAAAAGCCGACAGGAGTCGGTAGTGTAAATACCAACTCCTGTCTTTGATTTGTATATCAATTAAGGAATAGATGTGCTATCCCTTGTCAACATTAAGTATACCATATTTTACGCATTATGTAAAATCAAAAGTATACCTATTTAAGTTATACCTATTAACATCGCAAAAAAGACTTGAAGTGGTATTTTTTTATTTACATAATAATAAGCAAAATTTAGTATCTTACTTTGCTATGGGGTAGCTGCTATTCCTTACTATCACACTTGAAGTAAGGAGTAGTTGTCGTGAATACCAAATCCAAACGATACCAAGTGATGTTTGAAAAACTTGTTGTCTATTTGTCGGGTTTTTCAAACATTTTTGCGGAGTTTAAGAGAAGTGATTTTGCGAATGAATACCCATCTGTTAAGCAATACGCTTTAAATCCCTTTTTTTCTGTATTACGTAAACGTAAAAAGTGTCTTAAAAAAAGTAATCCTAATCGTAATGATGGATTACACCAAGTCGTTAAGGGTAGTTATTTGCACCAACAAATACTGCAACGCCAAGGTGTAACCTACACAAAGGAGGGGTAAATAATGCTATTACGACAATGTAGATGCAAGCATGTAAACTTAATTATAGCATGTATCTTACTTTTTGTTAGCGGATGTGATTCAGGTGTAAAACCTAATTATTTTATAGGTATGTTCAGAGATAGCAGTGATATAGATCGGCTTTCTGGTTGCCTTGAGTCAATGCCTGTAGTAGATGATCAAGGCAATATAACTATTACAGCTAATAGCCAGTGTTTGGTTGATTTATCAACAAGAGACACAAGTAACCCTAATATGGATGTATTATTTTCAGAAATACTAAATGATCCTGAGACTTATATGGACAAACTTCTTACATTTGAAGCGGTTGTAAAGAAGATGCACTCAAGCAACACAGAATTGTATACAAACCGCAGACAAATGGAATTTCATATAACTACCCATGGTGCCGATTTACATTGGATAGACGAAGATGGTAAAGAACAAGATATAATTCCAAACGAAAAATATCTATTTAAATGCCGAATTTATGAAATTAAGATTTACACAAACGGTCTTTGGAGAGTTCAATCTGAATTTATAGTATCCAATAGCAAGAAAATTGTATACCCACCTGTGCCTATAGAAGCCGAATAATTAACTATTTGCCAAAGCAAAGCAAGTGCAGCAGTTTACTGTTGCACTTGCTTTTACGGTATAACAATAACATAGAATGCTCACGAAAAAACGGTAAAGTATATGAATCCTTTTGTTAGATCGTGCGGGTTTTCACACAGGTAAAGGTTTAGAAGTTCCGCCAGGGATTGAGTTACGCTATTTACCTCCGTATACACCGGAACTTCAACCTGCCGAACGACTATGGCCTCTATTGCGAGAGGCGATTGCGAATAAAGTGTGAACAACACTCTGTGCACTTGAAGAAGCGGTTGAGAAAAGGTATCAGTGGTTCTCTGAAAACAGAAAGAAAGTGCAGGCACATGTCGGTTTTCAGTGGATTTGCAAAATGGAAAAACAAGAATAATCGAGTGAATATGGTGTTACAAGCATCCAACAATTTAAAGGCCGCTTCTACAGTAGAGAAACATTGAATAAACAATTGAAAATGTGGAAAACTAATTGCCCCCGTGTCAATTGTTCTTTTGTTGATGAATTTTGATAAAAACAGTTATTGGGACGATGAAAAATCAGATTTGATGCTCACAAATTTGGTCTAACCCAACAACGAAGCGACAAGTGCTTCCATAGCCGGTGCTGTGCCGACATCGGGCAGGGACGACATTGCCGCCCACGTCTCGTATCCTCCCTGCTGCATCAATGCTTCGTCCGTACAGATATAGCCGATATAACCGTTTGCTAAGCTGACAAGAAAAAGCGGTTTCGCATCGGATTTTGATTTGATGTTAAGACCAGTCTCAACGAAAACCTCCCCTGGCAACGCGACAATCGCAGCTTCACCAAGACGCAGCACTTGAACCGGTGCTGTCATCTGTTCTGGCAACTTGGCTAACCGTTGGCATTCCAAGGCATAAATATCTACAAGATTTTTCGGTATCGGTTGTCCGACCACCCAACTAAAAGGTCCGGCTTCATAAGCATCATAACTGCCAACTGGTACAGATAAAATTTTTTCTGCGACTGCAAGGTCTTCGGTTGTAATCTGCTTTCGCGCAAAATTCAACGTGTCAAGTTTTCCACTGAGTTGTAAGGTTTCATGCATCTCCATGAACTGCATCTCAGTGATAAAATGTCCCGCGAGGACATTTGCCATTTTCACTGCCTGTGCATGTCCTCCTGATGTCCACTTTGTTTGTCCGCTGAAATCAATATTGTTGATTTGCCCTGATGCTGCATTCCAAAGCAGTGAAACACAGGTCTCACCTAAATAACGTCTCATGAGGCGGTCGAAGTGTCCAAAGTAATCGGCAGAGAGTGCGCTACCGTTGTCCGTACCGATATAGTGAAGTGAAAAATTGGCAACCGCTGATATTGGCGTGTTGTCTTCCGTTTCAACATACATCATTGTGAGTTCAGGGTCAATTGGACCGGTCGGTTTCACAAGATCGGGATGTTCAATACCCGGATTCATGCGGACGGTGCCATCTTTCATGTGCCAACGCCGATTGAAAGTGATACGATCTTCAGAAACACTTGCAAATCCAACGCGTGCTGGAACAAGCCGCAACAGAGCGAGTTCAACAGCATCGGCAATCTTCAACGGAACCCAATTCGTATAATCAGTATCTTCATCAACACCAAGTAGGTCAGCAACTGCAACCGCTGTATGCGTATGCGTAGCATTGACCATCACATGTTCTGGGGGTATGCCGCACCGATCTGCGATACGCTGTTTGGCAAGATCAATCATCCGTTGTGTCACTGCGATAAGGTCACAGGTGACGAGTGCGATGCGTGTTGAGTCGTTTTCAATGACAAGTGCTTTCGCAAACAGTTCGTCATCAACGTTTTGCGCGTATCGCGGACGAAACCCTCCCGGAATTGCTGTGCCGAGTGGGGGTGTGATATTTGATGTGGCAGATCCTGCGTTGAGAGGCATTGTTTATCTCATATATTAAAATTTAGCGGAATTGGTTTCTTCTTGCTCAGTCTCGGTTTCATTGTAAGTTTCAGTCTCGTCCGATTCTTTGACGGTAGGCACTTCGCTCTCCTCATTTGCTGCGGTTAATTGCTTAATCCGTTTACACAGTTCGTCAAGCAATTTGGGTGTAGTTTCTGCAGCTTTGAGTTCTGCGGAGAGTTGTGTCCACTGCTGTTCGGACATGTCATTTCGGGATTCTACGCTGTACTTGCGTTTGATGTAGTTCCAGAGGTCTGTCTTACTGATGCTTGCCTTTTCGAGCGGTTCTGATAATTTATTTGCAATTGCGAAAGCAGCTTTTTGTGCGTTGGTAATATTGTCAGCGGGCTGTTGCAGCTGTGGTTTTTGCTGGGTGTTACCACCACCTGCTTTGCGATTCAGATAGAAATTCAGCACCTCGCGAATTACCGGGACAGGTAACAACTGTTTGATGGCATTGCGTTGTGCTTTATGAATTGCTTTGACAAACGCGAACGGGTCGGGGCGACTGCCATTCATTTTCGGTTGTTCACACGCACCATAACGGGATGAACCTGTGATTGTATCGACCGCTTTTACAGTCGCAATCCAGGAGTGTTCAGTTTCTTCATAATCTTTTTCTTCCACCTGAATGCCGCCACGCCGGTTTGCCGCTTCGTTAATACCTGCTAACGTCAACCCTTCAACGACGCGTCCACCCTGTTTGAAAGAATAAACATAATCTTGGATTGTCTGTCCAGTCATCAGTTCAACAATTGTTTGATCATCAACTTGGTCAACGACTTCATATTCAGCATCTACAGGAGCGATTTCATTCTTTTTTTCTTCAGCCATAGTATTGTATTCTCCATTAACTTTAATGTTGTTAATTTAGCATAACATGTTTTTCAATATGTGTCAAGAAAAATTTACATTCGTTAAATAGTAATTTATATTTGTATTTAAGGTTTATGTTTTCTATGATACTCGTTCATAGTACAATTTGTCAAGTAAAGTACGGAATTAATAGGCAGGCACAGAGGCATGCCCCTACGATCAAAGAAGGAGTTGCCTCGCTTAAATATTTACACACCCATACAAAAACAAAAAACTTGAACTTAGCACTTGATCCTGCTATAATAACGAGCATCTTATTGTTCGGAGTATCAATGAAAATGGCAGTCCCACTTCTCAGCATGCAGGCAATAACAAAAGATTTTCCTGGTGTGCGTGCGTTAGATGACGTGAATTTTGAGGTGCATTCTGGAGAAATACACGCGCTCTGCGGCGAGAATGGGGCGGGAAAATCAACGTTGATTAAGGTTCTCGGCGCAGTGCATCCGCACGGCACTTACCAAGGACAACTACACATCAACGGTGTTGAACAACGTTTCCGTAGCGTGCGTGATGCTGAAAATGCTGGAATTGCCATCATTCATCAGGAATTGGCACTGATTCCGGAGATGACGGTTGCTGAGAATATCTATCTTGGCAAGGAACCTCACCGATTTGGTATAATTGACAAATCACGCCTATATCATGATGCAGAACAGTTATTGGCACAGTTTGGATTGGAAATTCCAGGACAGGGGCAAGTCCATAAACTCGGTATTGGGCAGCAGCAACTTGTTGAGATAGCAAAGGCTTTATCCCGAAATGCGCGGTTACTTGTGCTTGATGAACCGACAGCGGCATTGACAAAAAGCGAGGTGGATATCCTCCACCAGATTCTGTCACAACTCCGAGACAAAGGTGTGGCTTGTATCTATATTACCCACAAACTTAAGGAGATATTTCAGATTGCTAACCGTGTAACTGTGCTCCGCGATGGCGAAACAGTCGCAACGCAATCAATTGATGCATGCACCGAAGACATGTTGATTTCGCAGATGGTTGGTCGGGAGTTGACAACGCTTTTTCCAGATCGCGAGCACTTTTCAACATCGTCGAAAAGAACGGAAATAGCACTACGGGTTGAAGATTTAAGCACCTACCCTTCAGAACCACCACGGCTTGATAATATCAGTTTTGAAGTGCGGCGGGGAGAAATCCTTGGGATCGCAGGATTGATGGGCGCAGGCAGAACTGAGTTGATAAGTACTATCTTTGGTGCATATTCAGGGAAATGGGCAGGAAAGGTCTATAGGGATGGCGAAATCGCTCATATCAATTCGCCAAGCGATGCGATACGGCACGGAATGGCATTGGTCAGCGAAGATCGGAAACGGTATGGACTTATTTTGGATAACGATGTTGTTCGAAACATGACGCTTGCCAGTCTCGGTGGATGGGGAGAAATTACGTCGTTTGGCCTGATTAACCGAGAGGTTGAGTATGAAAAAAGCGGGCACTCTGTGGGCACACTCGGCATTAAAACATCTTCCCTTGATGTTCCTGTTAATCATCTTAGCGGTGGAAATCAGCAAAAAGTAGTTTTAGGCAAATGGCTCATGACGCGTCCGAGGGTGCTGTTTCTTGATGAACCGACACGCGGAATTGACATCGGCGCGAAAGCAGAAATCCATGCTTTGACGGCTCAACTTGCTGACGAAGGCGTTGCTATTGTGTTCGTATCTTCAGAACTACCGGAGATTTTAGGGATGAGTGATCGGATATTGGTATTACATGAAGGCAAAATTACAGGTGAATTTGTCAATGAAAATTTGGCGCAAGAGGATATCTTGCGATGTGCGGCAGGGGCGTAATGGAAAAAGAATTTAGGACTGAGAGTCCAGAGGAGACGCAAACTCTCGGCGAGAAACTCGGCAAAACACTGAAACCTGGTGATGTTATCGCACTTATCGGTGATCTTGGGACTGGCAAGACGTGCTTAACACAGGGCATCGCGCGCGGTGTTGGTATTGCGCAGGGTGAGGTGGTCAGCAGTCCTTCCTATATTCTTATCAACGAATATAACGGCAAGATTCCTATCTATCATATTGACCTGTATCGACTTGAAACCGTTGCTGAGATTGCTGACCTTGGATTAGGTGAATATATTCATAGCAACGGTATCTGCATTATTGAATGGGCAGAGCGGATGGCAGATGGATTGCCCGATACTTGTATAAAGATTTACATTACGTGGGAAGATGAAAACACCCGATCCTTCAAAATACAACATTCTATACCTTGATAGTGGCTCAGGTATCGGCGGCGGACAGCGGAGCCTTCTACTTTTGTTAAAGTTGTTGGACAAACAACGTTGGACACCTTTTGTTGGGTGTCTCGGTGGAAGTCCGTTTGCTGCAGAAGTGGCAAAGACAGATGTGCAGGTTGTGCCATTATCTCTCCCCGAAGCACATAACAAAACTGATAAGGTTAAACGATTTACGTTTAGCGATCTACTCAATGATCTTCGGCAATTTCGGGTCATCCTGCAACTCCATCGTGTTGTAAAACAGCATGGAATTGCGCTTATCCATGCGAATTCGCTTTCAGTAGCACTGCTTGGCGGCATCGTAGCGAAATTGAACCGCATCCCGATCCTCATGCACAAACGTTATGCAACATCCTACGGTATTCTGGACAAGATTTGTGAAAAATTGCTAAATCGGGTAATTCTGGTATCGGAGGCAACACGTTGGGATTTCGCACCTGAAGCAAAGCAGACTCTTATCTATAACGGAGTGGATTTGGACGCTTTTCAGGCATCGCAAACAGAGGTAGAAACCCTCCGAACAGAACTCTTTTCGGAAAATGCTAAGCCGGTTCATAGTGACACGGAATCAACAACTCCGATACTTGTTGGAGTCGTGACACGGATAACACCGGAAAAGGGTATCCATTTTCTTGTGAGAGCAATGGCTGAGTTGAAAAAGACTTCTCTCAATAGTGCGGTTGACGTCAAACTACTAATTGTCGGAGGTCCCTATTTTCAGAAAGACCATGATTATTTGGCTTCGCTAAAACAGGAGATAGCTGATTTAGGCGTTGAGGATTCTGTCATCTTCACCGGTTTTTTATCCGATACACGCGTGGTTACAACGCTGCTTGACATTGTATTAGTGCCTTCTATTATTCCAGAGGCATGTCCACGTACCATTATTGAAGCGATGGCAGTGGGTAAGCCGGTCATTGCTACACCGCTTGGTGGAAGTAAAGAGTTGGTTACGCCTGAAACCGGAATTTTGGTGCCGCCTGAGAATGCTGAAGCGATTGCATCGGCTATTGAAAAACTCGCTGTTGATCGAGAACGGTTGACCGCGATGGAAAAAGCAGCACGTCAGCGTGCAGAACAGCTATTTTGCAGCAAAAAGAACACGACTTTAACCGAATCTGTCTATACAGAACTACTGACGGCATGTTGATAAATCTGGCATTTGCTGCCTAAATTTACTAAACTTGGACAAGGAGTCGCAATGGATGGGGAAAGAGGAAAACTGAGTAGTCCGACTCAGGACGCACAAGTTAGCCAAGGCAGATTAAATCAAGTTTCTGAGTTTATAGGTGAGGAAGTCGGTGACACTTCTGATTGGATTGAGATTTACCGCACTGGCGATGAGTGGGAAGTGAAACTCATCCAGGCGACTTTAGGCGCGCAACAGATCCGCTGTCGTCCTATGCAGGTAAAACATGAACGCCAAACCGCCCTGTTTGTGGCGCCAGAGCATGAGATTACGGCCCTTGAACTCGTAAGTCAAATTGATGTGGCAATTACTGATAACGAGGTAGCAACACAATCAGCAGAGATGGCAGAAACACTTAAACAACGCGACATGGCTGTTGTTGCAGAGGAAAAGCAACAATTGGCTACTGATTCTGGGGAGATATTACTTGCACAACGCGAAGATATTGGCAGTGTTGTTTATGTGGCGGGACAAGGGTATGAACTCCGTGTCGGTTCGGAACCATACACCACTGTACAGGAAAACGACTGGGAGGAATTTACAGATTTTAGCGCGCAACGTCAAGAGTTCGTTATGCTGCTCCGACACGAATATCCGACACTTTATGAATGGATTCAGGAGGAGAAAATGTTAGCTGAATTCATCCGACTCATTGAGATGACGTATCAAGATGATGCCCCTATTCCTGTGTCACCGCGTCAGGCCAGCGGATTATCAAATAGTGAAGAGATAGACTCAACACCTTACAACTCGTTTGCCTTGCTGAGCTTAACAGTTGCTGTAATCTCACTCATCACGGTGCTTTTCCGAGTGCCATGGCAGGTGAATCTTGTGTTGGCTGCGGTTGTGGTGTTATCAGGAGTAATTGCACTTTTCAGGATCCGTATGCAAGCAGAACGTCTTACTGATGGTGAAAAAACGGTGGGAACGCCGATGGCACTGAGTGCGATTGTGCTTGCGTGTCTGGTGGTCGTGTTTTCGTGGTGGTTAGATCAACGCCCTGAACCTGAAGCACCAGAGAATCTGCCTGTACGTGAGCAGACAGGGGATCGGTAGGCGCAATTTAGACAGAAAAATAGCCCCAATATACCTCTGTCCTAATTGACAAATCAAAGCGAAATGTGTTATTCTATCTTTCAATGCACAGTGATATTACTATCCACCTGTGAACGGATGGATAAAGACTGAGTGGTATCCTTATGAATCTAACTATTGGTAAGTTTTAGGGAGGTGATACCGATGCTACGGATTGAAATTCAATCGCCCGATCTTGAAAAAGAGGTTAATGCTTTGATCGGGGTTGGGCTTTATCCTGATTCCCATACCTTGATCGTTGATGCCCTTGAGAAACTGGTCCGTAATAAAAAGAAATCCCGTCTTGATGCTGCAATTCAACTCTATCAAGCTGGGGAAGTGACACTCGGGAGAGCATCGGAACTTGCGGGGATGCACCGTTTTGAGTTTAAATCGATTTTAAAAGCGAGAGGTATCTCGAAAATTGTTGAAGTCGGCTCGGTAGAGAAGTTGAAGGAAGGTGTTTCGCTTATCAAAAGTTTTCACAGAGAAAATGAAAAGACAGAGGATTGCAAACTATAAAAAAGTAGTAGGAAGTCGGTTTAGAAACCCCTCCTGCGAGATACATAGAAAATAGATAAAATACAAAAGAGGCAGGACCATCTGCAATGGTTCTGCCTTTCTTTGTTTAGGGTAAAAATCTTATCTACCAGCTTTGAGGAATCCCCAAGTGGTTGCAACTTTGCCTTTGGGATTAACAGGCAGCGGACCATCAGGTCCATAAACGAGTACGTCTTCATATCTCGCCGTGGTAGCCCACGTAGCAACACCGACTCGTCCGACACCATCTCTTGTGGCATCGTTAATAGTGTTGCCCACTTTTTCATCGTTAAGGTAAAGCGTGTAACCGGTAGGAGTATTAACAATTTTGATGTTATACCATTCCCCTGTTTTGATAGTGTGGTTAGTGTTCGGGCTTGCTACACCACCCCACGACTCCACTTTTGAAGTGGTGTTTCCCCAACCGCCGAGGTTCCACCAGTACTCTAACCGTTGCTGTTTTTGCATGCGCGGTGGGTGTTCTTTAAGTGCCTTTCCCCGAGGTTCCATCGGACCTTGGCACCTGAACATAATCAAAAATCCTTCAGCACCACCGATTTTATTACCGCGCACCTCGTAGGTATACTCATTCCATTCTTCATCCCAATAATCATCTGCAATAACACTCATGCAGTTGGAATCATTTGAGAGTTGATGGTATTCTTTCTCTTTGAATTCCCAGTTTCCCCACAAGGGGACCCATTTCTTTTTAGATTCGTTTGCGTTGTTGAAATTATCCTCAAAATACAGTTGTGCCATTGCGACAGTTGCAATGCTGAAAGTGAAACAACATAAGAGGACAAATATACCAAATCTTTTCATTTGACAATGCTCCTTTTTGTGAAGGCGGCACGCTAATTAGCGAACCGCCCTATCATTTCTAATGGTTTAGCGAAAACTCTGCTGAATTCAGTAGAACCCAATAGAGGTCTTCGTAAGCCAAGATTTTGTCTCTGTATAGACTTCGATCTAAGTAACGTTGAAAATAGGTTTGTTCTTTACTTGTTGGTTTGCGTGATAGCACAGTTAGATAAATATACTGAACACGGTCGATTGTGTCTCGCCAATTGTCAAGGACATAATTGATAAAGCTGCCGCGTTCCTTGTAATTAGCACTATCATTGACGAGAGAACCGTTAATCATCATAAGTGCTTGTGGAACTGTTCCATTAAATGCTTCAATCTCTTCCATCTCCCCGTTATCAAGCAGGAAAAGAAATCGCCTGAGATGTTCACGTTTCATATTTTCAACTTCAACTTTTTTAAGTTGCCCGCCAGCTTTGCGCTGTTGGAGTTTTTCAAAAGCTGTAGCTTGAAGCATAGAATAAAGGAATTGCTCAGTACTTAAGGGTTTCATATAGGCATGCGAGTAATAGATGTCATCATTCTCATTACTCTTATTTGTCTTTGAACTTCGCTGATATACTTTAGAATTCAGAATAGTCCGCATTAGATGTTGCAAGTCGTAACCATGAATAACAAAGTCTTCCGCTAACCATGCCAGAAGTTCAGGATTAGTGGCAGGGTATTCCTCACCAAATCCATCAATGGGTTCAACAAAAGCGCGTCCCATAAAATGTTTCCAGATACGATTCACGATAGCTTTGCTAAAGTAGGGGTTCGTTTTAGCGGTCATCCATTCTGCAAGAGCTTCACGTTTTTTAGTGAGTTCCCCTTTATATTCCGTTTTGTCAAGGTAACGCGGTGGAACAGATGTATCCATACTTTCAACGTAGATAGTCCGTTGCTGTTTTGGCGTATTTTTGATAAGGACATTTTGCATCATTGTCGGATTACCGCTCATATCAACGACCTGATATTCTTCCTTTTCCTCACTTTCGATACCGGTGAAAAAAGCAGCAATACCGTAGAAATCCTCTTGTAGCCAAGCTTCTGTCTTATGATCGTGGCATTCGGCACACTGCATCGGTAGCCCCAAAAACAGCCGAGAGGTGTGAGAAGTTAAAAAGACCGGTGAGCGTTCATAACGTAGGACGTAATTGCCTGCTGCATTGTCCTTTGTTTCTCCATCTGCAGAGACGAGTTCTTTTACAAACTGGTTATAGGGCATGTTCGTCTCAAGTGCTTCGCGCACCCAACCGTTTAAACCGATGCGTTGATCATCACCATCGCCGCGTCTTCCGATTAACCAATTCACCCATAACAGTGTCCAATAATCAACGGATGCTTTGCTTCCAATAAGTTCATCAATTTTCTTTGAACGTTTGTTTGGCGCGGCATCGTCAACAAAATCTAACACCTCTTCTGGCGTCGGAATCCTTCCTGTCATATCTAAATAGATACGCCTAAGAAATTCGGTATCATTTGTCTGTTTTGATGGTTCAAGTCCCTCCCGTTTTAGCACAGCATCAATGTGTCTATCCAAGTGTTTAGTGCTTGAATGGACGTATCGATCGGTAGTCGTTATCGTTGTAACAGTGGCACAACTCGCTACCAAAAAAGCGAAGGCAAGCAGAATTGCCCAACTCCGATATCTTTTCCAAAATGTTGTTTTCATGGTGAATCTCCTACACAAGTTCAAATACTTTAGATCTAAATTCGTTCTATAATCTTAAGTTTAACGCATTTTTCTGTTGTTTTCAAGGCAATTTGTTTTTAATTCCATCGGACTCCTGTTGGAATTATACCGACATCTTCACCACGCCGCATTGCTTCCGCTGCATCAAGGATACTTGCCAAATTATGCTGCGGTTCATAGTCAAGTAGCGTTTTGATTTTGCTGAGATCAAACTCAAAATAGTTAGCATTTGGGAGTTTTATATCGGCGAAATCCTTATGATAGCGTTCACATAGATAAGGAATTACCTCTTCGAAATTAAAAACACCTTTTCCGCCGAGGGTGAATTCTTCACCGACTGCAGCATCCTTTTCTATTCCTAAGACTAATCCCTGAACAATATCACGTATATCGGCAAAATGCTCTTTGTAAGGACGTCCGTCAGGATTGCGTTTAAGTATAAACTTTTCTTCTCCGTTCCACGCTTTCATCACCGCTTCTGCGGTCTCTAATTCAACTGGGTCGTTGCCTTTATAGTTTTTGTATCGGTTATAGATAGTGCTAAAGACAAATAGTTTGGGTAATCCATCGTTATTGAGAAATTCGCTTGGTTCAATGACAGTAGCAAACCGAAACACTGTAGAAGGCACACCGTATTGATGATGATACGTCATGCAAAGTTCTTCGCCTATCCATTTTGTGAGAAAATAAGGCATGTGATGGTATTTGGCGACCATATCTTCTGTGATGGGTTCGTTGAAAAGTCGCCCTTTTTGAGTCAGTTCCCAATAGATTGCTTCGGTACACGCATAGACGAGGCGATGAATGTCTTTATTGAATTCGCGGACACATTCTAAAATATTAAGTGTACCCATTCCGTTGATTGCCAAATATTCACGGTTATTAAACGGACCGCCAAAAGCTGCAGCAATGTGGTAGATTGCATCTACACCTTCAACGGCTTTTTTGACATCTTCGTATTCACGCAGATCGCCGAGGAAGGTTTCAACTTTGTCATTACCTTTCCACCTGTCAATACGATTGACATCGCCAGGATAGGTAAAACAACGGATTTCATGTCCCTTTTCTAATAGTTTTTTGGTGAGGTTTGATCCGATGCGACCTGTGCCGCCTGTTACTAATATTTTCACGATTTTCTCCTAAAAGTCAATAAGATATAAAAGTGATGTGCCTGAAAGAAACACATCACTTTTATAAGACAATTTGACCGAATTGTAGGTGGTGTTGAGTTGCTCACAATATAGCAAAAAGGATTATTGTAAGGATTTTATTTTTGCCCATTTCACTGCTAATTTCCCTCTCGGTTCTACATCAAATGCAGTGCTTACGATTTTGATGTTATCTATCGCCCACCACCAGTCATTCCGGGCATTAAGCAGACCGAAACTAATAACCATTTCAGTGGCATCCGCAGGATTGTCAATCGGGATTTCTAAAGTTTCGTTTACCTGTTCTAAATCGTTTATTTTTTCCTCATTTTTCCTTAGCGTAGGAATGGTAACAAGGGTTTGCGCACCAGAACTCTCAAATAATAAAATTTGTTCCTTCTTACCGCCGTCAAAACTTACTGTTATCTCACCTCTTTGGGGGTCATCAGGCCGCCAACTGGAATCAAATGTTAAAACAAGTGAATCTGCAGCTGCACCTTTGATTTTAATAGAGGGTGTAATTAAGTGACCGTTCCAGGCGCTTTTCCCGTCGGGGTCACCGTTTACTTCCCAATCGTCCCACTCATCGGGGTCTGCAACCGCGCCATTCCCTATACCTTTACCGTCATTCTGTTTCATAGTGAATTGACTGCGTTCTTGGTCCCCAGCAGTTTGTCTCCACCACTCAAGGTCAACAATTGCCCATGTTCGCCATTCAGGCATACCGAGGTCTTTAGGGTTTTCGTTTGTAATTTCCC
The DNA here is from genome assembly GCA_022825825.1 of Candidatus Poribacteria bacterium. Classification (GTDB taxonomy): domain Bacteria; phylum Poribacteria; class WGA-4E; order WGA-4E; family WGA-3G; genus MSPOR6. The sequence continues at coordinate 23,239 of JAJDWA010000072.1, forward strand.
AACCCTCAGGGGGTATGCCTGACCAAACGTCAACGCCTTTAACCCCTTCCTGTATGCTATCTTCAAGTTTCACGGACTCAAAATCTTCTTCAAAAAGGACAGTATCAACACCCCAAATCGTTGGTGCTGTAAGCCAAAAAGTTATCACAAGCACCTTGTATGTAAGGGCTTTTATAGCGTTGCTGTTCATAATCATCCTCCGGGGTTCAACCCAATAATTGATATCTACATTCCTTGCCTTATATGAAAAACAATTCCTCTAAAAAGTCACAGCATACCCATCAGTTCTTGGATCGGACCCGCCGATAAGCGCTCCGGATTCAGAATGTACCTGAATCATCTGCGCACTCCCTGGACCGCCCCAATCTCCGACAAGTTGGAGTTCATGCCCTCTTTTGGCTAAACCCTCTTGGGTATCCGTAGAGAATCGAGTCTCTAACTGGAGATGGTTAGAACAGGTATGTGGAATTGTGGATTCCATTGGGTTTTGGAGACTGCGCCAACGTGGCGCGGAAACTGCCTCCTGTGGTGTCATCCCAAAGTCAAGAATATGTGTAACTAATTGTAGGTTCGTCTGGACCTGTGTATCAGCACCCGGTGTGCCGCATGCTAATACAGGTTTTCCATCTTTTGTAACGATAACAGGATTCATTGTGTGACGGACACGTTTGCCCGGCATCAGACAATTGGGATGGTCTTCCTCCAAATGCCAATATGTCATTCGGTTGTTTAGCAGAATACCTGTATTCCCCGCTACCAAGCTTGAACCAAAGCCAGATTGGATACTCTGAAGCACACAGACAAGATTGCCTGCGCGGTCAGCAGTGCAGAAACAGGTGGTATCTTGGTGTGTTTCTGGTCCACCAGCGGGAACATCAACAGCAGCCTTCTCTAAATCAATCCGTTTTGCCTGTTCAGCGGCATAGGATTTAGATAACATGCCTTCTATGGGAACATCTACCCAATTGGGGTCTGCCATATATTTTTCTCTGTCAGCAAAGGCGAGTTTTTTCGCTTCAACCATCAAGTGAACGCTTTCAGTTGTATTGCATCCCAATGCTTGCAAATCGAACAATTCTACAACGTTCAATTCCTGCAATAAGATATGTCCACTTGAGTTGGGAGGCATCTCATACACCTCATAACCACGATAGTTAACGTGTATCGGATCGTCCCAGTGTGCATGGAAACTCGCGAGGTCTTCTGCTGTTAATAATCCATCATAAGCATAGCTGAATTCAGCAATTTCCTTAGCAATTTCGCCTTTGTAGAATGTGTCTCTCCCGTCTTTAGCAATTTTACGGAGGGTTGTGCCGAGATTAGGATTTGCAAGGAATTCACCTGCGGGAATCGGTTCGCCATCGTTTGTGAAGATAGCACGGCTGTCTGGTTCGGCAGCAAAGCGAGCGTTTTCACCTCTTAGTCCTCCCGCGAGTCTATGACTCACTGGAAATCCTTCTTTGCAGAGAGAGATTGCTGGAGCGAAAACCTCCTCTAACTTGAGTGCACCGTAACGTTTGTGTGCAAGCAGCCATCCATCGAGAAGCCCCGGCACAGAGACACTTCGCATGCCTTTCATTGGAATGCCGCCGTTTTTGAGATAGGTCTCTCGGGTTGCGGCACGGGGAGCAGGTCCTGTCGCATTGACAGCGGCGACCTGTCCTGTTTCTGCCCAATAGATGAGGATAAATCCGTCCCCGCCAACACCGGACCCAGCAGGTTCCACGACACCGAGTGCGGCGGCAGTTGCGATGGCAGCGTCAACAGCGTTGCCACCTGCCATCATTGTCTGAATGCCTGCCTGTGAGGCAAGGACGTGCCCTGATGTTACCATGCCGTTGCTACCCATTATAGAGGGGCGGAAGGCTGAGCCGTGTGGTGATTGCATTATGAAGCCTCCGTACTAAGCCAACATCTTCTCAGCAAATGCTTCTACATCAACGCGTTCATGTGTACGCGCCGACTCGTTGCACGCTTCCATCAAAATCCATGTTCCCAGTGTACTATCCTGAATCCACTCTCGGTCTTTGCCGGTAGCAATTGCTTCGGCAAAAGCATCAAATTGAAGTCTGTCGTCTTCAATCAATCCTCCGTGGAGGTCTTGTAGGGTAAGGTTTTCAATCTCTTGCCCTGTTCGGAAAAGTTGTAAGTGTCCACCATCTCTGCGGAGGTCGCCCTCTTCTCCGTGGAATGTCCAGCTGCCACTCCATCCGTAAGCCCCCATGTGTCCTGCACGGGTACCAGCATACGTGAATGGTGCGCCGTTGGCATATTCCATCAAGGCGTTTCCACCTGCAGTGCCCCACGCTGCTATCTGCCCTAATGCAGGGTCGCGACGGTTATGAACATGTGCGGTGACATATTTTGGCAGTCCCTTTGCACCAACGAGCTGGTCAAGTTGATGGCTACAACCTGCGTGGAAATAGAGTCCATCAACGTAAGCATCGGGTTGCCGTGAATCGGGTCCGGTGAACAGATTTTGGCGTATCCAGAATCGGCACTCCCCACCCAACATTTCACCGATGCCGCCATCTTCTCGAAGCCATTCTCGCATTTTCGCGGCAGCTGGATTCCATCGCTTGTTTTGTCCCTGCACCAATATTGTTCCGGGATTTGCCTTATGCGCTTGGATAATGTCGTGGAATTCTGCTTGTGTTGTTGCAATTGGTTTCACACAGAGCGTATGCATGCCGAGGTTTAGACTTTCAACGATGAGTTCTGCATGAACTGTTGTTGACGCATAGATAAGACACGCCTGAGCTTCAGCATGTTTTTCTTTTGCTTCGGTTATTGTTGTGTAGATGCGTTCTGATAAACCTTCAGGCGCACCATTTATTGATTCAACACCATTTTTTGCAGCTTCAAGGTTGATGTCTACGCACGCAACAGGTTCAAATCCGTGTGAATTGACTTGTGCTTGTAAACGTCCATGTGCAAAATGTGTGCAGCCAACATGTATAGTTGGTATTGGCATATATCGGTCTCCTTAGTAAAGTAGAGTTTCTATTCCACCACGAATACGGATAGACTGACCTATTCTCCTGAAATCTCAACAGTTGGTGGGTTGATGAAATCATGATACTTCTGTGCGACTTTACCCTCAGTGGCATCACCAGCATGAATAAGCACCCTGAACCGGAAGTGCATCTCTTCACCCTCTTTTAGAACATAGGAACCGTCTTTAGACGGATCACGTTCAAAAGTGCCGCTCCCAAAAATGTTGCTTCCCATTAAACCGTAGTTACGGACGTGCCAATACGTTGGATATCGGGGATTGACAACATGATCAAAGACAGCGATTCCAACGGATGTACCATCAACGACACCGGAATAATCGCACCAATTGGCACGTTTTCCCCAAGTTTCGCCTTCGTTGATACCGCCAAAAGCGTTCTCAATCTTTCCACCGTCTGATGCGTTCATTGACGGATGCACACGAATGCACATAATACCGCCCTCTTTAGTATCACCAAAGTGGACATCACCAGCGGAGGCGATAAAACTTAAATCAAGGTCAACGATAGCGGCATCTTCAGGCAGGTTGTAGATACGGAAATTCTGCTTATCCATCATCAACACTTCACCTTCTTTTGTTTCCCAGTTATTGTCAGTATATATCCTACTGACAACGGCACCACCGTGTTTTTGTGTAAAATTTTGGTGAACCACTCTGCCAGAATTGCTGCCTTCTCCCCACAAATCAACGTCATTGACTTCACCGTAAGCAACGTAGAGTGAGCGGTGATGGACGTGGTCTTTTGAGATGTCGCTCGTTTCACCACGCGTTACTTCACAGCCATTTGGTCCCAGGACAGGAAAGAAATAGGGACGAAACTGCGTTTTTCCGTAGCGAAACGTTGTAAAAGTTCTGCCATTGAGCGTGATGTCAATGGTTTCAGCGCTATCCTTTAATTCAATGCCTGCTTCGCCATCAACAGTGTCTTCTGAAAGCGTATAGGTGCGTGAGGCGCCAGCGGCGAGACCGTCAAGCACCCATGCTAAAGTGGTAGATGTGCCATCAGCATTCGCGTAGCATTGCGCAGAGATAACATCTCCGCTCTCTGAATCTGTTAGGATGACATCTTTGTCAGAAAATTTGCTAATTTCGGGATGGTCAACATTAACGACAACAGGACATCCATCCCGATTGTGGAAGCCTGCATCAACGGTTAGCGTTAGGTCGTTCTGATTTGCCATAGATCTCCTTCATACGGTATTTTGAGTGATTACAGATTTGGTTACTGATAAGCGATTATTCACTTTTGTCTGCACTCAGTTCAAGGATCGCTTCCTCTTCACTGTCGTAATTCTCAAAAACGGTTGCTAACCTTCCAAGGACGAGTAGGTTTCTGATATGCGCCCCTGCATTGACGAGTGCAGTGCGTCCTCCCTTACGTGTGATAGTAACATGCACGGAAACAAGTGTTCCTAAGCCGCTGCTATCCATTCGGGTAACCTCTTCAAGATTAAAAATGACCTTTGGTGAATCGAAGTGTTCCTCAAGCTCTTCATGGATTTGCTGTCTAATTTCAACGTTTGCTGCCCCGATCATGCGACCAGTGGGACGGATAACAATAACACCTTCTCTGTGACGTATTTCAGCTAACATATTTTTTCCTCATAGGTATTCCGCATTTAAATGCGGGATGTTTTTAGTGATAATAAGTGTAACGCATTCAAGTGATTTTGTCAAGGATGTATGGATAAATATTCGTAAAGAAAGATTTGCTGAGAAGTTTTATAAATAATTCTTTACTGGCATTAAACCGCTTCTGTAGAATTGGGGCTGTACTCTATCAATGCTGATTTGCCGATAATGGTAACTATACGCACTACTAATTCTGTTCCGTCCGCAGCGGTGAGACGTAAATCGTCTCCGAGAACGAAGTGAACTGGCTGTGGTTTTCCGCCGTTAATAGCGATGTTGGAAGCATATAAATAGGTACGGTCACGGGTATCGCGTATAGGATTCAAACGTCCAGCTAAACCTGGAATGTTTCCTGCTGCTTCGGGAAAAATTACTGAACCACCATCTTGAAAACTTTGCATTTCAAGGGCAAGTCCTCCTTTCTCTGGTATCCAGTTTTGTTCAAGGTGTGCAGCATAACTGGGTGCCGCTGCGAACACTGTCATCGGAAGGTGTGTCGTGTACAGATCAATCTGTGCTTTGCCATTTTCGTCTGTAGTTGCGTGTTTCCAAGTTTTATTCGGAAACAGGACCAACAATTCAATTCCTGATAAAGCAGAATCTTCGTGATGGCAGAGGATAACGGCGGTCGATGGTGTAGCATTTGTGTCTGCGGCAGGAATCGTAAGAATAAGCTCTGAATCATCAATTAGTTTATAATCAGGGATTTTTCCGCTCAATGCCTCTGTTTCACGAAAAATAATTGGCACCCCGTCTCCGCGTCTCTCCATGAAAAATTGTCGGTCTCCTGAGCCATGTACATTTTCAACAGACATCCTTCCGAACATTGAGGCGAGTGCTTCATTTCGTGTTGATTGTCGTACATTCATGCTATCAATAGTCAAATTATTTGGCAAACCTCCGGGAGAGATAATTTCAATACGATCAGAGAACATTGATATACGGATTCGGCTGCCGCGAATCGCGTAATCACGGTGAACGACAGCATTCACAATTGCTTCAAACAGTGCCTTTTCACTATATTGCGGTAGATCAGTTCGAGCTGGGTTCTTGTATGCACCAACGCGCATATTACGAACCGCGAAAGCAATCGCTTCTGTAATTTGTCGGTTAAGGGGGCCGGTAATTATCTGAGCATCTATCTGCCCAGATGCGCGGTCCTTGTCTCGATAACAGGTTGCGGCAATGCACGCATTAGGAAGCCATTCTTCAGGTGAACGGGTACATAAAAGGACACCTGCTACTGTTGCCCGCGTTACCCCATTTTCATCGTTAGTTAGGATCCCCATTTTCTCCAATGCTAATTCAGGATCGGCAGCTCCTTCAGCACTCAACAGTGGTTTCCAAAGGGATTCATCTAATGATCCAAAACCGGTTTCCGGGACATGTTGTTTGTCAAACCAATGAAAGCGGGATTGGGCGCGCTTCTGCGCGAGGCGTAGCTGCTCATCACTTGTCATTTGGCGTTTTGTACTGCCAACTCGGTGGTAACCTCCTCCTGGGCTTTTGTGCAGTGCGTATCCTTGTGGCACTTCAATAAGGAGGAAAGGCTTACCTTCCTCTATTTCCTTGCGCAGGATAGTAGGATGTATTGGAGGTTTAATCTTGTCAAGGCACACCTCAACTAAGAACCTTTCCAGTTCGTCCATCTGCTTGCGCGACATACCTTGCAGACCGCTGTCATCAGCTACACCACACAGCATTATTCCACCTTTTGTATTAGCAAAGGCGGCAAGTTCGTCTGCGAGATCGTCACGACTGGGACTTTTTGGCTTGTTTCCAGAAAACACAATTTCCTTGAATTCCCAGTGGCTATCTTCACCTAAACGTATGTGGCGTTTGATTTCTTCGTCGTTGAAATTCATGACACGCCTCCAAATCCAAACCTTGCAATTCTCACGGATGGCTTCATCTAACCATTTCACTTCTGTAACAACCCAGGTTATAGTAAAACCGATAATTACCTGAGGGGTGTGCATAATTATTTAGTGCTTCCACACAGACAGGAACGGACTTCATGTCCACCGCCATTTGTCCCTGTCTCGCAAGCTGTCAGTTTGCGCACTCATAGGCACAATCTGTCCGAAGATTAAGTTATTAATTCGGTAATATTTATTTTTTCCAATCCTGGCGAATCAGCGCCAAATGCGCTTTTTGGTATTTGGCCAAATCAATGCTGAATACGCCAAATCAAAGGCATTCAAACCATTGAGTTGGTGTCTTCTGCTGGATATGATTATGGAATTACCGAATCTATTTTTTATCTCCGGGCAGATTGTGCTACTTGAACTTGAGAACGGGCACAGGCGTGTGCGGACTACCTTTAAGCATATATTTAAATCGGAATTATCTATACACATCCCTCAATTAATTACTTCCTACCAAACGTTGCGCCTTCATTTTCCGCTTTCGCTTGGACTTAGACTTCGTCTGTTTCGGCGGTGGACTGCTTTGAACGTTTTTAAGCTGCTGATCCTGTTTAGCATCAACAACCTGTTTCTGTTGTTCTGCTTCATATTCGGCGTAAGTGCCTTCAAAAAAGCGCGTTGTTTCTTCTTTTGCAACATCAAAAATTAACAATTTGGTTGCCAGACGGTTTAAGAGAAAACGGTCATGGGAGATTATAAAAAGCGTAGCGGGATAATCTGCAAGCGCGTTTTCAAGTGCCTCGCGTGCTGGAATGTCCAGATGATTTGTCGGTTCATCAAGTAGAAAGACATTCGCCTTTTCCAATAGCAGCTTTGCCAATTGAACGCGACTCTGTTCACCACCACTCAAGTTTCCAATCCGTTTAAACACGTCATCACCGGAAAATAGGAACTTCGCTAAAAAACTTCGCACTTCAAAAGGTGTCTGATCTGGACAAAGTGCCCAGATTTCATCCAGGATTTCATTATCCGGGTTAAGTCCTTCCAATTCTTGTGTATAATACCCAAGCCTGAGACCAGGACCGACCCAAAGGTTACCTTGTGTAGGTTGCTCCTGTCCTAAAATCATTCTGAAAAGTGTCGTTTTTCCGGATCCGTTCGGTCCTATAATTCCGATAACATCACCACGGTACACTTCAAAATTAAGATCTGTAAATAACACCTTATCGCCAAACTGTTTACTAACATTTTGGCATCGTAAAATGTCGTCTCCACCACGTGATCCGGGTGTAAAGTTGAGTTTTAACGTTGGTGCCTCCGACTTCGGTTTTTCAACTATCTCTAATCTTTCCAGTTTTTTACGTCTTCCTTGTGCTTCACGAGTCCGCTGTCCTGCTATATTACGATCAATGAACTCCTTTTCCTGTGCAATAAATGCTTGCTGTATTTTGAATGCGCGTCTGTCAACGAGTTGCTCAATATTCTTCATTTCTAAATACTTGGAATAGTTGCCTCGAAATATATTTATTTTGTGATCTGCAAGTTCCCACACTTTTCGAACGACTTTATCTAAAAAATATCTATCGTGCGAAACAACAAGAACGCCACTGTTGTATTCGGTATTGAGATAATTTTCCAGCCATTCGATGCCATTGATGTCAAGATGATTCGTGGGTTCGTCGAGGAGCAATAGGTCAGGCTCTTCAAGAAGCAGTTTTGCTAACGTAGCCCTACTCTTTTGACCGCCACTCAAGACGCGGACTGGTAAATTGAAGTCCTGATCACTAAAACCTAATCCACCCAGGACTCGATTTATCTGATGCTCGTAGTCGTATCCACCCAGTCGTTCATGTTTCTCATGAATGCGCGCGTACTCCTGCAAGAGATGGGGGGCTTCCTGTGTTTCCATCTCCTCTGCTAACAGGAGCATTTTATCTTCAAGGGCAAGTCGTTCTTCAAAGACCGTGAGCATTTCCTGACGGAGCGTGCAGTCCCGTTCCAACTCAGGTTCTTGACTTAGGTATCCAATACGGCGGCCCTTTGCTAAAACGACGTCCCCTTTGAAATCGGTCAGCATGCCGCTTATAATTTTTAGTAAAGTTGTTTTCCCGCATCCGTTACGACCAATCAACCCTATCCTATCTCCAGGTGCAATTGCGACTGAAATATCATCCAGAATTATGTCTGGGTCATAACGTTTTGTGACATTGGTTATTGTTACTAAGGACATAATATTTTAGGTGTAGACTATCTGCTCATTACAAATATGTTTATTATACTGCTTGTTACAGATATGTTATTATAGATGGAGTGATTGCCAATTTGCGCTGCGGTTAATCATCTCGTGATACGTTTCGGCACTTCGCGCATCGGGATGGCGGACATTGAACTGTCTAAATCGCCAGAACGCTATAGCCAATGCTGCATAGTGAACAAAACAATCTAAACTGTCCCATTCTTTATCTGTCAAAGGGCGTAATGCATTATAAGAATCCAAAAAACTGTGGACCAAAGTAATATCCAACTGATGTTGTGTTGTATAACAACAGCCAATTATCGTCATTCCGACATCAATTAACAATATATCATGACACCCTTCCTCAAAGTCAAGGATTGCTACCATTTGATCACCATCAAAAAGGGTGTTATCTAAAAATAGATCTCCGTGCAAAAGTCCTATAGGAAGGGGTTTGTCCAATTCAGGTTTTATCCATTCAAGTTCCGATTTTAGCCACATAATAAACGGATGTGTGGCAAATTGTGTGTTTTTGACCTCTTTCAGAAAAGGTATTATTTGTGCAATCCCCATCGGAAAACATGGAAGTTCTACAAGTGGAGAGATGCGATGTAACTTTGCTAATGCTTCCCCAATTTGTGTCAACACGCGTTGTGATGGCCGTGGTGTTTCTCCTTCCAAAAACGGATAGATCATCACGCGATAGTTTGGTGTTTCGAAAAGCGCCTCACCGTTTTTTTGTAAAATCGGGAACACTGTCGGGTAGGCGTGTTGACGAAGATGTTCCAACAGTTCAATTTGCTTATGCAGTTCTGCTGGATTTTTCTCATCACATATTTTTAGCAGAAACGTGCCATCTGTTGTTGTCAACTTAAAGTTACTATTTCCAAATCCGCCTGGAATTTCCTCAAGCTTCACAGGTGTACCGATTGTGTAATGTGAGACTATGTCCGCGATTTCTTCAGGTGAAAGGGTTGTATAGCGCGCCATGTGATGTCACTGTTTCGGTTCAGAGGTTTGGACCAACGCTTTGTATTCAGGTAAGTCTCGAATTTTATCAAATGCAGGTTCTGTTTCCGCGTCGGAAAGTACTCCTTTGTCTACCCGAATTGCCTGACGTAAAGATGCTATTGATTTTTCAATATCAGCAGTAACTTGCGAACCGTCTGTCCTCAGAGAATAGGCAACTGCGAGGTTATAATGTGCCTTCGCGAAATCTACATCCAGTTGTGTCGCTCGTTCCCACGCCCGGATAGCTTGTTCAACGTCACCCATGTTCCCATACACTGCACCGAGATTAAAATAAGGAATTGCCCATCCCGGTTCATTCTGAATTGCCAACTTAAACTCCGTGACAGCTTGTGCAAGATCGCCCTGTTTGGCATACGCTAAACCCCAATTGTAGTGAGATCGTGCTGCCTTATTCGGTTCAACAACATCTGTGGTTTGCGAATACGGAATGCTTTTAAGCCCACATCCGGTCAGCAATACTGTTAAGCAGAATATTAGAAACGGTTTCATTTTCTCTCTCCACGTCTTTTTATCATACTTTACCCGAATTCAGGTTGTTAGTCAACTGGTTTATGCTACACAGCACATTTGTCTTTCAATATTTGTTTATTTAGACGGTACATTCCACAGAAAAACAGTGCCAGAGTTGTAACCAATTCTGCCAAAACCACCACTTACACTTGCAAGTGTTTTCCCATCCGGTGCAAACGTTAGGACGCTAACATAATCTCCATGTCCTTTGTACGTTGTGAGAAGGTGTCCAGTGGCAAACTCCCACAGATGAATTTTTCCGCTTGTATCTCCACTTGCGAGAATTTTGCCATCTGGCGAGAATGCCAACTTACAAACAGCATATTCATGCTTGAGTGTTGTAATGTGGCGTTTCGTAGTAATATCCCAGAAATAAATTGTCTTATTCCGACCTCCAGCCGCAAGTGTTTTTCCATCAGGTGCAAATGCCAACGCATAAACATCGAATCTCTGCAAACGTAATGTTTCTAAAAATCCATTTATCATACCTTTCGGGGTTTTGAGCGTGAAATGTTTATCAGTTTGTGTATTCCACAAACGTACGGCACTTCCTATACTAACCGCCAGAATTTTACCATCAGGTGTTAACGCCAATACACTAACGCGACTCTTAACCTTTGTATACGTATTCACATGTTTTTGATTAAGAACATCCCATGTTTCAATCCCTTTGTTTGTCCGAATAGCCATTTTTTCACCGTTTTCGGAAAACACGCTTGTGTTCTGGCGACTTAGGACTGTTCCATCATCAAATGCGCTATAGGAATCGTTGCGGGAAATGTTTGTGACAGTAAAAACATCAATCTGTTCTCCAGTGGAAACATCCCATACTTTAATTTCATTTTCAGTTTTACTAATCTCACTCTCACTGATAAGGGTTTCGTTTTCGTTATTTTTAGCAAAAACTAAGCTACTGATATAATTGGTTTTGATTGTATTACGTTTTCTCCCATTGTTTAAATCCCAGAATTGGATGTTTCCTGCAGCATCCCCACTTGCGAGTGTTTCGCCATCGTGCGAAAACGCTAATGCTGTGAACGGTTTCGCATAACCTGTGGAAAGTGCTCGGAGCCGATTGGTATTTTTCGTTTCCCACAAAGCAACTGTACCGTTTTTATGTGCGGTGGTAAGGATTGTGCCATCATGGGATAACAAAAAACGTTCTGGAGAAGTTTCTAACCATTCTATAATTTGACTATGTGTTATGGTTTCACGTTGTGTGGTGATGTCCCATATCTTATACCCGCTGCTATCTATAATAGCAAGTGTTTTTCCATCACCTGAAAATCTTATTTTCACATCTTGAAATTCAGCGATTTTACGACGTGAAGGGATGTCCCATAACACATGATCGCTGCCCTTAGAAATAGCAACCGTTTTGCCGTCACCTGAAAAAGTTATGTCTAATCCCCATTGAAGAAGTGCAAGTTGCTCACCTGTGTTTACATCCCAAATTTCTATGGGGCCTCCCTGCCCTTCCCATCCATCCCAACGTGCGCGTCGGTAGTCAGCACTACTCACGAGCGTTTTACCATCAGGTGCGAAATATAGGGTATTTATCCATTTTATATAAGGTCCTCCATCCTTAACATCAGGATCGGGATGATATGGTCGTAAAGATTGAATAGGTAAAGATGTACTATCATCTGTACGCGATATAAGTGTCCTTATCTGGTTATGGGTTTTTGCATCTCGGATACTAATTGTCCCATCCTTAGTGCCAACACAAAAAATAACATCACCCGTATGGTCGGCATAGAAATCTACCGCAAGGTTCCAATTTTTATATTTTCTCGGTTGAGTTTGGGTAAATTTGGGTCGAAAGCGATTAACTGTTCTCCGTTTGTGGCATTCCAAAACAAAATTGCACCTTGCCAATTCTGGCCTATGAGGATTTTACTATCAGGCGAAAACTTCAAAGATTCGAAAGGCCCGTCAGGCGTATCAAATTTCAGTCCGTTTTCACCAGTGTCGGTGTTCCAGAGTCGGATTGTCTTGTCATACGCGCTGAGGGCGAGCGTCTTGCTATCCGGTGAAAATGCTATCTGAGAAACATTTTGTGGGTAAAATTTTATCAGTGGCGTAATTTGTGCCCTCACGCTGACATCATAAAGCCATATCCCTGCAGAAGTGGATATTACCAACCTATTGTTGTCCGGAGACAATTGCATGTCTCTTATTACACCTTTCCCGAGACATGCTTTGGCACCCTCGGGTAGATTCAATTGGGTATAATCTTGTGCAAAGGTGTTCGGTAGAAATAGTGTTAAAAGAAGAAGTAGTGTTAAAAATGTGGAAAATAGTTTACATTTCATTGCTTCGGATTCCTTTTTGTTATATTTGTGGTAGGGGCCCATAGCAGCACCGTGCCATCCCAACTCCCACTTGCGAGCGTCTTCCCATCCGGACTGAATGCGATGCTTGTGACAGCATCTGTATGCTTCGCGAGCAGCGCAATCTCTTGATACGTTTCAGTATCATATATCCAAATGCCGATGCTACTTGCAACTGCAAGGACAGTGCTGTCAGGAGAAAACTGAATCTGATAGATGATACCTTTTCCGAAACGTGCTTTAGCACCTTCGGGTAAATGTGTTAGAGCGTATCTCATAAATCAAATTTGTTAGGTTTTGCTTTGTTTTGTCTAACCCTCACTCATGTTGTAGGGGCGGGTCCCTGTGCCCGCCCGTTGTGTCTGTTTATGAGACATGGCGAGGCACAGGGACCTCGCCCTACAAATGATTTATGAGATAGGTTGTAAACTCATTGTCTACGCCACCAACTCTTTTTATTTTGATAAGATGCAAGGAGCTTTGAAACCGCTTTATCTTTTTTGTCCAGACGTAACACAGCCTCACACGCTTCAATAACCTTCTCTTTATCCGAATCGGTACCGGTTTCTTGGTAAGTGTGATGATAACTTTCTGCAACAGCCGTGTAATATGCTATCTGATTAATTTCTGTAGGCACTTCAGAAGGGAGTTCACTAATCGCAGCGATTGCCTCATCCCACGCCTCAAGAGATGCATAACAGATTACTTTTTGATATAACGGTGCGAGTTGCGAACCGTCAAGCCAATATGCTTGATCATAGCAAGTGATGGCTTCTGAATACGCGGAATTATCAATGTGTAGTTGGGCAAGCGCAGTATAAAAAGCGTCCAACCCACTATCGGCAATTGTGTAAAGTTCAACGCCGGTGTTGACAAGCCACTCTCTTTCTATCAGAAATTCAATTGCAGAGTTACGCTCCTGTTCTGTAATGCTAATATCAGTAAGGAGATGTTTTGCGACAGTAGCGTTTGGAAAAATCTTCGTGCGGCTTTTCATTAACGGATACGCCTGCACTGCTTTATCCATTGCTATCAGTTTGATACCCGTCGCGATGCGAAAGAGTGAAACGATTTGGTCACTGTTTTGCCGAGACATCTGGTCGGCAATCTGTTCTCTATTCTCAGAAAAATGTTGATTGAGATTGTCAATAGCCTCTCGTATGTCGCTGTTTTCTGGATCAAGTTGGTGTGCCTGCGATAAAAACCGCTGTGCGGCAAAAAGTTCGCCCCATTCTTGATAGATGTGTCCGAGGCGAAAGTTTGCATAAGCGAGCATCTCCGGGTCGCTTTGGCTGCGGATAACGTCATCATAGACTTGGATAGCTTCGGCTATTTTTTCGTTAGATTCTAATGTTTGGGCGTGCTCAATTGGGTTTGACATAGAGTTTTTACGCTATAGATTTTAATCTCGTGAATGTCTGTTCTTACATTTATTGTTGATTTTACAATTATGGTGGATATTATAAGTAATGAGACACTTTGCACCAGCACGGTTAGGAAACCGTGCCTACCGCGGAAGGGCGAAAGTGTGTATTTCTTTTTAAGATTTACTATAATAGACCATCGTTATTCTGCACGTTTAGAAAGTGTGCCTACCGTTGAATGTAAAAGGCGCAATGAATTGCGCGACTACAAACATTGCAACTTCAAAAAGAATGTTTATTCATATTTATGTTCCACTATAATTCATCTACCTTGTAATAACTTGAGACACATAATCTCAAGTGCAAAAATTTTGGTGACGTTTGTTCTTTTGAGTAGTTCCTTTGTTTCAAAAACGGTCTGGATGGCTTGTTGTAGTCGTATACGAGGGTAACGCGGCACGAGTGTTTGGAGTTTATCTAATGCGTTAGTGTGTGTCATCAATTCTACAGGTACACCTTGTTGTAAAAAAAGGAGGTCGCGATACCACGTTATCAATTCGTCTAAACTGTCCAAGCCTTTTTCAACAAATTGCTCTGCCAATCGGAAGGCTGCTAACGGGTCAGTTTCCTCAAGGATTTCAGGTATAGTTTCAGTTTCAGAAGTTCCTTCTTCAATAAGCGTGATAGCTTTTCCAACAATACCGCGCGATAGTATCGCAGCAGTGGAAGCTGTCTCTTTATCGATGGAAAACCGGTTCATCAATGCTAATGTTAATTCTTCAATCGACATCGGGTAAAATGTGAGAATCTGGCAGCGAGATCGGATTGTTAACAAAATAGATTCAATGTTTTCCGTCAATAGGATTAAAGTAGATGCAGCAGGTGGTTCTTCAAGTGTTTTAAGTAGTGCATTTGCTGCGGGATTGTTCGGATTACTCATCCTTTCGGTGTTTGCTAAAATGTAGATTTTTCTCGGTCCTTCAAGAGGTTGATAAAAAATTTGTTGTTGCAGTTCGCGAATTTGGTCAATCTTAATTTGTGCACCATCAGGTCGAATAATTCGTAGGTCTGGATGGTTACTGCTTTTTAGCTTACGGCAAGCACGGCATTCTCCACAAGGTGAGGACTCTTCTGTCCTTTGCTCACACAGAATCAGATTCGCAAAATAGAGAGCGACAGTCTCTTTGCCAATCCCTTGTTCCCCTGCAAAAAGGTATGCCCCAGCAACGCGTTCTGAGGTGACTGCGTTTTGAAGTTGGGTTACAATGTTTTGATGACCGAGTATTGCGTTTTCCATTTTCTAATGTAGTAGAACGTGCGGGAGATATTGGATTTCAAGAGGTTTGTGATAACTGAATTCTTTTTTTTGATTCTGTCACGATAAGGTTGTGGATGGTATCTGCATCAAGTTGAGCGTTGATTAATTGGACGCGGTGCGGTTCTGATTCAGCAACTGCTAAATATCCCGCTCTCACTTTTTTGTGAGAGGCGAGGGTTTCATGTTCAAGACGAGTAAGTGGCTCATCTGAATCCCGTTTGCGTTGCAGTCCGATATCTGGCGGTAGATCAAGAAGGAAAGTAACGTCTGGTGTTAATCCTCCTGTCGCAATATGATTAACCTGTTCTATGAGTTTTAAGTCAATCCCTTTACGATACCCCTGATAAGCAATAGTAGCATCGCTAAATCGGTCACAGATGACGATCTGTCCTGCATTTAATGCAGGTAGAATCAGTTCGGTGACGTGTTGTGCCCGTGCGGCGGCGATCAACATCAATTCGGTTGTTGCTGACATAGTGGAGGCGGTTAAGAATATATCGCGAATCTGTTCTGAAAGAGGTGTGCCGCCCGGTTCACGCGTAACAAGAACATTATCACCGAGAACATCTGCTAATCGGTGTCTCTGTGTTGTTTTGCCCGCACCTTCTACGCCTTCAAGTGTGATGAAAAAGCCTGTGTGTTCCATTATTTTAATAATATCACGTTAGGGGCACGGTATCAAGTGGAATTTATATGGATTCCCAGATTCCAATCGGTTTGATTTAATGAAAAAGCTTTTGGTTATCGGGTCGGGAAGGTTGTTCTTACAAGACTGATATTTCTCAATATGGTGCTTAATCTAACGTGAGTTTGATAAAAGAAGTCAATTTTGATGGGACAGACGCATTCCCCTTATCAAAGGCAATGCGTCTGTCCTATTTCAGATATTTATTGACAAAATTACAACGGAGCGTATAGAATCGTATCATTATAGTCTATTTTACCTATTGGAAGGAATTTAAAAAATGGCATTAAAAGTTGGCGTAGTCGGCATGAGTGGAATTGGGAATAATCATGCTAATTGCCACGCAAATGATGATTTAGCAGAACTTGTTGCAGTATGCGACATTGTAAAAGATCGCGCGGACAGCGCAGCGGAACGTCTCGGTGTGAAAGCTTACTACAGTTTGGCGGACATGATCGATGGCGAACCGGACATGGAGATCGTTGATGTTACAACAGGCGGGAATGAGAACGGCAGTTGGCACTATGAACCGACAATGGAAGCACTTGAGAACGGCAAACACGTACTCGTCGAAAAACCGATCTCAAACGATGTCGGACAGGCTCGTGAAATGGTAGCAAAAGCCACCGAAGAGGACCTCTACCTCGCTTGTAATCTGAACCACTACTTCACACCGCCCGCAGAACAAGCAAAAAAATATATTGACAACGGACAGATCGGGGAGATGGTCTACATCCTGCACAAGATGGGGTTTGCTGGTGGGGAATTCAACTACAGTTATTCTAATGCCCCGCGTTCCGACGGTTTTCCCTATTTTCATGTGAAAGCGTTTCTGTCGCATCCGTTCAGCGTGATGCGTCATTTTTGTGGAGACGTGACACACGTGCAGGCATTCATGGAACGCCCGCATTTTCGGAGGCGTGAAGGCGATCTCATGGTTTCTATTAACAGCATTCACCTCCGTTTTGAGAACGGTTGTATCGGTTACCTGCTAAGCCAACGCGGAGATGCTACCTTTGGACTTGGTGGGTGGTGGAGCGTTGAACTTGCTGGCACACGCGGTACATTCTGCATTGAAAACTGCATTGAAAAGATTACGTTCTGGCCCTCACCTGGTGCCCCTGAAGGCGGAGATACGGTCGTAACCGAATCAGGTATTAGCGACTTTGGACAGACTTTTCCGTTAAGGATTCATGCGTTTTTAGAGGACATCACGAACGGCGTGCCGAAAGAGAAGATACGTGCCTCCGGTAGAGATGCACTCGCTGCACTTGAATACACATGGGCTGCGATGGAATCTTATGAACAGGGCGGTATCTTGGTGCGTCCGCACCCGCTTCCTACGTTGAGTGGACTGTAGAGAAAACTGATAGAATCTGCGATTTTGAAAATCGTCCTCACGGCTTTATATAGTAAGGAGAAAACATTTGAAATTAGGAGCAAATTCAGTGCTGTTTGGCGGTTACGATATGGAAACCGCCTTTAAGCATATCGCCATGGCTGGCTATGATGGTATTGAACTTTCTGCGATTGACGGGATGAGCCAGCACCTTGTCCTCGCAAACTGGCAAGAACTCGCTGATGAGATTAAACGTCTATCAAAAGAATATAACCTTGAGTTGTTAGCGATGGAGCAACCCTCACGCGATCCCGAAAGGATGGAGTTGGCATTTCAAGCAGCTGCTGAGATAGGTATCCCGATTATTAACTGCGGGCCCGGTGGTTCGTCAGATGATGAATCTGCATGGCCCGAGGTCATCGATTCTCTGGGTAGCCTCTGCGAACGGGCAGAACACTACGGTGTAACGCTATGTGTTAAGGCGCATGTCGGTGCAAGTATTTATAATACGCCGACAACCCTTCGCGTTATGGAAGAGATTTCATCTCCCGCATTTGGTATTGACATGGATCCATCACATATTCACCGTGCAGATGAAAACCCTGTGGAAGCGATCGCCGCCGTTGTTTCACGCGTGAAACACGTACATATACGAGATTGTAAAGGCACACAACGCGGTCCTGGCTCCCCTGAATTGCAAGCGAACGGACGCGGAGACATTGATCTGGTTGGCTATATCCGTGTTTTACATGAAAATGGGTATACGGGTCCCTTGAACCTTGAAGTTATTGGTGCAAAGGAATATAGTTTAGAGCAGTGTTGCACGATTGCTGCAGAATCGCGCGGACACATGCAGGCGTGTTTGCAGGCGTGTGGTGCGCGTTAAGTTCTAAATTTTGTAGGTGGGTTTATAACCTGCCTACAAAATTTTTGCGATATGGGGAACTCACTATGAAACAGACCCCACTTATACTCCCAATAGTAGGTGGAGGTGTCGCTTTTCTCAGCTTCTTTTTACCGTGGATAAAAGTTGATATGTCATCTTTGAAAAATACTCTATTAGGTGGGGCAGATCTAGTGGTAGAAGATACAGGCACAATTTCAGGTTTTATGTTTGCATTGGGTGGGGATGTCTTTATGACACTTTCCTTCCTCGCTATATTGGTTATTTTTGGGATGGGCATTTATATGTTGAAGCAAAAAAGTCCTTGGAAATCCAGAATACCGGTGCTTATTAGTAGTGGCTTTGCGTTTTTATACATTTCTATTGGGCTTATTTTGTTCATCTTTGCGGATAGTCATGGAACGCGTAGACTGTTGGATATGGCGAAATCTTTTGCTATTGAAGCGGACGTAGAAAATTTTGTCAGTATCCAATTCGGATGGTTTGTTGCAGTTATTGGGTTTACCCTGGCACTTATTGGGGCATGGAACATTCCAAAATCAAGCGATTCCATGGAAGATAACAAACAAAACGTTGCCGCATAGAAAGACCTATTCTGCGAATTTGTTAGCAGTTTTGCTTTTGTCTATTGCAATTAACTCAGAAGAAGATGAAACGTTACTCGCGATTTCTTATGTTAACGGGTGGGATTTTAAGTGCGTTCTGCTTCTTTATGCCCTGGATGAAATTGAACTTGCCATCCGATGATGGCAAGTCGTTAGCCCCAGAAATAACAGGTATACGGGAAGCAACAAGAGGTCTAAACTTCGCAACGCTTTCACTCATCGCTGTGTTGACAATTCTCGGTATATCCATTTATTGCATTTTGAATCGGAGGATACCACGGAGATTCAGAACCGTTGCTCACATTTGTTGTATTATTGGGGTTTTATGTATTCTGTTAACACTGATTCAATTTGCAGCATTTTATAAACCTTACATTACCGTAGCTATTGGTACATACTTAGCAAGAAACCCACAGACGGAATTTGAATTTGATCTATATAAGATATATAGGGTTCAATTAGGTGGGGTTGGCACAGTTATTGGGTTCATCCTTGCTTATATCGGGACGTGTAACATCTCAAAATCAAATGCTTCTATGGAGAATAACGAATAGATGGTGCGTGTTCGGAATGCTGTTGTGTCTACTGTAATATATCGTAGCTATAAGGAGAAGAACAATGAAACAGCACTCAATTTTAATTACATTTATAGGTGGAATTTTGGCATTATGCTGGTTCACACAGCCGTGGGTTACATTTACACAGGGCGGTTATAAAAAAAGCTGGGAAACCGACGTAAGACGCGAAAAAATAGGTAGTGCCACTGCAAGATTCAGCAGACCCGTCACAGAACAAGGAACAATAATAAAGGGTGCTCCCAGTACTCATCACAGTTATTTAGGTTTTAAAATTGCCACCAGCGGAAATTTAATCACGATTGTCTTCGCTACAACCATTGTCACCGTCGTTTGCAGTATCTATATGCTGACCCAACGAACACCCGGAAAATCTAAACTACTCGTTCTCATCAGCAGTGGGTTTGGACTTGGATGTCTTCTGCTCACATTCTTACTCGTCATGGTAATAAACCACAGTGGGCTTCGTAGCATCGGTAATACAACCTATACTTCAAATGGAGATATCCAATTTGGTGGGTTTGGGACAGCCCTTGGGTTTGTTATGGCATTTATCGGCGCGTGGAACATTCCAAAATCTGATACTTCCGTGGAAAAGACTAAATAGGAAAGTTTACTCTTCTAAACGTGCATTCGTGTTCTACCTATTGTGGGTATTGATTTTGGAGAACAAGAATGAAAAAGTATTCTCGGTTTATCACATTCGGTAGTGGACTTCTCTCATTTTTCAGTTTCGGTCTGCCATGGATCGATGACACTTCAGGTATTTATCTTGCGAACAGTGATGCTGGAGGCTTTATCGTTATTAGTTTTATTGTTTGCCTTGTGGTAATTTTAACCAGCCTTATCGGGATGTCCAGAAATCTCGTAATCGTTAGTTGTTGCATTGGTCTTTTTTGTCTTTTCACTCTGTTTTTTGGCGGTAAATTAGATATTGTCATAGATGGCGTTTATTCGCATGAAATACAGTTTGGTGCGTTTTTAACTGCTGTAGGATTTTTTCTGGCTATTGCTGGCGTATTAGATCTATCTAAAACTAAGGGCAGTTCTGAAGCAAACGATGAATACGGAAACGAAGAAAGTCCTGAAGGAGATCAAAAATGAAAGATTATTCACGCTATATCACGCTTGCAGGAGGAGTTTTGGCACTTCTCAGTTTTGCATTGCCGTGGGAAAGTGATTATTCAGGTGTTGAATACGCCAACATGAGTTTTAACTTCATTACCCTTGTCTTTTTGGCATCTTTGGTGATTATTGGAACAAGCCTTGTGTTAAATCGACGCGAACGTTGGAAAGCAAATCTGTCCAGAGTACTCGTGTTTATTAGCAGCGGCTTCGGAATATGCTGCTTTGTGGTATTATTTTTCGGAGAAGGTTCTGACCTTAAAATAGAGAGTACTTGGTTTGACAGAATCGAATATGGTGTGTTTCTCAATGTGATAGGCTTTATTTTGGCTATCGTTGGTGTATGGACTCATCCAAAAACTTCGGATATTTCAGAATCCAACGATGAATAGGATAAGACGAATCCTTGAAACAAATTGGTTATCTGGCGGTAGATGTATGCAAGGTCCAGAAAACGGTGTTGTCTATTCGTTGCCAACTTATCAAATCGCCAAATAATTCCACTACTGAAGACTTATCTCTGACAACGGGATACCGCGATTAAACATCTTGACTGGTGGGAGCGTCTCCTCCACTTCTGTCAATCCGCACAACCAATTCCATGTCAATTGGCCTCTCTGTCTGTCCCGATAGGATTCCACCTCCGTTACATACGGATGTCTGCCTTTGTGTTGGTAAGGCGGAATTTCATCGGATTCACGCATCCAATCCCGTTTTGGCATCGCAGTACGGAAATACGAAAACTTTATCATGCCGCGTCTGTCAGCATTGAGTTTTGGGCCTGCCTTATGCCAAATACCGTAGCGCGTCATCGCAACGGTGCCAGCAGGCACAGTAAGTGATAGTTGTCCCAGAATATCACCATAGTGTGCAATCGCCTCACGGTCAACAAGTCGAAAGTGCGATCCCGGTAAAATCATTGTGGGACCATCCTCAATTTTTACCTCTTTCGGATAGTAGTAGCACTGCAGATGCGTGATACCGTATCCGTACTCGGTGAGTCCATCTGAATGCCACGTCTGTCCACGGTGTGGTGCTTCAAACAGATGATGGTGTGCATTTGTCGGCACAATGAAATTCGCGCCTAACAACGAACGCACAACGCCAGCTACCTCAGGATGAAGTAGGACGTTTCGGCGAAATTCATTGGTTTGGACAAAACTACCCATACCTCCCCCACCAATGGACTCACATTCACGATTGTAATCCGCATCAATGATGTTTTCTAATGTGATATATCCGTTATGGATAAACTGCATGACTTGGTCATCATTTAGTGTCGGTTCTACGTTAAACATTTGTGTTGTTCCTTATACGATTTTTTCTAAAATGAATTCAAAGCTGAGATACGCGTTTTTAACATCCGAAAAGTTGTAGAGTTCGGGGCGCGGAAATTGCACAATTCGCCACCCGTCACGAACTGCGTCAAGCACAGATGCATAAGGCGGATCTTGTGACGGCAGCGCTGGATCATCGGGGGCTGTTGGGTCATATAATGCCCAGGCGCCAAGCGGTGAACGCAGATTAGTTGATTTGGAATAGAGGTAAAGGACAAGTTGTTTCTCCGAATTCAACACCGCTTGCACAGCGGACAAATCCTCCTCCGTCAGTTCACCTGCATTAAGTTTTTTGGTGCAATCGTCAAGCCATTCTTTTATCGCTGATTTCACGCAAAGGTCTCCCTTCAATTAAGTTTTAGCATTATAGCATTAAAACAAAAAATATGGTATGATAGTTAATGAAATGATTCAATTTGAGGCAAACTTGTCAAAACGATAAAACTGAGGAAATGCTAATTATGGCTAAAAAACCTGCCAATAAGCGAAAAAAACGTACCGATAACCAAAGGAAAACCACCAAAAGTCCAAATGCTTACAACACACAAGGACTCGCAAAAGCTAGTCGTCAAGAACATCGAGGAGCAATCAAGGATTTCAATAATGCGATCCAGCTCAAACCAGACTATGCTGAGGCATACTACAATCGAGGCATATCAAAGACTGCATTAGGTGAACCTGAAGATGCAATTGAAGATTTTGAGGAAGCAATTAAAATTAATCCTGAATACGTTGAAGCCTATGTTAAGCGTGGATTCGCACTGGGTGTCGCTGGTGATGAGGATGCTTCCATTATAGATTGTAATACCGCACTCAATCTAAAGCCAGATTTTGCTGAAGCGTACTGTGTCCGCGGTTTGGCAAAAGGAGACTTAGAACTATATGATGAAGCTTTCACTGATTTTGACGAAGCAATACGTCTACAGCCTAATTACGGTGACGCATTCTATTATAGAGCGTGCCTAAAAGAAGAACTGGAAGAATATGAAGATGCCATCGCCGACTACAATAAGGCAATACGTTTAGACCCTACTAACAGTGATGCCCGTGAAAATCTCCATGTATTAAAGGACATGTTAATGGAAGAAGACGAACTGTCTGATTTCCCAGGTATGATCTTTCTGCCGAATCCTGAAGACGAGGATATGTTGCCAGACGATTCACCTTTCGTTATTCCTATGCCTGATTTTTTTGGAGATCCTTTTGATGAAATGGATATAGATGTTGAGAAATACGAATCTGAAATTATAGCGGCTGATGAAGCAATACGTCAGAATTCTGAGGACATCAAAGCATACTATGACCGAGGGATCGCAAAGCATCATCTGAATAATTTTGAAGATGCTATCAAAGATTTTGATGAAGTGATTCTACGGCAGCCAGAGAACGTTGATGCTTATAACTATCGGGGGATAGCGAAAGATTGCATCGGGTTGCACGAGGAGGCGATCGCTGACTTTAACGAAGCAATTCGCTTGCAACCGAATTCTGCTGAGGCGTATTACAATCGGGGCATCGGCAAGTACGGCCTTGAGTTGCACGAGGAGGCGATCACTGATTTTGACGAAGCAATTCGCTTGCAACCGAATTCCGTAAGACCTTACGTAGGTCGATCGCTTGCTTATAACGATCTTGGCAGACTTGAGGAATCCAGAGATGATTTGATGATAGCTATGCAGATGATGATATTATCTGCAGAAGATGAATAGTAATTCTCAACATTCACATCAAATTAGTGCGGAATTAGATGCATAGATTAGCATAATTGTGTTAAAACTATTAGAATCGAAATGTGTGCCTCAACTTGCCATCTCCGGATATGTGGCAGGTTGTTAGTCAACACACCAGAAAATATATACAGAAAGGTTTTTTTTATGAGGTTGGAAGGAAAAGTTGCGATTGTCGCTGGTGCGGCGTGGGGCGGCATCGGGGCAGCAACTGCTTACAAATTTGCTTGCGAAGGCGCAAAAGTGGTTGTCAACACGCGCCGCCGAGAAGAAAAACTTGCTGAAACCGTCCAACACATCCAAGATGCTGGTGGTGAAGCAGCCGCTGTTATGGGTGATGTTGCCGATGAAAAGACGTGGCAAGCGCTCGTAGAAACAGCGTTAACAAAATACGGAAAAATAACAACACTTGTTCATAATGCCGCACACTCATATACTAAAAAAGCAATTGAATTCACGCCCGCAGAATGGAACGAAAGCCTTGGCGTAACACTTGGTGGTCCGTGGCTCGGAGCAAAATATTGTATTCCTGAAATGATTAAAAACGGCGGCGGCACGCTGGTTTTTATCTCAACCGTTAATGCTACGATTACAAATCCAGGATTTGGACTTTACGGTGCGGGCAAAGGTGGACTAAACGCTTTGACGCGAAGCATCGCGCTTGATTACGGCAGAGAAGGCATCCGCGCAAACGCTATTGCTCCTGGGCAAATAGTTGGTGAACGCGGCGAAGCATCACTTGCCGCAGATGCGCTTGAGGAACAAGCATCGCGTGATTGTTATCCGATTGGACGTTATGGTAAACCTGAAGACATAGCAAATGTCGCGCTCTTCTTAGCATCCGATGAAGCGGATTTCGTTACAGGCATTGTGTTGACAGCAGATGGAGGATTGACACTCCAGTCACCTGAAGCACTCGTCCGTCCATCCTTCCGTCTACGATGGAGAGACGACATTCTGGTGCCGCAATCAAAATAGGATTGTTAGTTGAATTCATGCATTCTTCACCAGATAGGTTTCCTTGATCAAATAGAGACAATTTTCTAAAATCCGTTTGTCATTAAAGGAGATAAAAAATGTGTGGACGATTTACCTTCACAAGCGACTCTGTCCTATTGAGGCAAATTTTTCCTGGTTGTAAAATACCAACAAATATTTCTCCACGGTACAACATCACACCTACACAAGATGTGGCAGTGATTGCTAACACACAGAATGATGGAGATTTGAAAAAGGTCGAATTCTTCCACTGGGGACTTATTCCATCTTGGGCAAAAGACCCTAAAATCGGAAGCCGGATGATAAATGCGCGTTCGGAAACACTAACAGAAAAGCCCTCCTTCCGAAGTGCCTATAAACGTAGACGATGTCTCATTTTGGCGGATGGCTACTATGAATGGCAAGATGTCCTCGGCACCAAACCCAAACAACCGGTCTACATCCGTCTCAAATCGCAAAATCCGTTTGCTTTTGCTGGGTTATGGGAACAATGGAGCGCAAAATATATGGAAAAACCGCTTCGATCCTGCACTATCATTACATGTCCACCCAATCCCATGTTAGAGGAAATTCACCATAGGATGCCTGTAATTTTACCACAAGACTGTTATGCACAATGGCTCGCCCCTGATGAACAATCATCAGAAACACTGCAACCACTTCTCATTCCTTACCCGGATGAAGAGATGGAGGCGTATCCTGTATCAAGATTCGTTAATCGTCCAACAAATGATTCTCCAGAATGTATTGTGCCAGTGTTAGATGTAAACGGAAGTAACGAACAGAAATTAGATGGAACTTTATTTTAATTTTTTGACAAATTTGGATGAACATTATTTTTATAGGAAGGATATATGTCAAGACCAACCAAAGAGCAGATGCTCTTCATGTATCGCAAAATGGTAGAGATTCGCCAATTTGAGGAAGCCGCTGGAACATTATATCAAAGTGGTCAACTCCCCGGTTTTCTTCATCTCTACATTGGTGAAGAGGCTACAGCAGTAGGCGTTTGTACGCACTTGAAAGACGATGATTACATCACTAGTACGCATCGTGGTCACGGGCATCTCATTGCGAAAGGTGGTAAACGCGATCGGATGATGGCAGAATTATTTGCCCGCACGACTGGCTACTGTAAGGGCAAAGGTGGTTCAATGCACATTGCCGATAAAGATACCGGTATTCTCGGTGCAAACGGTGTTGTCGGTGCGGGGATTCCACTTGCAGCGGGTGCAGCACTTTCTGCAAAATACCGTGGGACACAGCAGATCGCTGTATCCTTTTTCGGTGACGGTGCTACGAACCAAGGTGTCTTTCATGAAACGCTCAACCTCGCCGCTGTGTGGGAGCTGCCAGTTGTTTTTGTCTGTGAAAACAACCGATTCGGGATGGGAACGCCACAAAGTGAGCATCAGCGGGTAGAAGATATTGCTGTCCGTGCTCCTGCTTACGATATACCAGGAGTCACCGTTGATGGAAACGATGTTCTTAAGGTTTACGCAGCAGCAGACGAAGCCGTAGCACGGGCACGTGAAGGAGGCGGACCTACGCTTCTCAATTGTGATACCTATCGCTTTAGAGGACACCACATCGGCGACCCAGGCACATCTTATCGAGACCGTGAAGAGGTTCAAGAACAGGAACGTCAACGTGACCCCATCCGAAGACTCGCCCAGGTACTCACTGAAGAGGCAGGTGTAACACAAGAAGAACTTGGTGCAATTGAAACAGAACTTGCAAATGAACTTGAAGAAGCGTTGGAATTTGCTAAAAATAGTCCTGAACCGCTTCCCGAAGATGCTTTAGAAGACGTTTATGCTGGTGCTATTCAACCGTGATTGGTAAATCCAGGAAATGTAGGCGCGATTTTAGATCGCGCCTACCGCATGGTGAAAAATACGGAGATTTTAAAGTGTCCAACACAACAGCGACAGGGATGTCTCCATCTGAACTTGCTGAATGCAGAGAAAACCTCAAACGTCAATGGGAAAATAGACAAGTTGATGAACAACTGCTAAAACGCGCATGGGCTGTTGCACATCGCCTCGCTACCGTCCTCTATCAAGATTATGGCGCGTCAAAAGTTGCTGTCTTCGGTTCTCTTGCTGAACGTGAACGTTTTACTAAATACTCTGATATTGATATAGTTGTATGGGGTGTCTCTTATGACAGATGTCTTGATGCGCTTTGGGATACAGAAGATTTGGGTTCTGAATTTAAGATAGATATTATCAATTTTAAAACCATTGATAGGTCATTTCGTGAAAGGATTCTTAGCCAAGCTATTCCAATTGACAAAAGTGATACAGACACTCCTAAAATGATCAAGGAAACGAGTAGTAGCGCAGACACCGAAACAAGAGAAATTGACGAAATGAATCGCGAGAAATTGATTCAACGAATTTTTGATGAACGTCAAAAAATTGAGAAAACTGTCGCCAGAATCGGAAGGGCTTTGGAAAAAATTGATGTGCTGCCTGTTGACGCGCGAGAATTCATTGAGAGAGCACTTGCTGCAGATCTTGCCGAAGTTTACACGGGTTTTGAAAAAGTATTTGAACAGATTGCTAAAGAAGTTGATAAGTACATTCCAAGCGGAGATCGATGGCACAACGATTTGCTCACACAAATGGCTGAACGCCGTTCAGAACGTCCACCCGTGATTTCTGAAGTTATCCGGCGCAGATTAAGACGTCTTTTAAGATTTCGCCATAAAGTAAACAATATCTACGGCGATGAATTAAACTATGAAAAAGCAGAAAAACACGCAAAGCGAGTCGGTAAACTTTTTGATAATGTCTCCGAAGAATTGGACGCATTCGCAGCTTTTTTGAGCGACCCCTAAGGCAACATGAAAGAAAATGAACAGTTGAAATTGAACGGAGTCACATGGAAATCAATTGCCATTACGCTTGTGTTGATTCCGCTTAATTTCTACTGGATTATTGCGGGTGAAATCGGTCTTGTCGGCTATGCACTAAATACTTACGCTGTACCATTTTACAATGTCGTCTTCGTTGTTTTCACATTTACCTTAATCAATCTTGCCATTCGATATACGTTCCATATCCGTTTACTCACCGATGCTGAACTTCTCACCATCTACATTCTGCTTAGCGCTGCATGCGCCTTCCCTTCCATCACTCTCATGACGATCCTCGTTACGACCGTCGGACACGCCTTCTGGTTCGCAACCGCCGAAAACGAATGGAAACAGCTCTTTTGGGATTATCTTCCGAGATGGCTTCTTGTAGATGACTCAAAAGCACTTACCGGCTACTATACTGGTGAAACCAATCTCTCAACACTGGAGATTGTTAGCGCGTGGATAGTGCCAATCCTATGTTGGATGCTGTTTATAACAGCACTTATCCTTGTGATGCTGTGTATCAACGTCATTTTGCGGAAACAGTGGGTAGAACGTGAACGGCTTGCATATCCTATTACACAGATCGCGTTTCATGTCACGCATAACACAAAATCACTGTTTTCACACCGCATCATGTGGGTTGGTTTCGGGATCGCAGCATCTATCGCAATTCTTAACGGATTCAGTTTTCTATATCCGACAATTCCCTCACTGCCGATTAAACGGATTGGTGGGTGGCGTGGATTTGGACACCTGTTCACAGAAAAGCCGTGGAATGCCATTGGGGGCATCAGCATGTCCTACTATCCGTTCGTTATTGGACTCGGACTATTGATGCCGCTTGACCTTTCCTTTTCCAGTTGGTTTTTCTTCTTTTTCTATAAGGCACAATTAGTGTTCTCAAGTGCCGTTGGACTGTCCAGTCTCCCCGGTTTTCCATATATTGACAGGCAATGCTTTGGTGCTGCCATAGGCATTTTTATCTCTGTGTTAGTGTTAAACCTCCGTCATTTTCGGGGTGTGTTCCGGATTGCACGGCATCGTACAGGTGAAGATTCTGCCGAACCGATTCCGTATAGATTCGCGTTATGGGGGATAGTTGGTGGATTTGCAATCCTCTTTATCTTTTCCAAACGTATCGGCATGTCGTTATGGCTCATACCTCTGTTTTTTGCTATCTATTTCATCATTGTTCTGGTGTTAACACGGATGCGTGCTGAGCAGGGATTCCCTGTGCATGCAATGGAAAACATGCCGAATCATCATATTCTCATTGATAGTTTCGGCACGCGCATGTTAGGCACAAACAACCTTGTCGCCATGACGCTTTACCGTTGGTTCAATCGGAGTTATACAAGCAATCCGATGCCACATCAGTTAGAAGGATTCAAACTATCGGAACGTTCCGCTATTGCACCAAGGTGGTTGTTCTTCGCGCTACTTGGGATTTCTGCGTTTGCCTCTATAATGGTATTCGGTGTTATTCTCTATCTCTATTACACTTATGGCGCTTTGAATATGAGTGGGAGTAGCAGTTGGAACATAGGTTTCGGTGAACGGGTGTTCAGCGGACTTCAACGTTGGCTTTATTATCCTACCGAACCGAATTTCTATGCAACAGGTGGTATTGTTTTCGGTTTGCTCTTTTCAACGTGTCTGATGTTTATGCGGGCGCGGTTCTTCTGGTGGCCCTTTCATCCGATTGGGTTTGTCGTCTCAAGCGATTGGGGCATGCGGTATTTGTGGAGTTGTATGTTGGTAAGCTCAATCGTGAAGTGGTCGGTCTTGAAAATCGGTGGCCCGCGGGCATCTCAGCAGTTAGTGATGTTTGCTGTTGGGTTGATGTTAGGCGATTTTACTGTTGGTGGGATTTGGAGTCTTATTAGTGTGGTAACGCAGCAACCGATGTATAATTTTTGGCCATAGCGTAAGCATGAAGTCATAGGCTAACCTAATCTTGAGATGGGTGTGTAAAGTTTTTGACGTGAACACTCCTCATTCTCTTGTAGGAATGTATCAACGAGCGTGCGCGTGTGACACGCTGCGGGTTCACTCCCCTGAATACCATGGCACGCATGAAGCGTTGATTTGGGATAAATCGGACGGACAAAGCCCTCCGACAAGAAAGATGACATGGTTAATACCAAAATATTTATACCCCTTTTCTTTCCTTGAATTTATACCTCTTTTCTGGTATCCTATTACACAGTAATGTGGGGGTAAATGCCAAATTAATAGACAACCACAAATCATCAGCAAAAAGGAGAAACCCAGTGAAACTTAGAAAATATATTTTAAAATTTGCTTATTTCACTTTGCCAATAATATTATTAACATCAGTTTGTTTTATGGGTTGTCTTTCGACGCTGTTGGGACAAGGACCGCGCAGACCCCCGCAACCTGCTGTAGTTGGATTGAAGCTGCAACCGGGAGAAAGTTGCCATTATAGTGCGATAGAGGATGGTTACAGCTTTGATTTAACTTTTTATGTCACCAAAGAAGGCAAAGCAAGTTTTAAACGCATTGCAGTAAAATCCCCTACCGTGGATTATGTTCATGAAGGTGGTTCTTGGTCAGTAGTTGGAGGCAACATACAGATCAGCATGTTTGATTTAAAAATAGAGCTTAACCCTGTCGTTGCCAAAGTATGTGCGGGTAAAAAATGTTTTACTACCACCGTAAAACCAAGGGGTAACTGGATGGTAAGTCAACTTCCGTTCCCTACGAGTAACGAGTGAAATCCAATGTTGAGTCTGAATGGAGTTTTTGATATGCATCAACCTACAGACACCCATCGCACAGCGAAAGACCTATCACCAGAAGAGTTAGCAGAATACAGCCGCCGCCTTGACGAGCATTTCCGAAATCGGAAAGTGGATGAGGCATTGCTGCAACGCGCCTGGCAAATGGCACATCAAGTAGCAAACATGCTCTATGAAGACTTCGGTGCAACACAAGTTGCTGTATTCGGGTCGCTTGCCGAACGAGACTGGTTCTCAAAAGGGTCAGATATAGATATTGCTGTCTGGGGACTTTCGGGTAACACATATCTCGATGCGTTGTGGGAAACCAGAAACTTCAGTCCAGAGTTCAAAATCGATCTCGTCAACTTTGAGAGTGCTAAAGGGCGATTTCGCGATCGGATTCAAAGCCAAGCCATCCCAATTCAACGGGGAGAAACGGACTGCAGTATTCAGGCAGTTCCCACAAAAAGGGAAGAGATGGACGACGAAATGAACAAGCGAGAACTCATAGAGCGAATCGCCGATGAACGCAGAAAAATAGAACGAACTGTTAAAGAAATTAAGACGCGCCTCCAAAAAATGGTATCCGCTTCTGGTGAAGACCTGGAAGATCTCAAAGATCTGGTTGCCATGCGTCTTCCTGTTTTCTATATGGGAGTAGAAAACATTTTCAAAAGGGTTGCTCAAGAAATTGACATGGATGAACCCCAAGGAGAAAATTGGCACAAAGACTTATTACAACAAATGTCAAGATCACACTCATTGCGTCCATCTGTGATTTCCACAAAAACAGCTGCCGCTTTAACTCTTATTTTAAAGTTCCGCCACCGTCTTAGAAACATCTACGTGTTTGAATTGGAGATCGAGAAAACGGTTGAGAATGCACAGCAAGTCTGCGATATATTTGACGGCCTATCTATAGAACTGGATGTGTTCATAGCATGGCTAAAGCAGCAGGAGTCGGATGAGTAGTAAGGAGATAGCTATATGCATCAACCTACAGACACCCATCGCACAGCGAAAGACCTATCACCAGAAGAGTTAGCAGAATACAGCCGCCGCCTTGACGAGCACTTCAAAAATCGGAAAGTGGATGAAGAATTGCTACAACGCGCATGGCAAATGGCACATCAAGTAGCAAACATGCTCTATGAAGACTTCGGTGCAACACAAGTTGCTGTCTTCGGGTCGCTTGCTGATCAGGATTCGTTCTCCAAATGGTCGGATATTGATATTGCTGTCTGGGGCATTCCGAATGACAAATATCTCCGCGCATCATCAATAGCATCGGACATCAGCGGTTTGTTCAAGGTTGACCTCGTTGACTTTAAAAGTTGTAAAAGACTGTTTCGTGAAAGGATTCAAAGTTAACTTATTTCTATTAAAAAAGGGATAATTTACAAAGTGGACAGGAGCTCGTTTTCCAAAATTATGATGAACGGAATAAAATAGAGGAAACTGTAGGAAAAATAGTAGAGAGATTAGAAAAAATAAAAACAGCACCTGTTGAATATAGAGAAGAGATAGAAACGACAATCGCCAAAAATCTCGTAGATTGCTACAGGGGGATGGAGAACATTTTTAGGCAAATTGCGCTTGATGTTGACTTGCGGATACCCGATGGAAGTAGGGAGCATAAAGAATTGCTCACACAGATGGCAGCGCCACAAGATGAACGACAACCTGTGATTTCTCAAGAGACGTTTGAACTGCTGCAGGAACTTTTGGAATTTCGTCACGTTTTCAATAATACTTATGGAGAAGGACTGGTTTATGAAAGAACAGAGAGAAATGCTAAACAGATTGGTGAGTTGTTTTATGCGTTCTCCGAAGAACTAAATGCGTTCACTACTTTTTTGAAAACACAGGAAAATGACTGAACATCTGTTTTTTATAATAATTTTCAAAACTTTGGAGGATCATGATGTCAAATTCAGATTACAATTACACATCCGAAGCCACCGTTGCGCGCGGCAAAGCCATATATCAGCAACTCAAGGACGAAGTTGAACTAAACCATAACGGAAAATTCTTAGTGATCGATATTGAGACAGAGTACTATGAAATCGATATTAGAGGCACGGCAGCAATTACTCGTCTCCTTGCTAAGCATCCTAATGCTGTCATTTACATGGTGCGAATCGGACACCGAACTGCTTATAAACTCGGTTTTAGGAGTACGTATGGCACTCTGACTAACAAAGTAGAGAAAAAGACATCAAACAATTAAAATGATAACCGGAAAAATTGTTAACAATCAAGAAGCTACCATTGAATTGGAAGTTGTTGGGGTAGATCGTCTGGAAAAAATTGAAGCAATCATTGATACAGGTTTCACTGGTGAATTAATGCTATCGGGTGATTTGATTGATCGTCTTGAAATTCCGCGAGTTGGGGAACTCCCTATAACTCTCGGTGATGGAAGTGAGGTATATGTCAGTCTGTATTTAACAATAGTAGTCTGGCATAGCGAAAAACGTATCGTCCAGACATTACGGACAGATGGGAATTCGTTAGTCGGCATGTCATTGCTTTTTGGAAATCGTCTAATATTAGATGTTGTAACAGATGGCGAGGTGTCAATTGAAATTTTGCCGTAAGAGCATCACAATGCTATATCGGGTTCCGAAATATCTATTAATTTGATTCTTGTTTAGAAAATGACTGAATACACGCTTCTCCAGCAGATCAACGACTTCTGCAGATTACTCCGACAGATGGGCGTTAATGTAACAACAACTAATCAACTCAGTTGGTGCAAGAGTGTTGAGTTGATCGACATTAGCGAACGAGATACGTTTTATCATACAGCACGAACAAATCTGATTGCTAACCAAGCAAACAAAGAGACATTTGACTTGGCTTTCAACCTGTTTTGGCGATATCCGAGACCCGAATTCCAAGCAGTTGATACAAACGGAGATGAATCCGAACCTTCTGCACTGCAAGACCTCTACGATGCTGACAACGAAGAGAATGTTATTGATCAATGGCTGGATTTTGAGGAAGAAAACGATGGAGAAGGACAAGAAGACGACCCTATTGCTTATAGTGTAGAGGAAGTCCTCACCCGAAAAGATTTTAGCGAGTTTACTACAGAGGATATGGAGAAGGCGCGTGACATCGTTGCGAAATTGGCGGCGGTCCTGGCTACGAGACTAAGCAGACGAAAGGTTATCAGTAGAAAAGGGAAGGTTATTGACTTCCGGAGAAGTTGGCGTAGGAGTCTTGCACACGGTGGCGAACCGATTGAACTCATGCGGAAACAACAGAAGATCAAAAAGACAAAGATTCTGCTTCTCTGTGATGTGAGCGGGTCTATGGATTGTTATGCAAAATTCCTTATCCAATTTATCTACGGCATGCAACAGGAATTGCGAGAAGTAGAAGTAGCAGTCTTCAGCACACATTTGACAAATATTACAGGGCTGCTTCGACGCAAAGGGTTAGCAGAAGGATTAAATGAAGTGGCAAACGTTGTTCCTGACTGGTCAGGCGGAACAAAGATAGGCGAAAGTCTGTTAGAATTCTATCGGCAGTTTGCTACGTCTTTTTCTGCGTATCGTACGGTGGTAATCCTTATCAGCGATGGTTGGGATAGAGGGGATGCAGATTTGCTCCGTCGATCGATGGAAA
Organism: Candidatus Poribacteria bacterium; assembly: GCA_022825825.1. Classification (GTDB taxonomy): domain Bacteria; phylum Poribacteria; class WGA-4E; order WGA-4E; family WGA-3G; genus MSPOR6. Next base: position 57,093 of record JAJDWA010000072.1, read on the forward strand.
TGTTACATCGGCATGCGTATAAACTGATCTGGCTCAATCCGTTGCTCGGCAGCGACACCTATCAACCGATCTGTCGGGGTATCCGGACTGCTATGCCTTATGTAGATTATTTTCTTCCCGCACATAATTTGGAGAGTTTGGCACAGTTGACAAAGGTATTGATTCCGCTCTGGGCAAAATGAAACTATAAAAAATAAACAAGGAATTCTAACTATGCAAGTTCAAGCGGCGGTGATGCTTCAACCGGGGCAAATAGAAATCCGCGAATTTGACAGACCGACACCTACAGATGACTCCCTCCTGCTACAAGTTGACAAAGTTGGTATTTGTGGCAGTGATAAGCACATGTATCTCGGACATACAGCACTGAAATTTCCTGTCATCCCTGGACATGAAGTTGTCGGCACAGTTGCCGAAATCGGCAAAAATGCGAATCAAGTTATGAACGTGATGGGCGGTCCGATTAAAGAGGGGGACCGCATCACCGTAGTCCCTGGCTCAAAAAATTGTGGCAGATGCTACTACTGTTTACATGTCCCTGGACGCCCGACTCTGTGTTCCGGACGAACTATTTACGGATTTAGTAACAGTGAAACACCTCCTTATCTGAACGGAGAATTCTCTGAATATACTTATATTCACGGAAATTCTTGGGTGTACAAAATACCTAAGGAGATTCCTGAAGAAATTTCTGTCCTAACAGAACCTGTAGCGGTTGCAACACGTGCTGTTGAACGCGCATGTGCCCCTGGATTGCCGCAGGTCGGTGATGGCTACAGTATTGGAAGTAGCGTTGCCGTGCTTGGGTGTGGCCCAATCGGTCTCCTTGTCATCGCTGTATTGCGGGATAGCGGGGCGGGGACTATCATTGCCACCGATCTTGTAGATAGCCGTTTGGAAATGGCAAAACAGATGGGGGCAGATGTCGTTATAAATGTTGGCAATACCACGCCCGAAGAACGGGTTGAACAGATTCAATCTCTCACAAACGGTGTTGGTGTAGACATAGCCATTGAGTGTGCAGGTATACCTGCTGTATTCTCCGAAGCATTAGATGTCGTGAGACGTGGCGCGAAGGTTATTGAAGTCGGGCACTACACCGATTCTGGAAATACGCAAGTGAGACCGCATCAAATTTGTAATAAAGACTTAGATGTTTGCGGGGTATGGGCATATCCACAAATCCAATTTCAGACAGCGTTGGATTTTTTGCAGAGAACACGTGCACCCTTACACAAATTGATAACGCACCATCTTCCACTGAATCAACTGGAAACAGGCATTGACATGCTCGGCAAAGAAGGTGTTTACAAGGTTGTGATTGAACCGCAATCCTAAGGATATTCAACAAATATACTGAATTATCATCAAATTACTAAAAGCGTAACTTCTTAGTTATTCGGGTGTTAAGGGTGTAAAGTCTATCTGTCAAATGAAATCCAATACATAGGTGAAAAGATGAAAAATCGAAAACGCATATTCATTTTACTATGCTGTCAGATAATGTTATTCATTTTCTGCTTTAATATTACGAAGGTCCTTGCAGATGATGCTCTGTCAAAAAGACCCGGAGAATCTTCGCTTTACAGAACGATTAAAAAGACAAAAGCCTATATTGTGAAACATCAGAATAAAGATGGTGGCTGGCCACTGGTGCCCGGTGAAAAAAGCGATGTGGAAATCACTGCCCTCGCTATCTGGGCATTAACTGAAGCGGGCTGGGGTACCGGATCTCGTGTTATTCGTAGCGGAGTCAGGTACTTGAGAAAACACCAGCGTGAAGATGGTAGCTGGAACAACAATACCGCTCACACCGCCTTCACTCTCATCGCGTTGGCAAACGCAAAAGCGGATGCCGCCATACGATTTGATGGACTTCAGTGGCTTAAGAACGCCCAGAATCCAAGTGGGAGTTGGGGACGCAAAAACAAAGGGCCCGGACATGTCCTTTATACTTCCGCTACGCTCGCTGGATTTGATAAGCTCGGTTTCACTTGGACACGTTTCAGCCCTATTCTTTCGGGAGCGGAGTGGCTCGAGAAGTTGGAGCAAAGAAATTATGAAGGCTATTGGACACTACCCAGTGGAACGCAATCAGATATTTTTATAACCTCTTGGGTGCTTCAAGGTTTATCACTTGCCTACAATATTGATAAGGAAATCGCTTGGTTAAAGCAGTTCCAGAACAACGATGGTGGATTTCCCAGATTCAGAGGCAGACCGAGTGACCCAGAAGTCACTGCAGCTGTTATGATGGCACTTACCGCTAATAACGATCTGCTCAATACACAACGTATCGCAACTTCTTACCTTACAAAAGCACAAGAACCTGATGGTAGTTTTGTTAGTGACATTCCAATAGAACTTAAGTCGCCCGTCGCGAACTTACAAACTACCTGTTTTGTCCTGATCGCCATCCATACAAAAGCAGATAGTGACCGATAATTATGTAAGTTGGGGTAAACTGCGGGTTAGATTGAACAACAACTCAAAATCCTTACCTTGCTGCGGAGGTTTCCTAACCCCGCCCTCTTCCCAATGCCGCTGGCGAAGTTTCCCAACCTCGCTAATTATTGAACCCTCGTTTTAGCAGGATAACAATTTTAGAAAAAAGTCAAGCAGAAATAAGTTCGTGCCCTTAGGTAAAGGCGAGGTTATGAAACCTCGCCAGCGGTAGATGGAGGGTAGTGAGAATTGCCTTGGACAAAGACGGGGTTATGAAACCCCGCCAGCGGCAGTTGGAGGAGCAGCGGAGGATGCCTTGAGCAAAGGCGGGGTTATGAAACCTCGCCTTTTTCACCACTCCATTTCGTATTTACACCGCCAATACGGATAATCTCGTGCAGTTTTTACCAACCCTTTTCTTACAGGATTCGCATAACAATAGGAGATCATCTTATTCAATGCCGCCTCATCCCGAACCGCCCAATCTCTATACTCGGCTTGCCAGAACTTTCCACGCCGCGATAGGCATTTATTGATCTCACGTGCTGTGAACAATTTCAACGAATGCAAAACCTTCGGAAGTGTTTGTCCGATCCCAAGTTTAATAATGCTATGCACATGGTCAGGCATAATCATGATACAAATCCACTGGATCCGGTCTTTCGTTTCCAACTAATCAAATGTTTCGAAGATGATTGAGGCAACCTTGTCGTTTGTGAGAAGTGGCAGCTGCTGATATGTGTTGATTATAATATGGTAATAGGCACCTGAAATTGAAGCCCTGCCTTTACGTAAGTTATGGTTTCGGTATTTCATGATGTTTCTCTACTTGTCGCTGGCGGGGTCTCTGAGAGTGCACCGCTCCATGTCGCTGGCGAGGCTTCCTAACCCCGCCCTCTTCCCAATGCCGCTGGCGAGGTTTCCCAACCTCGCTAATTCCAAGTAATTGTTGGCTTTACTATAAATTGATACCTATGGTGTCGATCAAAATTCAACCAGTAGCTGCGGAATAATTGCTGCACTTCGCGTAGGCTTTTCAACGTTATTTACTTGGTAAACAAGTCGCGCTAAAGCACCTTCTGTGAAATGCCATGTCAACGCACCACCCAACGTCGACCAAACCTGTTCATCAGATGCTCGGTTAAACGTGAAAGTGCTAAATTTCTCCATATTCGGATTCCATACATCATACTTTAATCGAATATCTAAAGTTTCTGTTAAAGGTAACTCCGCGTGGAGATAATATCCCTCTACCGTTGCATTGCGGTCATCTGCTGGGATTGGAATATGTAGATATTTCAAAAGTTGTGTGTCTTGTCCACGCACCCATTCTGCTGCGAGATCAAACCGCCACAACTTGAAACTTGTCGCCAGTCCCAAGCGACGTTTGTAGACCAACGTTGAAGGATTGACATCACCGTTAATCGGATTAAACGGATAACTATTGCCATCAAAATAGGATGCCCCAAGCCAAATCCGCTTTCCGAAAACAGGAAGTGTGCCGTTCACATGAACAAACAGCGGCGGACTGTTATTTCGGATCGGTTTCAGAACACCACCCCCACTTCCGTGTGGCCCAATTCGGATGCCTGTTGCCACCGTTCCTTCTGTAACGGTGCGGAGTGAGTCCGGCCCATCCGCAAGTGATAACGTGTATGAGACGGGGCCGACAAAACCGTTGAGTTGGAATCCACGGTCAGAAATAAAACCGATGTTCTTTCGGACCAAATTATACAGCGGATTCGCTGCAGCGTCTGACTTTGTATCAATACCGAAACCGTGCCGAAACCGACCGATTTTCAGAGACGCACCCTTCGGCAAAACGGGTAGTCCTGTCAGGATTGCGTAAACAAATCCGTGATCGTCTGCAACTTGTATTCCTAAGGGAGAGGTCGTTAACAGCTGCTCACCTAATATGCTAACATGATCACCAATGCTGGTTGTTACCACAAATTCAGCGACGTGAATGAGCGTAGTGCCACTGTCCCAATTGTCTCTATCAGGGATTAAATCCTGCCCGCGAGTAGGGCGGCGGATATCCAAAGCACCACCGAATACAAGGTCTCCAAACGCGCCACCAAGAAAATCTGAACTACCTGTCCCCTCTGATGTTTCCGTGTCATCAAAACTGAAAACGTCTTCATCATCAAGATTTAATTCGTCATCCGATTCAGAAAGGTCCTTTGGAGATTCAACATTTTCAGGAGTACTGGCAGCATCTCCTGGGTAGGAACGGGCAATAATTTCAGCGATGTTACTAAACCCATCTTTATCCGAATCTGTCTTTTCAATACGTGTGAAGGTTGACAGATTCATGCCGTTGTGTAGGAATGCCCTGCCGTAAGGGTTAGGTGAATCTCCACCCTTTTTTGAGAAATGACAGACGTTACAGCCACCTGCCCATTTATATTTAGCCTTAAACATTTTATGAAACGCTGGCAGCGCATAAGTCGATTGATCTGCGATCATGGCACAAAAAAGTGCCATCGCGCAGAGAAAAAAGATTTTTCGCATGGTAGATTCCTTTTTATGAAAATGAATGTAGGTAGACTGGCAACCACATCATGTTAATACGCCTCAAGGTCAATGTCCTCTTCGCTAAACCGGATATGTGCCTGTTTTATTAACGCATCGATTTCTTCCCACTGCTTGCGCGTCTCATCGGTAATTCCGTCCTCATCAAGGGCTTTAGCAAATTCGGTGAGCGTTTTGCTAAACTTATCTTGCATCTCGACATACTCTTCCGTCTGATCAGCATTTTTCGGTGGTTCAAAATCGGAGATCAATTTAGCATAAGCGGCAAGTTTTTTGGCAGCGGCTACCGCGTCTGCTTTTCCCTCGTCCTTTTCAAAATAGTCAACGACTTTAAAATACTCATCCACCATTAAAATCATGAGTTCCTTTAGGTCCTCAACCTCAGGCAATTCTTCTGGAGGTTCTTCCGGTTGTGGTTTCTTTTCCACATCCGTTTTTGGCTTGCGTTTTAGAAATAACGCATAACTCATAACGAGTGTCTTTTTCGGTAGCAGCGCGACCGCTTTTGAAGCCTTTTCTTGCCCCTTAATAGCGTCAATATCCTCACCGACCTTGAAAGCATCGTCTATTCCTTTACCAACAAATTGCTTGAGAAACTTTTCATCTGCAATCGTATCTGATTCCTTGTGTTCATAGACAGCTACTTTCACAACCTTTCCCTTCATGTTGAGTCCAACGGCACCGTCGATAACGCCACGCGGTCCCTGCACATCAACGAACAACACTAAACCGAGAGGTCTCTTATTTTCACCAATCGGGATATAAAAAATCGGTTTCTGGTCTTCTTTCCGAAGCTTAGAACCTAATTCTTTTTCAATAGAAGCGATTTTATCTTTTGTAAGCGTTGCACTTCGCTGCACAAATTTTTTCGCTTTCGGGAAGATAGCTTCAAGTTTCTTTCCTGGCCACTCCGTTTCATGTGCATCACTCAGTAGTGGCGTAATTACCATCAAGGAAACTATTACAAGCAGAATGCCCGTATAAGACGGACGGTATATTTGGAAAATCATCTTTTTCTCCTTATTTTGCAATATTAGAGTAGGTGGATACCTACCCTACAATTATGGCAGAGATTAGAATTAACGCTACATTCCTGAACTGTGAATCAACGCTAAATGCGCGTATGGCATTTGGCGGGGGGTACTCCGATTCCCGACTGTTCCTAAGTTCCGTCGCGATTCGGAGATCGCTCCTACAGTTCAGGAATGTAGAATTATTTCTATAATCCACTATAAGTGGTTTAGTCTGACTCCTCAACTTTGACCATAAAAGTAGGAAACAGAATTTGATCGTCGTGCTTCAGCTGACCGAAAATCTGATAGACACCTGGTTTCTTGAATGTCGTCATGAGCATCACTGTAGGGCCAAATTTATCTGGTGTACTCCCTTGATGCTGATGCCCTGTTGTAGGTGTCTTTTTCATTTTATGTCCGGCATGCGGATCTTTCTTCACCATTTTACCGTTATGTCCATTCATCGGAACTGTACCATGCGTATGTAGTATACCATCTAAACGGGTACTGACAATAGCAAAATGCATTGGTGCGTCCAAAAATGGAACGAGATCGGTAATCGGTTTCCCACCACGCGAAAAATGATAGGTAATATGAACCATTTCGCCTGCTTTAATCCGTTCAGGGGCTTTCATTTTCACGTGATACGGGGATGTCCCTTTTTCATCGGTTATGGAAACAGCTTTTGTATACCGATCCCCGCCTTCTTCAGTATAACCGAAAACAGCTTTTTCCCGCTGAAAATCTTCAGAAATATCTGCCATCTTCTTTTTACCTGTGACATCTACATACAGATATTTCGCGAATTCAGCATCTGCTGTCATCACATCAACTGCAAGAATATATCTACCAGCAACGGGAAAAGTAAAGTGCACTGTATAAACACCTTCAAATTCCGCCATCATGTCGCGAGATTCAAAATCTTCGGGATGAATATGTCCGAGAGTCTGCAAATTCTCACTCACGATTAGCACATGCAGAATCCGATCATGGTGTACCATAAGGTCAGTAAACGGTTCACCCTTCGCATCGGTAAGATGGAACATCAGAGTCGTAGGTTTACCGGCCTGAATCTTTTGCGGCTCGGTGTGAAGCTTAACATTTAAGGCAGCAGTTTTATCAGCCTTATGTGTGTCGTGCTTCTCATGTTGTTCGGCAAAGCCGAGATTTGTAAAAAACAGAGTGGTTACAACGATTGCTATAGTAAAACGAAAATTAAAAAACGCGAAAATTCGGGATTGCATTTTAATTCCTCCATAATATTAACCCGTAAAAAGTTAAGTATAAATTCAAATAGATCAATTTCCCGTTGCCTCACACAAGGCAGGGAAAAGAAATCGTTCAGATAATTTAGAATTAGTTGAAATTACTTAAGAGTGGGTATAGGGAGGACCGCGACGGGATATGTCGCTATTTAAGAAAGAGGTAAATAGCTTAGGTGGTGATGGGAGATAAAGTAATTTCTTCTGAGTAGTTGGCAAAATTGCAGAGGATGGAACAATAGATACGATTTGGTGTGTTAACGATTCACGGATAGCGTCTCCATTATATGAATCTGCGGGCAGAATAAGTTCTGAGTTATCCAGACAGCACGTTGACTCGCTTTCTGGTAATGCTTCAGATTCGTCTGTGGTATCTGTATTCGTTTTATGGCAACAAGATGAACCGGTTTCAGTATGCGTTATCTGTTTTTCAGGTGCGCTTCCACACGAGATTTGTCCAAAAGCCTCACAGAATAGTGGGCATACAGAATGAACACAGATCAATACCGCAAATAAGATGGGAAATTGCCAATGTTTTCGTAACATTGCTCGATTGCTCCGTTGTTTCGTCAAAAGATAGGTAGCGAATTAATACTTCTAAGGATATTATACACCAAAACTCAAAAAAGTTGCAAGAAAAATTAGAGCACAGTATACAAAAAGGATTGCACTTCGGACATGAAACCTGTATAATTTGAATAATAAAAAAGAAAATAGATGAAATTGCCGTAGTTTAAATTGTAAATACTCACCGTATAGGAGATTCCCATGGCATATATAAAGATCCCCAAGGGATGGGAAATCCCAGAAAACCAAGTAACACCTGAATCAGTTTATATTAACCGTAGAAAGTTTATCAAAGAGCTTGGTATAGTAGGTGCTGGAGCATTGTCGCTTTTCGGTTCAAGTGCTTGCGCACAAGATAGCAGGGTTGCAAAACAACTTAAACCCTATCAAGCACAGACTCTTGAGGCTAAAAAGAACGAAGAATTTACCGTCGCACGGAAGCAAACTGATGAAATCATCGCAGCAACTTACAACAACTTCTATGAGTTTACAGGTTCGAAAACTACCGTTTGGAGACGGGTTGAAAAGTTTAAAACGCGCCCGTGGGAAATTGAAATATCCGGACTCGTAGAAAAACCGATGACTTTAGATGTGGATGACCTAATTAAACAGATGCCTATAGAAGAGAGGGTATATCGTTTTCGGTGTGTTGAAACGTGGGCAATGGTAGTGCCGTGGATCGGCTTTCCGATGAAGGCGCTGCTTGAAAAAGTCCAACCGAAATCTGATGCGAAATATGTGAAGATGACCACGTTTTTGGATCCCGATGTGGCATCTCAGCAAAACAATTTCCGTTATCCGTGGCCCTATGTTGAAGGATTAACACTCGCAGAAGCGATGAACGATCTAACACTTTTAGTTGTTGGCATTTATGGGCATATTTTACCGCCACAACACGGCGCGCCTATTCGACTAATTGTGCCGTGGAAATATGGGTTTAAGAGCATCAAATCTATTGTCAGTATAGAACTAACCGATAGGAAACCTCGAACCTTTTGGAACATTATCCTTCCCAGAGAATACGGTTTTGAAGCAAATGTTAATCCGAATGTTCCGCATCCGCGCTGGTCGCAAGCTACTGAGTGGATGATTGGCACCAGGGAGAGACACCCAACGGTTATCTACAACGGTTACGGTGACACTGTCGCGCATCTTTACTAATCAGGACTTACGCAATGTACTCAAAAGTCCCACTGATAAGGGGATTTAGGGGGTTAAATCACTGAAATAAGGCATTTTAACCCCCTACCCCCCTTATATGAAGTTTAAATAAATATTTCGGTAATTTCATAATTATATCCAGTGCGGTTAGGAAACCGCACCTACCGGGCCTGAGAAAATAAATATTACCGAATTAATAAATTAATCTTCATTAAAGGGGGAATGCGTAAGTCCTGCTAATAAAATAGGAGACAATTTATGATCAAAATAAAGCATCAAAACCTTAATAAATTAAGCATTATTCTTGTGATGTTTGGATTAGTACTATTTATCTGCACTGGCTGCGAACGTGACACAGATTTTCAAAATAAGGTGCCTTTGCCTGGCACTATTAATCCAGATGTTGTTACGGCTAACACCAAATTTGGCTTTAACCTGTTCAACGAAATCAGAAAAACTGATCAGGATAAGAATATTTTTATCTCACCGTTTAGTGTTTCAGTTGCCTTGGCAATGACGTTAAACGGTGCAGCGGGTGAAACCGAGCAAGCGATGATAAATACATTGCAACTACAAAACATAGACACCGAAGCGATTAACCCAGACTACGCGCAACTGCAGCAAACACTTCTATCATCAGACCCTAAAGTAAAACTCACAATTGCAAACTCACTGTGGACTCGCCAAGGTTACACATTCAATCCAAATTTCCTGCAGCGAAATACCGAATTTTTCGATGCAGAAATCTCAACACTTGATTTTTTGGATCCAAATTCTGTTCATACAATTAATCAATGGGTAAATACCAATACGAAAGGTAAGATTCCAAAAATTCTGGAACGAATATCCTCGGAGGAGGTATTATTTCTGATTAATGCAATCTATTTTAAAGGATCGTGGCAAACAGAATTTGATCCATCTAACACGCGCGACAAAACCTTTTACCTCGCAACTGGTGACAGCAAGCAAGTCCCGATGATGTCAAGGACGGGTGGTTACCCGTATTACCAGGGAGAAAATTTTCAAGCAGTCAGTCTCCCTTATGGCGATGGAAAGGTAAGTATGTACATCTTCCTCCCGTCCCGGGCTTCCGACTTTAATACCTTTTTAGAAAGCTTGAACGCAGAGAGTTGGGAAAATTGGGTTTCACAGTTACAGATACAGAAAGTGAGGGTCCAAATTCCAAAATTTAAATTAAAATATGGAATAGGTCTTACCGACGTTTTGAAAGTGCTCGGTATGGGCGTAGCGTTTAACCCAGTCCTCGCAGATTTCAGTCGGATGGTGCCTACAGGGGTATCTTTTGGTGGTGATTTGTTTATCACGAGAGTTACACATGGAGCGATTGTTGAAGTAGACGAAAAAGGCACTGTAGCTGCCGCTGTGACATTTGTTGGTGCTGGTGCTGGTATCACATCAGTCCCTCCGCCCCCACCAGAATTCATTGCCGACCGTCCTTTTTTCTTTGCGATTCGTGATAACGAGACAAAAACGGTGTTATTTATGGGTACTGTCCTGGACCCGTCCTCCGAGGATCCTCAATAGAATAACTATGATTCAACCCAAATTGTGCACTCAATAGACTTTACTGTAAAACAGGCAATGTGGCAAACCAATCCTTTGAGATGGAGGAAATAAATGAATAGCAAGCAAATATTCGGAAAAATCGCATTAACTTTGATGACTCTCGTATTTCTATTATTTATTGGATGTTTTGAGTCTATTTTGGACATACTAAACCAAAAGGGTGACGAATCTATAGTTACTCCGATTGATTCCAGCGTCCCGATAGCAAACACTGAATTTGGCTTTAACCTATTTAATACGATTTGGGAAACTGAACAGGATAAGAATATTTTTATCTCTCCGTTTAGCGTTTCTGTTGCCTTGACAATGACGTTAAACGGCGCAGCTGGTGAAACTGAGCAAGCGATGATTGATACATTGCAACTACAAGGTATAGACACCGATTCCATTAACTCCAGTTACGCGCAATTACAACAGGCACTTCAGACATCAGCCCCGAAAGTCACACTTACAATTGCGAACTCGCTATGGGGAAACAAAGGGGTTTCGTTCAACCCTAATTTTCTGCAGCGCAACACCCAATTTTTCAACGCTGAAATCTCAATACTTGATTTTTTGAACCCAAATTCTCTAACTACAATTAATCAGTGGGTAAATGACAGGACAAACGGTAAGATTCCCAAAATTCTTGATGAGATTGAATCGAATGCCGTGTTATTCCTGATTAATGCAATCTACTTCAAAGGATCGTGGCAAACAGAATTTGATCCGTCAAACACGCGCGACGGGACGTTCCATCTCGCAAACGGCAGCAAAAAACAGGTCCCAATGATGTTTCGATCAGGACGTTATTCCCATTACCGCGAAGATGCCTTCCAAGCCGTTAACCTCCCTTATGGTGATGGGCGGATAAGTATGTACATCTTCCTCCCCGCTCGCAATTCTGACCTAAACACCTTTTTAGAAACTTTAACCCCAGAGAAGTGGGAAAATTGGATGTCACAGTTTCGCGAGCAGCAATTGGCACTCAGGATCCCAAAATTCAAATTGGAATATGGTACAAAAGAGCTTAACGACGCGCTGACGGCACTCGGTATGGGTATAGCCTTTGAGCAAAATCGGGCAGATTTTAGTCGTATGGCGTCTTTAGAAGATTTAGGGGCAAATCTGTATATTGATAAAGTTTCCCATAAAACTTTCATTGAGGTTAATGAAGAAGGGACTGAAGCTGCCGCTGTAACTATTGTTGGGATCGTAAAAACCAGTCTTCCACCAGAATTTACTGCTGATCGACCATTTTTCTTTGCGATTCGTGATAACGAAACAGGAACGGTGCTGTTTATGGGCACCGTCGTGGACCCATAGGTGGAACATGTGTGATGATTCGGATGAAAAATGTTGTTTTTCTTATATTGCTTTTGCCCATTTTTTCTACAACTGCCTCGTGGGAATCATCGGAAAGTACACATTTCAGCGTCTACTACCAAGAAAATACGGTGGACCCAGCGTCAATTCTTAAGATTGCCGAAGAATTTTATGCCGAATTACCACGGATAACAAATCACATTCCAACTGAAACAATTAAAATTTGGATATGTGATACAGAAAAAGAGTTTCAGGCTTTTGTTCATGCGCCGATTCAAGATTGGGCGGTTGGATGTGCTTTTCCGTTGAGTCGGCGCATCATCATCCAAAACCCGTCCCAGATAGCGTTAGCAGAACTCCAGTTAGCGCAAGTGCTTCGGCACGAAATAGCGCATGTGCTTTTTGGACAATATACGCGAAAAGCAGTCAAAGGAATTCCGTTATGGTTTGTAGAAGGTATTGCTATCCACTTCTCAAAGGAGTGGGTACCGGGCCGCCACGAAACTTTACTGAAAAACGTTTTTACAAAATCCATTATGCCGCTCCACGAATTAACAAAAAAATTTCCGCTTTCATCACCAGGTGCAGATTTGGCTTATGCCCAAAGCCAGGACGCACTCCGTTGGTTTGTTAAAGTCAATGGTAGCGAGGCCCTATGGTCAATTATTGATAAACTGCATACTGGAATGAATCTCAATGCTGCTTTTGACGCAGTTCTTGGTTATAATCTTGATACTTTTGATAAACTGTGGCGAGAATCTTTACCGCAACGTTATCATTGGGCAGCCCTTTTGTCCAGTTCCTATGTTTTTTGGGGTGGTCTCGGAGGACTATTCCTTCTTACTTATTTCGTCTGTTGGAATCGTAGGCGAAAACAACTCAACAAACTTGCACAACAAGAAGAAATGGTAGACCCATTCTTCAGAGAGTAAAACAATGAACAGTACCCTAATTCACACAACGCTTTTGTTTTTCTGTTTCACAATGATAGCAACCGCACAACCTAAACATATTTCACAATATCCTAATCAACTTACACGCGATGGTCATATTATTGTTTTACCTGACCACGGCACTGTCTATATTGTCTCTGATCTACACGCGCATTGGAACGATTTTAATCAGTGGTTACAACAAACCCGACTTGTTGAACGTATCCAAGCGGGTGAGGATGTTTACGGTATAATGCTCGGAGATTCAATTGACTATAAACCCGATGAAGAACCTAAGCCTCCTTTCGGCGATGTCCAAATAGTTAACCGCGTGATTGAGATACAGCGGCAACTTGGAGATAAAGGCAATAGACTCATCTATATTAGAGGAAACCATGAATTCGCAGCAGCAGATACCTACGCTATGATGAAAAAGCATGGAATGACAGATCAAAATCGTTCGGCATTTATTCGGAAATTGTACAACAGTATAAACGGTAGTTACTATAAACAGTTTAATTTTATTGAGCGGATGACCGATACACACTTCAATTTCCTGACTAATCTTCCAACAGTCGTCGTTGGCAAAAATGGTTTTGTTGCCGTTCACGCAGGACCAGCGCGTTCTATTATAAGTTTAGAAGATCTCATAGACCCCGGCCCCAAAACACTTGACGAGTTACTTTGGGACAGGCCAGCTGCCGTACTTGGTGGTAGATATACATTGAAACATACTGAAAATTTTCTAAAGTTCCTCAATGCTAAATTTCTTGTCGTTGGACATACACCTATCGGTTATTTTCCACGAAAATATATTAAGGATGGAGTCGCCCGACTTGGCGGCAAACAACTCATTTTTTCTACTGGTTACGGTGGGCTTCGTGGCGGACAAACCTATATCGAAATTGACTTAGCCAAAACGTATGCTTCTGTTGATGAGCTAAAATTTGGTGTTAATATTCACCCACTCTATCCGAAATAGTACAAGAAGAGTCTTATTATATGCGTGCGTTGATTTACATTATGACCCCTGTGCTGATTTTGACCATTTTCCTTGCCTCACGTTTTGTTACTTGGGAAAAACTGAAAGGGGTAGATAGCAAAGCCTTAAAACATCTGATGGCCGGGACTCAGTTTCTTAGAAAAGGAAAAAACTATCAAGCCATAACTGCACTGACATACGCCATTGAGATTGAGCCAAAGTATGCTGAGGCTTATGCTAAACGTGGGCTTGCTTACTATCAACTTACACGTTACAAAGACGCAATTGCTGACTACACCCAAACCTTATCTCTCAAAAGATTTTTTGCCGATGCTTACGCTGGGCGTGCCGATGCTTACCTTGCTTTAGGTGATATTCCAAATGCAATTGCTGATTACACCGCATCTCTTGAAACAAGAAAAAGTGTACGTGTCACGTCAAAACGGGCAGAAGTTTATCTTGAAATCGGTAAAATTGACGAGGCTATAACAGACTATCTTTATATCGTTAAGCATCATCCCAGTGCAATTGCCTACTACAACCGTGGCAGGGCATATTGTAAAAAGTTTCTACATTTAGACAAAAAGGATGAAACCTTAAAGCTCGCCTTAGTTGATTTTGATAAAGCCATTGAAATGCAGCCGCGTTTTGCTATAGCGTATCTTAATCGAGGTGACATTTATGGACATTTGAAACAGCAAGAATCGCAAGAAACCGACTATTCACACGCTATTGACCTACTAACTGATGCGATTCAAAACTGGCAAAACGAAGCACACGAACTAATTCCGATATATCTTTGGCGCGCAGTCGCTTATAAAAAAAGTAACTATATTGATAAAGCGATGAATGATATAGAAAAGGTGTCCGAGCTTTTCGCCCAATTTTATTTGAAAAAAATAAGAATTTCTGATATACTATAAATAGACGCTAAAATATCCCTGAGTTCAATATAATTATATCATTATTACGGCAGTGGCCCGAACCAAGGAGGTATACGAAATATGTATCGCAACTTGATAAGCATAATAATCGGTTTGATTTTTATCATCGGTGGATGTTTAGTTCCAATTGTGGAAATCCAAGCGGATGAACAATCAACACCTAAAATTGAGCAACAGCAGGTAAACGAAAAGCAGAAAGAAAATACCTGTAATTGTTCTGCCAAAACAGATGAAAACGAAACGGAAAAGCCTGAAACGGATGCACAGGAACAACCACAAGTAAATGTCTACAAAGAATTTACCGCTGAAGGGTACCATCAAGTGTTGACCAAGCAATTAGACGAAGGGACTCAGGTGACAGTTCGCAACGAGCATACCCCAGACGGTAAACAACACGGGTGGTCTGCAGGAGTGAATTTTTCGTTAGATAATGATGGCAAAGCAGTTCATATCCTAAAAAAGGCAGTAGCCGTTGTGACCTATGTTCCGAAGAAAATTGGGCAAGGCGTTGTCTTTGTAGGAAAGGGTATAAAAAAGTTGTTGTGGCGGCGGTAAGAGGCTGATACACAACTTACAACGTGAGCATCTAATAAGTCAGCTTACGTTAAAATTCAGAATTTTCAATAGGAGGAAATAAATATCAATATGACTGGAGAAGCATTAGGTTTAGTTGAAACAAGAGGTTTGGTTGGCAGTATTGAGGCTGCAGATGCGATGGTAAAAGCTGCGAATGTGACGCTTGTTGGACGCCAACAAGTTGGTGCTGGTTATGTTACGGTGATGGTGCGTGGAGATGTCGGTGCTGTGAAAGCAGCAACAGATGTTGGTGCAGAAGCTGCCGCCCGTGTGGGAGAAGTTGTTTCAGTGCATGTAATTCCACGTCCACATGCTGAAGTTGAAACTATCCTGACTTGACAACGAATCATAATTTAAAATTTCTGAAGATGTTTAAATCTCAATAAAACAAAGTTGAAATGCATGATCAAGACTTAGTTAAGTTAATTACCCGCCGTGTAGTAAGTCAATTGGCAAACGATCAATCTTGCAGTGGGTGTGCGCTACGGACTTGCGATGCGGGTAACCGTGCGTGTGATGTTGCTACAGCACAGCAAAAAATTCCGGTTGGGGTTTCTGCTCGGCATGCGCATGTGACCCAGGAAGACCTTGAAATCCTTTACGGTACTGGACATCAGCTTACTGTTTATGCCCCGCTGTACCAACCTGAAGCATTTGCGGCGAATGAAACTGTCACAATTGTCGGAAAGCGGATGCGTGCCATTGAACATGTTCGCATTCTTGGTCCTGTCCGAGATTATTCGCAAGTAGAAGTTGCACAGACAGAGGCAATTCGCCTTGGCTTGAATCCTCCTATTCGGGATTCGGGTGATCTTGCTGGTGCTGAAGCAATAACCCTCGTTGGGCCTGCTGGAAGTGTATATTTAGAGGAAGGCGCGATCTGTGCGGCGCGGCACATTCACATGAAACCTGAGCAGGCTGAAGCTTTCGGTATTAAAGAAACAGACCTTTTAAAAATTCGCATTCCCGGTGAGCGTGCCTTAATCTTTGAGAATATTCGTCCGAAAATTCATGAATCTTATGTACTCCAGATGCATCTGGATACTGATGATTCTAATGCCGCAGGATTGAAAGGTGGCGAAGCCGTTGAGCTGCTACGCGACGAAATATGACGCCAGAACAGATTACCCAAATTGAGCAAATTGTTGAGCGGGTGCTCCAAGAGCATCTACATAACACCCAACAACCTAAAGAACAGCTGCTCGCAATATTTGGTGCTACACAACTCCCATTAGAACAAGTCATTCAACAATTCCAAACGTGTATGCAAGAAGGATGGAAAATTCGAATTATTCTATCCGAACTTGCAACTAAAACAGTAAATCTCGAACCGATATATTCAACGTTTGATGAAGATAACATCCTGCTGGAAAACGATTTAACTGATATACCCTCTTTTGTCGAAAATTATTCACAGATTGTTTTACCCGCGCTTTCCTATCCAATGGCGGGAAAGCTTGCTTTGAAGTTAGTTGATACCCCTTGTACCTATTTGGTTTATCATGCGCTCTGTTGCGGAAAACGGGTTATTGCAGCATCGGACGTTTCAAGTCCAAGGAAATATGTAGATAAAAAATCACTCACGCTTGACCAAATTGAACCAGCACATGTAAACGCGTTAACTGAATTTGGCGTTAAATGGGTAACAGTGGATCAAATTGCAATAACAGTTCGTGAAGGCAATTCACCAAATCGTGTAAGTATAGAAACTCCCATCATAAGTGCGAATGTTATAGCAAATTTGGCATCCGATGTTCAAGAGTTGGTTTACACTAAACCATCCATTATAACGCCCCTTGCGCGTGAGCAGGCGCAAAAACGTGGTATTAAACTTACACATAAGTTATAATTTACACTAAGTTAGAAAATTCTACTTTCCAATCAAAATTATCCTTGACAATTATAGTAAGAAATTGTATAATGTTTTCAATTATACAATTGGGAACTGAAAATAAATTACTAAAGAGTTATTTTATATTTGAGATAGAAAGAACTTAAGACAGAGACTAATTTACAAAATTAACCGAGATACGAATAGAAGAGAAGAATAGCATATTATAATTGAGTTTTACCAACCAACGGCTAACCCTGCTGGTTTAAGATCATTAATAGGAGGATTTTCATCATGAAACGGATTTTCACTTTTACAATCGCAGGACTCCTTAGCTGTTTGCTAATTGGGACGTTAGCAACAGTGAGTTACGCCGATTACGGTTATTACGCGGACCGATTAAGTCGTGAACATCGGGTCGCGAATGATGTAGATGAATGGATAGAGCGCGGCAATGCCACAATTACTGCCAGTCCTATTTTTGAAGATGGCATGCGGCTTACTGCTTGGGCAAATTCCTATAGAGATGCTGACAATTATGAATTTGCAATCGCAAGTGGTGTGTACCTGTTTGAAATTCCGCGTAACGCGCAATCTATTGAAATTGTAGTTCGCTATAAAGGCGAGCCGAATAAGTTTGAGATTAACGACCATTATGAACCGATTGCTGGGCGTGTATGGATTCGTAATACGAAACGAGAGTCGACACGTCGTGGTTACCATGACCAAAATGCTTCTGAAACAAGGTATGGTGACACGTTTGTACTTCGCGCAAAAAACCGTTCAGAAACCATCAAAATTCCTGTCGCTGGACACATTGACAATGGGTGGATGGAGCTTCATGTCGTTGCTGAAGGTGGCGAACAGCTTGATGTTGAATATATTGAAGTTTCAACTTATCGGCGAGCCCCAAAGGTACGCGTAGTTCAACACTATAGGTCTTCCTACCGTTGGCGTCCTTGGCACCGGTATACCTATCTCTATTTCTATGATGGTCCCATTTTTTACACAAGTGGATACAATTCCTATCTGTGTTGGAGTTATCCGATCTATGATCATCATTATCTCTCTATCCGCAGCCATTATGGCGGTTATTTAGGTCGTTATCGCACCTATCATCCAGCTCGTTATTCGTATTACCACACACCTTATTACGGTGTTTACAGTTCCAGTAGGGGCACGCCAGTATACAGTAAGCGGACGCAATTAAATAGGTGGAGTGCGCAACACGAAACAACCCGTAAACAGTATTCTCGCAGCCGTTTAGCAGTGCCTACGCGATCTTCAGAACGGACACAAATTCAAAACAATGTCCGTGTCGTCATTGAAAATCACCGCAGGCAAGCACCTTCGCCAACTGAACGTGTTACCCGGTCTGCAATAATTTCACAGAAACAACGGATAGCTACCAGATCGACCACTCGACAAAACGATGCAGTTCGGACTTATAGTAGTCGTTCTCGTTTTTCAACCCAAACAACGGATAGACAACGAAGTTCTCTCTTAAATTCGCGCTCACGGGTGAATACCAGTAGGCGTAGCACTTCATCAATTACGGATAGATCTTCTCAACCTTACAGGAGATCGGTATCTTCTTCAAGTCGTACGAGTTCTTCGTCCAGTTCGCGTTTAGGCAGTAGTGATCGAACAAAACAGCGAAGTTCGTCTGTTACAACATCAAGGACCACATCACGCACTGAACCACAAAGCGTTAGTCGGACTCCATCGTCTTCCAGTTCTCGAACACGTCCAACAACTACGACTCGTTCCAGTTCAAGTAGTAATGATGACGATGATGATAAAAACGAAAATCGGAGTCGGACAACAGCGCGGACAAAACGAAGATAAAATAGCGTCCGTTATTGGGTTATCTGATGTTGACGATGCCTCGTGCAATTTGTGCAAGGCATTGTCAACAATAATATTAATGTGAAATAGTTTGAGTATATCCGTAGGTTGGAATGAGAAAGTAAGACCAAATTAAGGGAATTTATCTTTTTTTAAAGTGTATGCTGTTTCCTAACCGCACACTTAGTTAAGATGGATCACGTTAATTGGCATAAGACTTTTACGACTTCGCGAGTGATTTTCTCGAGTTATTTTTTCAAGACATACAGATTTGGAATAGATGCGTTTTTTATTGATACTTTTGATTTTGTTATTAAGTATAGAATTTTGTTTTGCTGAAGAGGCTAACAATAAAGTTGTTTCTACGGAATCTGAGCAAGTGGTACGGTTAATTTCTCCCGTTGGAACTGTGGTCCGTTCAACTGTTTTTCCGGGATGGGGACAATTCCATAGCCGTAACTATTTTCGTGGGAGCCTTATCTTACTCGGCATCGGCAGTTCAGCTGTTGGTGCATTTCTGGCACACCAATCTTTTGCAACAGAATATAATAACTATATAACCACTGCCAGTTTTGATCCGGATGATGCTACTTTGTTCACAAGTTACGACAAAGCGAATCAAAGATATAAGCTCAGGATGTTTTTTATTTATACAGGTATCGGTCTATGGGCATATAGCATTATTGATTCTTATGTCAGTGCAAATTTTTACAATGCAAACTCGCAAATCCGCTCAATTCAAAAGGATGCGCAGCAAATTGAAAAATTGGGGATCCAAGTTGGAATCACTCCATCACGACTTTATTTAGGAGTCGTGAAAACATTTTAATTTAGAGAAAAATATCATGTTAAAGGAATTAGGAAAAATAAGTAGCGTGCTCATTTTAGTAGCATGTTTTATAGGGTGCGGCGACGTTGACAAATTCAATCAAGTGCAGCCCGAAGACTATTTGGCAATTAATAGCGTTTTAAAACGGTGGCGCGAAGGTTATGAAACTGAAGATGTAGAAACCTATATGAGCGCCTACTGGCCTGAAGGTTTCCGATACGTTTCAGATATGGGAACAGATGGTGATAAAACTGATGACTTAATATTTGATGATATCCGGGATGAACGGGATTCAGCCATTCGCGTCTTTAGTAGATTTCAGGATATTGAGATTGAACTCTCTATTCCACCAGAAATAGTTGTAAATAAGGAGGGCGATGAAGCCGAAGTCCGCAATCACTACCGAATCCAAGGATTCGTTGCTGATGGGGAATCCCTTGAAGGTGGATTTACTGGTTGGTTCGCAGAAGGCGATAATCTGTTTCTTTTCGAAAAAAGAGAAGGTGAATGGCGTATTGCTGAATGGCATGACGAAGCTTTCAACGATGAAGAAATTCGTATTGCTAACAACCTATAGCCTAACAGAAATTTGAGTTAAAGGGAGGACGATTTTCACCGATTTTCGGCGAAAATAATATTCATGCCTCAAAAAGAGGAACCGTTGCATGATTATTTGCAATTCATACGTAAGTACGATTTTATTATCTGCTTAAGCACTTTATTGGTTTTAGGAACTGCGCTTGTTATTTCACTGCGTATACCTAAAACCTATTCTGCTTCCACGCGGCTGCACCTTGTCCAACCTAATACCGCCTCACCTCTCTCTTCCAACAATTTGTTCCAAACAGTCTTTTCAGGTGGAGTTGATCGGAGAGAAATGGCAACAATTAGTGAAAGATTTTCCACAGAATCTATGTTAAACACTGCGGTTGAGAACCTGGAAGAAAATGACTTGGTAGGGATACAGTCTCTACCAAGCATAGGAAATCTCAAACGGAAGTTAAGGGCACAAATTCACCCAGATGCTGACTACATTGATTTGTCAATTGAATTAACCGAAGCCGAAGGTGGCGAACGTAACGCGGCACTTTTGGTTAATCAATTGGCACGAGACATGCAGACATTACGAAGTGAAAATAAAAAAACAAGATTGGCAAAACATCAAAGTCTCCTTGAACAAAAACGGAAAGATGTTGATAAGGAAATTCTACAACTTACAGACGAAACCCTCGAATTTGTTCGCGAAAACGGAAGTCCAGAGACGTGGTACCCTCAGTTAGCAAGTTTATTGGAGCATTATCGCAATTTACAGGAACGACTCGGTACCTCTGAACAAGCACTCCATACTGTCCGCGGCCGTCTTACCCATTTCAAAAACCGGCAAGAAAATCTCCCACAACAGACACAAATTTCGGAAACTCGGAACCACAATCCGTTCTGGCTACATCTGCGTGAGAAATTAACTGATTTGGAATCTCAGCGTATTGGCGACACTGAAAAAGCTGGAAAAAGTTCGCATGAACTCAGTGGACAAGAGGCACAAATTGCTGAAATTCGGAAGCAGGCTAAAAACACACCACAAATGGCTACCGCCACCACCTATGGCACCTCTCCACACTATACCTACATACAAAATCAATTAATTGAGTTGCCTCCAACTATTGAAGGTTATGAAAATAAGACAGAAGAACTAAAAAAAGAATTGCAAAAAACGTATAGCCAATTGCAAAAATTACTAAACCAAATTCCAGAAAATCAACATACCTTCACACAGTTGCGTACCAAAATTGAACTTGCTGGCACGCTCAAAGAAGAGATTGAAAAACGTTATCTTGAATCTGAGATTTTAAGTGCTGGTTCTGGTGTCCCTGCTTTTCAGAAGGGGGACATTGAAATTGTTGATATTGCGGTTCCAAGGAAGGTTGCGGTTAGTCCACAATTTAAGTTGATTGTAATCCTTTCAGGTGTTGTCGGATTATGTTTGAGCGTAACTCTTGCCTTGTTAATTGAATATTTTAAGAGTTCTGCAAGTAGGTCTCAAAGCTGAATCAATTTTCCATTTTTGTTTTAATTTTATAGTGAAACCAATAATTATTTGGACACTACGGTAGGTGCGATTTCCTAATCGCACCCGATGGGTCTGGGACATGGGTATGTCAGAATACGCGTATGGTATTCTGAATTGGTTAGGAAACCGAACCTACCAGGAGAGTGTTCACATGTTTTTAGGTTGGACTATAATAGATATAACGTGATCTCGGGATAAGCAATTTGAGAAACGGTAGGTGCGATTTCCTAACCGCTCCGTGTCAGACACAAAACGTGCCTGTCGTTGCCAGGATAAACCAGGTTCGGTTGGGAAACCGAACCTACCGTGGTTATTAAGAATAAAATCAAAGCCTGAAGAACTTTATATCTTATACCGAGCTCACTTTAGGTATAGAAATTTCTGAAATTTTTATTTTTTGTTGTTGCAAAATAATGACATTTGTGATATGATTTCACATGAATTATAAAGTACAATTTTATCTTTTTGGTCAAAACTTGACAAAAAATTATATCTTTGTTATTATAGACATTTAATAGCGGTTTTGCGGGGAATTTCCCCAAAACACTCTTAAATTATGGGGAGAATCTAAATTTCTGCCAGTCAATATTCTCAAATTTAGTGGGCAGAGGTGTATAACCAACCAAAAAAGTCTTAAATCGACTTACATGGATGGTTTTTTACAGATAAAAACGGATATGTGTTCTTTTTGTTTACATGTTCCATAGATTAAATCCATATTTTAAGGTTTTCGGAGTTCGAACATCCAACCCGGCAGCTGTCTGCTAAGTTGGTAATGTTTAATATTCGAAATAATTATTTCCTAAGGAGGAATATTAACTAATGAACAAGTTAAAACGCATGATCAATGTTTTGCTTGTAGTGACTTGCATCCCATGTGGTTTTATGCTCTACGGTTGTGGTGCACAAAACCTTGGACCGCAAGAACCTCTCTTGCCTACAATTGAGGGGGACTCAAAATTCTCAGATCGGTTCCAATTAGAGGAAGAACCACAGTTCTTCTACGATCTGTTTGGTAAAGAGCTTTTGGAAGGTAGTGAAGTTAACACCTACCGCGAACGAAAAGCGTTCAATCAGAATGGTGAATTGATTGTCGGATGGACAGGCCAATTTGACTCTGTACGTTACGCACTTCAATTGGATCATACTATCTTAACAGAAGATGCCTACCGAGGTAGATATAATGAGTTTGCGATCGGCGACCACCTGCGGATCAAACCTTCTACCTTGTTCCCAAATCGATATATCATCTATAAAACTGAGTTTGATGGATTCCGGTGGGACCTCTCTTTTGCGCAAGAACGTCATCTTTTCACACTTCTCAACTCACGTATTTCAAATCCTGTTCTATTGTCAGATATTCAACCCGGTCTTGCGGGAGGAATTGGTCGTAGAAATGGGTTGAACGATGATGCGGGGGTTCGTCATATTGAAAACGCACGGCTTGTCGGTTTCCGGGGACAAGGACTTTTGGGTGATATCTTCCGTGTCGGGTTTACTTATGTGAACTTGCATAAAGAACACCCTGAACGTGTTGAAAATCCATTGATGGGAACTGTCGCCAATACTCCCCCAGAAAGCATTACAGTTGTCTTCCGAGATGACTCTCCCGAAGATAACCACGTTGCACTGATTACCGACTTTGATGGATATGATCCAAACCTACATGGTGAAAATATTCAAGGCGGTGTTGGGGCTGCTGTCAAAGCAATGGTCATCAACGTTGTCACACAAGCACTTGAAGATGTATCCATTGAAGACTTAGAACAAGGATACGAACCTGCTCTTCAACCTGAACAATCACAACAGATTCAGGTTACCGTTGACGATATTACATCTGTTGATGCTGCTATTGATCAAGTGCGTGATTCTGTTGATGGTGAATGGAAAATCGTTGATGGATTCAACAAAATGAAGTATGACCTAGTGTTTGCTGACCACGATATTGACCCGCGCACAGTAAAATCTGTTGATTTCGAGATGATCGTCGCGGGTGACTACAATATTGCTGTAATCGGATTTAGTGAAGCAAACATGGCTGAGTCAGATCCTGAAATTCAAGAATGGATTAAGACTGAAGATGGTCATATTCAAATACCGTATCGTGACATCATTGAGGCCCCCGGTAACTATGGGCAATCTGCTGATTATACAAGCGACCGGGCGAACCTCTTAGATAATCCGAGTGCTTGGGAAGGTGAAGGAAGACCTCGCAAGGTCCGATATCGCTACGGTGCCGCCCGTGCTGCGGTTCTCTACGGTTTAGACCTTGAAGGTACTGTCGGGAATGTCTTTGTAAGAGCACACTATTCTATTAACGGCAAATACAAACAGTATCCTACTATTTCGAAAGATAAGACGGGATTTAGCCGTCTCAGCCCTTCTATTACTACCGAAGATGGTGAAGAACCAACTGGTATTTCAATTGATCCTGCCACCCAACTGCCAGTAGACTCAAACGGCATACCTACATATTCAGAAACTGAGGGTGAACGTTTTGAGGCACTGCTCGGTGGAGATGGTACGGATGAAAGTGGAGATGGAGAACTTGATAGAGAAACGGCATGGTTCGTTCAACTCAAATCACGTTTTGGAAAACTTTACCTGGAAGGTGTCTTATACCACATTGACCCAGGCTACACGACTACGTATTTGAATTTTGGTGCTAACGGTGATCGTGACCAAATTTACGCGCCAGATCGACAACAGGCGGGGGCAGCTGAGGGACCTCCTTGGGACGTGGGCAATTATGCGCTTATTGAGGACGATGATGATGATGATGATTGGCCTGATGATGATGACTTTGACGGTGTCCTCCCACGCGCTGATGACCGAGATCAGAATGGAGTATTAGACTTCCGAGAAGATTTCCTCATTTTTGAGGCTGATCCACCTATCTTTTCTGACTTGATCGATTTGAATAATAACGGAACCATCGATTCGCTTGAGGATGATTTTGAACCACAATATGAATACGGTATAGACCGTGAGGGTTATCATCTCAAAGCTGCATACGACCTACTCGATAATCTTTCTGTTCAAGTAGGGTGGTTAAACGAAAGTGAAATTTCAAGTCGGCGAAAAAATGATTCTAAATACCTACACGTAACTTATCAACGGGACATCCCTGATTTTGGAACCATTCTTTTCCAAAACCGATTCGTTCGTGTCCGAGACGATATTCCGGATTATACGATCACCCTGCTTGTTGGTGATTTTGACCCAATTCAAATTACTGACGAACTTGATTACTATAACGCCCGTGTAAATACAACAACGCTTCAGTTCCTTTATACTGCAGTGCCTAACCTCACATTAGAAGCGAAACTCCTCGTTGTTTTGCAAAAACAATTTGAACTGGATCCAGAGGAGGCTCTCTTCTTAGATATTGAATTTGACGAGGCAGCAGATTTGTTCGAACCGGATGAGCGCGTTGACTTCATGGTGCCCGATGAGCAAGTTCGGACGAGTGGTCAAAGACGGGAATACCCATTCTATCCAGATCACGGCATTAACGCGCTTGACCCAGCTGATACCGGCTTAATATATGATCCTGATAACTGGACGAATCATCGTTATCCCGAGCGAAACATACGTAGCCAGCAAACAATTTTGAAGGCAAGATATGAAATTCCACTTGGGGATCTTCCTGTTCTGAGAAGAATTGGTGAAGATTTTACGTTGACGCCTATGGTTAAGTATATTTGGGACCGTGCCTTCGACAGGAGCGCTGAAGAAATTGGGGACGCACTGAACTCACGTTTCTACGTTCCTACCGATCCTAAACCGGTTGAGTACTTACGCTTCAATCGCCGAAGTCGCGAAGATGTCCTTGGCGTACGCCTTGATTATCAGTTTACGCCAAGCATGAACATTCTTGGTGGATTCCAATATAGGAAGTTTACTAACCGAGACAACAATTTCAGAAATTATCTTACTGTTTTCTCGCCAGATGAACCTGTTCCACCTATTTACCGACCGGATTTGCGAACTCGAATTTTCGAAATCCAAGCTATCAACCAAGGTGAATGGTTAGGTTTCAATATTGTTATTCTGGCGGGTTATCGGAGAACTACCATCCTGCTTCAACACACAACGAGTAATACTACGTTTGTTCGAGCAATGATGGGTTTCTAAGACCATTAGTATTTGCTGGGTGCGAATCAATCGTGTCCAGCAAACTGCTATAAAGCAACTTGTTAATGCTTTATCTCATTAGCAAAAGTGTAAATTCTAATTACTTAGGTTTTTATAGCCTAAATTTACTGTTTAGAATCGTAACTTGAAAAAATATTAGGGAATCCTGAAAAAAAGCGTAACTTTTGAAGTTTTCAGGTGTTGATAATTCAGAAATAGTTTATAGACTGTAGCACGTTTTTGACACGTGCCTTTTACATATTACATTTCACTTCTATAGAATTTAGAAAACTTATTGCCGAATTGGCATTTTACTAAAGGAGAACCAGAACGAATGACTCGTTTAAGTTTAATTTTAATGTTTGTTGCTTGTATGTTTATGTCTGTAGGCATCGTTATGGCCCAAGATGAAGAAGCAGCGGAAACTCCGGATGTTGATACTGCTGACGCTCAAGACACGGAAATGGTGGGTAATGGCGCTACGATTAAGGGTGAAGTTATTGATACGAGCACTGAACAAAAACCGATTGAGGGTGTAACCGTTACAATCGTAAGTAGTGGCGATGATCAAAATTATACAGTCACAACAGATAAAGACGGTTATTATGAAAAAACCGGTCTTCCCCCTGGTCGTTATACGATTAGTGTTTCTAAGGATGGTTACGGAGACCGAATTGGCAAATCGAAGGTTGTTGCTGCTGGTGGTGAGATATATGACCGGATCAAAATGAGAGAAAAAGATAACATCGTGTCTTTTTTCCAGAAATTTGGGTTCGTTTTTTATCCGTTAGCTATCTGCTCTGTTGTCGCATTAACCTTTATTATTGAAAGACTTTTCACGTTTGTTCGAAGCCGCTCACGAATTGGAACTGAGCAGTTCATAGCAAGTATTGCAGATTCATTACGGAAAGAGAACATTATGGAAGCTGTTTCAACTTGTGAAGAAGCGGGAGGTCCGCTCGCCAACGTGTTAAAAGCTGGCCTGCTTAGATATAGCCAGGCTCAAATTGAGGAACGGGATATTACAAAAGAGGAAATTCAGGAAGCGATTGAAGAAGCAAGCCTCCTTGAAATCCCGGAATTAGAAAGAAACTTGCCTGTCCTCGGAACAGTTGCTGTCGTTTCACCGCTGTTCGGGCTACTTGGTACTGTTACGGGTATGATTACAGCCTTTACCACTATCGCGCTTGAAGGTACCGGTGACCCGCAACAACTCGCGGGTGGTATTTCACAGGCACTTCTAACAACTGCGGGTGGCTTAACAATTGCTATTCCTTGTCTGATTTTCTTCCAACTCTTTGATAGTTGGGTCAATAGACATATGGTTGAAATCTCTCAGGTTTCTACGGAGATCGTTAACCAGTTAATTGTTGGCGAAGCAGACGCATAATCATGGCCGGGTGGGTATTTTGTTTGTGCCCGCCCTGTCCTTAACATAAAGGAGGATTTTGAAATGCAACAACTTGGTGAAGCCAAATTGAGCCTAATGGCGACACGCATACGGGAACGGAAACCGCCAACTCTCAGTATGGCACCTATGATTGATTGTGTGTTCCTACTCCTGATTTTCTTCATGGTATCAACGACTTTTGCTCCGATGCCGGGAATCCGTGTGCAACTTCCGCCTCCTGGGCAACCTTCACAAGATAAACCCAAGGGGCTTGTCGTCAAAATTGATAATCCTGCTACCAGTGATAACGATGGTACGATGCTCTTGAATGGGGAAGTTGTGCAGTTTGAGGAAATGTTTTCACGCCTTCTCAATGCACCGCAAGAACAGAAAACGATGCTTATTATTCAATCTCAACGAGATGTGCTGCACGAACAGATTGTCAAAGTAATGGATACAGCGAAGGATGCAGGTATTGATAAAATTGGGTTTGCTATTACCGCGCGAGAATGACGCGCCTAATCTGATTACGGTTCTGAGTGAACTGAAAGGAGAATGTTTATGGCTCTCCAAATGAAACGTAGACGTAACACGTCGAGTGACGATGATATCCCGATGGCACCTATGATTGATTGTGTATTTCTATTACTCATTTTTTTCATGGTTTCAGCCATCATGCGGGTCCCCCCGCCTTTTAGTGTAACGTTACCAGATTCCACAACAGAACACGAATTTCCGAGGAAAAAGTATAACTTGTTTATCAGCAGTGATGGTCGAATCGCTATTGATGATCGTGAAATGCAAACTTTGGAAGAAGTGGGGCTTTTTATAGCTGCCCATGAACACCAAATT
Organism: Candidatus Poribacteria bacterium; assembly: GCA_022825825.1. Taxonomy (GTDB): domain Bacteria; phylum Poribacteria; class WGA-4E; order WGA-4E; family WGA-3G; genus MSPOR6. The sequence goes on from JAJDWA010000072.1 coordinate 85,357, forward strand.
AGCACCTTGATTATTAAAGCAGATAAACGCGCGAAACATGGACGGGTCATTGACGTGGTGGAACGAGCAAAAATGCGTTCAGCCAAAATTGAAGGTCTTGAAGTTGCTTTTGCCGTTGCTGAAGACGAAGGTAGATGACGATACTGAATTACCCTTTATAGATACTGCTAAGTGTAACTTACTTTCGTCATAGAGAAAAAAGACAGTAACTGCTGCTTTTACCCCTCGGATCTTCATTTTCTGAAATAATTGTATTAAACCGTATAAACCTCTAATTGAATTTTCAATTAGAGGTTTATACGGTTTAAGCGCTTTTATAGATTCACACAAATTAAGAACTGATCTCATTCACACGACAAAGGAGATACCTAATGAAAAAGCACCATTTTCAAATTATTGTCGGGGTGCTTGTGTTTTGGATCGTGGCTGCATTATTAGCATTGTTAATTTATCAACCGAAAAAGGAATTTGTCATAAAAATCTCTAACCCGCAAACTGGTGAATCTGAATGCACTATCGCATTAGATAATACACGCGTTCAGTTTGATGAAATACTCAACCAATTCAACAAGAGACCAGATAATGTTAAGACCGTGCTCATGATTCATGCTGATAGCGAGGTGGATCATCAGCAAATTGTCCGTGTCATGGATATTGCTAAACAAGCAGGTATAGAATACATAAGAGTTGCTGTGGGAAGAAATAGATAGTTCACTATAAATAGAATAAGGCAGCAGTTGCTGCCTTATTCTCGCAAAGTAATAAGCCTATTTTTTCTTGGGGGTTCTCTTGCGGGCCCGTCTAGTCTGTACGGGTGGTGGTGGAGGCGGCGGCGTAACAATCTGCCAAAAGAGTGGTAAGAACGTATCCCAATTTGCAAGAATTTTCTCTGCGCGTTGGCTTCCTGTCAACTCAATATGTTTTTGTATCAAACCGACCAATGTATCTTCGTCCACTTTTTCGGTGATCCGTTCTAACTTAATAAGCTGTGGATTGATTTTTTTTCTAAACTGTTGGTTTTCGTCAAGCACATAGGCACTTCCACCTGTCATGCCAGCGCCAAAGTTTCGTCCCGTTTCTCCCAGGATGACGATAGTACCACCTGTCATATATTCACATCCGTGATCGCCAACGCCTTCTACAACAGCAGTTGCGCCACTGTTCCGGACACAAAAACGTTCACCTGCTCTACCCGCGGCGTATAGGAATCCGTTTGTTGCACCATATAACACAGTATTACCGATGATGGTGTTTTCATGTGTCTCAAAGCGAGCATCAGGTGAAGGTTTGATAACCAGTTCACCACCTGCCATGCCTTTTCCGACATAATCATTTGCTTCACCAGTAAGAATAAATTGAATACCACTGATACAGAAGGCGCCAAAACTTTGCCCGGCACTTCCTGTGAAGTAGCATCGGATGGTCTCTTTAGGTAAAGGTGTGTCGCCATATCGAAATGCGATTTCACCGGATAACTTAGCACCAACTGTTCTGTGCGTATTACGTATCGGATATGACAGTTGAATCGGTTCTTTGTTTACGATGGCTGTTTCAGCATCCTGCAGAATTTGGTCGTCCAAAGGTGTATCTACACGATCATTTCGTTCCTGTAGATGATAACGCGGACTTTTTCCTGTTGGATCAGCAGATGAGAGTATCTCAGTCAAGTCAAGCGTTGCTGCTTTTGGATAATCAATTAAGTTGGCAAGTTCTAACAAATCTGGACGACCAATAACGTCATTTAAAGAGCGGTGACCTAAATTCGCAAGGATTCCCCGTACCTCATTTGCCACACCGAGCATAAAATTAACAACCATTTCGGGGGTGCCTGGGTACTTTGCCCGGAGAGCTGGGTCTTGGGTCGCTACACCGACCGGACATGTATTCAGGTGACATTGGCGTGCCATTACACATCCTGTTGCAACCATTGCAGTAGTGCCGAAACCGTATTCTTCTGCGCCCAACATAGCCGCAATGACGATATCGCGTCCTGACCGCATGCCACCATCAACCCGTAATACAACGCGATCGCGCAGTTCGTTTTCAACAAGACGGTGCTGCGTTTCCGCAAGTCCAAGTTCCCACGGCGTTCCAGCGTTTTTGATTGAGCTCAGCGGAGAGGCTCCCGTACCCCCCTCATGTCCACTAATTTGGATTACGTCTGCATATCCCTTTGCAACACCTGATGCAATAGTGCCAATCAAAAACTCCGATACCAACTTTACAGCAACTTTTGCCCGCGGGTTAACCTGTTTTAGATCATAAATTAACTGTGCCAGGTCTTCAATAGAATAGATGTCGTGATGTGGGGGCGGTGAGATTAATGGGACTCCTGGTATGGAGTGACGAATTTTCGCGATTTCCAGTGTGACTTTATGGCCTGGAATCTGTCCCCCTTCTCCAGGTTTTGACCCTTGTGCCATCTTAATCTCTAATTCTCGCGCGGAAGCAAGATACTGTGGTGTTACACCAAAACGTCCAGATGCAACTTGTTTGATAGCACTTGATGCAAGATCGCCATTCGGTTGTTTTTCAAAACGTCCGCTGTCTTCACCACCTTCACCGCTTCCTGATTTGGCACCAAGACGGTTCATCGCAATTGCTAATGTTTCATGTGTTTCACGACTTAACGCACCAAAAGACATACTCCCTGTGGTAAAGCGGCGGACAATATCTTCCGCAGGTTCTACCTCTTCAATCGGAATAGGCGTACTCGGTTTGAAAGCAAGTAAATCCCGTAAACTTGAAGGTTCACCCTCCTCAACTGCTTCTGCGTATTGGGTATAGTCTTCAGCTTCACCACTTTTAACAAACTTATGCAGTGCTTTGAATACAGTCGGGTTGAAGGCGTGGAATTCACCATTTCTGCGAAATCGGAAATAACCTGCTTCTTGTAGGATTTGTCTCTCATCAGTCGCGCCAAAAGCTTTTGTATGAAAATGGAGGGTTTCTGCGGCGATGTGTTCAAAACCGATACCGCTTAATCTTGATGGTGTGCCAGCAAAGCAGCGGTCAATAACCGATGCATTGATACCGATAGCCTCGAAAATCTGCGCGCCACGATAACTTGACACGGTGGATATACCCATCTTTGCCATAATCTTCAAAATGCCTTTTTCAACTGCTTCCTTATAGTTAATAATCGCTTGTTCGGTTGAGAGTTCCTCAAATTCATCGTTCTCAGCAAGTTGAACAATTGTTGAAAAAGCAAGGTAAGGATTGATAGCATCAGCCCCATATCCGAGTAGGACAGCGTAATGATGTTCTTCACGCGGATCGCCTGCTTCAATGATCAAACTGACTTGTCTGCGTTTGCCTTCTCGGATCAAGTAGTGATGAACTGCGCCTACCGCGAGTAACATTGGGATAGGTGCTAATTCAGCATCAACGTCCTTATCACTTAAAATGAGAAGCGTGTTTCCAGCAGTTACCGCTTCTGAAACTTTTTCGCATAAGGTGCCTAAGGTACTTTCTAATCCTTGTGGCCCAGAATCGACTGGAAAACAGACAGGTATAGTAGCATGCTTGAACTCTGGTAAACTTTGTGCTTTCAACGCCTCTAATTCTTCATTTGTCAATATTGGGGAATTTAATCGGATGACTCGGGCATGTTTTTCGGTCTCTGTCAGCAAACTGTGTCGTTTGCCCAGATAAGTTGTCAGAGACATTACCAACCGTTCTCTAAGTGAATCAATTGCGGGGTTGGTAACTTGTGCAAAAAGTTGCTTAAAATAGTGATAAAGTAGACGTGGATGCCGTGAAATGACAGCAGGAGGCGTATCATCTCCCATTGATCCAACCGCTTCTTTTGCCTGCAAAACCATCGGTTTGATAAAACGTTCCACATCTTCTACCATATAACCAAATGCTTTTTGGTGTGTCTCTAAATTATCGAGTACTGGCGTTATCGTCCCTAAAGGCAGAGGTTTTAGTTCATCCAAACGTATGATCTGTTTAACCCAACTGGCATAAGGCTTTTGATTTGCGACCTCGGTTTTTATGTCTGTATCTGTGAGTAATTGTCCGCGTACAGTATCAACAGCGATCATCTGTCCGGGGCCCAAACGCCCCTTTTTGACAACACGGCTATCGTCCAATTCAATAATTCCGACCTCAGAACCCATCACAACAAGCCCATCATCAGTTACCTTATACCGAGCGGGTCTTAGACCGTTTCTGTCTAAACTGGCACCCACGATGTTTCCATCTGTAAACGCCACAGCAGCGGGGCCGTCCCACGGTTCGCTAACACACGATAAGTACTCGTAACATGCTTTCAGCGCAGGAGGCATATCCGGTATCTGCTCATAAGCCTCTGGCATTAAACACATCATTGAATGGAGGATGCTACGGTCAGAATGCGCTAACAACTCCAGCACGTTATCAAGGCTCATGGAATCGCTACCGTGAGGGTTGATAATGGGGGCAAGTTTCTTGATATCCTCATTCCATACAGGTGAATTCATTTCAGCTTCACGGGCGCGCATCCAGTTCCGATTTCCCATCAATGTGTTAATCTCACCGTTGTGTGCAAGCATTCGAAATGGTTGTGCAAGCGACCAAGTTGGTGAGGTATTAGTGCTATATCGCTGGTGAAAAACTGCTAAAGATGCTTCAAAGTCAACGTCCCGCAAATCGGAATAGAACATTGCGAGTTGGGAGGCAACGAGAAGTCCTTTGTAGAGAATGGTACGGTGTGAAAAGGAGGCAATGTGGAATTCGTCAAGTTTCTCTTCTGTAATCCGATGTTCCAATTCCTTACAGATAAGATAGAGACGTTGTTCAAACTTGTCGGCAGGAATATGGGTTGGTCTGCCAATAAGCACCTGCTGTATTAATGGCAGTGTCGCCAACGCCTTTTCTCCAAGAGCGGAAACATCAACAGGGACTGTCCGCCATCCTAAGAGAGGAAAACCGTATTGCTGCAGAATGTTAGCAACAATTTCGCGTCCCCGTTCTTGTGCGGCGGGGTCATTCCCCGGCAGGAAAATCATGCCAACTGCAAGGTCATTAATTGAATTTAGATTTACTCCGAGCGTCTCTAATTCTTTTTTAAATAGTTTCTCCGGAATCTGTGTCAAGATGCCTGCACCGTCGCCTGTCTTTGCATCAGCTGCAACTGCGCCTCGGTGTGTTAAATTTGTAACTGCTTGTATTGCCATTTCCAAGATAGCATGGCTTCGACTCCCTGAACGGTTTGCGATAAAACCTACTCCACAGGCATCTTTCTCATATAAATGTTCGTGCATTTGTAAACTCATACTCCAAGTAATCAAGATTTTTGGTATCCGTTAAATTTTGGTATCATTAAAAAAATAAGGTCCAAAGATTCGGATACCGCGTCTATATTAAACGGACAGGCATTTTCGCCTTTAATTTCTGAATTCGGTAATTTCTTTCTACAATTAATAGTATACCTTAAATGTCGTGAATCGTCAACAAAATTTTGCCCTGAAAGGCTCAACTTGACAACCCTACCCTGTTGTGATAGAATAATATTCATATCAGAAAACAGGAGCAGATATGGCTATGTATGATGTCGGAATAATCGGGGGAGGTCCTGGAGGCTACGTCGCTGCCATCAGAGCAGCACAACTTGGCGGCACCGTATGCCTCATAGAAAAAGGCGAATGGGGCGGTACGTGTCTAAATAGAGGGTGTATTCCAACGAAAACCCTTTTTTCTATTGCCCATCTCGCTGAACAGGTTCAAAATACCCCCGCATTAAATACCCAAAGTCCAACAGTTGATTACTCACAAGCATTAACACATAAGACAGAGGTAATAGAAAAACTAAAAGGTGGGATTGGACAACTTCTTAAGGCGAACAAAATTCGGACTATCAACGGAAACGCTTCACTTGTTAGCAAAAACACAATTGCCGTAAGTAAATCGGATAGCACAACTGAACAGATAAACGTAAAAAACGTTATTATCGCCACTGGGTCTGAACCTGCCGAACCACCTATTTTTGAAATTGATGAAACTGATGTATTGACGACAACCGGGATTCTTAACCTCATAGAAGTTCCTGAAAGCCTAATTATCGTCGGCGGGGGTGTTTCAGGGTGTGAATTTGCTTCTATCTTCAACGCTCTCGGTTGTAAGGTAACCGTGTTGGAACTCCTTCCCACAATTTTGGCAACTGAAGATGTGCAGGTTGTTCGCCATATCCAACTTTTTATGAAACGAAAAGGTATCTCTATCCAGACGGGGGCAAAAATTACCGGTGTCAAAAAGTCGGATGAGAGGGTTACAGCAGTGCTTGAATCTGGTGAAAATCTAACCGCAGAAAAGATGCTCGTCTCTATCGGTAGGCGTTACAATTCAGAGAATATAGGGTTGGAAAAGGTAGGAGTCCACACAGAAAACGGAAAAATCGTTGTGAATGAACAGATGCAGACGAACATTCCTGATATTTACGCTGTTGGTGATGTGGCAAGTCGGTATCTGTTGGCACACGTAGCTTCTGCTGAAGGGAAGGTTGCCGCACAAAACTGTCTCAATGAAACAACTGAGATGGATTATCAAGTGATTCCGTGGTGTGTTTTTACGCTACCCGAAATTGGGCATGCTGGCATGACCGAAAAAGAGGCTACAGATGAGGGATACGAGGTTAAGATAGGTAGGTTTCCTTATGCTGCAAGTGGAATGGCGTTAGGTATGGGGGAAGCAGACGGATTCGTAAAAACTGTCACAGATGCGGATAGTAGCGATATCCTCGGTGTCCATATTGTGGGGGCACATGCGTCAACGCTTATCCATGAAGCGGCGGTTGCTATTCGTCTCGGCGCATCTGCAAAAGACATTGCACATACTGTGCATGCACATCCAACGCTTTCGGAGATGGTGATGGAATCTGCTGAAGCGGCGTATGGTCGTGCGGTGCATGTGCTTTAGGTTGTGTTATACGAAATTTGGTTGCGTATAATACAACTATAGTGTAATATAGAAAGCGGCACTACCTACGACTTTGTTTATGTTGATGAAAAGAATGTCCGAGTATCTCAACTGAGAACATTTCAGCAGCTTCTTGATGGTTTTACCGAATACAAGACATAATGTTACAATTGTATACAGCTTTTTACAGATTCGGCAGCATGTTGTAATTAGTTTTAATATCTCGTTTGCTACCGAATTTGTAGTCTCAATAATCATGATCATTATTCTACAAAAGGATTTAATATGAATAAACTAACAGATAATTCAGATACACAGAAAATTGTTCAGCGGATTGTAGTTGTTATAATCGCCTTAGGTATGTTGAGTTTATTAATTTTTTTCGTGTACCTAACAGCAACACGAAGTTTGACCAGCTTAGAGAGCGTCCTATTGCTACTCATTTTCTTCGCAACTGGATGCGGTGCATCGTTCTGGATTCGACAAAAGACTGTTGAAAATGCTGTAAGAGAAACGATCAAGCCACAAGCTCGAGCTGCGCTCAGACGCCTTTCCTCTCTTTACGCAAGCCTTTCACGAGCTTCGATAGAGTTAAAATCGTTAAATGATTCGGCAGCTTCTGAGCACCTCCGAGTAGTATGTGCCAAGCTTGACGCAATTGTTACTGAGCAGATAAACACAACAGAGGATGCGTTAGAAGATTGGAAGGATGTTGTGCCTGAAGATGTAGATGAATTAAAGCAGAAACCACAACCTAACAACGTGGCAATGGGGGACAATGAGCGAACCGATTCTCTGAAAAGTAGCGCGAGTCCTTAACGAACTTGGAGCTACACAGTTGACGCAGTATTCCTATGTGTTTTAATGTGATAGATATTCAAGATGAGGGATAAAAACCACTGATACGGGGAGAGTGTTAGTATCTCTTGAGCGTCTGACAATAGGTTCGGGTGTCGGACGCTCAAGAGATACTTTTTATTGCATCAACCTACTGAACAGGGAAGCGAACATCGGTGGACGTTTCGGTACATTTGTCCGTTTGTTTATGCATGCCCAGGTGGATAGAAGAGTCCGAAACACTGAGAATAATAAAAAAGATGACTTCCACTTTCTAAAATGGTGGTGGAATCTGTTGAGGTGGTTTGTGATCGTGCGGTGCATGTGCTTTAGGTTGTATTTACACCACAATTGTGTTAAAATTTTAATAAGATTAATTACATTTTCAACTTTTGAGAGGGTAGCATTATGACAGCTTACGCATTCTGGAATAACAAAGGAGGTGTTGGCAAGAGTTTCTTAAGCTTTGTTGCAGCAACGGAATATGCCCGAGCTTATCCGGACACTGATGTTTATGTGATAGACCTTTGCCCGCAGGCGAATGTCTCTGAGATGTTACTTCTGAATTCTGACATCTTAACCAATACTGATGATAACGATGAAATATCCGACGACGAGAATTATAATGTAATTCGCAAAAATTATGATGTGATAAACAAACTGATAGGAAAAACACCGCGTGCAACAGTTGCGGGGTACCTTGAAGCGCGATTAAATTCTCCGTTCCGTACTCTTGAGGACGTATCTCCTTATGTTTACCGTCCTCGGGATTTCAATAGAAAGCTACCAGTAAACTTACTTCTGGTTTGTGGAGATTATTTACTTGAGATTCTATCAGAAGCGATACGCCAGACATCTCAACTTGCTATTCCAACAGATGCCTGGAAAAAGGTACTCAGTTGGATTAAAGACCTAACATTTGCCCTGCGTAAGCGCAGTGGGACCAGAGACACACTTTTTATCCTTGACTGTAATCCGAGTTTTGCTATCTATACCCAATTAGCTCTTGCTGCAGCCGAGAACCTTATTGTGCCTTTTACACCTGATGACAGTTCGCGACGGGCAATAGAAAATGTCGTAGCACTGATCCACATGAACGGTACAAGCAATCCAAAGATAGATGCTTATGCGAAAATCAACTTTGCTAAAAGAGCAAAGGATGAAGATTTAGATATTCCAAAACTTCACACCTTTGTTAGTAATCGCGTAACTCTCTATCGTGGTAAAGCAAGCAAAGCTTTTGAGGCGGTGAGTGAATCTATTAAAACAACGTTAGATGATCTCCACAAAAAGCATCGCCAGATATACGCATACCCAAAAGACCTACCGAGTGAGAGATTTATAGAGATTCCCGACTATCACAGTGCTTGTGTAGTCATGACAGTTAAAGGAATTCCTTTAGAGAGTCTCCAACCTGGACCGCATGATGTTCACGGTAAACGGGTTCAAATCAATTCCGAACCGTTAGATCGCTATCGAAAAGCTCTCACCGAATTTGTGAGTTATCTATAAAAGGTTTCTTGTGAAATCACCAGCAGCATTGAAGTATGTGTCAGCGACAGAACATATAAAGATACTCCGTAAAGCAGGAACAGATACACGTTTACGGCCCATGTTGCATGATGAAATCCAGGTTTTTTATCACGCAGCACTTACGGCTTATGTTGCAGCGTGGAACGCATATATAAACAACTTGGTGGACGAATTTTACGATCTGATTTCAGACCCAGCAAACCAGATATTTGATGCGGTTTATACAATCGCCCAGCAAGCTGCTGAAAACGCTTTGACAAGATTTAACACGCCAAACTGGGAAAATACACGCGATATTCTCCGCCGATACACTGGATACGATCCGATTAACGACTGGGGTAGTTCTCAACGCAACATGAATCTGGAACAGATTCGTGAACGATTAACTGAGATATTAAAGGTACGTCATAGTTTTGCTCACGGTTCTGATACACCAGCTTACGTTTGGACACAATCACCAAGTGGGCAGGTACGATTAACAAGTAAAGCCATTCAAGAGACTGCGACGTTCTTCAAGAATCTTGTTAAGGTTACGGATAGGGGAATGAAAGAACATATTGAATTGACTTACGGTCTTACAGGTTTTTGGTAATTATGATAGAATCTATTTTCAAATTTAGGAATATCATGCAATCTGCTCTACAATCTCAAAACCGCACCGCTTCCTGAAGTTCCCGATACCGCCCCTCAATTTCACCAAATTGAACAGACTTTTGCCGATTAACACTAAAATCTTCAATGTTAAACGAGGCGATAACAGTCCCATACATCATCGCTTTGCGGATTGAACCTTCCGAGGCATTGCCAACAGATGCAAGGTAACCCATAAACCCTCCAGCGAAACTATCGCCTGCCCCAGTAGGGTCAGTAACTTGTGCAAGCGGATATGCCGGCGCGCTGAAGAAAGATGACTCCGTGATACTAATTGCGCCGTGCTCACCTTTTTTGATAATAACGCGATTAGGTCCCTTTCGTAGGATTACACGTGCTGCCTGCAATAGATTAGATTTACCCGTCAATAATTTTGCTTCGCTATCGTTCAGGATCAGGATGTCCACGCGTTCTATTGTTTTCTCTAACGCCTTTCGCTCCTCATGTATCCAAAAATCCATTGTATCACAGACAACAAGTTTAGGGTTTGATGCCTGCTCAATAATGCTCAGTTGCAATTGCGGTGGGTCGTTTGCTAAAAACAGGTAGGGAGTTTCCTTGTAGGCGTCGGGTAAAACGGGATGGTAATCAGCAATAACGTTCAGTTCGGTAAAGAGCGTATCGCGAACATTAAAGTCTTCAGCGTATTTACCGCCCCATCGAAAGGTTTTGCCGTTTTCAACGCGTGTTAATCCTTCTAAGCAAATATCTTTGGTTTGTAGGAAGTCCGCGTACGTTTGTGGAAAATCAGCACCCACAACACCGACAAGTCTAACAGGATTACCAAAAAAACTGGCTGCAACAGCAGCATAGGTGCCAGAACCACCAAGTACGTCCTCAACCCGTTTTTGCGGTGTTTCCACGGTATCCAAAGTAACCGTCCCAACAACTAACACACCCATTATTTACTCCATCTGTCTTACGAAAATGTGCCAGGGCGGTTTTTGTTTTCACGCAACGCACTCATAATTCGGCGCAAACGACGCACAAAAATGACAGCGAGCACAAGGATAAGTGGATATCGCAAATACTCAAGAAACGTGAAAATTGCTGGAGAGAATTGAACTTTTCCCGTCTGTGCTAACCATATCGGTAGTAAAAGCAACGCGGCAAGAAGTAATATTACTCCCTCCCAGATTTCTGACTTTTTCATTGGTTTTCAGAGAGTGTCTAAGTTTGCCTTATGTCCCCATTTCCCATGAGTTGAGGTACTTCTCCTGCTCAGGGGTGAGTGTATCAATTTCAACACCGAACGCGGCTAACTTTAGCCTTGCCACTTCCTCGTCAATAGATTTGGGAACATCATAGACCTTATTTTCAAGTTTTTGCTGGTTTTGGGCAATAAATTCAAGAGATAATGCCTGATTTGCAAAACTCATGTCCATGACGCTTGCGGGGTGTCCTTCTGCCGCAGCTAAGTTCACTAATCGTCCTTCACCAATGAGAAAAAGTGTTCGACCATCAGCGAGTTTGTAAGATTCCACAAATTCGCGTGCTTCTGCCTTTTCTACGGCAAGTTCCTCAAGTGCCGGAATGTCTATTTCGACATTAAAATGCCCTGAATTCGCGATGATTGCACCATCCTTCATCACCTCAAAGTGTTCTTTTCGGAGGACATGAATATCACCTGTTAACGTTATAATAAGGTTTGCTTCTTGAACAGCCTGCTGCATCGGCATTACTCTGAAACCGTCCATAACTGCCTCTAATGCTTTCAAAGCGGTTACCTCTGTCACAATGACGTTGGCACCTAAACCGCGCGCGCGACTTGCAACACCTCTGCCGCACCATCCATAACCCGCAACGACAACAGTTGTTCCTGCGATGAGTAGGTTCGTGGCGCGAATGATACCGTCTAAGGTGCTTTGCCCTGTGCCGTAGCGATTATCAAAAAAGTGTTTTGTGTTTGCGTCATTAACAGCGATAATGGGGTATCTTAGCACGCCTTCGGCTGCCATGCTTTTAAGCCTGATAACACCCGTTGTTGTTTCTTCCGTTCCGGCAATAACTTGTTCAACAAGCGCAGGATTTGTTTCTTCTGAATGTAGTTGTGACACTAAATCTGCGCCATCATCCATTGTGATATGAGATTGTGTTGCGAGTGCAGCCTGGATGTGTTTATAGTAAGTTTTGGTATCTTCACCGTTAATAGCAAATACCGCGATGTCATCATTTACAACAAGGGAAGCAGCAACATCATCTTGTGTGCTAAGCGGGTTTGACGCACATAGTGCCAATTCAGCACCGCCCGCTTTCAAAGTCTGCATCAGATTTGCAGTTTCCGTTGTAACATGTAAACACGCGGCAACTTTAATTCCCTTTAGTGGTTGTTCTTTTGTAAAACGTTCACGGATAGACGTCAGAACCGGCATAAACCGGTTTGCCCATTCAATCCGTTGTTTTCCCACATCTGCAAGGTCTGTTGTTTTAATATCGTAGTCCATTATTCTCCTTATGCCTTCAGTTTTTCGACATAATCCGTTTTTTCCCAAGTGAACCCAGGTTCAGTACGACCAAAGTGTCCATAAGCAGCGGTACTTCTGTATATCGGCTCGCGCAGATTTAACCTATCAATGATACCTTCTGGAGTTAAATCGAAATGCTGGCTAACCAATTTAGATGCCAATTCATCATCGCCTGTTCCAAAAGTGTCAACCATTACTGAGATTGGTGCTTTACGTCCGATTGCATAAGCAATTTGTATTTCGCAACGTTCGGCTAATCCAGCAGCAACCAAATTTTTGGCAGCGTGACGTGCGGCATAAGCGGCGCTTCTATCCACCTTTGTTGCATCTTTTCCGGAGAGTGCTCCACCACCATGCCGTCCCATTCCTCCGTAGGTGTCCACAATAATTTTTCTACCGGTTAATCCAGCGTCACCGTGGGGACCACCTGTTACAAAACGCCCAGTTGGGTTGATATGATATATAATGTCAGGACTCATGAGGTCTTCAGGAATGACTTTTTTGATAACCTCTTCGATTATACCTTCTTTCAGATCGGAATCTGCAACATCAGGATGGTGCTGTGATGAGACGACAACAGTCGTTACTCGTGTAGGCTTATTATCAACATATTCTACTGTTACTTGGGATTTTCCATCGGGGCGGATAAAATCAAGGATAGATTCTTTGCGAACTTGTGCTAAACGGTGGGTCAATTGGTGCGCTAAGGTGATTGGCAGAGGCATTAGTTCGGATGTTTCGGTGCATGCGTAACCGAACATTATACCTTGGTCGCCAGCACCACCGGGGTTGACGCCCATAGCGATGTCTGGCGACTGTTTGTCAATAGTTATTAATACAGCACTGTGTTCAGCATCAAAGCCATAACTTGCATCAGTATATCCGATGTCTGCTATGACTTCACGGGCAACTTCTTGTAGATTTGGGGTGGCAGTTGTGGTAATTTCACCAGCAATGATCGCAAGCCCCGTGGTGACGAGTGTTTCACATGCTACCCTACCTTGGGGGTCTTTTCTCAGAATAGCATCAAGAATAGCATCGGAAATCTGATCAGCCAATTTGTCGGGATGCCCTTCCGTGACTGATTCAGACGTAAACAAAAAATTTCGACTCAATTCGGTTCTCCTGTCTGCATATCTTTCTTCTTACACACATGCCAAACGGATAGGATCTGTTTGGCATGATAGAGAGTACTTCTACACATATCTTACCAATTTGCACAGAAGTACTCTGTTAGATCAAATAGAGGAAACAACATTGTACGGAACATATTAACAGAAAAATTCCGGGAATATGGTGTTAATATTCGACCACACCTAATTTTCAGAATCTTCAGTATCCGTAGGAGTCTCTGCGCTTTCAGTCTCCTCAGAAGTCTCTACACTTTCAAAATCTACAGGAGTCCCTATGCTTTCAGTTTCTTCGGAAGTCTCCGTGCTTTCAGCCTCCTCAGAAGTCTCCGTGCTTTCAACCTCCTCAGAAGTTTCTGCACTTTCAGCCTCCGTGCTTTCAGCCTCCTCAGAAGTTTTTGCGCTTTCAGCCTCCTCAGAAGTCTCCGTGCTTTCAGTGTCTACAGAGGTCTCTGTGCTTTCAGCCTTTTCGGAAGTCTCAACGCTTGTAGTATCTTCTGTCTCTTGAGAATTCACAAGATTTTCAACGTTGTTTTTTCCCATTTCCTGCTTGAGCAGAGTCCCCATAATCGTATCTTCTACAGGTTCAGATTCTCTGGGTTCGCGTTTCGGTGCGGGACGCTGGCGGCGGGGACGTTCCTGACGTTCTTGCTGTTCTTCTGGGGGTGCCGCGGCTCGTTCTTGGTCTGCTATAGCTGCTTTTAAACTTAAGCCGATACGTCTCCCTTTTGGATCAAGGTTGATGACTTTTACATCTATTTCATCGCCGACAGAAACGACCTCTTCGGGTCTTTCTATTCTACGGTCAGCAATTTCAGAGATATGAATAAGTCCATCAATCCCTTCTTCAAGTTTGGTGAAAGCCCCAAAACTGGTCAAATTGACAATCTGTCCTCGCACGACAGAACCAACCTTATATTTCTCTGGGACCTCATCCCAAGGATCGGGTTGTGTTTGTTTAAGCCCTAACGAAACGCGTCGTTCAGAAGCGTCAATTTGCAGGACAACGACCTCAACCTCATCACCTTCCTTAAGAAATTCCTGTGGGTTAGTCCCGCGATCCGTCCAAGAAAGATCCGAGGTATGAATTAATCCGTCAATACCTTCCTCAATTTCCACAAAAGCGCCAAAATTTGTGAGATTTCGGATGCGCCCTGTAATCTTAGTGCCAACAGGATACCTCTGTTCCAAGAGTTCCCAAGGGTTCGGTTGTAATTGTTTGATTCCTAAGGAAATCCGTTTATCTTCTTTAGAAATTTCAAGAACGATTGCTTCAATTTCATCGCCTTTACTAACAATGCGTGACGGGGCAACATTTCGACGAGTCCACGCCATTTCTGAAACGTGAATCAATCCCTCAACAGCTTCTTCAAGTTGGACAAAGACACCATAGTTGACGATATTCACGACTGTACCGTTTATTCTTGAACCGATAGGATATCTTTCCTCAACGTTTTCCCACGGGTCAGGTGTCTTCTGCTTCAATCCCAACGAGATTTTTTCGCTTTCTTGGGCAATAGCGATAACTTGAACTTCAATTTCTTCACCAATAGAAACAATTTCAGACGGATGATTAATGCGTTTCCATGCCATATCGGTCTTGTGGAGTAACCCATCAACACCGCCAAGGTCAACAAACGCTCCAAAAGCGGTAATGTTCTTGACAACACCAGTTATGTGCTGACCAACTTCAAGGGATTTTAGGACCTCCTCTTTCTTTTCTGCCATTTCAGCTTCCAGCCACGCCCGACGTGACAAAACAATGTTGTGCCGCCGTTTACTCATGCTGATGACCTTCATCTGAAAAACTTCGCCGATGTACTGGTCAAGATTTTGAATTGGCCGCAATTCTACTTGTGAAGCCGGCAAAAATCCTCTCAAGGATCCTACAGTTACTCGTAACCCGCCTTTAATCCGCTCCGTTATTCGCCCTTCAACCGGTGAACCGCTTTCATAAGCTTGTGTTATTTCGTCCCAAACTAACGTTTGATCAGCGATCTTCTTTGAAAGAACGATTTGCCCCTCTGAATCTTCCCGCCGGACAATATAGACATCAATTTCATCGCCCACTTGCACCGACGGCAAATCATTCTCAGCCGAATCGAACTCAGATGCCGGAATATAACCTTCTGATTTAAAACCGATGTCAATCATTACCTCATCACGATTTACATCTACAACGGTACCTTTGACAATTTCCCCATCAGTAAACGCTTTGAGTGAATTATCATAAGCCTCTTCAAGAGATTCCTGACTCATCGGAGACGTTTGTTCCTCTACCTGCTCGCTTTCAGGTTCGACAGTCGAAGAAACTTCATCAATTTCGGTTTCAGGGGATTCGTTTTCGGCTTCGGCAGTCGAGGTAGTTTCTTGGGGTTCGACTTCTGATACGGTGATCTCAGTATCCGTAGTTTGATTTACCTCCTCAGACTCGGTTTCAGCGGTTTGATTAACTTCTTCAGGTTCAGCTTCGGACAGGTCGTTTTCAGCAGATTCAGCAACCTGCACAGAATCGTCAGTTTGATCAACTTGCGCAGATTCATCAACCGGAGATTCTGATTGTTCCGCTTCAGCATTATCAGAAGTTGTTTCTACCTCTGTTTCTGTTTCATTTCCTTCATCGTGCGTAACTTCAGTTGAGGCTTCAACTGATTGTTTTTCTTCTTCCACATCAACGGTGGAATCATCTGTATGGGTCTGTTCGTTATTCATTAAGATACCTGGGTCTCTTCAAAACGCAAAAGAGCGTTAAGTCCGCCACAGTTCCTCCTTGTTGCGAAGTGCTTCTGGCACTTTCAAATCGGTTACCTAATAGTATATCACAATGTACATAGAAAAGCAACAATAATCTTTCATTTGCCAGGTTATTTAGTTTAAGTATTTTCATTTCATGAGGTTAACTGAAAATTTAAGTCTTGCGGTAGGTGTCAATTTAAGGGAATTATTCTATATTTAGATATATTTTAGCCCAGTGGGCAGAATGTTTATAGCACAGGACAGACGCAAATTGAATAAAGAATAGTGCTTTATCAAGTGCTAATTGATGGGTCTTGAAAGGAGTCGGGAATCCAAATCAAGAAATCAACGGTATGAATCATGGCGAATGCCATACGGGAAATGCCTAAATGGCATTCATACCGTTGATTTGGCGCATTCGTCTTTAGTCATTCCCCGGGTATGAATGCGCGTGTGGCATTCCCCGGAGTTCCCTCCTATCCTAAGCAGTCCATCGGTAGGAGCGATCTCCGAATCGAGACCTACAATAATATGTTGACAAGCAATAGGTATATCTCGCTGAAAAAATCGTTATTTTAGCTATTTAACCCCTTATCAGAGGAATTTTAAGAAAAAAAGCATAATTTCGGTTATTTTTGTTGACAATTTCCGCACAATAAAAGCTGCCGATCCTGTGGGGAACTTTGAAATCAAAATTATAGGTTTGTTAGCATTCTACAAAAATGTAAGATATTATTACTTGATTCTATACCGCTCAACAGCATCCATATCCAAATGAATGCCCAATCCCGGTTCGTCTGACAGATGGATGGCACCATTAGTAAGGTTCATGCTACCACCTGACAAATCATCAACGCGGATATGTGGTAATTCATCTATTGGCATTGTGCAGTTTGGAATTGTAGCAACCATGTGAGCAGCAAAAGTAGAAGCAACACAGCAACCAAACGCGAAGCATTGCACCCAAATCGGTATATCTGCCGCTTCGGCAACAGCAGCACTTTTGCGGAGTCCTGAGACATTTCCATGTGTGTTTATTGCATCTACAGCATCTGCACGGATGTTCTTTAATATCTCTTGCTGACCACCGACATGCCTTGCGACTGGCACATCTGTCCGTTTCCTAAGTTCACGGTACCAAGATAAATCTTCAAATTTAATTGGGTCTTCGTAGACTTCAATGTTATACGGTAGCAATTCATTTGCAAGCCGTATCCCAGTTTCTAAGTCTCCAAATTCAGTGTTAGGGTCAACACGAATTTCGAAATCAGGCCCACATGCTTCTTTGATTAAGCGGGCAGTTTCAACGATAGTCGCGCTCCGAGCTTTAAGTTTATGAACTCTAAAACCTAAATTAGCGGCGCGTTCTGCTTCTGCCGCAGTTGCTTCGGGCGGCATCGGTGGCGACCAATAAACGAGTTCAACACTATCCCTATGTTTTCTACCAATTAACTTATGTGCTGGCACACCTAATGCTTGTCCTGCTATGTCATAAAATGCACTTTGAAAGGTGAATCCTTCATCGGCAAAATCAAAATCCCATATATTCTTGCCGATATATCTTTCAGCAATCTGTTCCGCTTGCTCTGTAATATCGCTATGAACAGCATTGCTTTCACCCAATCCTGTTATTCCTTCATCTGTATGCACCCAAATCAGGGTAGTCGGATAAACCATCCCTGAATGCTCCTGTATTGCTGGAAGAAACGGGATGGAAACGGTGCGGTATTCTATATTTGTAATTTTCATAATGTCACAGCTCCTTATAGTAAAATGTAAATATGTCCCTATTTCAATGTCCAACCTGTCTCGCCACCCACTGCTGGCGAGGTTTCCTAACCCCGCTAATGTCCAAGTAATTGTGAATTTTACTATATTCACCACGGTTGTTTTTACAGATTATCAGAAAACAGCACTGTTTGTCAAGTTTGGACGTGTAAAATAGTATTCTGCACATCCCATAAATCCAAAAGTTAGAAAAGAGAAGTATTTGAAAATACATAGCAGATTTGATAAGATGTTGTTGCATAAGATAGCCTCCTCAAAAGTAAATGTCAAGTTTTATCATTTAGGATGGGATATCATGCGCTAAATGTAAAGAAAAACTAAAACAAAAAGCATTTTCATAACGCTATCCATTCATAATGTTGATTGTGATTAGGTTAAGCACCATATTGAGAAATATCAGGTAAGGAGTAATCAGATGAGTATTAGTGTCGGAATGGTAGGCTTAGGGATGTTCGGTCCCTCGTTTATCCAATCCTATAAAGCACATCCAGACGTACATCGGCTTGCCTTATGCGATTTACGTTCGGATCGATTGTCTAAATGGGCGAAAGACTTTGAGATTTCGGAAACGTATTCAAGTCTTGACGACATCTGCAAATCGGATTTAGATGCACTTGTCATCATCACACAGCATTGGATGCACGCACCACAGGCTATTCAAGCGATGGAAGCAGGAAAGCACGTCTACACGGCTGTGCCTGCAGCTGTGTCATTAGATGAATGTGAAAAGTTGATTAGAACAGTTGAAAAGACTGGAATGATCTACATGAACGGTGAAACAAGTTATTTTCGTCCGGAGGCAGCCTTTTGTCGGCAGAAAGCCGCAGAAGGGGCATTTGGCGAATTTGTCCACTGTCGCGCGGAGTATTTTCATGACATCAGCCACGGTCTTTACGATGTAGCAAAAAATCGGTGGGGCGAACAGTGGAGCATAGACAAAAGCGGCGGAATCCCTATGTACTATCCGACTCACTCTACCTGCTTTCCAATCTCTGTGATGAACGCACACGCGACAGCTGTTTCCGCACAAGGCTATGTTTATCCGAATGATGATTGGTTTCGGTTGGACACAATCCACAAAAACCCGTTTTCTAACGAAGTCGGTCTATTCACAATGAGCAATGGTGCAACTATGCAAATCTGTGAATTTCGGAGGATTGGTCACCCAGGTTGTGAACGCGCCAGTGGCATCTACGGCACTGAAGGGAGTTACGAGCAAAGCCTTGCGGGGAGTGTGTGGGCAACTAAGCATAGTAGAGAAAACGTCCAGCCTACACAGATGCACGAATATCTTCCTGAAGCACTGGTCGATAATTTAGGCGGGCACGGTGGATCGCACGCTTATTTGGTTCACGAATTTGTGGATTCTGTCAATCGCCAACGGTTGCCGCGGGTCAATGTTTGGGAGGCAGTTCGGTATTGTGCACCGGGACTTGTGGCACATGAATCGGCTCTTAAAGATGGTGCATTACTCCAAATTCCGGATTGGGGAGATGCCCCAAAAGATTAAATGTAAAATTACACTTGATTTTAATTGCTTTTTAAGGTATACTACTTTATTTAATAAAAGGTTCCTAATAGCACGCACCTTTGCATCACTGTTGTCTCACAAGTTTTACCCAAATAAAGTTATCGGACATTGATTAATGCACCCAATGAATATGAGGTTATAAGGAGTATAGAATGGCTATTGAACACGCGGGAGCTTACGATGCATCTACCATCCCTGCTGATGTTGCCCGCGAAATTGAAATTTATGAAATCCAACTCGGTCGGTTTCAAGCTGATCAAGTTGAAGAAGCTACCTTTACCGAATTTAGACTTCGGCGTGGGGTTTACGGACAGCGCGATGATAGATCGCAGATGATCCGTGTTAAAATCCCATTCGGTGGACTCACAGCAGCACAGCTTGAAATGTTGGCAGATGTAGCTGAAGAATTCTCAGACAACATCATTCACATTACAACACGTCAAGATGTGCAATATCATTACGTAGACATCAACAACACCCCTGAGTTGATGCGCCGCCTCGCAAGTGTTGACATCACAACAAAGGAGGCGTGCGGTAATGTCGTCCGAAACGTCACAGCCTGCCCTCTCAGTGGTGTGTGCCAAGATGAAACGTTTGACGTAACACCCTATTCTAAGGCGTTGTCAGCGTTTCTTTTAGGACATCCAGATGCGGAAAACTTTGGTCGTAAGTTCAAAATCGCATTTTCTGGGTGTGAAGAACACGCTTGCGGCTTAGCAAATATGCACGACATCGGTGCGGTTGCTGCCGTTAAAGAGGTGGACGGTGAAGTCAAACGCGGCTTCAAACTTTATGTTGGCGGAGGACTCGGCGCAGTGCCACATCAGGCGAAGGTTTTTGATGATTTTGTCTCCGCAGAAGAACTCTTGCCAATTTCGCAATCAATTTGCAGAGTATTTACGCGTTTAGGTGAACGCAAAAATCGAAATAAAGCACGCCTGAAGTTTGTCATCGCTAAACACGGCATTGAGGAATTCCGTAAACTGGTGCTTGAAGATCGAGAAACACTACGGCATGACCCCCGATGGACAGCATATTTGGATAATTTAGACGCCTATGATGAAAGTCCGCTTAAACCACCGACACAACTCAACGGCACCACGAAACCTGATGGGTTTGAAGAGTGGTATCAATCTAATGTACGATTACAGAGCCAACCCGGCTACGCTTTTGTGACGATTACGTTACCGCTTGGCGATATTACCGCTGATCAAACTCGCGCTTTGGCAGATATTTCACGTAAATATGTTAAAGACACGATCCGTGCCACAGTGGAACAGAACATTGTCTTACGTTGGGTAACAATGACGGATTTACCAGCACTCTATCGCGAACTAAAGGCAGTTGGTCTGGGTGATCCGGGGGCAGAATCCTTAGTAGATATTACGGCTTGCCCCGGCACTGATTCTTGCAAACTTGGTGTATCCTCTTCACGCGGTTTGGCAGCACACTTGCGAAACCATTTCATAGAAGCCGGTGTTCATGATGAAATCAAAGATTTTCGCATTAAGATTAGTGGATGCCCCAATTCATGCGGGCAACACCACATTGCGAATATTGGCTTCTTCGGTTCTTCGCTACGAGTAGGTGGGCATATCGCGCCCTATTATCTTGTGCTACTCGGTGGACACATGGTGGAAAACGCCAGTTCTTACGGACTTGCCACTGGGAAAATTCACAGTAAATATATTCCAACGTTCATTGAGGAATTGACTGGGAAATATGTTGATGAAAGGCAAGATAGCGAAACTTTTACCGATTACGTAACACGCCTCGGGAAAGCGGAAATCAAAGATATCTTGTCCAAGTACCGTTCCATTCCTTCCTACGAGGAAGCACCAGAATTCTATGTGGACACTGGTGATACAAAAGACTACCAACTCAAAACCGGTGTCGGTGAATGTGCCGGAGAGGTCATAGCACTTGTCTCCATGAAATTGGAAGAAGCGGATCGACTCATCTATGAATCCGGTTTGAATTTGGAAAAGGGTGAATATCAAGATTCCGCGGAGCTGGCTTTTGATGCAATGATTAGAGCCGCAGATGGACTCCTGACAACGGTAGGTTTGCAGTATATTGACAACGCAACCACCGTCAATGAGTTCCGCACGCATTTCTTTGATCCCGGTAATTTCTTTGCAGGATTCGGTGCACATCTGTTTAAAGCCACGGAAGAAGATAGTTCTACTTTCGACCACGAATTGGCACACCGCCGCGTAGAAGAAGCTACCCTCTTCGTAGAAGAATCGCATAATGTGTATAATCGTATGCGCATCAAGGAGGAAGAAGAGGAAGCGAGTAAGCGCAAAACACGCAGATCGCGTCCTGCCCCGAAACCGAAAGTGGTCAAAGAGAAGAAACCTGTTGAGGAGATCACTGATAGCCTTGACTTGAAAGGTGTCGCATGCCCGTTCAACTATGTTCAAGCGAAGGTTCGGTTGGAAACGATGCAAGTCGGTCAACTCTTGGAGATCACTATTGATGATGGTGAACCGATTGAGAACGTACCGAAGAGCCTCACGAATGATGGGCATGACATTCTTGATACCAAGAAGATTGGAAAACACTACCGCCTGACTATCAAAAAGGGTGAGTAGCGTTTAACGCGGTACTTATAGGTTTCGCAATATCGTAATAACGTAGACAAGGCGATTGCTTTCATGTCCAAATCGTTCGGACAAGCAATCGCCTTTTTATCTACTCGGTGATCGTACGGAGATTAGATTATGAATTCTAAAGAGATGTCTGAAGTGCTTGAGCGTGTGCAAACTTGGGATATCGAGACACGTATTGACTTAGCTCGGCGAATTTTAGAAACTGTGACACTTTCGCGTCCTCCTAAACCAGCTCAAAAGATGTCACTTGATGAGGTAGTTGGGATTTTGAAAACAGATGTTCCTCCACCCACCGACGAAGAATGTAAAAAAATAATTGAAGAGGAGCGAATCAAAAAATACGGATGATTCATGCATTATTGGATACAAATGTGATTCTGGATGTGTTTCTTGAGCGACATCCTTGGAGTGTTGATGCCACAACCCTCTGGCAAGCTAAAGTTGACAATTTGTTTGTTGCTTACGTCACTGCCACCTCCCTAACCGATATTTTTTACATTACTCGTCGCCATGCTGGACGTGAAAAAGCATGGCACGCAATTCAATTCAGTTTAGACCAATTGTCTGTCATATCAGTTGGGATAAATGAGTTAGAATTAGCAACAACTTTAGAAGGCAGCGACTTTGAAGATAATTTGCAAATTGCGTGCGCGCTGCGTATGCGACTTGATGCCATAGTTACCCGAAATTTCTCAGACTTTTCGGACAACAATATCCCAATTCTTACACCCCAACAAATGCTTTTGAGATTATCAGAGGACAATTGATATAAGGTTTTAAGGGCGTTGATAATCGCTTCTACTTTCTAAGCAATTGTTGTGTTCATTAGAATATAAAGAAACGTACTTACGGCTGCCTTTAAAGTACTCGGTTATCAACTTTCAACCCAACCGATAGAACCTGAAAATCCTATTGTCTTGAAATAAAACCCGAAATACGATAAACTAATCAATATCTCAACGAGCTCTCTCAGAAACGAGGAGACAATGCAAGAACACACTGATTTAGCACCTAAAAATAACAGTCAAACAGCTATTCCCGCTATGCAACCCATGAGTTTTACTGATATTTTGGATGGTATGTTTACGCTCTATCGGAATCACTTCCGTCTGTTTTTGGGAATCACAGTCGTTTATCTCGTGATCGCGTTCGTTATAGAGCAAATGTATGCGTTTGCAGCATTTAACCGCGGGATGGAGGACTTCGCGGTACTGTTTTACTATCTTCTGGGAATATTTTTATTGTCTCTATTCGTAGGCGGCACACTAATTTATGCGGGCGCACATGCATTTTTAAAGAAAGATATTACTGCTGGGGATGCTTTAAAGCAAACATTACAACGTTTTTTCTCACTTCTCGGTAGTGCGATGCTTTGGACAATAACTGTTTTTGGTCTGTTTATAACCATCATCGGTATACCGTTTTCAATCTATTTCGGAGTTCGATGGGGACTCTATAGCCTTCCTGTGCTATTTGAAAAAACTTCAGCGGCAAGAGCACTCAAGCGAAGTTCTGAATTGGTTAAAGGCTCTTGGGGACGAGTCTTTGGGATCATGTTAGCAATTTTTCTTATCACCTTGATGATAGGATTTATTTTACAGACCTCTTTCTGGGTTATCTTCAATTCTATAATTGGTTCTACAGCAACAGAAGAACCTACTTTTTTGGAGACAATCCGTATTTTATTTTTCCCTACGCCAAACGATATTGGATTGTCCGCTTATTTGATCCGGAGTTTCGTTGAGCTAAGTATCGAAACACTCTTGATGCCGATTGGATCTATCGGTTCAGCGCTTCTCTACTTCGACATGCGGATTCGGAAAGAGGCTTATGATATTGAGATGCAGGTAACAGAATAAGAACTTACACGCGCACTTTCAAGGTTGGTAAAAAGATCAATGACTAACAATCAACGTTCTAACTTTATAGGGACAATTTTCACACTCTATCGGAACAATTTTGGGTTGTTTTGGCGTATTATGATACCGGTGGCTATCATCGCAATTTCATTACATATTGCGGTGTTTTTTCGTTCTGTAAATCTTACTGAAAAGCATGTTGAAGACGAACCTGATTACACTGCAACCGCACTCCTAAACACAATTCATGTAAACACAATTGATGGCATTATTCCTAAGGTTTCCATACCTAGACCTGACTTCTTTGGAACACTTGGATACTTTATTCTAAATAGGGGTCAGGATACAAAGCCCTTCCCTTCCGTTATGTGGCGATTCTTTCCTGTCCCGGTGGTGGGTACAATCAGCAACGACCGCAAATCCACTTGGGGATGGACACTTAACTTCCAAACCTATGACTACTACAGCCCCCTAATCCTCATGTTACTCACGCTTTGCCCGTTATCGTTAGTTGTTGCGCGGCTATCGTCTGATGTTCCCCCGGATTCAATCCCTCTAACTGCGCGTGAGGCTTGGTGGCAAACAGGAAAGAAGACGTTTACGGTTTTGGTGGCGGCTGTGCTGTTCGTTCTTATTGTAGATGTAGGAAATTACATCCAAATCGGAGTTAGATGGTTGATTCCCTTCTTTTGGTTTTGGTTGATTTCCTTCTTATTGATGAGACCGTGGTTGGTAACGTTAATAATGATTTTGACAATATTAGCGAACATCTATTTGCTGGTAACGTTAAGTCTCTACAACCCGTGCCTCATTCTTGAAAACAGATCCATTATAGGTGTTTTTAAGCGGAGCCATTCACTGGTCAGCAGGACAAGGTTACGTTTTTTGTGGATTTATCTTTTGACAGGATGGATCGCTGCTGTTATCACTTCGGTTCTGCTGGGTGCAGTATTATTACTGTTTTCAGTCTTTTTCTCCGAACTCGCCCCGATTCGAGAAGCGTTAACACCGCTAAAATTTTTGTCACTATTCGTAGGTGGAAATGTGGGAGTAAAGTTGCCAAACTTACCGAGTATTCTCCCTACTATCTTACTCCTTATTGTCAGAGATTTAATACTTGTCTTTTTAGTGCCAGTATGGGCAATTGTAACTACGCGTCTCTACTTAGAAAGAGTAGAAACAAATGCTGAGTGAGGCTAAACAAGAAGCGTATAGTAGCACAATCTGTTAGATTGTGCATGTGAGTGGGCAAACTGACAGGTTGCCCTACGGAATTTTAGGAAAAATGAGTGATTCTCTCTTAGAAACGGTGTCTACATGTCTAAAAACTTGTCTGTAGCAACTTGGGTTACCATAGTGTACAGTATTAGTCTGATTATGCTTTTGGCAGTAGCTGCAGAAGAGCAGACATTTCGCGATGAATTGAAGTGGAACCGTTCAGAACCCACGATTTCTTATGAAAAATACCAAAAAGAATTAGCGAAACTTTTTGAACCTGAACCTGAGTGGACTTTTAATATCAAGTACGTGCTATTTCCACTTTGCGCCATAGCACTTGGAATTGTAGTAATCTTTTTTATTAAACAAATTCGGCTGAACCTGATTCGCGAAGTGCATGACGATGAGGAATTAGAAATAGCATCAGAGCATGTGGCGACAGAAAAAGCTGCGCTGGCGCGAGCGGAGACAGCAGCGGAATCGAACGACTTTCGCAGTGCACTTCGTTATCTTTATCTCTCTGCTATTTTACATCTCCAGGAACGAGGCATTCTTCCTTACGATAAAAGTCTCACTAATCGTGAGTATCTTCACCAATCACAAGTAGATACTGACCTACAAACAACATTGCAGCCAGCGATTGCAGTTTTTGATGAGGTGTGGTACGGATACAAACCTTGTGATGCAGAAACCGTTGCGAGTTATCGGGACCTATTACAAAAAATCTATAGCAGTTAGATGAGACAAAAACAAAATGAGAATTCTCCAGAGATCTATTTTTATCCTGATTTTAATAACGCTAATTTGTTCACAATTTTCATGTGATATATTAGAACAAGGCAGTGTGCTCTATCGTATTTTGCGTAAACTAAAGTTCCGTGTCACTTCAATTTCAACAGAATATCCGTCCCGCCTGAAAAATTACGATGTTTTGTTTCTGCAAGACCTTAACAAAGCACCATTAGAAACAGAGATTAAAAATATTCAAGATTTTGTTAAAGATGGTGGCATCTTAATCGTAGGTGGCGGAAATCATCAAGCAGTGGGTAGACTTGTTGAGACGTACGGCTTAAAATTACGCAGATTAGGAAAGAGAATGGAATTTGCTCATAGAATCGGCACGGAAGCCTTTTTTTCGTTACATCCAGTTGACGAAATCCACGCACATTCATCTTTTGTTATTGAAACTTTTGCACGAGATATCGCTGTGCTTTACGGAACAGAAAATAACGCAGTGGTTGCAACACTACGCGACGGTGAAGGGCGTGTATTCATCACGACCTCTGCGTATCTATTTAACGATGGTGGATTGCGACATAGTAACAATGCAACGTTACTCTACAACCTTATGTCAACGCTGCCCCGGAACGCCCGCATTGGGCTTGCTGAGGGTAGATACTACACGATTGATTCAAAACCAGCGGATTCATTTACGACTCTCGTGTTCAAAACGCCCGGCGGTTTAGCTGCTGTTTATATTTGTCTTATTTTGTTTATTTTCCTCACACTCCGTGGGAGGCGGTTCGGAAAACCGTTGGATATGCGTGAGAATAATAGACGTTTGAGTTCCGAGTACGTCCACGCAATGACTAAGCTCTATCAAAAAGGTAACACGCGCATGGATATTTTACAGCATATCCGTGACAAATTCAGAGCAGATTTAGGCATTCGTTGGCGTGTCAATCCGAATTTAGATACAGCAACCTTTTTAGAGGAATTGACACAACGCGGTGCGGTTGATGAAGAAGGTAATCTTACAAATCTTATTCGAGACCTTGAAAGGTCTGGCAATATATCGGAGGCGCAACTGCTTGAAATAGCAAAGCGGGTTGAAGTATATCGTGAAACATCCGCTACCCGGTAGGCGAGATATCCTAACCTCGCCAATTTACAATATTCAAGTAATTGTGGATTTTTACTATAATTCATTTTTTACCAAAAATTTTGACTGTATAGAGGATAAAAGGCAATAAATTATGGAGAATTTGGTTCAAACAGTTTTTGAGAGAATGAAACAAGAGTCGCAAAAAGTTATTGTCGGACAAACAGAACTTTTTGAACTTGTGGTCGTAGGTCTGTTCTCAGGTGGACATATCCTATTAGAAGGTGTTCCCGGTACTGCCAAAACACTCATTGCTAAAACGTTAGCGATGGTGGTATCTGGACAGTTCAGTCGTGTACAGTTTACACCTGACCTGATGCCATCTGATATTGTCGGCACAAGTGTTTATGATTTGACAACAAACCAATTTAATTTAAAGCGTGGGCCTGTTTTCACAAACGTGCTACTTGCAGATGAAATCAATCGCGCACCTGCTAAAACGCAATCAGCACTCTTAGAATGTATGGAAGAGCGACAGGTGAGCATCGACGGTGTCCGTCACGAACTTCCTGCCCCGTTTATTGTATTAGCAACGCAAAATCCTATTGAATATGAAGGGACTTATCCGCTCCCCGAAGCGCAACTCGATCGATTCTTGTTTAAACTACACGTGGATTACCCTGGTCCAGAAGTAGAGACGCAGATTTTAATGAATTACCACCAAGGATTTGACGCTACCCGTTTAGAAGCGGTAGGCGTCGAAAACGTGCTTGATAACACATCGCTCCAAGAGTGTCAGGAAGCGATTCAGAAGATTACGGTAGAAGATTCAATCTTCAACTATATTGTCAATTTAGCCGAGGCATCGCGTAAGTCAAGTGAGTTAGTGTTAGGCGGGAGTCCGCGTGCTTCAATCGCGCTTTTGTTAGCAAGCAAAACTTATGCTGCGTTACAAGGACGCGATTATATTCTGCCTGACGATGTGAAATACTTGGCACCCCATGTCTATCGGCATCGTATTCTACTGAAACCCGATGCTGAAATTGAAGGGTTAACCTCGGACGATATAATTGACCGACTACTTGCCGAGGTAGAGATTCCTCGTTAAAAAAAAAGATGCATATAAGCAAACGTTTCCTCATTTTTCTGCTTCCGACAGCCATCCCAATTGTGCTCTACACTGTCTCACCGAACCTTTTATTCATCGGTGGGGCTTATCTGGTGTTGTTATTTATCGTCGGTATCATAGACTATGTTACGAACCCTCTATTTGAAAAAGTTGAAGCCCATCGAGAGATGAATTCTAAATTTTCGTTGGGAGTAGAGAACGTAGTGAAGCTACGAATTGTCAACCGTTCACGCCATCAGTTAAGGATACGTCTTAAAGACGATTTTCCTGACGAATTGCTACATGAGAAAGTGACTTATGATTGCCGCGTTTCACCTATGGATCGCGTGGATGTGTCTTACCATCTCACACCGTTGCGGCGGGGTATCTATCAGTTTGGAGACATTCATGTGCGGTGTTTAGGCGTATTAGGTTTTGTCGTCCGCCAACGTCGGATAACAGCGGAGACAAAAATAAAGGTTTATCCGAATTTACAAGCAGTCCGCCAGTATGAACTCTTAGTGAAACGTGGCATGCTCCACCGTATGGGACTAAAGAATTCACGACAATTTGGTGAAGGTACGGAGATGGAAAGGTTGCGCGAATATTCCCCCGATGACGACTTTCGACGTATAGATTGGAATGCCACCGCGCGCCACCGCAAACCGATTGTGCGAGAATTTGAGACCGAACGGAGTCAAGATGTTGTCATCATGTTGGACACCGGTAGACTGATGGCTTCTCCCATTCTTTTAGAAACGTCTGAAGGACCTGATGCTGAATCAAGATCACAAAAGGCAATGTTAAAGTTGGATTACGCTATCAATACTACTTTGATGGCTGCCCATGTCTCAACTTTGAAAGGCGATAAGGTCGGGTTAATTGCTTTTGCGGATACCGTTCACCAATATCTTGCACCAAATCCCGGAAAGAAACAGTTTCTTACGATGTTAGAAACGATCTACGCGCTACCTGTTCATCCAGTAGAACCAGACTTTGAATCGGCGTTCACCTATCTCGCTTCAAAACAGCGAAAACGTGCCCTCATTATACTTTTTACTGACATTCTTGACAAAGATTCTGCTGAAGGAATAGCCGCTTATGTTGCACAATTCTCCAGACATCATCTTGTCGTTTGCGTGACATTAACAGATTCTGGTATTGTTGAATTGGCTGATCAGAAGCCATCTAATTCTAAGTCGGTCTATCAGAAAGCAATCGCAGAACGACTATTGCAGGAAAAACACGCAACTTTAGAGATTTTACGTCGTCAAGGTGTTATCACGATTGATGTGCCTGCACATCAGTTGACAATGGCGGTGATAAATAAATATTTAGAATTAAAGGCGAAATCTAAGATATAGCGAAACCGATAATTGTCAAAAGAGGCAAACAATATACAGAGCGTGGAAAATCGGGCGGACAAAGCCCTCCTACAACAAAGATAATGAGAAGATTAGCTGGTTTTAGTGGGTTTCATCCCAAAGAGATAGGTGAATAGGACTACTCCTGTTATAGCACCAAAACCGATTTTGACAGCGTTTGATAACTTAGAAGGCGACACAAAACCTTCTATAGTCCCTGCCACGATAAGCAAAACTACACACCCACCAAGCATCTGAATTGCAGTTCTCGCGGCATTTATCAAAGCACGTTTTCGCGTGTATCGTGATGGTGCGATAAGTGAATATCCTAATTTCATGCCTGCCCCGCCAGCGATAAAAATAGTTGTGAGTTCAATATAGCCGTGTGGTGACACAAACGACCAGAGTGCTAACGCAACGCCGTTGACATGACACAACCCCGCAACAGCACCGATAAGAATCCCATTGTAAACTAAAATATAGACACTGCCCACCATAAACATAATGCCCGCAGCAAATGCCAGGAACGCTACTCGAATATTATTCGTCATCACAAAGGAAGCAAATAGATTTCTGTTTTCTGCAGATGTGTTATTCCATGCACCGCTACCCAACTGTTTGATGTGTTCCAAGGTGTCTTCAGGCACAAGTGTTTCAGCAAATTCGGGAGTTCTCAAGGCACTCCAATACGCACCTGCAAACGCAATGGTGAACATAAGGAAAGCTGCGCCAACAAAATAGATATTTTCTCGGAACACTTGTGGAAAGCCGTGCCGAAGAAACTGCCAAAGTGATCCACGTTTCAGTGGGGTAGTTTGATAAACAGTGGAATGTGCTCTTGATGCCAATTCATTCAGATATGTAACACACCGGTCCTGCGGAAAATCGCGGCGGGCTACGGCTAAATCGGACGTAACACGCCGATACAAGTATCCGAGCCGGTTGAGTTGCTGCGCATTTGCCCTTCGAGACTGATTCAACAACGCCTCTAACTCATTCCAAGTCGTCTGTTTTTTCTGAATAAATTCAGCAGTCGTCATGAATTAATCCTTTCTGAAATAGAAAAATCGGACAATTGAATGTCTCTGATTCCCAATAAAAGCAGTAAACTTTTATACCATAAAGGCAGAATAGTATAACGTGAGTTTGATAAAGCCCGTAGACTTTCTAATCCCGATTTATCACCCCGAGGTAGGCGCGTTTTGGAAACGCACCTGTCCCTGTGCTGAAGAAGACTTAACGGCGCGTTTAGATGAAGATTAATTTATTAACTCGGCAATATTTATTTTTTCCAGGCCCAGTAGGTGCGGTTTCCTAACCGCACTGGATATAATTATGAAATTACCGAAGTATTTATTTAAACTTCATGAAAACGCGCCTACCAGGGTTGTGGACCGCTAAGTTGACGCATAAGGGGCCCGCGTCCGCTCTCCCCATCTATACTCAATCTAATTATCAAATTCACGTTAGTATACCATTGGACTTCTGATGCAGGACCACGATCAATAAGACCTCGGTAATGAATGATACCTATAATAAATGAGGTTCACCAAATCATTACCGAGGCTATACGCTACGATAGATTATACTACTGCTTCAGTTTACCCCATAGCACAGGCAGTTTACCTGAAGGTCCCACAGCAAGAACAGTGTTATGGATACCGTTCTCCATTATATTCTGAATCTCTTCTTCAGATAGGGCATCATTGAAGAGACCAACTTCGTCCATTATACATGCCGATTGAAAACCAGCTCCCTTGTCAGTCGCAAGCCATGCGGTCTGTTCCTGGTCTAAAAGTTGGAACTTTTGCACCGCCTGTGAGATTTTTTCTTCACCGTCCACGTAAATCTTCGCGGTGTTGCCATCGTAGACATTGGCAACGTGGTACCAGGTCCCCGCTTTGACAGTTACGCCACTACTAATGTTCCAATTATTAGTCCAAAAACGTAGCACATTTGGTCCTTCTTTATAAGGGACATAGCGATTGCCACTTTGATCCCATATAGAGAAATAGTTTTGCTGTCCGCCAATATCCGTGAACTGAAGCCATAGGATAAAGGTCATTTTGTCCTGAACGGTCCCTTTACCGATGGGAATAGTGACAGTCCCACCTTTCTTAATGCTTAGTGCCCCATCAACTTTTCCCTTAACCCAATCTGACTGAGTAGCAGTGCCTTTTTTCTCATTTCCAGACGTATCTTCAACGTCAGTACCTTTACCTTCGTCAAGTAACCATATCCCGACAATCTTCTCAGGATCAATCTGTGCATCGCTAACACTCATAAACATGCCTAATGTTAGCAGCGCACAGAGGAATGTAATAACCTTAATAATATACATGTGTTGCTCCTTGTTTGAAAATTTGTTTTAATTATATGTTGTTTTTGTTGCACTTGCAAATTAATTAATCGAAATCTCAATTTGCTTTTAATGTGCATTCCGCATATAATAGCAAGTAATGTTAAGAAAATTCTGTCCTACGTACTGAATTCGGAATCATACTTAAAGGAGAACAAGATGTATAAGTGTGCAATTTTAGGGTGTAGAGGACGCGCTCGCGCCCATGCCCGAGCGTACGACGACGTCAAAGGTGGAAAACTCGCCGCTATCTGCGATATGAAGGAAGACCTATTGAACGGATTCGGCGATGAATTTGGAATTGATTCTCGCTACACCGACCTTGATGAAATGCTTTCTAAGGAAAAACCCGATCTGTTACACATTGTGACAGCACCGGTGATGCGTGGTACCAATGAAAGAATTCGGTATCCGTTATTGAATCAGGCATCAGAGAACGGTGTTCCGGCAGTGATTATTGAAAAGCCGATCGCTGTTGAGAGCGAAGATTGGCGGCAAATCTATGAACTTTCCAAACGCACCAAAACGAAGATTGCTATCAATACACAACTCAACTTTCATCCCAAAAACCTTGAATTGAAACGGGATGTAGCAGAAGGCAAAATCGGTGCGATTAAATTCATTGAAGCAAGCGCACGGAACCCACCTGTAGACCAAGCACCACACGTGCTGCAGTTAGTCTCTTCTTACATTGACAATTCCCAACCGGTAAAAGTGATGGGGCAAATCGCAGGTGCCGGTAATTTGGATGGGGCACAACCCTCACCTGCAAACGCTACAGGGTTAGTCACTTATGCAAACGGCGTGCAAACTTCAGTCGCCTTCGGACCAGAGATGGCACCACGTGTGAGCGAAGGAACCGGAAATAATCAGCACAAACGTGTCTGTGTTTTTGGTGAAAAAGGGTTTGTCCACTGGCGTTTTAGTAGTTGGGAACGTTACACGCCAAAAGGCGGTTATGAAGGGGGTCCCCTCGGTTACGGCAACCAAAATTCAGTTTCACAAACCAATTTAACAGAGGCTATGTTTGAATGGCTTGACGATGAAAGCAAGGTGCACCCGACAAACCTACCGCAATCTCTCGCGGAATTCAATCTGCTCCTCGGAATCTACTATAGTGGTTTAACTAATACCGTCATTGAACTTCCATTTGATCCACCAGATGGATTGATGGACATGTTCAGAGAACAGCTTTAATAACAGTAGTAGGCACACTCCGCTGTACCGCAACTCAAAGGTATAAAATGAGTAGGCGCGTTTACATGAAGATTAATTTATTATGGTGAAACCAATAATTATTTGGACACTACGGTCGGTGCGATTTCCTAATCGTACCCGACGGGTCTGGGAAATGGTGTGGTTAGGAAACCGCCCCTACCAGGAGAGTGTCACATATTTTTAGGTTGGACTATAATTCGGTAATGTTCTATTTATATGAGGTGGGTGTACCGCCTGCTGACGAGGCGGGGAATGCCTAAAGACAAATGCGCCAAATCAACGGTATGAATCATGGAGCATGCCACACGCGCATGCTTCTTTAGGCATTCCCCGTCCGGCATTCGCCATGATTCATACCGTTGATTTCTTGATTTCTTCCTAACCTCGTCAAATGACCGAAATATTTTCTTAAACTTCATCACAGCGCGCCTACAGTAGAAAGAAGAATTAACCATGAATGACATCATCTATATGGACAACCATGCGACAACACCGATTGCTCCCGAAGTGTTAGACGTTATGCTGCCATACCTAACGACACACTTCGGCAATGCTGCCAGCACACACCCATACGGCATTAAGGCAAAAGATGCTGTGGACAAAGCGCGGCATCAAGTTGCAAACCTGCTCGGTTGTGTGCCAGAAGAGATAATCTTCACAAGTGGGGCAACAGAATCGAACAACCTCGGCATTAGAGGTACTGCTTATGCGTATAAAGATAAGGGAAACCACATTATCACCAGCACCGCCGAACACCACGCAATCCTTGATACATGCCACGCTTTAGATACAGAGGGTTTTGAAACCACATATCTGCCTGTAGACAAATACGGAATGGTGAATCCCAACGATGTAGAAGCCTCTATCACTCCGAAGACTATTTTAATGAGTTTTATATACGCTAATAACGAAGTAGGCACTATCAACCCACTTCGTGAAATAGCTAACATTGCTTCAAAACACGGTGTGCTGTTTCATTCAGATGCAGTGCAAGGGATCGGCAAACTTGAATCAAATATGGATGTGTTAGGGATTGATATGGCATCAATTACCGCACATAAGATTTACGGTCCGAAAGGTATCGGTGCACTTTACGTTCGAAGTGAAAAACAGTTAGACCCGCTTTTCTATGGCGGTGGACAAGAGGCAGGAATCCGACCAGGGACACTGAATGTGGCAGGCATTGTCGGTTTAGGCGCTGCCTGTGAAGCATGTCAAAATGCGATGGAGATCAAAACGGAGGAAAAGGTAGTCGGACCTTTACGCGATGCACTGCACCAGAAATTAGCCTCACAGTTATCGGATATCCATCTCAACGGTCATCCTGAAAGACGTTTGTTAGGAAACCTAAATCTCTGTTTTGCGGGAGCGCAAAGCCATGCACTTTTAGCTGGACTCAAAAGTGTTGCGGTGTCAACAGGATCAGCGTGTGATTCCGAATCTGTTACCCCATCGCACGTATTAGTTACAATGGGAGTTCCAAATAATTTAGCATTGACTGCTGTCCGTTTCGGTTTAGGACGTTACAATACGGCAGAAGAAGTTGGCATTGTCGCTGATGAAGTCATCAAAGCGGTTAATCGGCTACGTGCCTTAGCGCCCGAATAGCAAGGCGTAATACTAAATTAACGTGGGTTGTCTCGCTCAAGGTGCGGTTTCCTCCCTACGAATCATGCAGAATGCCAAAAGTGCATTCTGCCAAGCGCATGAGGCAATGCGTCCGTCCTGCCTTATTATCAAGCTCACGTTACTATACTTCCGAAAAATATATTTTTTTGATTTTTTTAAACCCTTTCCTAAAAAACCTTCCTCTTTATATTAAAACCGAATTAGAAATTTGTCTATGAACAACGATTTGAGAAATCATAACGATCTCACAGACGCAGAACTTATCACGCTTGTGCAAAACCGTGATGAAGCAGCATTTGCGGAACTCATATCCCGTTGGACACCACGGATTTGGCGTATCGTTGTCTCAAAATCAAGGCAACACAGGGACGCGGAAGAAATTCGGACTGACATCTGGATGGCAGTGTGGGAAAATATAGGCGGTCTCCGAAAAATAGATAGTTTTGGCGCATGGCTGCGACGCATCGCATATAACGCGTGCAACAGGTACTATTCTTCCCATCGCCATTCACAAGACGAAATCCCACAGAGCGATGCGGATTTAGTAGAATATATTGACCAAGATGCCCCTACACGTTACCAGGAAGCACAATTACGCGCAGATGCCACAGAGGCAGTGCATCACCTTCCGCATCGGGTACGTCCCATCGCGGTCCTGTACTACCTTGAATCATGGAGTGTCAAGGACATTGCCCATAAACTTAACTTAGCTATAGGCACAGTCAAGACGAGATTAAGAGAAGTCCGCTCACTCCTACAGAAGGAGTTTGGTGTTGAACCGCAACAAGGAGATATTATGTCGTTAGAATCCGCTCGATCGCATAATCTTGAGAATTATATTGAAAACTATCTACCGAAAGGCGCAATAACACGATTCGGGAAAGGCTATGTATTTGATTTTGCTTATTCGCCAGATGGCACCCGCCTTGCTTTAGCAAGTACAATCGGTATCTGGTTGATAGATGTCACAACCGGTGAGGAAATCAATCTGTTAACTGGACATACTGGTTATGTAACTGGACTTACTTATTATGTCCATGACGTTGTTTTCAGTCCTGATGGGAAGACACTGGCAAGTTTAAGTAAAGGATACCGCGGCGACGATACTATTCGTTTATGGGATGCAGTCACTGGTGAATCTAAAGCGGTACTTACAGAGGGGATAGATTCTCCTATTTTCCCTATTTTCAGTCCTGATGGGAAAACACTGGCAGGTACTGGTGAAGACGGCATCTGTTTATGGGATGGTGACACAGGCGAACTAAAAACAACTCTCGTAGGACACACAGCTCCAGTCAAGACGTTAGCATTCAATCCAGATGGTAGCACACTCGCCAGCGGCGGTAATGATGAGGTAATCCGTTTTTGGGATGTTACCACTGCTGAACTACAGTTAACCTTCGCAGCACACGCAAACACTGTCGATTTCCTGAAGTATTCTCCAGATGGAGAGATGCTTGTCAGTCAAGGTGGGGATAACAATGTCTGTCTATGGGATGCACGGACTGGCGAATTTTTGCGCATACTCACAACTTGGATAGAATATGCTTCTTCTATTGACTTTTCAAAAGATGGGAGAACACTTGTGAGTGTGAATTCCGATGAAAATGTCCGATTGTGGAATCCCCATACCGGTGAGCAACTGAAAACAATTAAACAGGATAGAAAGATTGAGGTTGTGCAGTATTCTCCGGATGGAAGAATATTTGCATGTAGTGAGGATTATGGAGAAGCAACAGTCCTACTATTTGATGCTGACACGGGAGAGTTATTACATGATCTCAAAATGCCTGGACATGCAGAATGGGTTACTGGTTTTCAATTTTCACCAGGCGGACGGACACTTGCTGTTAAAACCGAGGATGAAATATATTTCTGGGATGTGAATACCGGTGAACTTGAAAAGACAATCACCGGATATTCTGATGTAGTAAGTAGTGTAGCATACTCTCCTGATGGGAGGACATTAGCGAGTTTAGACGATATCGTACGTATTTGGGATTTAGAAGCGCAAAAACTCATAAAAACACTTTCCACAAAAACACTTTCTGTAAAAGGGTCAATAAGGGCAATCGCTTATTCTCCTAATGGGGAGACACTCGCTTGTGGAACTATGGATAAAACGATAGTACTATGGAATGTTAGCGAGTGGGAAAAAAGAGGAGTACTCAAAGGACATGCAAATGGCATATCCTCCGTAGCCTTTAGTCCAGATGGACAAACGCTCGCCAGTGGAAGTTGGGACGGTACGATTCTATTGTGGAATGCCAACACGGGTGAACACTTAAAAACCTTTAAGAAGCAGGCACCGCATGTTAGCACAGTTTTATTTTCACCCAATGGACAGATTTTAGCCAGTATAGAAGACGATGAAACAATTCGTTTTCGGAATGTTGCAACAGGTGAACTGTTAAAAACTATAAAAATGAAAGCAGATGTTGATGTTTTTTCTATAGATTTTTCTCCTGATGGGACAACCCTTGTAACCACAGACGGCACTGGGAAAATCAAGTTTTGGGATGTTACAACTGGAGATCGTAAAGAAGTCACGCATCTTAAAGAAAAAGGAACTTATTATTGTGCTGTCCTTTCACCAGATGGCAACACACTTGCAAGCGCAGGTGTTGGGGATGAAATACTTTTGTGGGATGTTGCAACAGGAAAACTTCTGAAAACTTTGAAGGGACACATAAGCGATATTAATTCTATAGCCTTTTCTCCAGATGGCAAAACGCTCGCGAGTTGCTGTAGAGACAGCACAGTAATTTTATGGGATTTAACGAAGTAGGAATTATACCAAATTAACGGGATTTATCTTTTTTCTGACGGTAGGTGCGGTTTCCTAACCGCACACTTCGCAAGACGGATCACGAATTGGGTATTATACATCAAAAATAGAGATTGGGAGGACATGAACATGCAAAAACAGCAACACTACACACAGTGGAGACTATCCCCAGGTGCCAAAAAACGCATCGGCAAAGGGGGGATAAATGAAATAAAATACTTTCCGGACGGCACACGACTCGCTGTTGCGAGTACGATAGGTATCTGGATTTACGACGTGGAAACCTGCAAACCACTTGAACTGATAACGGGACACACAGGACCAGTCAATTCATTAATATTCAGTCCCGATGGAGAAACGTTTGCAACCGCGAGTGACGATAAGACTGCACGTTTGTGGGATGCTAATACAGGGAAACACAAAGCAACTTTCATTGGGCATACGGAGACTATCAACGCTGTTACCTTCAGTCCGGATGGTGAAAGACTTGTCACTGCAAGTGACGACAAAACGATTGGTCTCTGGAACTTGCATACGGGACAACAGTTAGCAAAACTTGAGGGGCATACAGAGAAAGTTTTTTCAGCGGTTTTTTCGCCAGATGGAAATACAATTGCCAGCAGTGAGGCTTTTGGGGAAAAAGGCGGAATTTGGGTTTGGGATACACATACCCACGAATTTCTAAAATTGTTTGAGAAAGATACGGGTTGGGTAGAATATATCGTGTACAGCCCTGATGGTAGCATGCTTATTAGTAGAGATACTTGTACAGAAATTAATTTTTGGGATGCTAACACAGGCAAAAAACTGAAAACGTGTGATGTAGAAAGTTGGATGGGTGATTTTTCCCCTATTACATTTGCGCCAGATGCACGCTCATTCGCTACTGGAATACGGGATGATGATGTCTGCCTTTGGGATATTGACACTGGAAGATTACTGAAAAGGTTTGAACTTGAAGTAGATGTGGATTCTTCACCCTCTTCTGTAGCATTTTCACCCGATGGTGAAACGATTGCTTGTGCAAGTGAGGTTGGAACAATTCGGTTTTGGGACGTAAACACCAGTAAAATTTTAAAGGTGATTACGGATCATACACCTCATTTCTCTGCTACGCAAAAAACAGAGTCGACACAGGCACCATCTCAACGTACTTTTTCTGTTGCCTATTCCCCAGATGGCACTACACTCGCAAGTTGCTACGAGACAGAAATTCATTTTAGAAACCCAGAGACCGGTGAAATCCAAACAACCATCACAGGGCCACGGGAAAACGTCCGCTCAGTAATATATTCATCAGACGGTAAAATACTCGCAAGTGCTGAGGATACAACAAAAGCGCGGTTATGGGATGCACAAAACGGAAGATTCCTTGGATCCTTCGTGGGACATAAAGAAAATATATCTTCAGTCGCGTTTTCTCCGGACGGTTGCATGCTTGCCACTGGCAGTCATGACAAAACAATCTGCTTATGGGAAGTCCGTCCTGGTGAACTGTATCTTATTGGCGATTTGCTGTTGATACTCACGGGACATACAGACAATGTTTGCACCGTAGCATTTTCTCCGGATGGAGGCAACCTCGCCACAGGCAGCTGCGACAAGACAGTCCGATTGTGGGATGTCCAAACCGGAAATCACCTGAAAACCCTTGCTGACCACACAGGAAGTGTTTACGCCGTGGTATATTCACCTGATGGCAAAACCCTTGCCAGCGGGAGTCACGATGGGACACTCCGCTTGTGGAACAGTCAAACCGGGGAGTTGTTGAAAACACTAAATGGGCAAAAACAGATCATATATTCCGTTGCTTTTTCGCCAAACGGCAGATTAATTGCTGGTGGTACCAACGGTTCAATAAACTTTTGGGACGTGCAAACAGGAAAACTATTGGATATCTATAAGGGACACACAGATGTTGTGAATAGTCTTGCGTCCTCACCAGATGGCAAAACCCTTGCAAGTGGCAGTAGAGATGGCACTGTCCTCTTGTGGGATCTTACTACCTCAGTCCTTAATCAATAGACATATTATCTATTTTTAAAAGAAACAGCCTTAAAGTGCATCCATGAATGTGTATATAGTTTTATGTAACCTTTTTATCCGATTTACATTCTTACCCTTAAAGTGCATCCATGAATGTGTATATAGTGGTAGACATTGTATTTCAATAATTTCTGACAAGTAGCCTTCGTTATATCAACCCTGATAGACATCATTAAGAGATCATAGTCAGTATTATTCAACTATGATCTCTTAATTGTGACAATCTTGCACCCAACTCGCTCAGAAAACGCGTCACCTATATTGGAAACTAAAAGAGACCGATATTTATTTAATTGGACACTTTTGAGTTGTAAAGGGACCTCCGATTCCCGGGTATAAATGCAGTTCGCCGCAATTCGGAGATAGTTCCTTGATAACACAGCAATTTAAGGAGAGAAAACTATGGAGATAACAAGTGCGGACCACGCACTTTATTTAACATTTGAAGGACATCAGGAAGGAGTCAATAGTGTCGTATTCAGTCGGGATGGTAATACACTCGCAGCAGACATGGATAACACTATCAGGTTATGGGATATTCCCACAGGGCAAGAAAAGAAGATGTACTGGGTGGATGTAGGGGAGCATTCCACAAGTAGTGTTAGAAGTGTTGCAATTAGTCCGAATGGATGTGTTATCGCTGGCGGTGTCAACGAAAGCGAGACAATCTGTCTTTGGGATGTGGAAACAACGGGACAGACCCATTTGTTGCGTGAGAGGACAAGTAAAGCTATGCATTGGGTCAATACTGTGGCATTTAGTGTTGATGGTAAGATGCTCGCAAGTGGAAGTGAGGATGGTAACCTATACTTGTGGAATGTAAGGACAGGTGAAAAACTAAAAGCACTTACTGAGGGTACAGAGAATATCTTTAGTATTGCATTTTGTCCTGATGGTAAAACGTTAGTGAGTGGAAATGCTGGCAACACTATTCGTCTATGGGATATCGGTTCAGGTAAAAACATCGCGACGTTGGATGGACATGCTGATTGGGTCTTTTCTGTAGCAATTAGCCGTGATGGCAAAACACTTGCCAGCGGAAGTAAGGATAAAACTATCCGTATATGGGATACAAACACAAAACGAGAATTAAAATCACTTATCGGACATAAGCACATCGTCTGGAGTGTCGCAATTAGCCCTGATGGTAAAACACTTGCAAGTGGAAGTGAAGACAACACTATACGTCTGTGGGATATTGCTACAGGCGAACAACTTACAACCATAACAGGACACACCGCACCAGTAAAATGTGTCACCTTTAGTCCAGATGGAACAAAAGTGGCAAGTAGTACTGACGATGGCGCTGTGTTTATCTGGGAAATAAATATCTAATGTTTTATTACTTGATGTGTGCAATATTAAAAGTTTTTCTCAATTATGACGATTCTGCAACTAATTCTTATTCATATCGCGTCACCTATAAATGAAAACAGCAATTTGTTTATGGAGGGCTCTGATGGAAAGAGACGACACACAATTGATTCATAGTATATTGTCAGGTGATGAGGATGCTTTTAGTGAATTAGTTAGGAAACATGAAAAAAGTGTCCACGCACATGCATGGCGTAAAACCAAAGATTACCATATTGCGGAAGAAATAACGCAAGATGCTTTTCTGCAAGCATATAAAAAACTTGCATCGCTGCGAAACCCAGATCAGTTCGGTGGGTGGATATGTGTAATCACGGATCGACTTTGCACAGCATGGTTACGCAAGAAAAAACTGTATATGCAATCGTTGGAATCTGTCAGTAATGAGGTTCTGGAGAAAACAGCGTATGCCTCCTATATTGCTGAACAACATGAAGAAGAAGCCGCTGAGCGTCGCCGTGAAATCATTGCAAGCCTTATGGCAATGCTGCCGGCGAATGAGCGCACAGCGATGGTTCTCTATTACCTTGGAGAGATGTCTTGTGAAGAAGTTGGCAAGTATTTAGGTGTATCTACGAACACGGTGAAAAGTCGTCTTAGCCGTGCTCGAAATCGTTTAAAAGCTGTCAAATTTGATGCAAAACCCGATATCTTATACCAGGTTGAACACGATTCAATCCCCGCTAAAAGTAGAAAAAGCGGACGCATAAGAGGAGTTAAATCTATGCAGAACAATTTAGCACAAGAGCCGACACAATGGAACTTACCAGAAGCTGCAAAAACCCGTCTCGGTAGAGGGAAAATACGGGAAATACAGTATTCTCCCGACGGAACAATTCTTGCAGTGGCAAGCAGTATCGGTATATGGCTCTATGATATGAAAACATATCAAGAAATTGCACTACTTACCGAACATCCAAGTCAAGTTTCCAGCGTGGCATTCAGTCCTGATGGATGCACTTTAGCAAGTGGAAGTATGGATGGAACCATTCATCTATGGGATATAAAAACAAGTTCGTACAAAAACATCTTAGAATCCTCGGATAGAACCTTAAGTCCTTTTACTGTCAGGGCACCGAGTTTGGCATTTAGTCCAGATGGAAAAACGCTTGTATGTGGATATAAAAAAACTATCCATATTTTCAATGCAATCACAGGTGAACTTAAGAATTCACTGATTACAGATACTTCTGGAGTAATCACACACATCGAATTCAGTCCAGATAGTGAAACGATTATTTGTGGTAGTATATACGGTGAAATCTCGCTGTGGGATGCGATCACAGGAAAACACAAGAACACAATTCCAGAACCGAGTGATTGTGAGCATGCCATTGCATTTAATACTATTGGGCAAACATACGCTGTGAGTAATGTTATATCGGAACAAGATTGTGGTATTTACATCAACGACTTAAATACAGGTGAGCTCAAGAACAAACTCACTGGAGATTCAATGCGAGTTGACTGTTTGGCATTTAATCCCTCGGACGATACCATCGCTACAAGTACGGAGGACGGAAAAGGAATCTATCTTTGGGATGCACACACTGGTAAACACAGATTCACACTCAATGACGACTCACCTGACATGGAATTTAGATCTGACTTGGAATTTAGTCCGGATGGGAAAACACTCGCGAGTGAAAGATGTGATGGTATTATCCGCTTCTGGGATGCGCACACAGGTAACCCAAAATATGATACTTTCAATGGGCATAACGGATTTACGGAATCTTTTGCTTTTACTTCAAATGGAAAGACTGTTACAATTGCTTATGGCTATGGTACAATCCGTGTATGGGACACTAACACAGGACACCTCATTAAAACACACAATGAGTTTAGAGATCCGATGTTAAACTATGAAATAGAAAATTTAATGTGTATTCCTGATGGAAAA
The DNA here is from genome assembly GCA_022825825.1 of Candidatus Poribacteria bacterium. Taxonomy (GTDB): domain Bacteria; phylum Poribacteria; class WGA-4E; order WGA-4E; family WGA-3G; genus MSPOR6. The sequence continues at coordinate 128,231 of JAJDWA010000072.1, forward strand.
ATATTGGCATGGGGAGCTGGTGGTGAATCGGGTGAGTCCCGCATGCAATTATGGGATACAGTCACAGGTGAACACATAAACATAAATCTACCAGCGAAATATGAATGGAAAAACCATAACTTGGAACTCAGTCCCGTCGGAAATACACTTGCAATTGTATTTGATGACAATCTGCTCAGATTATGCAATATGTTTACGGGTGAAGAAAAGTTTGTCCTATCCAACCCTAACAAAGATTTTTTTGATATGGCATTTAGTCCTGATGGTAAAACCCTCGCAAGTGGGAGTGACGACAATACCGTCCGTCTTTGGGATATTGACATAGGTGAACACAAGAAAACACTTACAGGACATACACATAGCGTGTGTGACTTAGCGTTCAGTCCTGATGGGAAAACACTTGCATGTGGAGGCGGTGAAATCATCTTCTTATGGGATATAGATACAGGAGATAACACCAAGAAGTTAATAAAACCTACACATAGCGTGTGTGACTTAGCGTTCAGTCCTGATGGGAAAACGCTCGCAAGTGGAGGATTTGAGAGTAACATTAACTTGTGGGATCCACACACCGGTGAGCACATTAAAACATTGACAGGTCATACAGCCTGGGTGAGAAGTATTAAGTTCAGTCCAGATGGAAAATTTCTTGGAAGTAGAAGTGACGATGGGACTGTACTTATTTGGAATATATAGGAACGTCTAAGAATATGTGCACATATTCTTATATTTTACAATTATAGTGAAATCTGAAAATATGTGCACACTCCCTGGTAGATGCGGTTGCCTAACCAATGCAGAGGACCACACGCGTATTCTGCCTTGGTTTGGAAACCGCATCTACCGTTTCCAAAATTGCTTATCCCAGTTCACGTTATCATAGTATGCATAGCTAATTTTTCAGCGTGCCTTATGAAAAATACCAAGGAACATAATCCTTATGTCTATAAAAAGCGTACTTATTGCGAGTTTACTCCTATTGCTGATTTTCTCAGTAGGGGTATTTATATACCAACAATACGGACCACAATCAAATTCTTCTATAAATACGCCGAGTCAGAAAACTCTTGTAAAAAATCAGGTTGACAAATCAAAGCCGGAAAAAAACGAACATATAGACAGCAAAATACCCGATGAGTTCTACCAACAGATTATTGATAACAATATCTTTCGACCACTTGGATGGAAACCACCTAAAAAACCGGAACAGTATATACTTATCGGTGTAGCAAGTGCTGATAATAAAAACTATTCCCAAGCCATTATCTTAGAAACAAAATCAAATGAATTACACACAGCCAAAGTTGGTGATTCCTTTGGGAACGTTGTTATAAAAGATATTCAACAGAAGCAGGTCATATTAGAAAAAGATGGGAAAGAGATAAAACTACAAGGTGGAAAACCGCAATTCCTCCGTTAACATCTCTGATTGGTAATGATTATCAATTCTTAAGGTGATATTGTATTTTCTATAAATTGGGCTATTATGAACGAATAAACAACTACAACCCGTCTCATAAATCACTTGTAGGGCGAGGTCCCTGTGCCTCGCCATGCCTCAATGGTGGAAAGCAGGCGGGCACAGGGACCTCGCCCCTACAATCGGAGTGGGAGTTGGATAAGATAGGGCGAAATCTAACAAAATCAGATTTATGAGATACGCTCTATAAAATAAATGAGGAGATACATGCATAAGCCGATTACAACGAATGTGGAACTAAGCCCTCTTGATGAAAAGGAGCTTGTTTTACGGACACAGAGGGGAGAGGCAGATGCTTTTAACCCTATCGTTAACAAATACCGACAGAAAATCTTTAATTTAATTTACCATCGTGTGAACGATCGCGAAACAGCAGAAGATATATGCCAGGAGGTATTTTTGAAAGCATGGAAAGCCCTGCCGAACTTCAAGGGACAATCTGCTTTATATAGCTGGATATATAAAATTGCAATTAATTGTATTATCGATTTCTATCGCAAAGAAAACAAAAATTATGTAGTAAATTTGGAAGATTTACCAGAATATATTGATTATATTTTTCATGATGTTAAGGAGCATTCTTCACTAAGTCAAACGCTTGAAAAGAAGGAATTTGAAGCCATCATCGGTGAGGCAGTACGCAGGCTGCCCCCAGGTCAACGGCGTGTTTTTCATTTACGCTATGACGAGGAAATGAAAATAAAAGATATTGCATTGCGCTTGAATAGATCCGAAGGTACTATTAAGACACATTTACATCATGCACATCAAAAACTGCGGGATATGCTGCGTCCTTATCTGCATAATGAACATATTGGTTGGCTCATAACTTGACCTCATAAGGAGAAATTTTGGTTACTTGCTGACATTTAAAACGGATTTTCACGTGTTGTTAGCGCACACCACCTCGTAGAAAGCAGGTGATTAAATAGCATTTCCCGTGCTTCTTGCGTATCAATATGCTTTAATGCTAATGCAGCGTGAAAACGTACGTATCGGTTATCATCTTCCAGTTGAGCGATTAAGTGTGGCAGCGCCGGTTCAGAGAACGGTCCCAGTTTTGCTAATGTGCGAGCTGCATTATAGCGAACCCAATAGTGTTCATCGCTTAGCCCATCTATTGATACCTGCACCGTCTGTTCTAAGTCAGTATCCTCATCCATTTGTTGACCGATAATTCCTAAACCTTCAATTGCATGCCGACGAACCAATGGCGATTCATCTTGTGCGGCCTGGGTTAATGCTGGAATTGCTTCCGCTGCTGCTTTTCCCATATCTGCTAACGCATAGGCTGCAGTTGCACGTACCGAATCATCCGTGTCTTGTAGCGCATCAATTAACGTTGGAACAGCGGGTAAACCGGTCAGACTTAAAGCATATCCTGCATAGCTGCGGATAGAATCGGAAGTTCCATGCAATGCTTGATCCAAAGCAGGGACTGCCGCTTCGCCAACTCTCCCTAAGCGGTATGCAGCGTTCAACCTTATCTTTTCATCTTCGTTTTGTAAAGTATCAAGCAAGTTATCCACTTCGGCGGATGGAACACCGTTAGCTGCTCCATTTTCTTTCCCATAATACCAATCCCACTGCGATTCCCACAGTTCTGGATGGTCGGGTTCTACACCGTTTCCAACAGAATGCCAATCATCGGTATTGCTTTGCCAGGAAGGTGTACTCGGTTCATCAAATCGTGAGAACAAGAATTTTAACATATACCGTTTCTTATCACTGCGATTCGGCGTGGCACGATGCCATAGGTCATAATGGACAATAGTTATAGTACCTGCTTCGCCACAGAGAGAAATATCTGGCTGTTCGTGTGCGCTTTCACTGGTCTCGTAATATTGAGAGCCAGGTAGCACAGCAGTTGGTCCTCTGTCCTCAGGCACATCTTGTGGATAATAAAACGCCATCGTCCAACGGCATTTGTGTCTTCGTATCTGTTCGTCTCCTTCATAAGTATCCTTATGAAAACCCTGTCCGCCACTACCTTGTGGGTTGAAATGGCAGTATCGGTGCGGGTGCATCATATAGTTTGCCCCAAGCACGCCCTGCATAGCACCATCAACTACTGGGTGGTCAAACACTTGTTGAATTTCAGGAATAAGAGGGAGAACATTGTTTCCCAAGTTACCTGTGTGTTCAAACATAGCTTCCAAGTGCCCGAAAATGTTTTCATGAAAACTCGGTGGAAAATCGGTTTTAACCGTAATATAACCGTTAATGATGAAATCTCGCATCTGTTCATCAGTGAGTTGTATCGCCTGATTTTTCATATTATACCTCCTTTGTGTCTGATATCAAGATAGCAGGAATGCGAGTGAAAGTCAATTCGTAATTATTGGGTGTGTAAAGTTTTTTGCATGGGTTGCGTGATAGGTCTTGCAAAGTTATGATAGAAATAGTACCTTTTCCTCATAAGTTCAATTTCCATACAGTAGAGGATACTTATGACCAGTATATCATTAAATAGTTGTGAAGACAATGAGCAAACGCCCTTAGTTCCATATTTTTCAGTAAACAGATGTATTGAAATTCCAAGTAGAAAAGGAAAAAGGAGAGTAGGTTTCCAGACCACTCTCTTTTTCCTTTTTGTCATCGCGATATCGCTGAACCCACTCCTCAGACACACTGTCCGCTTGCTTCAGTAAACGTCTTTCTCCAAATACAAGGTCTTCAGGATAAGAAATTTTTAGCCATTCTAAAATTCGGAGCGCAGTTTCTTCATAGTAAGGCACAAAATCCTCATAAATTACCGTAAAAGGAATTATATTGTATCGGGTGAAATATTTTTGCCATGCTGCTTCATGAAAAATAATCTCTTGAATGAGATAGTCGATTGCTTTAAAGTTGTACTCCGGTTCTTTGTCCAGTTCAGGTATAGGGTCTCCAATTCTTTGCCACCAAATACATGTCTGAAGGCCTTTCCACAAAGAGACTGCTTGTCGCACTTTATCTCGACGCATGATCCAGATATAATTCAGATTTGGAAATAATTCCGTTAATACTGCATAGGGTGATAAAGAACGATCTTTGAATTGCGGTGTTTGAAGCACCTGACTGATAAACCTATCAAAATAACCCCACATAAGTTTTGTCCCAAAAACACCGTTTGAAGTTGTGCTTTTCTCTTTTACCTTATTGAGAAAATCGGTATAGTCCGTTGCTCCCCACTTTTTAGACCACTCTTTATCATCCCAAAAATATTCGCCTGGAATTCCAGCGAGGCCTGTATTTTCCAAAGCCTCAAACAGCAAATAACCTCCACAACGAGGTGTCGCACAGATTAGATATGAAACAGACGGTTTCACAGAAGACGCTCTCCTCTCTTATCAATTATCAGTTGTTGACTTATTGTTTTCACTTGAATTAAGATGAAACGCGGGGTACAGCGGCATTTCTTGGACTTCAGGGGGCCATATTGTCCTGTATTTATCTTGGATTTTTCTTGCTGTCGCGCCAAGTGCTTGAAGATAACCGTGTTCCTCAGTCAACTGTGCCAACATGCCTAAACGGTAGAAAACACGTCTGCGTACAGCAGGCAACCCCCAATGATTGTAGTTCGGGTCAATCCGTAAAGCCTCATAATCGCCAGCGGGACGATTATTTATAATATTGCTAAACACATTTTTTGGAGGCTCAAAAAACCTGTAAATACAACGGATCGTCTCATAAACACATGCTTCTATGATGCGTTGATAATACCACATGTCATCTTGTGCTTCAGGACAAGTAGCGGCAAGTTCAAAGCGGTATATCCTTTCCATCTCTTGCATTACATCGTCAGGAAACCGAGAAACCTCTGCCCACATATCGAGATGAACACGTATCTGAAACCCATCAACAAGCACATGTTGTAAGTGTCCAAACTCGTAGTCAAAAACATAAACTTTTGATTTTGAGATAGACTGATAAACATTTACGGGGTAAAGGTCACCGTGTGTAAGTCCATGAAAACGGTTGGAAGGTTCAAGGAAGTCTACAAGTGCCTTTAACTCGGAAAAGGACTCTTGATATGGTGTGATACCTGCGGCATCACATATCTCTGTCAACTTTTCAGTATAAACACTAAGCAAGTCTTCAGCTTTCTCTTCAATAGGAACAATTGAATCCCGTATCTTAAGGAATTCCTCTGCTTTGCCAAGTGAATATGCATTAATCTTTCCAAGAGCCTTAGCGCATTCAATCAGAACTGTTTTCGCATTTTGGCTATCATCAGAGAGTAATATCGCCCGAAGATTTTGACCGTCGCCCATATCTTCCATAACGATGAGAGGGGCGTTGTTTTTTTCCGTATATCCACCGCCATAAATGCGCGGTGTAACGCCATTTTCACCCATCTGGTCACTCAAGAATTGTAAACATGCCCATTCAACACGGATCCTCCTTGCCCGCTTCCGTTTAACAAAAACACTTGTAGGTATTTCATCGGGTCCCGAAAGAACCCTGTAACGATATAGAGATTGAGGATGGATATTCTCGCCTTTATCAAGACGAACCTCCCCACCAAATTTCTGTGATAGTATCGTCTGAACTGCTGAATTCACATTTCTGAAAGCCGGACTGTTATTTGTTACCATAGGAATGTTCTCAGGAAGATGTCCGTTGCGTAGAGCAAAGCGAACCCAAATCAATGCTATGAGTGCCTTTATGGCATTCAGCCAAATCAACACAGCATGCGCGTGTGGCATGCTGCGAATGTCAATTTAGCGGTACACACCTCTGGTAGGCGCGTTTTCTAAACGTGCCGTTAGGTCTTCAACACAGGAACAGGCGCGTTTTGGAAACGCGCCTACCAGAGAGGAGACTAAATCGGATTATACTAAATTAACCTGATTCGTCAAATCCCAAACGTTTTACCTCTGTTTGAAGCGAAATTCCTGTCTTTTCGCGCACCTGCTTTTGAATATACGCGACTAATTCTAAAACATCTGCCGCTGTTGCTTTGTCAATATTAAGAATAAAATTGCCATGAACTGTAGATACCTCTGCCCCACCGATGCGATACCCTTTCAAACCACTAATGTCTATTAACCTTCCCGCAGAATCGCCAGGCGGGTTCTTGAACATACATCCCGCATTCTCTTCAGTGAAGGGTTGTGTCGCCATTTTCTGTTTGTAGAAGTCTTTCATCTGTGCCGTAATCGTCCCTACATCTCCAGGTTGGAGTTTGAGAGTAGCACCTACAACGCAAAAATAAGCATCCAGTCCGCTGTGCCGATATTCAAAGTTTGCTTCCGCGTGGTTTAACTCAATGAGTTCACCCGTATCACGCATCACGGTAACGTCTGTGACGACATCTCCGAAACTGCTCCCCCATGCACCAGCGTTCATAATCAATGCACCACCAACAGAACCAGGTATGCCGAGCGCAAATTCTACACCACTCAATCCTTGTTTTGACATAACTTTGGATAGCCCTGGTAATGAGTGCCCTGCACCTACGGTGACTATGTTCCCGTCAACCTCCAAATTTGCTAACGCATCAATTAACCTAACACTAATGCCGTTGAAACCTTTATCGCTCACTAACAGGTTTGAACCTCTCCCGATGATTGCAATGGGAACTTCCCATTTGCGATGGAAACGTGCTAATGCTGCCAATTCTTCTATGGTACTCACTTCTACGTAGGCTGTTGTTTCTCCACCAATGCCGAAGTGGGTATGTTTTGCGAGTGGTTCTCCAAACCGTAGCCGTGTACCAGGTTGAGTTAAAATTTCCGGTAGTGCGTCTTTCCAATCCATTTCGTCCTTCCTAACGTCTGTATCCGCAATTTTAGAATGGGTACTCCACTAACGGCTAATCCGGACACTTCCCGCCTGCATCGCTTTTTCTGCTTCTGCAGCTGTTGCCCAGTTAAAATCGCCAGGGAAAGTATGTGCTAAAGCGGAATATCCACCCGCAAAATCAACTGCATCTTGCGGTGATTCTCCGTTCAGGAGACTATAAATCAACCCCGATGAGAAACTATCACCACCGCCAACTCGATCAACCAATTCTAAACCTTCATAGATACGTGACAGATAAAATTCTTCACCATCAAACAGGAGTGTCCGCCAGTCATTTAGCCAACCGGTTTTAGCATCACGCAACGTTGTACCGATCATTTCAATGTTTGGAAAAGCCGCTTTGACACGCTGTGCCACCTCTTTATAACTCTCAGGTTCAAGTTTGCTATACGATTCAGTTGCGCCTTCTGCAGCAAAGCCAAGGGATTTTTCAAAATCCTCCTCGTTTCCGATGAGAACAGAGACGTGTTCCATCATCGGTCGATTCGCCGCTTGTGCTTGTTCGGCACTCCACAATTTGGAACGGAAGTTGAGGTCGTAGCTTGTTTTGACACCAGCCGCGCGTGCTGCCTTGAGTGCTTCAGCAGAAACAGCCGCAGCGGATTCCGACAAAGCAGGCGTGATTCCGCTCAGATGAAACCAACGCGCATTGCTAAAAATAGATGCCCAATCAATCTCACCGGGCTGAACTTTAGAAATGGCTGAATGTCCGCGGTCATAAGTAACACTGCTTGCTCGGGGACCGGCACCCATCTCAAGGTGGTAAAATCCATTTCGTTCAAAGCCGACTCCGTCAAAGTCTACCCATACGACGTTAGACATATCAACGCCAAGTTCACGCCCCTTATTGCGGATATAGCGACCAGACCAATTGTCAACGAGTCGCGAAACCCATGCTGTTTTTAAGCCGAGTTGTGCAGCGTTGACAGCGACGTTCATCTCTGCCCCGCCTGCAGTTATTGAGAGTGATGATACCTGCTCGAGACGCATGAACTCTGGTGCTGTGAGACGGATCATCGCTTCACCAAACGTAACTAAATCATACATTATTTGTTCTCCTGTTTTATATCTGTTTGACCTTTAAGTTCGTTGTATAGTTTTTCGATACATTCCCCACAGAAACAGTAAACCCTACCGTAAGTGCCTATCTCTTTTTCTATTAATTGGTTCATTGGAAAATCTTTTTGGCAAAGGGCGCAAACTTCCATTGGGTCCGTGGGCTGTGATTCATTGTTTGCTTTCTGTCTTGTTGAAAGGAGCAAAATCAGTAAAATTGTGATCGGTAGGATAAATATACAAAAGATGAAAAACATTGAAATTCCCTTATTCAACATACAGCAACTAACTTTTGTTACTATAACCGATAAGTGTCATAATGTCAACGAAAATTGGTAGGGATTTAGTTTCAGAAAATGTTTGACACACGTAGGAACTATTGGTAAGATAATTTGCACCTTATGGTTGAGTGTCAATTTGTGTGAAGATACATCATCTAAGTGAAATCTGACACGAAGATAAAAGGCAAGCAACGTCTTGGAATGGAGAAGATAACATGCAAAAACGGATTGAAATCGGTAATCTCAAAATAGATCAAGATTTATATGCATTGGTCCGAGATGAGATTGCGCCTGGAACGGGGATAGGGACAGACACGTTTTGGAATGCATTCGACGAGATTGTTAAGGAGTTTGCACCAGAAAATCGGTTGCTATTGGAAAAACGGGATTCCTTGCAGCAACAGATTGACAAGTGGCATCTCGATCACAAGGATGAGCCGATAGATCATGAGGCATACGAGGCATTCCTTACCGACATAGGATATCTTGTGCCTGAAAGTGATGATTTCATTGTCACAACGGAAGATGTTGATTTAGAGATTGCGTTGATTGCTGGGCCTCAGTTAGTTGTGCCGGTAGATAATGCGCGTTACGCCTTAAATGCGACAAACGCACGATGGGGAAGCCTCTATGACGCACTTTACGGAACCGATGTGATTGATGAAACCGATGGGGCTACTCGCGGTGATAGCTACAATCCAATCCGAGGTGCGAAAGTTATTGCTTACACGGAGCAGTTTTTGGATGAAGTTATAAGCCTTGAATCTGGAAGTTTTTCTGACGTTACACAATTTTTGCTTAAGACGATCAGTGGAAAGTTGCAGATACGTGCTACGCTTCGCAGTGGAAACGAAGTCGGTTTAAAAGACCCAAGCAAATTTGTCGGTTTTACACAAGATGGTGATGACCTTAGTGCTATCCTATTTCAAAACCACGGATTGCACATTGAAATCCAGATTGACAGGGAACACCCGATTGGCAAGGCACATCCTGCTGGTGTGTCAGATGTCCTTCTTGAGTCTGCCATTACGACTATTCAGGATTGTGAGGATTCTGTTGCTGCTGTTGATGCTGAGGATAAGGTGCGTGTCTATAGCAATTGGAACGGTATCATGAAAGGAACTTTGGAGACAACGTTCGAGAAAAATGGCAAAATGATAACACGACGATTAACACCAGATAAAACATACATCGCACAAGATGGTAGCACTCTTACATTATCGGGACGGAGTTTGCTCTTGATAAGGAACGTAGGACTCCACATGTATACAGATGCTGTTATAACTGCAGATGGAGAGGAAATCCCGGAAGGTTTCTTGGATGCGATGATAACGACATTCGCTGCTATGCATGACCTGCAGAGCAACAGCAAATATACCAATAGCAAAACAGGCAGTGTCTATATCGTCAAACCGAAATTCCACGGCCCGGAAGAGGTGGATATGACCGTTCGGTTGTTTGGAAAGATAGAAGATGCGTTGGGACTCACCGCGAATACTATTAAAATAGGTATTATGGATGAGGAACGCCGCACCACCGTGAATCTCAAGGAGGTGCTTCGGATAACATCTCAACGTCTTGTGTTCATAAATACAGGATTTTTGGACAGAACAGGTGATGAAATTCATACCGGTATGGCAGCCGGGCCGATGATTCCGAAAATGGATATCCGCAATGAACCGTGGATGCGTGCCTACGAAGATTGGAACGTTGATATTGGGATTGAGACGGGATTGCCCGGAATTACACAGATTGGAAAAGGGATGTGGACAAAACCTGATGAGATGGCGGAGATGCTTGAGGCAAAAGTGAATCATCCGATGGCTGGCGCAACAACCGCGTGGGTACCTTCACCGACAGCCGCTACATTGCACGCAATACACTATCATAAAGTGAATGTTGCCAATTGGTTAAATGAGTTGGCTTTACGAGAGCGTGCAAGCTTAAAAGACCTATTAACGCCGCCTTTGCTAAAAGAACGTCAGTTGTCTGCAGATGAAATTCAACGTGAAATGGACAACAATGCACAAGGGATTCTCGGATATGTCGTGCGATGGGTAGACCAAGGGATCGGTTGTTCAAAAATACCAGATATTAACAACGTCGGTTTGATGGAAGATCGTGCAACGTTACGCATTTCGAGTCAACACATTGCGAATTGGTTGCATCATGGGATAGTTACAAAAGCACAAGTCACAGAAACGTTTGAACGGATGGCGAAGGTTGTTGATGAACAGAACGAGGGAGACCCGAACTATCGGAATATGTCACCAGATTACGATCAAAGTATTGCTTTTCAAGCAGCTTTAGATTTGGTATTTAAGGGTTGTGAGTTGCCTAACGGGTATACAGAATTTGTGCTACACCCACGCAGACGTGAGGTTAAGGCACAGAGTCAAAACTGACGTTGGATGGAAGGTGTCTTCTTATTTGTCAATTTTTACCCTTACTTTATGAGTGAAGTCTGTAAAACTTAATGGCATTGTCGTGAAAGAGTTTTTTCAACTCTTCAGGAGTACACCCCGCAACGGCTTCCTGCAGTGTCCGCACCCAACGTGTATAATCCGATGCTAACGTCGAAACTGGCCAATCACTCCCATAAATAACACGGTCAAACCCGAAACACGCAATAACGTGATCAATATAAGGCTGTAGATCGGCAGCAGTCCAATTCTCATGATCCGCCTCTGTTACCAACCCTGAAATTTTGCAGTAAACGTTCGGAAAATCTGCAAGCGTTTTTATTTCCTGTTTCCACGGTTCAAAAAGTTGATTCTTGATGTCCGGCTTACCGATGTGATCTAAAACAAATTGGACATGTGGACACTGTTCTACAAGTCGAATGGCATTGGCGAGTTGTGGGTGAAAGATACAGATGTCAAAACTTAATCCGTGGCGTGCCAGTGTTTTGACTCCGTTTACGAAGTTGGGTTGGATACAAAAATCAACACTTTCCCCTTGGATAAGGCGACGAATGCCTTTTACAAGCGTATCCTCAGCCAATTTTTCTACAAAAGGTGCTACCTGATTACCTTCTTCAAGCGGTGCCCATGCTACGATACCACGAATGCGGGGTTCTACGGCTGCGAGTGAAGTAACCCAAGCAGTCTCTTTCAACCCATCATCTGGATGGACATCGCATTGGACAAAAACAATGGATTCTATTTCCAGAGTCTCATGCGCGGTGGAATAATCATTCAGAAGATACGGTTTGTTTAGTGTTGGAACTTGCTTAAGCCATGGATATCTGAGCTGCTTCGGATGCCATAGATGAACGTGCGTATCAACGATCGGGAATTTTTCCATTGTTCGCCTCCAATTTGCTAAGGATTGGTATATTTTACTATTTCTGGCGAAAATTGTCAATCTATAAATATGCATACATGATAAATGATTGATTTTAAAATCGTTCTAAGGTATAATCAGAGAAGATAGGAACTCTATTTGTGAGATATATCGCTTTAACAATGCATGAGGTAAACTTTACATCATAAAGGAGAAATTTGATGTCTAAAAAAATGATATTAATCCTGACTTTTAGTATTTGCGCGCTTTTTCTAACTGCCCCTTTGGGGAATGCACAATTTCCTGAAGATGGTGTCGTAGGGTACTGGTCATTTGACGATGGGACGATTAATGGCAACACCGTTAAAGATGTTTTAGGTGAAAACGATGGTGAACTTGACGGGAATCCCAAGTCTGTTGCCGGTAAAGTTGGCAAGGGACTTGAATTCGACGGTCAGAATTTTGTCCATATTCCCGGCACTGATTCGTTAGATTTTAACGGTGCAGAGGCAATGACTGTTGCCGCTTGGATAAATGCAGATAATGACAGTCCTGTGGTAGGCGTTGTTCCTGGATGTTGTGGTACAATTGTTGCACAGCGGGATGCAAACGGATGGGCATTACGGTTTGATGGAAGAGATGGTGGAGCCGAATTGGAATTCATTACTATGCCCGGTTGGCAAGGTGATGGTGCCGATTTCGGTATTCCTGTCTTTCCCAGTGGGCAATGGCATCACCTCGTCGGAATCGTTGATGGAAACAAGAAGTATATTTATGCTGATGGAAAATTAGCAAAAGAAGGAGATTACAACGGTCCCATGCAGGCAAATAGCTCTGAACATGAAATAGGCAACGCAAGTGATGGAGGTTTCATCGGCATAATTGATGAGGTCGTTATTTACAATAGGGCACTTTCTGAAAAAGAAGTCGGACAGCTTTTTGCTGCAGAAGGTCTTCCTGTACAACCACAAGGCAAACTTGCTACCCATTGGGGACAAATTAAAAAAGCACGGTAGAAATTCAAAGTTAGTTCGTTAGATGAGGGAAGGAGCATTTTAAGGATTAACCGCTGCCTCTGTAAAATCAAAGGAAGCATATTCTACTGTTCTACACAGATAGAGAATGTGCTTCCTTTAATTTGAAAATTACAAAATGTTAATCAGATAAAACAATACTAATAACGGGTTTTAACTTTACCCCACGTAGTAGCCATTTTACCTTCTGCTTTAACAGCTGTAACGGTTGGGGCAAGACCTTTTTCATGAAGCGTCTCAATATCGTCTTGCTCCAAGGCTACACTGAAGATTGCGACCTCGTCAACAAACACATTTCCAAACCGACCAGCACAACAAGTATCGTTACCGATGAAGACAGGACCTGTATCCGCATCAAGTGGAGTTTTATTTAGGTCCATAGAACTCTCTACCTTACCATCAATATAGATGTTCCATTTACCCGAATTACTGTCAAAAGTAGCAGTGTACAGGTGCCATTCTGTAATATCATCAGGACCGACAGCATTATCACTCCAAGCTCCCGGTTTGTTCCAACAACCACCGTTGCACAGTGCCCATGCAACATTCTTTGTATTTACAATAGGATGAAGAATGTAGGCATTCCGTTTGTCTATCATAAACCCATGCTGATTCCACGTATCCGTTTTGCTTTTGACCCAAATAGAAACAGTGATAGCATCCTACGGATTCTCATGACCTGGTATTTCAACGTATGCTCCCACTCCATCCAATTCAAGTGCTTCACCAAATTTTCCATCAACCCACTTTGGGTTGCCTTTAAGAATGCCATCCAATTCATTACCTGAAGCATCAACCGCAACATCACCTTTACCTTCATCAAACAACCAGACACCAACAAGTGTCTCTGGATCAATCGCTGCTTCGGTTTGAATAACCATAAAACTAAAACTTAGACATACAAGAATTGCTACTAAAACACACAACTTCATCATGATATTAAACTCCTATATTATTTGATAGATTTCTAAATAAAGTTAATGATAAATTAGGAACTTACATAAATTTGCACAAGTTCAAACGTAATAAATTTGGTTAGTAATTCACCTCAAAAATCCTTGTTATTGTGAAGAAAAGAATTTCTGCTTTTCAACTATTGATGAAGCAGATTAAAACAAGTTGAGAGTATTATACAAAAAATGCAAATTCTGGTCAAATGTTTTTTATACCGTGTCAACAATTCTCTTGACACCATTTAAAGCATCTGTCATAATGAAGAACATCTGCCGCAATAGAATCCACTTGCAAAAACCTTAGGAGTATCACCGCCAATGAAAATCACTGCAATCCGAACGTTCATGGCAAACTTTGGCAATCGTCCACGTGGTCTCATCAAAGTAGAGACAGATGAAGGTATTCACGGATGGGGTGAGGCATATTCCACGGGACCAGACCTCTCTGTTGAACCAATAGCAAACTATATTTTTGAGATGATTCAGGGAGATGACCCTCGTAGGATTGAATACATCATGCTGAAACTGCACCAGCAATTTCGGTTTCCTGCTGGTGGTGCGGGACTTGCTGTCATCTCGGCAGTTGACCATGCACTCTGGGACATCAGCGGAAAAGCAGCTGGATTGCCTGTATACATGCTCCTTGGCGGGCATGCCAGGGACCGCATCCGCGTTTATCGTGGTATCGGTGGCAGAGACGGTATAGAAGCTGCCGATCAGGCACGTAAATTAAACGAAGAATGGGGATTCACCGCTTTCAAAACAAGTCCTTATCAGCTAAATCCGGATTCGGACCGATGGGGGCGAGTCTGTGATGCAGCTGCTACCTATTTTGAGCAATTGAGACTCAACACGCCAGACGATTGGGAATTCGCTTTCGATCCGCATGCCAAAATTTTTGAGCCGATTCGTGCTCTTCAACTTGCCAACGCGCTTGCACCGTACGACCCGTATTTCTACGAAGAACCCCTGCGGCCTGAGCACATACCCGCATGGTCGCGTCTACGCGCCCAAATGCAGGTACCGCTTGCAACCGGAGAGTCTTTATACACACGATTTGAATTCCTTGATCTCATCGCCGCACAGGGGGCAGACATCATTCAGCCGGATATATGCGTCTGTGGAGGGTTGTTGGAGATGCGCAAAATCGCTGCTATCGCTGAGGCACACTATGTTAGCATTGCGCCACACAATCCGATGGGGCCATTAGCAACTGCTGTTAATGTTCACTTTGCTGCGGCAACGCCGAACTTCAAAATCCTTGAATACCTCCTACCGACTGAAAGTGCTTGGAATACATGGGTAGATGAACCGTATATGCCGAAAGATGGGTATCTGGAATTGCGAGATCGTCCTGGATTCGGTGTGGAGATCAACGAAGATGCCGTTACAAATAATGAGTACGTTCACTGGCAACGAACTTGTCCTATCCGTCCCGATGGGTCTACCGGCTATATTTAGACACTTTCACAAAATTGGACAACTTAGCTTAGTCTATGGTGAATTAAAAATATACCCTTCAACCCGGTAGGCGAGGTTTCCTAACCTCGCTGGTGCAGCGTATTAAAGTAATTCTAAAATCTATCACAATAAAACTACAACATAAATGGAGACTTTATGAACCCAATAAAATTAGGTGTAATTGGATGCGGTGTCATTGGAAGTAGACATCTCAGTATAGCATCGGATTCCAAAAATATTGAGTTGGTCGCCGCCGCTGACCTTATTGATGCAAACAGAGAGCGAGCTGCCGAACGGTTTAATCCTCCGAAAATGTATACGAATGACATTGATCTGCTTGACGATGATGAAGTTGAGGCTGTAGTCCTTGCATTTCCAACGCAATACCGCACCGAAGTCGCGTTGCGTGCCTTTGATCGGGGTAAACATGTCCTGATTGAAAAACCGATTGCGATGAATGTTGGAGAAGTTAAGCAACTCATCACTGCACGCGGAGAATTAGTTTCTGGTTGTTGTTCATCTCGGAACCGTTTCAACAAAGCTGCACGTCTCGTTACACAACTTATCACAACAGGAGGATTGGGTGAACTTAGGACTGTGCATTGCCGTGCTATTGGAGGGTGCGGAAAAGAACCTGGGACACCACGTCCTGCGTGGCGGCTTATAAAAGCACTTAACGGCGGCGGTATCCTTGTAAACTGGGGATGTTATGACATTGACTTCCTGCTCGGAATTACAGGTTGGGAACTCAAACCAAAAACCGTCTTTGCACAGACGTGGACAGTCCCACCTGTTTTCGAATCACATATTGCACCCGGTTCCGATGCTGAAACGCACTATATAGCGCTGGTTCGGTGCGAAGATGGAACTGTTATTACGCTTGAACGTGGTGAGTTCATGACAGCGAGTTCACATTCCGATTGGGAGATCATCGGATCAGAAGGTTCTCTCAAACTGAAAATGGGAGACGGAAATCCTGGTAGTGTTGTCCATAACCAAACCACAACGGCAGATGGCGTAAATTCGGAGGCTCTTGCTGATACTGGTGACACTGAGGGACCACATCACGGTAATCCACTGTCCGATTTTGCTGCAGCAATCCGTGAAAACCGCCAACCGATAACGGGTTTGGAACAAGCACTTGTCGTTCAGCAAATTACGGATGCTATCTATGCATCTGCTGAAAGCGGGACTGCTGTGGAAATAGCAGAGTAAAGTAGGTCTCATTAATCTCTTGTACAGCATTGTTGGGGTTCGCAAGTTCAACCTATAACTGTCAACTTAGCGGTCCACACCCCTGGTAGGCGCGTTTTCTAAACGCGCTGTTAGGTACTTCTTCAGCGCAGATATAGGCGCGTTTACAAAACGCGCCTACTTTAATAATAGAGCGAGCTTAGAAGGTTTCCCGCTATCAAGAGGATGGACCCTTAAGTTGACAAACACGGGGCCACAAGCTCAACCTAACCTACGCGCAGAATTGATAACTAAGTGTAAAGTTCAAGGATGCTGCTCACCTGATTTCGGTTTCTCCTTCGGTGCATTAGAATCCTCTCCAAAACGGATATGTAGTGATGCGCCAGGAGCATGTTGTTTTCCATAAAGCGCATGCTTAATTCCCCAGAAAACAGATGTTGTCCCTGCCATCAGGACAAAACCCCACACCGGCACTTTCCACAACCATTCAGAGAATGAAAACACACTTCCTGTCTGTTTTGGAACTATTTGCGCGCCAATTACGACTAATACTGTGCAAATAACAGCATTGAGAACGATCACACCCTCCGTAACCAACCGCCCCGGACTGAAGTTGACTAAGGCTCGTTCAAAGTTGAAGATTACTATCCACCACAAGAAAACAAGATATAGAAGTTGCCCCTTCCCCAACCAGCTACTTGAAATAAAAGGAATTGGATAACGGAGATTAACTGCTAAAATAGTAACAAGCGCAATGGTAAGCGCGATATAGAAAAGCTCAAACCATCCTATCCATCCTCTGGAATGGCGAAACCAACCGACTACTGGTATTCCGAACATCCGTTCAGGCAAAGAGTCAATTATATCTACCCATGTTTGTGCTGCCTTACGATAATTTAGATATGTCAATGCAATAATAACACAAAAAACAGTGAACATCTCTATCCATGGAGGGAAATTAGGATCAGCTTCCAACGGTGGTGTGCGATTCAGAATAAAGCCAAACGTGACTGCAATTCCAAGTCCAAAAAGTAAGCCTTGTAATTGCTCCATTACACTGTGCCAATTTGTTTGAAGTCCTGTCTTTATACAGAGCAGTTTCAGCAATTGCCCAAATGAAAATGCGAATCCTCCAGCGAAACCTGCCATTAGCGTTACAAACGCAAGTCCACCGAGTTTGTAATGCCAGCAATATCCCAGCACACCAACGACCATACCGACACATCCAGCCCAATTGTCACCGCGTGGTGGTGTCATCCTGAGTTTCAGTACGTTTACTAAAAGCAAGAACGCGGCAAACCATCCAATGCCCATATAGAGGATAAGTGATGTGCCCATATCTATTTGTCCACGGAAAAGGATGACAATCAGCGCTGCAATAATTGCGACAAGTGCAGCTAACCAATCGGAGTCATACCAATAGAGTGGGTTTTCATGTCGTTGCATGCGTTTCGTTGCGAAAATGCGGTCCAGCAAGACTGCCTGCAGCGACCACCCGATGAAAACTGCACAAATCGGCACAAAGAATACTGATAATGAAGAAGTAGCCAGGTTTTCGTCAAAACCTGCCAGAAATGCTGGCAAAGCAGTGCCTGCACCACCGAGTGCTGCCCACAAGAAACCGATAACAAAAAGATTGACGAACCCGTAAAGTACTGTCGGTGAATGGGATGAATGCGTGTACCCAACTACCATCATGTAGGACATACTGCCACCAAATGACCATCCTATTGCCCCAAATAAAGCAAAATAGTGAACGTAACGCCACCAATCCTCACGCCCTGAGAGCAGCACAATTGCCATTGCTGCAAGCGCACCCGGTAAGGCAGCTCCGTATTCATGACCGAAGTTGCCGCGTATTCCCCATCCAACGCAGAGCGATACACCGCACAGCAGAATCATTTGCCAGGGTATAGCTGTTATATCCATTTTGGTTTACTCCAATTGAATTGTGGTTCTGTAAAAGTCGTTCTCCAATTATGAAGAATTTTGGTATTATTGTCAACCAGTTAAGAGAAATATGGGTTTGAAAAAGTCGTTGTATTTATAGAAAAGTGGTATAATGTTTGATGTGATTTCTATTGCTATTTCGTCCCTTTATTTTATGATTGCTGAAGCGAACACACTTTGATGAAATATCAATTGACAGATCAACACTATTATGGAACTTAATGATAACTTAAATCGGAGAACTAAAACATTTGACAAAACTTTTTCAAACAGTATGTTTCCTATTTCTATTATTGTGTCTTCTGCTGTTCTCTTTGACTGACTCGCATTCATCAGACTGGCCAAGTTTCCTTGGACCACAGCAGAACAGCAAATCACAAGAAAAGATAAATATTATACCTTGGCAAGAAGCGGGGCCGCCGGTGTTGTGGATCAAAGAGATTGGCACAAGTTACGGTGCACCCACTATTGCAAACGGACAGGTGTATATTTTCGACCGTCATGGTGATATGGCACGTCTAACCTGTTTAGAGAGCGGGACGGGTAACGAACTTTGGCACTATGAATATCCCACTGACTATGAGGACATGTATGGCTACAATAACGGTCCCCGATGTTGTCCTGTTGTAGATAAAGATCGTGTCTATATCTTCGGCGCAGAGGGAATGCTTCACTGTGTTAACACACAAAACGGTAAACGGGTGTGGAAAGTGGATACTGTCACGAAGTTTAATGTTGTTCAAAACTTCTTCGGTGTGGCTTCTGCTCCTGCTGTTGAAGGTGAATTGCTGATTGTGCAGATTGGTGGCTCACCACCAGGAACGTCAAAGAATATCTGGGCTTCAAACGGCAAACCGAAACCGAATGGCAGTGGGATCGTTGCGTTCAATAAACACACAGGTGAGGTCGTCTACCAAATCGCTGATGAACTTGCAAGTTATGCAAGTCCCATCTTCGCTACGATTGACGGAAGGCGTTGGGGATTTGCGTTTCTACGTGGTGGTCTTGTTGGGTTTGAACCGGCATCAGGCAAAATAGACTTCCACTATCCGTGGCGGCATCCTAAGATTGAGTCTGTCAACGCATCATGTCCTGTTGTCGCTGACGACCTTGTTTTCATCAGTGAATCTTATGGGGTTGGGAGCTCAGTGATTCAAGTACGCCCGGGCGGATACAAAGTCTTATGGAAAGATCGTGCCAATTCCCGAAACAAAGCGATGGAGCTGCACTGGAACACTGCTATCCATCATGAAGGTTACCTTTACGGTAGTAGTGGCAGACATGCCGGTGGTGCTGATCTTCGCTGTGTGGAGTTGAAAACCGGTAAAGTGATGTGGCGACAGCGTGTCAACGAGCGTGCATCGTTGCTCTGGGTGAATGACTACTTTATCTATCTGGGCGAGTATGGCCGTTTGATGTTACTAAAATGCACGCCTGAAAAAGCTGAACTCATTTCGCAAGCCATGCCAGTGGACAAAAACGGTAGGCAATTGATTAATTATCCTGCGTGGGCTGCACCTGTGTTGGCAGATGGTCGTTTATATATTCGTGGCAAAAATCGGCTTATCTGCTTTGAACTGGATTCAGACAAAAACTGATAGTTTATTACTTAAGGCTTCCACAACGTTGCCTCAATAAACCGTTCTCCGTCTGGTTCTTCATCAAAATAGTAAACAGTAACGATCACCCCATCGGGACGTTGGACGGTACGAGGATATCCGATGTCATGATCACCCCCGTTATCTCGTAAAACGATCTCTTCACTCCACGTATTCCCATCATCACTGCTCAACTTTGCGCAGATACGATGCGGCGCATCCCGATAGCCGTAAGTAAGACACAATCTACCATCAAGCAGACGGGTTAACGTTGGCGGATTTCCGCCGCGTCCTGTCCCCTCAACAGGCTGGTTCATATAGTTCCATGTTTTCCCGTTATCATCTGACGCATAGAGATCAATCCAGTTTTGTAGGTCTTGCCAATCTTTCTTGCCTTGTCCACGACATCGGGCTGCAACTAAAATATGAGATTCTGAGAGGCGGACACTTGCAGGCATAATCGCAAAACCTTCTGGCTCTGGACCGATTTGAGAACGTAGAGAAAAAGATTTGCCTCCATCGGTAGTGTGTGCACAAAATATCAAACCTTCCTCTCCATTTGCTTTAGACGCAGTAAGAAACAGTAAACATGCATCAGCACTGGAAATGAGATAATCTGTCCGGGCTGCAATGCCTGTGTAATAGAACATCGGCAGTTGAAACGGACCGATCCAACTGTGGCAACGGTCTGTAGAGGTATAAAACCATGAGTGCGCACCTGCTCTCAAGCCAGACCTACTGCACATCATCGCAAAATCGAGGTGTGCAAAATTGACACTTTGTGATGTGCAAAATGCTGAATCGCCTTGTCTTCTGTGTTTGCCCGCCACGTGTTCATCTGCAGACAACGTGCCTGTGCCGGGCAGCTGACAAGGTGTTTCGGATATCGTCCATGTTTCGCCGCCATCTGTGCTTCGTGCTTGCATCGCTGTAAACGGTTTATCTCTGTCACGACGATGAAACCCCGCATCCGATTTGTGGTATCCTACGGTGAAACCGACAACGATTTCGTTGCCCCATGACCAAATACCGTAGTTCGCTGGCCAGCCGGCATAACGCCCTTGTTCACGATAAATTGTTACCTGTCGCATCTATTGCTCCAATCGTAGATTTTTTTGGACAGTATAGCAGCCTTATATTGAGTTTTCAATATCAAATTCGTTGCGATTATATCAATCATGTTTTGCTTGACAAAAAATGAAAATGGCATAAAATATGAGTAGATTTTCGCATTTATTTTATACCAAATACACTATATCTCAAGGATGAATATATGGAAAAAACGCATCTATTCCACGCGCCTCACCTTCACGCAATTGCCCGAACTATCTTTGTTGCCGCGGGGGCATCTACGCACATAGCAAACGATGTTGCCGAGATTCTTGTAAAAGCACATTTAGCGGGTCATGATTCACACGGTGTGCTTCGAATCCCAGCGTACATCAGAGGAATTAATGATGGACATATAAAACCTTCTGCTGAACCTGAAATCGTTGCTGAAACTGATAACACCTTACGCGTTGATGGAAAGGGGGCTTTTGGACACTATGTTTCACGCTGGTCAATCCGAAAGGCGATTGAGAAGGCAAAGACATCTGCTTCTTGCTGTGTTAGTATTTTCAACACAGGACATATTGGTCGGTTAGGTGAGTATGCAGAAGAAGCAGCGGGAGCAGGGTGTATCGGGCTTATTACTGTCGGAATGGGTGGTAAAGGTGCAGGACCGACAGTGCCTTATGGCGGTTCACAAGGCACTTTCAGTACCAATCCTATCGCTATCGGTGTTCCGACAGGCGACGACACACCGTTCATTGTTGATTATGCTACGAGTGTAATTGCTGAGGGTAAAATCCAGGTGGCGCGCAGCAAAGGGACTGAACTTCCAGAAGGGTGTATTTTAGATAAACACGGTGCACCGAGTACCACACCCGCCGATTTCTACGATGGTGGCGCGCTCCTTGCTTTTGGTAAACATAAAGGATATGCGCTCGCGATGTTTACATGTCTGCTCGGAGGATTGGCGGGAACGTTTGATGCTGAGACCGGACGGATGGGAGGCATTTTTATGCAAACGATTGATGTTAATGCCTTTACACCGATTGCTGAATACCAGAAAGGGGTGCGCGCATTTTTAGATGTGATTAAAGGGACGCCACCTGCCTCCGGATTTGATGAAGTCTTAGCACCAGGAGATTTTGAATCCCGTTACCGCGTAGAACGGTTAAAGAACGGCATTGAGATACCAGGGACGATCAACAATCAACTTCAGGAATGCGCTGAAAATCTAAATATTTCACTCGGTGAAGAGATAGTCGAAGCAGAAGATAAGGCACGTTATCAATAATTCAGGACTTACGCACTTCCTCTTAAAGTCCCCCTGATAAGGGGGATTTAGGGGGTTAAATAACTTAAATAACGCCTTTTACCCCCCCTAACCCCCCTTATCAAGGGGGGAATGCGTAAGTTCTGTAATTGTATAAGTATCTCTTATAGGAGCAGTTTCCAACTGCGATTTAATTGTATCAAATCTCCCAGAATTAAATATATCTCATGCAACGCAAACATCTATTTCTCACTTTTTTTATTTTTGTATCTATTCCACTCGTTGTCATTGCGCAAGAACACACCGCATTAACCCATGGCGGTAGTGTGGAAGCAGTGGCATATTCCCCAGTCAATTCTTCACTTATCGCAAGTGCTGGCGGAAATCATACGGTTAAATTGTGGGATTTAGATGAAGGGAGTGTGACGATCTTAGGCAGCCACAGCGATACTGTCAATTCTATCGCTTTTTCTCCCAATGGGCAGCGTCTTGTTAGCGCAAGCGATGACTATACCTTCAAATTGTGGGATGTTCCAGGTAAACGTCATCTTTCAACGCTCCCACATATTACTGACCGTGTCCAGTCACAAATCAAATCAGTTACCTTCTCGTCTGATGGACAAAAAATAGCAACTGCTGGGCGACACGTAAAGATATGGGATATTCACACGCTCAGGGCAATTAAGACGCTTAGACATGGTGAATGGGTTTTTGCTGTAGCGTTCTCTACCGACAGAAAATTCCTTGCAACTGGAGACGCAAGTGGACAGATAAAGGTGAGGAATCTCCAAACGCAACAAGATATTATTGAATTTCGAGGTGATTCTGATTTTATAACTGCCATTAAGTTTTCACCTGATGACCGTACACTTGCAAGTGCTGGATATAACGGCGATGTAAAGTTATGGAAACTATCTAATTGGGAACTCATTGGGACGTTACCTACGAATGGGACAGTCACTGATCTCAGTTTTTCACCGGATAGCAGTACACTTGCCAGCACAGATTATGAAGCAGTAAACCTCTGGACAATTCAAAATGGTGTAAATATTGCTACACTGAGTGGTCACGTAGGATGGGTGAATGCTGCTGCTTTCTCGCCTGATGGAGCTTCTCTGACCAGCGGTGGCAGCGACGGAACGTTACGACTCTGGGATATTACACCTTATCAGTCGGCGCTGCAGGATAAGGTAAGAATTATTTACTTTATCCCAAACAATCGCCGTGCGCAACCCGGTATGTGGACAAAACTGGATCGCCTCATCAGAGATGTACAGGACCTTTATGCTGATCAGATGAAAGCGAACGGATTCGGTAGAAAGACATTTACCTTTGAAACAGATGAGAATGACGAAACTGTCGTCTATCGCATCTATGGCAAGTTCAATGACGTTTACTACCACACAAACACAACAAAGAAAATTCTTGCTGAAATCACTACACAGACTGATTTACAAAAACATGTGCATCTTATTGTAGTAGAGGTCAGTAGCCAAGCCATTGAACAAGAGGATGTGTGTGGAGTCGGTGGCGGTAATTGGCGTGTTTTACAGCATCAGACAAAATCACGTGGTGGCTATGCGGTGATTCCCGCATCCGGCAAGTGTTTTGATGGTGAGGATGGCACAATTGTCGCAGCACATGAACTCGGACACGCCTTCGGATTAGACCACGACTTTCGAGATGATAGATACATCATGTCTTACGGTGAAGCACCTAACCGGTTTTCCGAATGTGCCGCTGAATGGCTGAGTGTGAGTCGTTATTTTAATACAGGCAACGTCGCTTTTAATGATCTGACAACATTACAGATGCTCACTTCAGAGATTTATCGCCCAAATGCCACAGATTTTTCAGTGCTTTTTCAGATTACTGATTTTGACGGCATCCATCAGGTTCAGCTGCTTGTTCCAACAACAGACGATGACCCCGCACCTGGTGCGAAATTACATAGTTGTAAACATATAGACGCGCAAAGTACCGCAATTGAATTCGATATCTCTTCTTTAACGATTTCTCCAACGAACACTGTTATACTTCAAGTCATTGATGTCCACGGAAATATCACCCGTCAAGAATATGTACTGCGGGCAGGGGAATCGCCTTTGGTTGAAAACAGCACCGATATAAACGGGGATGGAACGGTTGATACGACCGACCTCGTGCTTGTTGCCGCCAACTTTGGTGAAACAATTATTGGTAACGTCAATCCGAATCCTGATGTCAATGGGGATGGTGTTGTAGATATTATTGATCTGCTATTGGTGGTAAATGCATTAAATGCAGAAGCGAACGCAGCGCCAGCACAATCTCATCAGATAACTACACTTAATACAACAATGTTACAACTCTGGATTGACCAAGCGAAACGATTACCCAAAAGAAATGCAACCGTTGAAAAGGGAATTACCATTCTGGAAAAGCTCCTTGCAGCTATGATGCCAACCGAAACGCGTCTCTTGAAAAACTATCCGAACCCGTTTAATCCTGAGACGTGGATTCCGTATCAGTTAGCCACTGCTGCAGATGTTACGATTACAATATACGATGTGCGTGGCAACCTTATCCGAACGTTAGATTTGGGACATCAACCTGCTGGCACATATACTGGTAGGAACAACGCTGCATATTGGGATGGTCGGAATGGTAGAAGGGAAGCGGTTGCGAGTGGTTTGTATTTTTATACCTTCTCTGCGGGAGATTTTACTGAGACTCGGAAGATGTTGTTGAGGAAGTAGTGTGTTCGTGTGAACTCGACATTTTTTGAAATTCTATTATTTTAACCTTATTCAATTTTGCATTAGGCATTATAATGATTTAATCGGAAGATGTGCGTTGCGTAGAGCAAAGCGAAACCCTTATGTGATTGTCTGCGGATGCAATATTTAAGACGGCACAAGCACAGTAAGTCCATGCTTGATTACCTGAATCGTGGCAGGTGTTTCGCACATCGGTTCACCATCGGCGTAAAGCATAACGGGTGGGTCAGTTTCAATCTTCAAACTACGGGTCTGGTGGATTTCCACTGCAGGATGAGAAACATGACCACCCCAGAAAAGCGTAACCATCAGACGAAGTACCGTAAAAGATGAAACAGAACGGATAATACAAACATCAAAAAGTCCGTCATCAAATTGTGCGTCTGGGACGATTTTAAATCCGCCGCCATAACTTTTTGTGCTTCCGGTTGCAGCAAGCAAAATTGAGTCTTCATAGACACCGAAGTCGCCCTCAATCCTGACAGATGGACACTCGTAGTGGAACAGTGTCGCAATAGCGGCATAGACGTAAGAGGCTGTTCCTGAAAATGGCGTAGTGCGTGCGGCAGCACGACGACTCACCTCTGTGTCGTAACCACACGTTGTAATCGTTGTAAAATAGTGTTCACTACCTTCTTCTGAACGGACGTAGCCTAAATCAATAAATCTTGATTTACCAGTGAATAGCGTCTGAATTGCATGCTGCGGTTTCCGTGGGATACCTACCGCCGTGGCTAAATCGTTGCCGCGCCCGCATGGAATTATTGCTAATGTAACATCTGGAACATTAGTAATGCCATTGACGACTTCGTGAAGTGTACCATCGCCTCCGCAAGCAATTACCCACCGAATTCCGCTTGATACTGCTTCTTGAGCAAAACGTTTTGCATCTCCTGTACCAGATGTTAGCTTTATCTCACCTTTATGGTTCGCTGCTGTAAGTGCAGTATATGCTTGTTGCGCAACCGTTTTTGCTTTTCCCTTGCCGGATATTGGATTTGCAATAAGGATAAAATCGTCCATACTCGATTCTCCGTTACTATAAAATTGATTTCACTTAATTATAGCAATCTTTCCAACTTTTTTCTGTGCTTCAAATTCCAGTATATAAATGTATATACCGGTAGCTATATCACCGATGCTTCCGTTTGTCAACCACCACTGTTTACTGTTGCCATCGCTTTCGGTAACGTTCAAGTTCTCAAGCAGTTCACCTTTCGGTGTGAAAAGCTGAATGCGCGTTCCTACAGGCACTTTATCAAAGGTGACCGCGCCTTTGTCTGATACGTTTGGACGAACAGGGTTTGGATATACGCGTAACTGTGTAAAATCTTTTACTTCTGTTTCAGCAGCACGCTGCTGAACCTCAACTAAGTTAGTAGCAGCCCTAATCGGGTTTTCATCAATATCAGTTACATTGGACACAGCAATCTCATATTGGTTTGTTGAAACAGCGATTAACGACTGCAGATCATCTGTATCAAAGGCTAAGATCGCGCGTGTTCCCATTCTGTCACGAATAGCGGACATTGGTCTTACCCCCCCCAATTGTTTGGGTTGACGCAAGAGATACCTTCGTTCATCACTAATTGTAGAATTCATCTGCCGATCAAAAGTGACAATTATCCAGTTCGGAGGCTGATAGGTAGCACTGATTATTTTAGGTGCAAGGCGCGGTGTTGCAGAGATTGCCTTTGTTCGTTTTGTCTCTATTCCTGTTTCTCCCTTGGCAGTAATAGCATACCAATAAGTTGTCCCTGTCTCGATCATTCTATCTAAAAATCTGGGTAAGGTAAGATTTTGAGCAATTGCCTCAAACTTACTATCGGCAGGTGCTTCACTTTTTTCACCGATTGCACGATAGATAGTAAAAACGGTTGGTCCTTGCGTTTCTTCTGCAGTTTTCCACGTAACCTGAACGACCTTTGCTGTCAAAGGCGTCGCGGAAACGTCCCATGGTGTGAGAATATCAACAGAATTACTGTCCATTGCAAAATCAGATTCAATAAAACTTAGCCCTTCTTCAGAATTAACATAAAGTTCGTAGAATCCGTTTTTATTGAGATCAGCGGTGAAGAGAGTAGGTGTTTCAGTGACTTTTTGATGAAATGTCGGTATAAATGTTGTTCCGTTCCATTTCATCACATAGAGGTTTGGCTGTGTAATGATGACAAGTTCGTTGTCCCCATCTCCATCTAATTCAGCTATAGCGAGACTGTTTCCACGTAGTCGATACGGCGCAATAGCCTGTTCCCAAAGCTGCACATATTTGCCAGATGTATACGTAAAAACAAGAAACTTCCAGATAGGCGAGGCAGAAGGCACATCAGGCGGTGAAACAGTGCCGCCAATCACTATTTCCGGTTTACCATCTCTGGTTAAGTCCCCAGAACTCAATTGTCTAACATCATCTATCTCAAGTTGAGTTCGCCACTGTAAGCGGAAAGTATTGTTTGCGATAGCGGAATAGATGAACAATTCCCCTTCACTATCACCAACAATTAATTCATCGTTCCCATCAACATTGAAGTCGTCAATTGCTAAGTGCTTCGCAAAAACATTTTTCCCTTCCGTTTGATTAGCTAACTCACCGATTCTGTCGTACAGATTATTCGCTTTGTTCTCAAAGATAAGAATGCGGTGGTTATTGTTATCGACTCCAATAATTTCCTTTTTTCCATCACCATCAAGGTCAGCGATTTTTCCACCCGAAATAAACGGCGTCTCCCAAATGATTTGTGTAGGATAACCGTTTGGTGTAAGACTCTCTATCAGAAATGTTTGATTTTTGTCATTAACCAGTATTTCCAGCAAACCGTCTTTATCTGTGTCATCTACTGTCCACGGTTTAAGCGCTTCCAAATCTACACCTTGATCTGAAATTTCAAGAGAATCAGTATCAAAGAGGCTGTGCGCTATCTGATACTTGCCTGTTGGTGAACGTTCGTAAATAGCGATGCTACCGGAGGCAGTCAGTTCACTCTCAGAGACATCTGAAAGTGGTACACCAACGAGTTCAGGTAATCCATCTTTATCAAAGTCAGTAGATACATTTGCTATGTGGAGTGTGGACATACCAAGATCAGTTTCAACGAACCCGTTTGATGATATAGAACTGCCAACAACGTCGATTGTGTAGTATTTCCCATTGTTGTCATCAACTGTTTTTAGTCCGACAGTGTTCAGCGCTGCAATGTAAAACTGATATTGCCCTGTTTCCAATCTCAGAGAAAATAAGTGTTCTTTTGCGAGCCCTCTTTCTTCAATAGGAGCAAAAGGCGTAATTTGACCACTGCGTCGAAAATAAAAGGTGTCTCGAGTTACATCGTCTGTAGCCCATGTGAAAATCGTGGTAGGTTTGTCTCCGTATAACGTTTCAGTTGCCGTAATAGAGAAAATTTTGGGTGGCGTGCGGTCCACGGTTAACACAACTTGGTCGTGTGTTTGGCTACCGTCTCTTCCCGTGACAACGAGGCGGACAGTGTAAACGTCCTCTGGTATATCAGTCGTATCCCATACGGTTAACAGTTCGGCTACTTTTTGGGTTGATATAGGTTCGGTAAACGGAACATAAGTTGTAGGGGTAGTAGAACTCCCATAAAACAGCTGCCACGATTTAAACTTATATCCTTTTGCAGTGCCGATAAATGTAATTGAAGTTGATCCACCACTATTTGTTTGCGGTGCATGAATTCGTGCTTGTAAGACACCGCTCGCTAACAATGCTCGTTCAGCATTGAGAGTTCCCGCACCGACAAGCTTCGGGTCAGGTTTATCACTATCTTTTTCTAAAACCACATCAGCAGTGCTGATGAGTATTTGTCGCACCTCTTCGTGGGTGAGGTTAGGTCGTTTTGATAGCATTAATGCTGCAACGCCAGCGACATGCGGCGCTGCCATAGAAGTACCGGTAAGAATACGATAATCGTTGTCGATTTGTGTGCTAAGAATAGCATTACCGGGTGCCCCTATATCAACAGATGCCCCGAAATTGGATTTGTAGTAACGTTGTTTGTGTTGGTTCGTTGATGCCACGGAGATGACTTTTCGGTATCCGGCAGGAAAAATACTGTCTGCTTCATTTGAATTGCCCGCTGCACCAATTAATACAACACCACGCGCATAAGCATAATCAATAGCGTCTTGGATAACAAAAGAGTGTTGTGAGCTACCCCAACTCATATTGATAATGCTTGCACCGTTATCCGCGGCATAGACAATTGCCGCGGCGGAGTCATCATCCTGCATACGCGAACCGCCACCGAGTGAAAGTCCAGCGCGCACCGCCATCAGCGGACAATTCCATGCTACACCGGCAATGCCAATACCGTTATTTGGCATTGCACCCGCTATGCCAGCGACATGTGTGCCGTGTCCCGATTCATCAATCGGTTCGTTATCACCCTCTATGAAATCACCTTCTGCTTGTAAGTTGGGAGCATCGGTAAAATCCCATCCGTGCATATCATCAATGTAGCCATTTCCATCATCATCTAATCCGTTATCGGGAATTTCACCTGGATTTACCCATATTTTAGAGGTGAGATCATCATGTCTATAGTCAATGCCAGAATCGATGATAGCGATAACCACATCCCGGTTACCTTTCTCAATTGCCCATGCTTGTGGCAAATTTATCAGCGGCAAACTCCACTGTTCCGAGTATTTTGGGTCGTTGGTAACAATTTCATCTGCTAAAGTTGGACGTAAATAGTTATACGCGACCGCTTCAATGAGGTTGCTCTCCTCAAATGCTGCTTTGAGTGCTGAAATATCTGCGGTTGATGAAAATCGTAAGAGATAGGTACGCTTGAGTTTAGCGTTGTGTTTTGAAAAGCGTGTGACAGAAGGAAAGATAGATTTCAGAGATTCCACACCGTGCTTTGCATACAAGGCTGCTATCGGTGATTTGGCTTGCAGTCGCTGTAATTCGGCTAATGCTTCTGGTGTCAGGCGAATTAATAATTCACCTGGGGTAATTTCAGGTGGGGTAGCATTCCCAACAGTAGTCCAGTAACTGATTATTCCGATAATCAAAAGGACAATAAGGGATATATTTTTTGAAGGTGCCTGCTGATTCATACAATGCTAATCCAGAAGTTCAAGTTCACCTGTCTCGGGTTCACCTTTCAAAACATCTACAACTTTTCCGGTTTTGTCATCAATAATAGCGATAGCGAGATTGCCCCAGCCGTGGTTATAGAAACTGACTGTCCAAGCAAATCCCTGAAACCACGCATACTCACGAACCCCTTTTTGATCTGCCAATGCAGCTTTGATGCGCGAGTTAGATTTTGCTATGTGAAGGATTTGATCTGCTTTTTTCAATGGTGTTATTTGCGGTTTAGGTTTCTGAAGTTTTATCTGCTTACCAATGTATATTTCAGTTGGCAGTGCCTTCGGAGATTGCTTTGCAAGCGTCCGAAGTAGGGTGGCATGTCGGAGATATGCGTCTCGAAGCTGTTCATAGTTTTTCAATCCGTATTTTATTGGAATCTTCTCATACTGTGCTGCGCACATTTCTGCTGCGTCTGCTTCAAGATAGAGGATTTTTGCATAATCTTTTTTTTGTTCGACACGTTCCTGTTGTTCTGCGAAAAAAGTAGCATAGATGCCAAAGCTGTAAAACCTATCTGGATAGTGTGGCAACCACATGGTAATGAATTTGGCAATTTTTTTGCGCTCTGCTTGTAAAGCAGCCTCTGTAGTTTTAGATTTTTTCCACGCCGCTTTGGCCCGTTTGAGATGAAATTGGCGTTGTTCTTGAATTTCGAGTGCTTCCGTTTGTGTTCGCTCTACCCACTTCTTATGTCCATGCCGTTTATAGTAATTAAGACTGATCTCATTCATCGGCACAGAAATCAGAGTGAGGCATTCTGCTGCAGCTTCGTGCCAGAGAGCAAGTCTACCAAAATCACCGCGCTGTTCGGACATTTTGATGAAGATGTTGGCATTCGCTGTGCCTTCAAAGATAGCATGGCACGGTTTGGCAAGTAGAAGCAAAACAGGAAATAAAAGAAGTGCGACATATCTCATTATTGGTGCTACCTTCAGCTTATTTGGAATTATGGTAAATTTTAGAATTACTTAGACACGCTGCGCCAGCGAGGTTAGAAACCTCGCCTACCGTCGACTTTCAATAGAATCATATAGTGGTAGAATACGAACGGTTGCTGAAAATGTTTCTTGTGGTGACAACACAATCACACCTGCGGGTATACCTTTTGCTTCTAAGTTTATGGCATCTGTCGGGCAGGTATACGGTTCAAAACAGATAGCATTTCGCTCTGGTGGTGTATAGACAACCAATTCCCTAAATTGTGCATCTGATTCCATAATCATGCCGTGTCCAGTATCACGATTTTCAATAATGCACCGACTTACACCATCAACCAATAGAACGTCTGTGAAAACATGGTCAAGTTTCAGTTCTGCAAAGGGTTGTCCGTTGCGTAAATCAAGCGTTCCTGCGACACTCTTCTGTTCGCCAGTCGGAACAAGAACATCGTCCAATTCCCAATATTTGTTGGCAGGAACGGTAATCACTGCTTTTGACGCATCTGCTGTTCCAGTTAGGTTTGTGCTAAAATAGGGGTGAATGCCAAATCCCATCGGCATATTTCCATCGCCCGTGTTTTGGATAGAAATCGCCATCGT
This sequence comes from Candidatus Poribacteria bacterium, assembly GCA_022825825.1. GTDB lineage: Bacteria > Poribacteria > WGA-4E > WGA-4E > WGA-3G > MSPOR6. The sequence goes on from JAJDWA010000072.1 coordinate 160,052, forward strand.
TAACACAGCATCTTTGAGTATATAGGTAATTTCAATTTTGAATGGAAAAGGGTATTGGCGACTGACATCAGGATACTCTTCAGAATTTAGTGAGCATACTAATGTTGCACCGTTTTCACTCGCCTCATGTCTGTCAACTTGGTATGGACGGTTCAACAGCAGACCGTGGATAGTGGTTGGGGATTCAGGTTCTTTGTCAAACTGATAGGTTTTTCCCTCAAATTCCCATTTTCCGTTCCGAATTCGGTTAGGGAATGGGAAAAGGATCGGATTGCCAAAAGCAGTCGGGCGTTGTTTCAGCGTTTCCAAATCAGGTGGTTCATCTATTAAGTTAAGCCAATTTTTCCCATCGGAGACCCTGAACGCGTAGCAGTTATTTCCGAGTGCGGGGACAATCTCAGCAATCGCTTTTCCATTTTGTTCTATGGCGTAGACATCAAAACCGTGAGAATCCCACGCTTTGCCAACTGAATACGAAGTTTGCGCCATTGTTTTTCCTTTATCAGTGTTTTCAAATATTATTAAAAGTAAAAGAAAGACACAAATTGTTATAATTCTAAGCGGTTTAGAATACATAAAAACGCGCATTTCTCAACAATACGGAGCGGTTAGAAACCGCTCCTACCGTGGATATTCTATTGTTTGGCGCACCATTCAATGCCGCGCCGCAGCACCTCTCGGAAGTTCGGATTAGAATAGGTAACATTGTCGTGCCCGCTCTGGAGACAGAAAATACGGGATTTTCCATATTCACGCGCCCACCCTAACACTTTCATACTATTTGGATGGTCAACGGTTAAAAGGATAGTGCTATCTTCACCTGCGGATTTCATCGTATAGGTTTCGTCACCCATTTCCCAATCCGTAAGTCCTTCAGTAATCGGATGGTTAGGGTCAGTGACTTGCACCTGCAATGTTTGCTTCGGAAAGTAACCGAAATCAGCACGACTGTCAATCCCGCACATATCAGAATATACATCCCACTCTGGAAATGCAAGGATAGCGTGATGCAGGATGACTAATCCCTGTCCACGTTCGGTGAGCCCTAAAATGGTTTTCGCCTGTTCTTCTGTCGGGTACGGACGGTGAAAGTTGTAAAAGACGACGGTATCATAATCTTTTTGGCCAGGGTCGTCGACAAAGACATCCAGGTCTTCTCGAACAAACGCAATGTCTTCCATGCTTTGAAAGACTGCGTCAAAATCTTTTTCGCGAAATCCATGTTCTCCCGTTACGACTGCGATTCTCATAGATGTATTATTCTCCCTAATCAATAATAGCCTGATAGGTTAGTACTCGGAATTGAGGGTGGAACGGTGCATCACCGATTAATTGCGTCATCAAAATACCGATCAATTCTTCCACTGGATCAATCCAAAACGTAGTGCTTGCCAAACCACCCCAACTGTAAGTGCCTAATGAACCGAGACTATGGGTTTCAGCAACATTAGTAACAACAGCAAATCCTAACCCGAAACCGCTTCCAGTTCTCCACAAAGGTTGCCAATCTTCAGAGATGTGATTCATTGTAATGAGTTCCACCGTTTTTCTGCCGAGTAAGCGAACACCGTCTAATTCTCCTTCATTGAGCATCATCTGACAAAAACGGAGATAATCTGCAGCGGTTGACTGCAACCCCGCACCGCCCGAATGGAAAAAACTAAGTGGTCCACTTGAAACAGGCGCATTCTGCAGTACCTGAATACCGCCATCTTCTGTGGGTTCATATAACGTAGCATATCTGTCAGCCTTTTCTCCTGGAACAGAGAAGTCTGTATCTACCATGTCCAAAGGTTCAAAAATACGCTTCTTCAGAAACTCAGCAAACGGCATTCCTGAAACGACTTCCACAAGATAACCGAGAACATCAGTAGACATGCCGTAATTCCACGCGTCGCCTGGGTGGTGTAAAAGCGGGATACTACCGAGTTCTTGTGCCATGTGTGAGAGGTCCCCACCGTAAAAGTCTGCTGCTCTATATCGATCATTAATCGGGTGTATCCAGTCGCCACCATAGATAAGTCCCGCGGTATGCGTGAGTAGATGTTTGACCGTCACCTCTCGTTCCGCATCAACAATAGCATCGCCATGATTCGCGTAAACCTTCATATCTTTGAAGGCAGGGATAAATTCAGATACGGGTGTATTGAGTTGAAAATGTCCCTCCTCATAAAGCATCATCACGGCAACGCTGGTAATCGGTTTTGTCATTGAATAGATACGGAAGATGGTCCCAAATTCTATAGGTGTAGAACTCGCTACATCCTGCAAGCCGAATTTTTCAAAGTGGACAAGCCTACCTTCACGCGCGATCATCGTTAATGCGCCAGGTATTTTCCCATTGTCTACCCAGCGTTGCATGACTGGGGCAATCCGTTGCAACCGCGCTGCAGACATGCCAACCTCTTCCGGCACCGCGCGCGGAATTCCATAGTCCATAAGTCTGTTTCTCCTTAGTTAATCATTCAAGTTGTCCGTAATAGGTTTGATGGCAACATGGATCTGTTATTGCTGATTAAACTACTGCTCTGCGTCATCAAGTAAAGCCTGATATACGAGCTTCCTGAAATCTCCGTGCAAAGAAGAATATGGGTTGTTAAGAAGCTGCGTCATCAGAATCCCGATGAGTTCTTTTTCTGGGTCAATCCAAAAAGTAGTGGCAGCTGCACCGCCCCAACTGTATGCCCCTGTAGACCGTTTACCCTTATCGCCATCTTTTTGGGTTACAACATGAAATCCGAGTCCAAAAGCGCCATCTTTACCATATTGATGATGTGGGTAACGCATGAGTTCAACGGTTTCGGATTTTAAAATGCGCACTCCATCCAATTCACCGCCATTGAGTAACATCTGACAGAAACGGAGATAATCCGCAGCTGTAGAAACAAGTCCGCCACCCCCAGACGGAAAGAAAGAGACATCATCGTTTGCAAGCGGCGCGTTTCTCGCAAGTTTAAGTCCACCTTCTTCTGTAGGTCTATACAACGCTGCAAATCGATCTACTTTTTCCTTCGGTACTGAAAATGCAGTATCTACCATGCCGAGTGGTTTGAAAATCTTTGTTTGCAAAAAAGTTTCAAATGGCATTTCAGAAATTACCTCTACAAGATACCCCAAGACATCCGTAGAAACACCATAGGTCCATCCTGCCCCGGGTTCGTGAACGAGCGGGATATCTCCCAATTTTTCTGCCATTTCAGCTAAACCTGAACCAGGTTTAAAAATTTTCAGTTCACCATAGAGTTTAGCAATAGGTTTGCCACCCCACCCGTAAGTCAATCCTGAAGTATGAGTGAGGAGATGTTGAACTGTCATCTTATTTTTTGCGTCATGGGTTTCTGTCTGTTCTTTGTTGAATACCTTCATATCTTTAAAGGCAGGTATATACATTTCAACAGGATCATCAAGTTTCAAACGCCCTTCATCGTAGAGGACCATCACCGCAACGCTGGTAATCGGTTTTGACATTGAGTAGATGCGAAATATCGTCCCCGCTTCGACCGGTTTTTTATTTTCAACATCTCGCATACCGATGGTCTCAAAATGTGCAATTTTCCCTTTCCTTGCGATGACAGTAAGGAATCCTGGTGTTTGTCCTTTGTCCACATACTCCTGCAGCGCAGGCGCGATCTCTTTAAGTCGTTCAGTAGAAACACCAACATCCTCTGGCTCAGCTATCGGAAGTCCTTGCCCGAATGCAAGTGCAGTGGTCCAAAATAGTAGTAAAAATAAGCAAGTTAATCGTTTCAATCTATTCTCCTTTTTTAGTGTGATATAAAACATATCAACATTTGGTGGAAAGCGTGCTAATCAATCGAGTATCGTTAATTATAGTTTTCAAATTAGGGCTGTTTTTGTCCCTGATTACGTTATTATTCCGAGTGAATTAAAGCCTGATAGGTTAACTTCCTAAATTCCCCTTGAAAAGGATAACGGTTATTCATCAGCTGCGTCATCAGAATCCCGATGAGTTCTCTTTCGGGATCAATCCAAAAGTTAGTTGCAGCTAAACCACCCCCACTGAATGATCCAGACGACCGTCCATTTTTCCCGTAATTCTTACGCGTAACAACATGGAATCCAAATCCGTAAGCCCATCCATCTCTGTGATATTGTTGGTGTGGATAATGCATCAGTTCAACGGTTTCGGTCTTTAAAATGCGTACACCTTCCAATTCACCACCATTGCGTAACATCTGACAAAAACGGAGGTAATCCGCAGCTGTAGAAACAAGCCCGCCACCACCAGAAGGAAAGAAAGTAACACTATCGGTTGCAAGAGGCGGTTTTCCGACACGTTTTAGTCCCTCTGAGTCAGTGGTTCTATCGCCGCAAATCGTTCTACCTTTGTTTGTGGCACCGAAAACCCAGTATCTACCATACCGAGTGGTTTAAAAATCTTGGTATGTAAGAATTCTTCAAACGGCATTTCCGAAACTACCTCTACAAGATAACCGAGAACATCCGTAGAAACACCGTATTTCCATCTTTTGCCGGGTTCAAAAACAAGCGGGATTTTGCTAAGTTTCTCTATCTTCTCTGCTAACGTTGAATCAGGTTCGAATACTTTCAATTTGGCGTAAAGTTTATCAATAGGTCTGTCGCCCCACCCGTAAGTCAAACCGGAAGTATGTGTGAGTAGATGCTTGATTGTCATCCTGTTTTTTGCGGCATGGGCTTTCGTCTGTGCATTGTTAAAGACCTTCAGGTCTTTGAACGCGGGGATATACATCTCAACAGGATCGTCAAGTTGAATACGCCCTTCGTCATAGAGGAGCATCACCGCAACACTGGTAATCGGTTTCGACATAGAATAGATACGGAATATCGTGTCCGCTTCAACCGGTTTCTTATTCTCAATATCCTGCATACCGATGGCCTCAAAATGTGCGATTTTCCCTTTCCTTGCAATGACAGTAACGAATCCTGGTGTTTGTCCTTTGTCGACGTACTTCTGCAGCTCTGGAGCGATTTTTTCAAGCCGCTCAGTAGAAACACCAACATCTTCTGGCACTGCTAACGGTAGACCGTGTTCTGATGCGTCGGCAGCAGCGCCACAAGCGAGTATGCTGATGCAGAAAATGGATAATAACGTCCGCTTTAATGTCCTCAAATTGGTTTCCTTTTTATTTATGGGACCTGTTTAATATATCCCCAACGTGTCGTCAGTTTTGATTGTGGGTCAACGCTAAGAATTTGCGCTAAACCGACACGCATTGCATCTCTAATTTCCGCTTCGGATCGCGCAACATTAGAGATGCGGATCTCTTCAATGATTCCTATTAGTCCATTAGCGTTATCAATATTTGGCACACCGATTGTAATTGGATCATTGCTCTGAAACGTAGCCGCATTGGCTTTTTCTGCTTCTAATTGACCATCAACGTAGAGTCGTCCCATATCTCCATCAAACGTAAAGGCGAGATGATGCCATGTGTTGTCTGTGATTTGGGAAGTGCCATTTATATTGAATCCGCATTGACCATTTGCACCGATCTGTGCATGCAAGACTTTCTGATTAACCTCCACCCAAATGCCATAATTTCGATTGGTGCAGCCTGCCTTCTGTTTGCAGACAATTCCCTGCCATTTGCCAGCATGCCCTGTTACTTTGACCAATACTTCAATAGTGAGCGTTTCCAACTCTAATTTTTTCGTAGAATCCACGACAATATAACCACCGGCATCACCGGGAAATTCTAATCCTGTTCCAAATTTCGCTTTTACCCACTTGAGACTGCCAGTTATTTTGCCGACATGTCCATTGCCAGAAGCGTCTCGGACCGTTTTTCCATTTCCTTCTTCAAAAAGCCAAACCGCAGCAGTATGTTCGTCAACAGCTGCATGTATAGATATAAAACTGAGTCCTACCAAGACTGCTGTTACGACTAAAATATAGCGTAACTTTGAATAGATATGTTGCACTTTCATTTCCCCCTTTATTTCGATTAATATCAAACCACAGAAACAGTATTACTGAACAATATAATAGACTGTGGTTATGTTATCAAAAAATGGGTTTTAAGTCAATGATTTGATTTTCAATAGGGTGGGAAATATTTTGTTAATTTCTGAATTGCGGATTACGCGGATTGGAAACCTGTAACATCAGGTAATCCGCTAAGGTGAGTGTTTTCTGTTTTGCTGCTAAGGTAGATGACTTCCGCCGCCGGTTTGGGACCAAAAATCTTCGGCGGCCTGTTGATGGTTCTGACATAACCATTGATGAATCCGCCTGAGAATGCGTGGCAACCCTTTTTGCGGCATGTTTTCTGATTCCCAACTTGCCATCTGCCGTCGCAACGAAACATCAATCGGGTTTTCAACTGCAATATCTACTTGATGACAGGCTTGTATCAGTTTTCGGTCATCTGTTGCTAATACGTTAGCACCTCGTGTGCGCGTCGCCTGTAAAAGCACAGCATCAGTAATGTCAATTTCCAATGCGTCAGCAATCTACATCGACGTGAGGGTTATCGGTAGGTCTACCTCAATAATTTCAATCGGTCCAGCGGAAAATTGGGAAAGTTGTTGTGAGACAAGGTTAACATCTATATCATAAACCTTTGTGAGTATTGCTTTTACCTCCAACAATGTAAGCGTTGTCGTGAACCAACTGGCGTGTCCTCGGATGAATAACTCGCACGCAGCAGATGCGGGATGGTCGTCGAGCAAGGAATAGACGATCAGCATTGCATCTAATCCGCGCCCAGAGAATTGATCAGAAGATAAGGTCATCACCGCTTACCTCGGACAAGTCTAATGCCGAAGGAGTCCCCATTTTCAGTTTCTCGGCATAAATATTGTCCCACGTCTGTGTAGCGGAGGGACGAATCAATATGCCCTCGTCTGTTCTTTCGATCACGACACCTGATTCCAACCCCAATTCTTTCACCCAGTCAAGGGGCAATTTGATTTTATAGCCAGTTTCCAACGGGAGCGTTTTCATGATATCCACCTCATCGTAAAACAGTTGAAAAGAGTATACCATAACTTAAGTTGATTATCAATTGTTTTTAGGAGAAAATGCTAATCGGCAGTTTGTGCGCGGCGGAGAACACAGAGGACGCGGATTGGAAATCTGTAACATCAGGTAATCCGCTAAGGCGAGTGTTTTCTGTTGCACTGCTATGGCTGTGGAGGTGTTAGCAGTGCATCGATGTCTGCTGGTAATTGGTTGAGAAACTTCTCTCACAGTATTCATGTTCATTTCGGTAATGTAGCTACCGTTTGCCCAATTTTTTCTCCACCATGTGGCTGATGTCCTGAATTGCGGGTTGAGGGACTATAGGTTGGACTTCTCGAATGGCATCCCAATCAATTACGGCTGTCCACAACTTTTCTTTTTCTGAATAGCGAACAACCCCCTCAACCTCCAACTCTTCACTATAGATGATAAGGGATTGTCCATCTCGCAGTTCAATTCCCTGACGTTTGAGATCTGCTATCGTACCAGCGCAGTTCAACCGCACCCTGCCTTTTACGTCTGCGTTGTGGAAGTCTGCAAAAACTCTGACTTTATTCATCTTCTTTCCCTCCCAGGATTTGAAACTGTCGGTGTCAGCAGTTTACTAACTTGTTCGGGCGTAAGTCCTGTCAACGTTGCATGATGGGGACTCCGTCCAGCAGTTCGTACCACATCACCACCCGCTTTTCGGACCTCCGCAACGGTTGTTATGCCAATTTGCCTGTGTGGAATCGTTTGTACTAATTCCGTAACGGAAACCCCTTCGGCACTTTCTACCGATACACCAGTGACTCCAGCCGGATGCGTGCCAGTCCCTCGCTGAATGTCGCTCGCTTGGTTTTTACCGCCCCGAACAACGAGAGCATCGTCCGGAATTCTTAAGCTGCTGATTTCCATTCCCTCTTATCCATTTTACCGTATTAATTTTAACACTGTCAAGTGATAGTTGCGCGGTTTGTGAAGCCGTCTGAATCGCGGAGAACACAGAGGACGCGGATTGGGAATCTATAATATCAGGTAATCCGCTAAGGCGAGTGTTTTCTGTTGCACTGCTATGGCTGTGGAGGTGTTAGCAGTGCGGCGATGTCTTCTGGTAATTGAATACCAGTTTTTTGCTCAAAGTCTGCAACGCTTGCATAGTCGTTGTTAAATGAAGCGATGATATTCACTCCCATGTCTTTAGCTGTGATGAGGTCTGATTTCGCTTTTTCCCATTCTTGTAGGTGTAACCACGCTTCACCACGATTGCAATATACATGGGCAAGCTCTGGTTTGAGTTGTATCGTTTTGTTATAGTCTTTTATGGCATTTTCAAAATCGCCTTTTGCCATGTGAGCAACACCACGATTGCCATAGGCTTCGGCATAATTTGAATTAAGCTCTAGCACTTTGGTGTAGTTCTTGATAGCATTTTCAAAATCACCCATTGCCAAGTAAACCATACCGCGTCCGTGGTAAGCCATTAAGTAGTCGGCTTTAAATTGTACTGCTTCAGTCAGGTCCTTGAGAGCATGTCCAAAATCAGATTTGTGGTAGTAAGCTGCGCCTCGACTGTAATACGCTTCAGCAAAATCAGATTTGAGTTGTATTGCCTTGCTGTAGTCTTCAATAGCAGGATCAAGTTCACCTTTGTCGGCATAAGCATTGCCACGCCTATTATATATTATGGCAAGTTCAGGTAGTTCAGGTTTGAGTTCTATTGCCTTATTGTAGTCTTCAATAGCAAGGTCATATTCACCTTTGTTGGCATATGCATTACCACGATTGTAATAGTCAGCAAAATCAGGCTTGAGTTGTATTGCCTTGCTGTAGTCTTCAATAGCAGGATCAAGTTCACCTTTGTCGACATATGCATTGCCACGATTGCTATACGCTCTAATATAGTATGGATTGTACCGTATGGCTCTGTTATAGTCTTCAATGGCACGATCCTGTTCACCTATAGTTATGTAAGCATTACCACGATTGTAATAGGCTTCAGCAAAATTAGGATTATGGTGTATTGCTTTGGTAAAATCTGCAATAGCAGGATCAAGTTCACCTTTGTCGGCATAAGCATTGCCACGGTTAATATATATTATAGCAAGTTTAGTTGGTTCAGGTTTAAGTTGTATTGCTTTATTGTAGTCTTCTATAGCACGGTCATGTTCACTTTTAGCGTTGTAAGCATTACCACGATTATAATAGGCTTCAGTAAAATCATGTTTGTGTTCTATCGCCCTATTGTAATCTGCAATGGCTATATCAAATTCTCCTTTATCAATGTAAACACTGCCGCGATTGCAATAAGCGTCGGCATAATTGGGTTTGAGTTGTATTGCCTTATTATAGTCTTTGATAGCTTTATCAAACTGATTTCTTCTCTTGTAAACACTACCACGGTTGTAATAAGCCAAGGCATCACCATGATCTATTTGTATCGCCTTATTATAATCAGCCATCGACTTATTGAATTCACCTTTGTTGGCGTAAGCTGCACCCCGATTAATATAGGCAGAGACATACTTGGGATTTAGTTTTATCGCCGTGCCAAAGTCTTCAATAGCGAGTTCGCTTTCGTTTTTTCTAAGGTAGGCAACACCGCGATTATTATACATTCCTGCAAGATCAGGTTTCAAATCTATTGCTTTGCTATGATCCGCGATAGCTTTATCAACTTCACCTTTTATCATGTAAGCAATGCCACGATTATTATAAACAAAAGCGTTGCCAGAGTTTAGTTCAATCACATCCGAGTAGGCTGCTATGGCTAGATCTATTTTTTTCCATTTAAGTAAGAAATTTCCATGCTGAAATACTGTTTCAGCCTCCAGTTCTTCTTCGGAGACACCAGAGGCAGGATCGGATTGAGCCAGCATGACATCAACGGTCTTTCGGATGCCTTCTACTGCCTTTCTCCATCCCTTGTCTTCCGGATCCCATTCGTTAATCGGTGTGCCGTCGTCAGGAAAAACTTGGAAGTCACTGAGTTGCTGATCGCTCTTCCAATCACAGTCCGAAAAGATAATCGGTATGACCCTTATCTTCTTCTCTAAGGCAACTTCAAATTCTTCGTAACAGTTTTCAGAGGCAAGACTATCAATAGAAACGAGATAGAGCAGCAGATCCGAATTAGGTAGGTGTGTGGAGAAAATTTCTTGCTGCCACCTGTCGCCACCGAGCATCTCAGTGTCGTGCCAGATGTCTATTAACCCACTACGTGTCATCACAGCGAGAGACCTTATCAATTTGTCCTTCGCTTCCTTATCTGTACGAGCATAGGTAATAAAAACTTTTAACGGTTTATTCATTCTTTTCCCTCCACAATTGCCCTCTCATCTTCCGTTAAATTATACAACGCATAAACCAGATTATCAATTTCTTTTTCAAGGGAGGAAGTGTCGGCATCCGAGATAGTTGTCTCGGATACTGGAGTTAGAAAACAGTTTTTTATCTGACATGTAGGAACCTCTATTTATAGGACATATCTGTCAAGTTATCAGGCATCTTATAAAAAAAATAGGTTTTAAGTCAATGATTTGATTGCCGACGTTAAAAAAGTTGACATCTGATCATATATCCTATACAATTCCATTTTAAAATTAATCTCATAGTCCAGCATATCGTACTTGCTGACATTTATGAGACATGTTCCAATAAAGTAAAAGGATTGCCTAAGGAGGCAGATATGGCAGAACGAATTAAAATGGGTTTAGTCGGATGTGGCGGCATGTCTGGTGCCCACATGGGCGGATATCGCGAATTGTGGTCAAAAGAGGTTCGAGAATTCGATATTGTCGCCGCGTGTGATATAGACAAGGGTAGAGCAGAGAATCGCGCAAATGAGGCACACGAGTTCCAAGGCGGCACAAAACCTGCTGTTTATACAGAACTTGATGAAATGCTTGATAAGCACCCCGATTTAGAGTGCGTTGACATCTGCGCGCTGCATAGTGCACACCACGTGCTTGCCGTACCAGCATTGGAAGCAGGAAAACATGTTATCATAGAAAAGCCGTTTGGTATCACGATGCGTGCGTGCAAACTGATGATGGAAGCAGCCGAGCGCAACGATAAAATTATCTCTGTCGCAGAAAACTACCGGTTGAGCCGTATGGAACGGACGCGTAGTTGGGTAATCGCGCAGGGACGCGTCGGTGAACCCCGCATGTTTTTCTGGATTGACGTCGGCGAAGCATTAGGCAAATGGGGTTGGCGTAACTTCAAGATGGATGCCGGCGGCGGATGGGCATTAGATGGCGGCGTGCATTTCACTGATCTGATGCGATATATCCTCGGTTTGGAAGCTGAGGAGGTCTACGCTATCAATAAGGCTTATGAACCTTATCGTTACGATAATGCTGGTGCACGTGAAGGCGGTTATTCCGTTGATGTAGAAGACGCCATGATCGCGACAATCAAGTTTGAACAAGGCGTTACTGCTCAGTGGACATGGGTCGGTTCTGCGCCTGCACACGGTTTCGGACAGAAAGTCATCTATGGTAGCGAGGGTGCCCTTGATTGGGGTAGAGGTTTGGTACCACGCGGTGGTGAGGCAATTTCCAATGACGACTTGCAGAAAGAATTCACTGATAGCCTTAGCGATGACGAGAAGGAATACTATTTCCCCGCTGGCATCGGCAATACAGTCGCAATTGAGTTGAAATACTTCGCTGACGCGATCCGCAGTGGTGGAAAGCCAGAAGTAGATGCTGTGGAAGGCATGAAGTCTGAAGCGATCTGCATGGCAGCCTATGAATCCGGATATTGGGGTCGCCCAGTGACAATTGCCGAAATTGAAAACTGTGAACTGGAAGGCTACCAGAAGGAAATTAACGACCATTTAGGAATAGGAGCATAAGTAGTTGAGGGTGAATATTCTGGCGATGCAGGAAAGAACAGACCGCTGAGATAACAGTACCTAAACGCTTAGAGACGATTCATTTCTGCAAAGATATGGAAGATTCACCCTTAGCATATAAACATACCTTACTATAACGGTTAATACGCATTCAAGGAAACTATGCCAAAACCTACAGATATCCGCATTCTTGACGTTCAATTTGATTTTGAAGAACACCAATACCGCACCCCGCTCAAGTTCGGCGGCGTGCCGACAGACCACTGTGTCCTTTTTAACGTTCAAATACACGTACAGACGCTTGACGGCAAAGAAGCAGAAGGCAGAGGGTCCATGCCTCTCGGCAACGTCTGGGCATTTCCACCCCGCTATGTGCCTTTCGACCAAAGCCTCGCTGCCATGAAAAATATCGCTGAATTGGCAGTTGATGCAACACGTGATTGCACGCTTTGCGCACATCCGCTTGAACTTTCTGATGTACTGGAACCCGAATTCTTACAAATCGCAGCTGAATTGTCTCAAACGATGCAGCTTACAGCGTCGATCCCAAAACTGTGTACTGTTGTCACGACAAGTCCAATAGACGCTGCAATTCACGATGCGTTTGGAAAGGCAAACGGTATCAATAGTTATAATGGTTTGGACGCAGATTTCATTGAGGTTGATCTGTCGCATTTCTTGGATGGTGAATTCGCAGGAAAATACCTTGATCGGTATACAACGCGCCATCCGCAGCCAGACATGCCGCTCTATCATTTAATTGGTGCGCTTGACCCGCTTACAGAAACAGATATTACAGAACGTCTCAATGACGGACTGCCCGAAACGTTACCGGAATGGATCGTTGCTGATGGGTTGACACATCTAAAGATAAAACTGAATGGTGATGACCTGGAGTGGGACGTGGCGCGTGTTCTTGCAATTGATAAAATTACCGCAGAAACACAAGCAAAGCGAGGCGTTAGCACTTGGCACTACTCCGCTGATTTCAATGAAACATGTCAAGATGTAGAATATTTGTTGGAATTTCTTAATCGGATTCAAGAAGGGGAAGCACAAGCGTTTGAACGGCTTGCGTACATTGAACAACCGACTGACCGTGACCTTGAGGCACACCCCGAAAACAGGATGCACAAAGCTGCAGAAATAAAACCTGTGGTGATAGACGAATCGCTTACCGACTTTGAAACCTTATTATTGGCACGCGATCAAGGATATTCAGGTGTTGCGCTTAAAGCGTGTAAGGGACAGTCACAGGCGTTACTGATGGGTGCCGCTGCGCAAGAATACGGCATGTTCCTTGCTGTGCAGGATTTGACGTGTCCGGGGGCATCGTTTTTACACTCTGCTGGACTCGCTGCACGTATCCGTGGTGTAACGGCTATTGAGGGAAACGCCCGTCAATTTTGTCCAAGTGCGAATAACGGTTGGCGAGACGAATTTCCATCAATTTTCAATATTATCGATGGCACCGTGGGAACGCAAGTGCTTACCGGTCCTGGGCTTGGACATTGAACTGTCCATCATGATGAATTTAAAACATGCAGGACGGACACATCCCCCCTTGCTAAGGGGGTTAGGGGTTAAAAGGTCGTTATTTAGCGTATTTACCCCCTAAATCCCCCTTATCAGTCGGACTTTTAAATACATTGCGTCTGTCCTGACACAATCATTTTTTCTGTTTTATTTCTCCCCAAACCGTCGTCAGTAATCCTTCAGGTTCAAGAGGATACCGCTTGGTTGCCCATTCAAATTTCCACAAACCTCCGTTTGAATACGTTTCCAATACTCGCTCAGTCCGCCCACTCTCAATATGTACTGCGAAATTGGTGAATGCCGGGTCCCAATCATCATATATTGTGTAAACGAGGTACTCTCCATCAGCTGACCAAGTGAGGTGATCAACGGAAACACCTTCTTCAGGTTCTATGTACCGCAAGTTGCGAGGGCCCACAACGGAGACAATACCAAGTTTACCAAGTTCGAACGGTTTAGTTTTGGCGAGAAAAGCTAATTGTTTTGAATCGGGCGAGAAAACAGGAAGTTCCCCATCTTTGGTAATCTGTGAAACCTTTTTTGTAGTTGTATTGAAGATAAAAATACCTGCGTCTGAAAAAATGCCTGCGTCTGTGCTGTAGGCGATCTGTTTTCCATTAGGTGCCCAGTCTACCTGAAATGGATTATTTTTTAGTAACAGTTCTGCGATTGGTTTCTCTTTCTCTATCTCAGCGTTTGGAATAAGGTAGAGTCCGCGTTCCAGAGGCTGCTTAAGTATAACAAATGAATGGTTTGTGAAGACCACATCTCCATCCGGTGAGACGTCGGCATCAATGATTTCACTATATTCTCCTTGCGTAAGTTTCTTCGGCGCTGCATTCGGATTCTTTCTATCAAGTAGGTAAACATCGTGGAAAGAGTCAAACTCATCTTTGCCTTTTATCTTAACAACAGCTACGATATAGCGGCCACTTTTTTCTATAGAGAAATCCGTAATATCATGCGGCAGTTTGAAAAGCGGTTGTGCCGTT
>JAJDWA010000021.1 GCA_022825825.1 Candidatus Poribacteria bacterium
AACTGAATGCGTTTTCCCTGCTATTTCCATCACACGATACCGCACGCTGCGAATATCAAGACGATCTCCGTATTTTTTGTGGACAGATCAGTTTCACCCAGACAGGAAAAAGTGTCCACCCTGTTGCCGTCTCACATAACAAACCGAGTGCACCGAACTGATACTTGGATTGATTGACACTACGCCTGTAGAAACTGAAGTTGCGAAAGAAGTGCAATCCCCATTGTGATTTGCCTGTTTTGATTTCTTTCGTTTCGTCATAAACATAAACCCAGATAGCGTGGGTGTTTTGGAGAAGTTTTATATATCCATCACTTCGTTCTAAAAAAGTCTCTGGTCTTTGGTCATTACGTATTACTGACGATTACAGAGCTTTAGGATATGAAGAAAACGGTAAGATTATTTGGTTTTGGGTTGGAACACATGGCGAATACGAGAGACGGATTTGATAACATGCATAATCCAAGAATATCAAACTAAGTCTTGCTGTAGATACTTTATTCGTTATCATACCAACTCGGAAAAGCAATCCCCTTCCGCTTAAGCCCAACCAACTCCGCATCCAGATCACATGTAGACTGCTTCCCACCGTGGATACTCGGTTCAGCACAGAGCATCTCGCGCAGTGTCTGCATAGACTCTAACACGTTATCACTTGTAATGCCCAACACCTCAGTCAGTAGAGAACGATCTAATTCCTCGCGCACGGGATCATGAGCGCATTCGTTGACAGGCAACATACGCTTATATTTCAACCGTTCAAAAATTGACTCAGCGTTTGCCAATGCCCCATCGGAGAGTTCGCGCACATCCAGCGTAGGCAGTGTCTCTAATGTCTTTTGACGTAACCTCCCGCGTCCCATCTGCTGTTTACTGCAATGTAACCAGTGACAGAGTAATCCTAACGTTGAGTTACACCACAGCGTCCACGCAATTTCGTGACGTGAATCGTTGAGTAATACGTTTATCATTGACGTTATTCCAATTGAAGGTTTCTGTGTGAAAGAAGATATAACCGAGTTTGCTCCGAATGTTAAATTAAGGTGATAATGGGTTTTGCTGAAGCAGTCTAAAACCCGCTTTACCATAGCATTATCATCTGCACGTGGTATCGCAGTATAATCAGGCTCAGCAATTATAGCACGTTGTAAAGGGGCATTAACTTTCCATAGTGCATCGTAGCCATCACTGTTCGGTTCACACCCTTCCACCATAATAAACGGACCACCCTTTGCTCTTGAGGAATCTGCCGAACCTACTTTTGCAATTTCCTGGACTTGGCAAATGTTAATTGGTATAGTCTCGCTCGACATCGGCAGATGGAGTTTTCCATTCCTGATTCTGTGTGCCGTCTGTAGTAATGCCATTGACCGAGCACGGGTTGCAATCCATGCGACACCATCTTTTATTGGACAGTCCAACATCTGTCCAATCTTTGTATTCCCTATACTAATAATATCGCCACCGTTAGGCTCATTTTCAAGTTTACGTGTTTCGCTACTTCGATTAATCCGATTTGCGATTTCTACTGCTTCAAGTGTACTTTGCGGTCTATGACTCAGGCAAACAAACTTCCCGCGTCCAGTATTTTCTCCTATACCTTTCGTAGCGATAGCGATACATTCTGCCATGCCTGTGTCCGCAGAAAATGAACTGTCCTCTGCCTTCGCTTGCGCCATCGTAATAACAATTATGTTATGATATTCGGTTGCCCACATGTCCCTTATTTTTTCTGTCGTAGGTGAACCTAAGACTGTCAAAGGCAGGACAAAACCCATAGTACCGTCGTTCTTCAATTTTTTATCAGCAAGGTCTATAAAGTAGGAGGCGAAACCGCTTGCACCATCGGCAACTCTTGTGTTTTTAGACCTTAACGCAGCCTGCATCAACCGCTGATCTTCCTCGGGTCTATCATGACTCTGGAACGTAGATTTTGGAACATCGGTATTGCTATCCGATCCAGGTCTTGTAAACGGAGGATTCTGTATAACAATGTCAACATCACCGTGCGGGAACTGTTTTTGGAGTTTAACCACAGTATTTTCCTCACCGCCGATCTGTTCAGCCTCCGTATCAAATAGAGGTATATCAAGCAATTCCAGTGAACCTATTGCATAGCCCTTATTTTCTATTACACCGTAAGGTGCAGTTACTATTTGAGTGCCACCGATTTTGATACTTGGATATGTACTCGCAAGCGCAGCAGCCGTAAGGTGCGTAGCATTCGGCATCACATCTGCTCCCGCAAGGTTCTCCTCTAACATTTTTTGATGGATCTCTCTACCATTTCCACCCGATTGTTCATACAGCGATAAAATGCGTTGATAGACACCGTTGAGCAGCGCGCCTGTTCCGCATGCAAAGTCTGCTACTTTCGGGAGTTTGCCTTTCGGCAGTTCAGGCATCACAAGCGTAGAGAGCAACACAGCACTTTCGGGTAGAGTGTAGTTTGCCTTCACGTATTTCCTATCAGTGATTAACTTTTGGAATACGATACCCGCGAGCTCATGTATCTGCGCAATACCTGTATCAACAAGGTCTTTGGCAGCTTCACACAGAAGCCTTAAGATATGTTTGACAAGTCTGTCATCAGTCGCGAGTGCTTCAACGAGGTTGCGGGCATCTTCAAAAATGGGACGGTAGTTAACCTTAAGGATTGTGTTCCAGTCATCAATGACATCGGCATAATCAATTGTCGGGAGGAGTTGACGAAGTGAACGGACAGATTCCATCTCTGCTTTACCTGCAAGGGAACTCTGAAACACAAAAGCATCGGTGATAATCAGTGCTGCCATACGGAGCGTTTGGACGTTAGGGAGTCGCGATGCAGACGAATCTTCCTCAGAAAAGACCTCTTGGTGCAGAATTGTCTCAATTTTCTTGCCGATAGCAGGGTGTTCAACGATTGCATCTTCAAGTAGATAAGCCGCTTTGTTAACGCTTTTCTCCATCTCTGCCGCTGCTTCTTCAAGGTGAGAGTTCGGCATTGCACCCACGCGGAGTGCATTTGCTATATCCGCAACTGTACCTGTTGCCCATCCGTTTTCAGGGAAGTGTGCAACGGTGTCCCCGACGGTATTGACAAGTTTGTACTGGAGGTCATCCGCAGAACGTAGTTGTGAATTGACATCCCTTCCCGGCATCGTCTTAAATCGGTCAGGATATAGGATTGCCATGACGTTATTAAGCGTTTTTCCAACGACGTGGTATTCCGTTTCAAGTTCGAGAACAAGCCTGTCTTCTGCTTGTGTTATGAGATTTTTGGCATTAGTCGTAGTAGCAAACTTTGCTTCTATTCCGACAGGTTCTCTGCCGCGTTCAATAACGATAGCGTCAAGTTCGTTGTTGCCTTTGATGAAGGCGTTAACTTCCGTTTCGAGTTCCCATCCGTGGCGCATGTGGCGTAAGATGTTCACCAGTTCATTTGTGATTGTAGTTTCGCGTCTTTTTGGCATAATATTTCTTTCTCCTATAATCTAAATTAACACAATAGACAGAAAAGTGCAAGTTTTATATCGGGCTGGGCACATTCCCCTCGCCTTCACATGCTTCTTTAAGCATTCCCCGTGTGACATGCGAATTGGGAGGATAAAGAGAGGCAGCCTTGAAAAGGACAAAATTCTAAACGGAGATACTTAAATTTACGCCCGTTCTGAAAATATTAATGTTTTATTGATAAATAGCAAGTTGTACGATATAATCAACAAGCGGAATATTATCACACAATATTTGAAAGCCACAATTTATAGTGAATTGTGAAAATAATTGGACACTTTCACCCTTCGGTAGGCGGGAATGCCTAAAGACGAATGCGCGTGGTAGAATACGCGTGTGGTATTCTACATGATTCGCCATGATTCGGACCGTTGATTTGGAGGTTTCCTAACCTCGCTGGCGCAAAGTGTCCAAAAAAATCTAAAATCTACTATAAGTGCTATTTAGCTGTGATTAAGTATCTGTATGGAAATGTAATTTCCAAAATTATTTACGGAGAATAAAACGAATATATGCCCTGAATCTTATACGTCTTTGTTCAGCAACTAATGGAGGTTTCCAATGACTGGCGAAAGAATGACCGTTGAGGAGATGACGAAGAAATACCCGAACGAATGGCTGTTTATTATTGAACCTGAAACTCGCGCTAATACTACTCACCTCGTGTCGGGGATAGTTCAAGTCCATAGCAAATCGCGTGATGAGGTGTATGAGGCATCCAGGAAATTCAAAGGCGATGCAGCTATAAGGTGGACAGGTGATTATACGACTGAAGAACGAAGACCTCAAATGCCTTCGTATAGACCAAGAAATCTAAATTAACAGACAAACAAAAACCTCTATTGTATTTGATGATTTAAAATACAATAGAGGTTTACTGTTGGAAAGGACCGATTTTGCTCAACAGTAATAGGATACCTATCAAATATAGAGGTGGACATGATCATATTGAAGTCGAATGTACAGATTTATTCTGTTGATGATAGTTATTACAACAACTTGTGCTAAATAACTTATTGAATATTGTTTTATATAAGTCCAATATTCAGCGAGTTTTCCTCATGACAGGTAGACTCTTTAGTCCCGTAGGGACGATATGTTTATAGAAAAACGAATAAACGCCTTTTAGTCCCGTAGGGACGATATGTAGATACTAATGACAAGTCCATAAACATTGCGTCCTATGGGCCTGAAGAAGGTTTCCATGGTTAGAAAATCCTTAAGTTGACAGTTATAAGTTTCGCACGTTCAACCCAACCTATGATACAGATAAAATATTGACACCCCTTCACACATCCGAAATTATTTGACATTCAAGACTAATTGTGGTATCATACTTAATTGATTATTTATATTCCTACTTCCTTTTCACAATTTTTGGCAATCGGCATGAAGTTTGCCCACAAGGAGTCATACATATATTATGCCAAATGCATTATTTATCTATCCGGAGTTTCCGCCATCCTATTGGGGTTTTAAATACGCCTTAGACTTCCTCGGTAAAAAATCATCAATGCCCCCGCTCGGATTATTGACGATTGCCGGAATGTTTCCCAATAATTATAACCTAAAAGTCGTTGATATGAACATTGAACCGTTGACAGATGCACATCTTGAGTGGGCAGATATGGTGTTGACATCAACGATGATTGTCCAAAAAGCATCACTATATGACGTCGTCCAACGGTGTAACCGCGCTAACGTGCCAGTGATTGCAGGCGGACCACATCCCACATCTTACTACGATAACATCAAAGAAGAATGTGATGGCACGGTCAACCATTTCCTGTTCGGTGAAGTTGAAGAGATTTTTGAAGACTTTTTGACAGATTTTGAGAGTGGTTCTGCTACAGAGGTATATCGTGAAAAGCGAAAACCGGATATCACAAAAACACCGCCACCTCGATACGACCTGATTGATATAAATGCTTACGGGTCAATGGCACTGCAATTTTCTCGTGGATGCCCATTCAACTGCGAATTTTGCGATATTACCAAGTTATTCGGACGCGTGCCACGTACCAAAAGCAATGAACAGATGCTTGCTGAGTTTGAGATGTTGTATAAACTCGGATGGAAAGGCGCAATGTTTGTCGTTGATGACAACTTTATCGGGAACAAACGCGATGCGATGCGTTTACTCCCCGCAGTCCAAGAGTGGCAGGAAGAACGCGGGTTTCCGTTTGCACTCTATACCGAAGCGAGTGTAAACCTTGTTGAAATTCCCGAAATGCTGGATGCGATGAGTACTGCAGGGTTTAACATGGTATTTCTCGGTATTGAATCCCCCAATGAAGAAGCACTGATTACAACTTCTAAAGGGCAAAACACAAGTAAAGAAGAGGACGCGGGAAGTTACCTGTTGCACGCTATCAGGAAGATTCAGCACAAAGGGATGGAAGTCACTGGCGGGTTTATTATCGGGCTTGATGGGGATACTGAGTTTGATTCACACATTAATTTCATACAGGAAGCAGGAATTCCGATGGCGATGGCAGGATTGCTGACCGCCTTGAAAGAGACAGACCTGTGGCACCGATTGAAGCAGGAAGACCGATTGCTTATAGAATCCAGTGGTAACAATACAGATATGACCTTGAATTTTGTGCCAGAAATGCCGCGCGAGAAACTTATTGAAGAATACCGGCGGGTAATTTCTACGCTTTACGATCCGACTTTAAAAAACTATTTTACACGTTGCTATAAATTGCTGCAACACATGCCATATACCCCCCATAACGTTAGGAGTATCCAGAAAGCCGAAGTACGCGCATTTTTCCGATCAATGCAACTGCAAATTTTCTCCAAACAGGGATTGGAATATGCCAAATTCTTGGTCAAAGTGCTTAAAAACCATCGACAGATGTTTCCTGAAGCAGTCCGTTTAGCAATAATGGGGTATCATCTGGAAAAAATTACACGTCATACTGTCGCAGTAGAAGACTTTAGGACGTTTTTGTCAGGAGAAATGGATTCGTTTAAAGCAGAGATTTCGCAATTCGCACACGCGCAAGGTGATCGGATGCATGAAATTCAGAAATATACAAAACGACTTTTCGCGAGAGTAAAGGCAGAATACGAATCTATCCACAAAGATTTTCGCTATGCAGCCCACAGTGCCCTCGAAAATTTCCAAAATTCTATGTTTAAGGAATATTTAGAAGCGGAATTGACTGCTTTCAAGGAAGCGGTTGCTGCTTTTGCGAAAGCACAAAGTGAACGTCTGGGTGAGTTACAGGCATATCTCAGCACGCTTTTTGCCCGTGTCCGTGCACAACAGGCACAACTCCATGATGATTTCAAGCAGAACGTTCAGGAAACATTTGACGCATTCCAAGAATCGGTCACTCGACATTTAGAGCAGCTCTTCGGTTCTATGCCAGTACAAATTGAAGAATTGCAGCAAAACTGATGGCAATCATTTAGCATTATGGTGCCAATTCAGATAGATAATCTCTTCTTCACCTACCCAAGTCGAGAAAAATCCACACTTCACGGCATCAATGCCGAGATTTCTCCCAGCGATTTTGTGCTGCTGACCGGACCAACAGGGTGCGGCAAAACCACGTTACTACGGACAATAAACGGTTTGATTCCGCATGCTTCTTCCGGAACACTGACGGGTGCTGTCCGTGTTAATGATGAAGATGTTGCCTCTCAACCGCTTGCAGCAACGTGTCAACAAGTAGCACTTCTCTTCCAAAATCCTGACGATCAACTTTTTTGCACACTGGTCCAAGATGAGATCGCTTTTGGACTCGAAAATCTCTGTTTTCCGCCTGAAGAGATCAAAGAACGGATTACTTTAGCGTTAGAACAGGTGGGTTTAACCGGATTTGAGGGAAGACGGATTTCAGAACTTTCAGGAGGTGAAAAGCAGCGTGTGGCACTTGCGTCTATTTGTGCTATGAAACCGCAGGTCTTGCTTCTTGACGAACCCACAAGCCATCTCGACCCACGTGCCACGCACGATATTCTTAATATTGTCAAGCAACTCAACACTGAAATCGGTATCACAGTTGTGTTGGCAACTCACCGTGTTAAAGAAGTAGCACCATTGTGCAACCGTGTTTGGCTCATGCACGAAGGGCAACTCTATTTAGATTTACCGAGAGCAGAAGCGTTTCAAGACACTTCAGTTTTTCGTAGTTTAGGTGTAGAAGTACCAGAGACTGAGAACCCACCAAGTCCCATCAAGCGAAAACCTTCCACTAACACAACGCCACACCATCCGCTCCTTAACGTCAAAGATATTAGTTTTTGTTATTCCAACAGTGATAAGAATGCAGTACAGACGATCTCTTGTGAAGTGTCACGAGGTGAAATAATTGCGATTATGGGAGCAAATGGGTCTGGCAAAACAACACTGCTTCATCTGATGGGCGGGTTGCTCCGACCTTCATCAGGTGAGGTTAAAATTGATGGAAAAACGTCTAAACGTAGAAAACTCCATCAGTTAGCAGGTAAAGTTGGAATTGTGTTTCAGAATCCTGACCTGCTGCTACAGGCAGAGACCGTTAAGAGTGAAGTGGAATTTGGTCCCAAGAACCTGAAGTTGAAATCTGAAATTCTTCAAACCTTAGTGACCGATACTTTAGCGCAATTCAAGTTAACAGATTTTGCTGCAGAAGCACCATATTCGCTATCACGTGGACAACGGCAACGCGTTGCTGTTGCTGCAACCTTTTCGCTGCATCCCGACATATTTCTACTTGATGAACCGACAACAGGTCAGGATGCACACCACTTGCAACATCTAATGGACGAGCTTTGCAATCAAATCTGGCAAGAGAATAAAACGCTGATTTTTGCAACACATAATATAGAACTCACCCAAAAATATGCTGATCGCGTCCTGTTGATGCGGGAAGGTGAACTGATTTTTGATGGTACACCAAATGCAGCTTTTTCAGACAAGGAATTGCTTAAAAATGCTTCGCTTGCATTCTGAAAATCTTAAACACTCTATGTGTCATCTACATGATTGGAAAAGAGGATATGACTTCACGTAATACCGGGCTGGAATCCCGCACAAAAATACTCATCATGATGATTTGTGGATGTCTTGTCATTTTGCTTGATAGCCCAATCGCACTGCTGGTATGTTTCCTTGCAAGCCTTGTGTTGATTGCTGTATCAAAGCCGACCTTAAGACAAATCCGATTATTACTCCTCTTTCTCTTTTTCACAACGTGGGGATTGATTTACAGTCAAGGAATGTTCTACAACGCATTTCCTCGCACAGTCCTGATAACGCTCGTTCCAGCGGAGTTTCCGTTCATCGGGGAGTGGACTGGCGGCATCAAAATCTATCGCGAAGGACTGTTTCACGGCATAATTCAATCCCTGCGGTTTAATACCACGCTTGTGATCGGTTGCTATATAGTGTGGAGCACACAACCTCGCGATCTGCTTCTCGCGTTGGGACAATTGCGTGTACCGGGCGCACTTGCATTTATGGTAACGACCGCATTACATTTCATTCCTGTAATTGCAGGTGAAACCGCTGCAGTCATTCGGTCACAAAGATTGCGCGGATTTCGCTACGGACAGTTCAACCTGTTTGCTACTGTGCGAGGTGTTATCAATAGTTTTCGACCTATCTTGGCGGGGAACATTCGGCATGCGACTAACCTTGGCGAATCAGTTGAAAGTCGCGGATTTTCTCCTGATATCGCGAGACAACGGACATCTTTACACACCTCACAGATGGGAAAGTGGGATTATTGCTTGCTTGCGTTGCTATCTCTCTCCTTGATTTGCGTCATCGGTTTGAAAGTTCTCTATTTCTGTTACGTGAATGGCATCTATTACGAGTCGTGGTTGAGAGGTGCGTATACATTTACGCGAGAGATGCTGTAAGAAATAATACCGTATTAACCTGATTCGTTCTGTTTGTACGGGCGAGGAGACCCGCTTCTACATCCGCAGTGATTTCACTTGATGAAAACGCCCATTATCAAGTACAAAGTCATGTTGACCAAAACTTCAATATCTTATATAATATATGTATGGAAATTGAAGTTTCTTTTAGTGATGATGCAAGCTGGGTGTTAAACGAAGCGAATGTATTTCTAAGTTCAGAACCAGTCCATCATAACCTCATTCTGTCACTTTTGCACACACGAATTGTGGACTGTGGCCCCGGTCGATACTGGGTGGCAAAAGACAATAAAGAGGCGGTCGGTGTTGTCGTTCAGTCTCCGTTAAACTCGCGTGCGATTGTCACACCTATGGAGTCGGAAATAGTTGGTATAGTCGTAGACGCTATATCAGATGCTAACATAGCGTTGCCAGGGGTAGCTGGCGATGCTGCGACAACGGCATGTTTCGCTGGACAATGGGCAGAACGGCAAAAATCCGCTGTATTTCCGTTCTTAGGACTTCGTCTTTATGAAGTAGACGAAGTACAGGAATCTTCAAATGTTAGAGGACACTTTCGTCCAGCTGTTGTGGATGACCGAGAACTACTCATTGACTGGGTTAGTCGTTTTTCGGTAGATATAGGGGAGAAAGAGAACACTTCTGACGATGAAGAATTGCAAAAACGTAAGATTGCTGCCTCATATATTGTTGACAGATACCTATCTGATGGTCATCTTTGGCTATGGGAGGATACAGAACCCGTGTCGATGGTAGCACGAACAACCGCAGTAGCGGGTGTTGTCCAAGTAAAATTCGTCTATACGCCACAAGAGCACCGAAACCGTGGTTACGCTACCGCGTGCGTTGGTGAAATTTCCAAACAAATTCGCGAGGGAGGGGCTCGTTGTATCCTCTACACCGATTTATGCAATCCAATTTCTAACACCATCTACCGTAGAATCGGTTACCGTGCTGTAGCCGACGCGATTCAATACCGATTTGAGTAAACAATTGGTAGACTGCTCTATTTCTTAAACTGATAAGGACGGACTATGAAACTTTTTGTGCCAGGACGTATCTGCTTGTTTGGTGAACATAGCGATTGGGCAGGAGGACATCGACGCACCAATGCCGAGCTTGAGAAGGGCTATACTTTAATCACGAGTACGAACCAAGGAGTCTATGCTGAAGTGCAGCCGCACCCTACAAACCTCATTCTGAAAACGACGCTCAGCGATGGCACACGTCACGGTCCTTATACGTTGCCGATGGAACCTGCAGCATTACTTGCAGAAGCAGAAAAAGGGAGTTTTTTCAGTTATGCTGCTGGCGTTGCCTATCAGATACTTACCAATTATCGCGTCCAAGGATTAGAAATCGATAACTATCTGACGGACTTACCTGTTAAGAAAGGGCTTTCTTCAAGTGCTGCTATCTGTGTTTTAGTTGCCCGTGCTTTTAATCGGATATATGATCTCAAAATGACGACGCGCGGAGAAATGGAATGCGCTTATCAGGGTGAGATTAAGACGCCTTCTCGTTGCGGGAGAATGGACCAAGGTTGTGCCTACCAGCATCCTATCCTTATGAGTTTTGACGGTGAAAATATAGAGGTGCGAGAATTTAGCGTGCCAACGAACCTATACATGGTAATTGTAGATTTAGGGGCAGGTAAAGATACACGTCTGATATTAAAACAGTTACATGACTGTTACCCGTTTGCTGGAAATGATCTTCAAGAAAAAGTACAGCACTATCTTGGCCCCTTAAATAAAGAAATCACCCATGCTGCTCATGATGCGCTTCGCCGTGGTGATGCTGAAGCAGTTGGAAAGTTGATGACACGCGCTCAACACGAGTTTGATAGACATCTGATACCCGCCTGTCCATCCCAATTGACTGCCCCTGTGCTTCACAAAGTTTTAAATTATGAACCGATTCAGCCGTATATTTGGGGCGGTAAGGGAGTCGGTTCTCAAGGTGATGGATCAGCACAATTCATTGTCAAAGATGAAGAGAGTCAAAGCCGCGTCATTGAAATCATTGAAAGAGACTTACAGATGTCTTGTCTTAAATTAGTGATTGAGGCAAGCAGGGATGTACGTAAGGCTGTTATTCCTGCGGCAGGGTTTGGCACTCGACTTTTTCCGGCATCAAAGGCGATGAAAAAGGAACTATTTCCTATTATCGACAGTGCTGGACGTGCAAAACCAGCAATTATGGCAATCGTTGAAGAGGCTGTCAACGCCGGTATAGAAGAAGTATGTCTGATCGTACAGAGTAGAGATATAGACCTATTTGAATCCTATTTTAAAACGCCACCCCGTATTGAGCATTACAACAAACTTAGCAAAGAAAATAAGGCTTATTGCGATTACTTACTTGAATTAGGTAGCCGAATTTCGTTGGTGACACAAGACGTTCAGGAAGGTTTTGGACATGCTGTCTATTGTGCTCGAGATTGGGTTGGCAATGAACCATTTCTGTTAATGTTGGGCGATCATCTCTACGGTTCAGATGAACCCCACTCCTGTGCAAAACAGGTTTTAGATGCTTACGAAAGAGTAGGGCACAGTGTAGTCGGATTAAAAGAAACACCAATAGAAGAGCTGTCGAACTTTGGATGTGTTACGGGTGTATGGCAGGAAGACCAGTCAATGCTCTCTGTAACAGAGTTTTACGAAAAACCCGATCCTGAATATGCAAGGGAACATCTTCATGTTGATGGCATGGACGCTGACAGTTTTCTTACTGTTTTTGGTATCTACGTGATAGAACCACAGATTTTTGGGTTTCTTGAGCAGAATATTGAACACAACTTCCGTGAGCGAGGCGAATTTCAACTCACCTCTTGTTTGGATGAATTACGAAAGACAGATGGGTTTTCTGGTTACGTTGTGAAGGGACGGCGATTTGACATCGGACTTCCCGAAGAGTATCGACAAACCGTCATCGGCTTTAGAAATGCATAGATGGCTATACCAATAACCTTTTAATTAGATGCGGCTATACGTTTGACCACAACAAGCGTTAAATCATCGTACTGTTCTGCCTCCTGCACAAAACTTTGAACATCTTCAACGATGTGCTGAATTACCTCTTCGGCACTGCATTCTTCAGGAATTTGTACAGCCAATTCTTTGAAACGATCTGTTCCGTACATGTCGTGGTTAGCGTTAAGAGCTTCAATCAGACCATCCGTATGGAAAATAAGAACATCCCCTTCATCTAAATCAAATGTGATAGATTCGTACTGAACGCGTTTCATACTTCCGAGGGGCAGGTCACTATTTTCAATCTCAATAATTTCAGAGCCTCTTTTGAGAATAGGGTAAGGTTGTCCACCGTTTGCATAATCAACACGTTTCTCAGATTCGTTAAGGACAGCTAAATTGAGTGCGATAAAGCTTGGTCCATACATACGAGGTGCCAATCCCGCATTGAGATCGGTCAGAATGACATCCGCGTCTGATTTAAATCGAGCAACTTCATGTAGCATTCCATTCGTAAGCACAGCATTCATCGCACCGCGTATACCTTTCCCAGCTGCATCTGCCACAGCAATAGCAGTTTGTCCGTTCGCAACGGTCAAGTAGTCGAAAAAATCACCTCCTACCTGTGTAGCGGGAATTGACATCCCAGCGATATCAAAATCTGGCGTATGTGGTGATTCAGGAGGCAAAAGTCCCATTTGGATATTTTGTGCTTCATCCAATTCAGCACGGATTCGTTGCATCTCTGCCTCTTCTTTTTCGCGCATTTCAAGACGGAGCTGGGCGGTTTGTCTTCGGTTTACAATCAACCTAAAAAGCAAGGAACCTGCAGCTGCAAGCAAAATTAGAGAGGGTAGGTAATTCCGCCATCGGGTCCAAATAGGTTGGTCAATAGTAAAATTCAAAACTGCAGGTCGTTGTGTATAGGGCCATCCTTCACGAAAAGCTTTTATTAAAAAGGTATAACTTCCTGATTTCAAACCTTCATATCGTATTCGCGGCATCCTTTTGACTGTACCAGCATCTGGTGACAGAACCTTTTGCTCAAAAAATTGTTCAACGTTGTCCTTAAACGTGGCCTGATTACTTTGCATTTTGTCAGAAGAAACAGTTGTCCATCTGTTGTTATCAATACCGAGTAATCTAAATTTGTATTCCACATCATCTCTAAGTGGACTAATACCTTGAAAACGGATAGTAAGATTTTTGAGCCCCGCGGGCAGTAGTTCTGTTATCTCAGTAAAAGTGCGTTTGCCGGATTCTGCCATAAAAGGTTCTGTGAAAGATTTTCCCGCATCAACAGAGATGATACGACAAAATGGGAGCGCGCCAAGACTTGCTCTATACTGCGTAGCACCGCCTTCTGTACCGAACCACAGTTCTTTCTCATTAGACGCATGAATGCTTGATACATTGTTATGGATGAGACCGTCTTTGGTCGTAATAGATTGAAAGGAGTCGCCATCGTATCTGACAACGCCGCCACCCCATGTAGCAAACCATAAGTTGCCCCAATGATCTTCATGCACATCGCGCAAATCATCAACAAGGAACCTGTCCGCTGTTGTGTAAGTCGTCACCTCATTGCCATTATACCGAACTGCACCTTGTGAAGTCGCTAACCAAAGATCACCATTCGTTGCAGTAAGTGCGCCTCTGACCTCACCGAGTGCAACGGATACAGCGTTTTTCAACTCTATTCCCTGATATGTTTTAATACCATCCTGAAAAACAAAAGTAATTAATTCTGATGATTTTTGAGAAGAATCGGTAGCATCACCAGCCTGTTGTTCTAAAGTAGCAGTAGATGTTTGCACACTTAATAGCGGAGGACCACTCGCTGCGCCCGAAAGTTCAGTTAACGTATTTCTAATGTCAGGATTCTCCCAATACATTAACTGTCCACTTACAGTATTGTAAAACCATTTGACAACTTTTCCTTCGGTATTATCTAACACTGGAACAACCGATTTAAGTGGAAGTACTTCAACTCTTGGCTGCCTTATGCTGCTCCCAATATTCGTGAATCTTTTTACTCCTCCAGTTTCAAAATAGCACCATAGTCGGTTTTGACTGTCGGTATGTAAAGCTGTTATGGCATCGGTTGTAGGTGGTAAAGATTTAAAAGATTCAGTCGTTTTAAAATCAGTCGTATTAAAAAGGAAAATTTTTGATTCACCATTTGGTGAAAACCTGTATAATCCATCGCTTCTTGGTAGAAAAAGCCATCCACCTAAAACGACCCAAGGATCAGTATTTGAAGATACAAGTACTGAATCATTGTAGATTTTTTCACCGCCTGGACCGATCTCAGCGCCAATGTAGAGAGAAAGTTTTTCAAATTCTCCATTCCTATAGCGAAAAATTCTATAAAGGGTAAAACCATCTTGGTGCTGAATAGGTTTATCCAAAAACCAGATGTCACTATCTACCTCAAAAAATTTGATAATTTCAGCCCGTCTATTTAATTTTTGATCATCAAAAATGACCTCGATTTTTAAGTTTCCGGTTTGTCCAGCAAAGTTTGTTAATGAATCTTGATGAAGTTTATCTGTTTTTGCATCGTATCTGGCAACACCGCCAAGAATGCTGAGCCACAGCATACCCTTGCTATCTGAATACATCAATCTAACACTATTGCTCCCTAAATTAGCACGAGTTGTGTGATTAACGATTGCCGGTTGCGGTTCGTACGCTGTCACACCGTTATCATGACCGAACCAGATTTTACCATCCATCCCTTCAAAAATCGTCAGGATATTATCACTACCAAGTCCATCGTCAACTCGATAAACTTTATGTACCGATTCTGGTAAATCCGTAAGCGAGGATTCTAATTTAAAAACACCCGCTGCTTCATCTTCAAAATATTTGTCTTCGTATAAGTGCGCCCCCGTTTCACTGGCAAACCAGAGTTTGTTCCAAGCATCTTCAATTTCAAAAGCACCGTACAAGAAATCTTGGTTTGCGCCCTGGGTGAAATTTCTCAATCGTTGAAGGTCTTTACCATCCCACCAATGCAATTGTTTGCTATCATTAAACCATATCCTTCCTCGTTTATCACTCTTCACAGAAACTTTACCATTTTCTAAATTACTCGGTGTCTGATCTGTAGATTTTAATATTTCTTCAAATTGTGCGCCATCATAACGAAGCAGAAGGGATTGTCCTCCAAACCAGATATTGTCATCTGTATCTTGAATAATCACCTGGATCGCGCGATCTTTTGGGAGTTTCGGCAGATTATCCAAGCGTTGTAGGTTTGCAGTTTGCCAAACGTTTACATCACCTTGGAAACGCATAATAAGTGCCCCTTGAGCATCGTTTCCACCTATCCATATTGTGCCATCACGGCTTTGGAAAATAACGTTTATTTTCGCAATTGAAGCACCCCCGATGGCAAGTTGGTAGGGCACCGGATCGTCTTGACTATTTAACGCATTATATCGAGTCACAGAATTATTGCCTCCGACCCAAATATCTCCTTCATTATCAACTGCAAGACAGTTGCCATCAGTAATATATTTAAATTCTGGTTCTTTTTTATCTTCAAAAGTATTTCTTTTATATCTACTAACGACGCCTACACCTTCTGCTGGGTGTTTGCTGAGAAACCAAATATGTCCCCACTTATCTTCAACGATGTTTTCCGTTTTGCCACGGAAATCCTTAGAATCGCCGGAGTAACGAACAAAAGTGTTACCGTCAAAACGGCTTACGCCTCCTCGATCAGAACCGAACCAAAGCACACCTCGGCTATCTTGAAATATAACGGGAACTATCGGCCCTACAAGACCGTCAGCAACAGTGTAGGTCTTCATCTGCTCATAGGCTACGGTATATTTAGCAAATCCGAAGCAGAAACTTAATATTAAAATGGAAACTATTTTTTTCAAAAGGTTCAAAACAAACCACCTTTGATAGTTAAGCGGTATAGAGTTTATAATGATTTCGTAGAAAAATCACGTATCCGAGTAATAGCTTCTTCAATTACTTCATTTGGATACGTAAGCGAAATTCGGAAATACCCTTCGCTCCACTGTCCATATCCGAGTCCTGGCGTAATAACAACGCCTGCCTCCTCAAGAAGTGCAGTCGCAAATGCACGACTTGAACCATTAAAACGTTCTGGCACTGGTGCCCAAACATACATTGTGGCTTTCGGTTTGTCAAGCACCCATCCGCTTTGTGTCAGCGCATCAACCACCATATCTCTACGTTTTTGGTAAATTTCGTTCAGTTTAGGCGTAATTTCATCCGCAATTGAAAGTGCTTTTGCTCCAGAGAATTGTAATGCACGTAGCGATCCGTTGTCAATATTATCTTTAACTTTTTTTACGGCTTCAACAGCAATTGGATTGCCCACTACAAATCCCAGTCGCCATCCTGTCATATTGAATGCTTTGCTCAAAGAAAAGAATTCAACTGCGACCTCCTCAGCACCATCTACTTGCAGGATACTGGGTGAACGATAACCGTCGTAAGTATTTTCACTATAAGCGTTGTCGTGTGCAATGAGAATATTGTTTTGACGTCCAAATTCAACTGCACGTTTAAAAAAGTCTAAATCGGCAATTGCTGTTGTTGGGTTATTAGGATAGTTTATCCAGAGAACTTTGGCAAGACGTTTCACTTCATCTGGAATCGCATCAAAGTCGACATAAAATTCGTTCTCTCGTAAAAGCGGGGCATAGTATGTGGTTGCACTGGCAAACACGTGTCCAATGTTGTAAGTCGGATAGCCAGGGCTCGCAGCAATGCCAACATCGCCAGGATTCAGTATGCCTAACGCCATTTTGACAATGGCATCTTTGCTACCGAGCGTTGTGACGATCTGATCTTCGGCTAAGGAAACGCCATAGCGATGTTGATAAAATTTACTGATTGCCTCAGGAAATTCGGCAACAGGACTGTCGCAACCGTAACGGTGTCTATCTGGGTCTGATGTGTTTTGGACTGCGTTGCACAAAGTTTCCACTACCGGATCAGGTGTTGGAAAATCTGGATCTCCGATGCCAAGGCTTATCACGTCAACGCCCCGTTCTTTGGCCGCCGCCATTTTTTGACGCAAATCTACAAAAAGATATGGTGGAAGTTTCTGTAACCTTTCTGAAAGTGTAATCAAAATAGTTTTCTCTCCTATATTTTTACCCTCAAAGGTGGGCGAATTTTCATAGTAAATCCATAACTGTTTATTTCACTGCAATAGTGCCACGTATTTGGATTTACTGTAATCAATGTTATTTCAGTTGAAGAATTGCCTGTTGCGCTTCATTGAGTTGATTCATTATGTTTGGACTAAAATGCAATCCCTGTCCACCCCAATCTGGCATATAACCAATACTGTAGCAGTAATAAAGTGTCCTACGCGGCTTTCCTGAGACATTGATGACAGAACCGTGCGTAAGTGCCTCTGTGAAGATGATAGCGTCCCCCGCCTTAGCTGGAATCGGTGTAAGTACAGGATTTTCATCGGGATGGCTGCCCCACGGTTTGGGAAAATTGCTCTTATGCGCGCCGGGTATTACTGCGAAACATCCGTCTTCAACATCACAATCAAGCATCGGGAAAACGGCTTTGGTCAATGTAGAGACCATCTCCCCATTTTTGCAATGATATTGACACTTCGGAATAATCGGTGTTCCATGCATGTGTAAACCGGTATAACCGCCGCCCCAACGATAAATTGTGTAGGTGTGATTAAGACGATACGGACCACCTGTCACCCCTTGAATTACGTCTAACACCTCAGGAATATCAACGAGGGCATTAAACACGCTATCTGCCTCTAATATGTTAGAAATATAGAGTTCCTTTTCTGTTTTTTCTGTGCCGAGGCATAACGGCTCTGGATAATCGCTGGGATCCATATTCTCATACGCATCAAGCACAGCATTACAAGATTCAATCACTTCTTGAGGGATAACATCTTTCAAAACAATAAAGCCTTGCAAATCAAATAGATATTTTTGTTCACCTGTCATATTTTCACATCCTTATTCAATCTCTATAACCTCATATTTTAGAATTGTTCCACCTTGTCCTGTTATTAAACCACTGTGAGAGCTGCTCATGTGGATTGCCGTTAAATCTGTTCGTGTATCAGTCCGCTGTGGTCTCCAGTTTTCGCCACTATCTTTTGTGTGTAGCACAAGCCCATCCTTTCCTACGATCCATCCTTCATCTTTAGAGATAAAAAACACATCGTAAAGGAAATTTTGGGTGCGAGTCTCTTGACGAGACCAACTTTTTCCACCATCATCGGTGTGGAAGACCGTGCCGTTTTCACCAACAACCCATCCTATTTGAGGCGAAACGAAATAGACCGCATTTAACCAGATATTTTTATTTATGTCCAATCTTGTAAGTTGGTGAGTTAATGTTGAAAGTTGCCACCGATTACCGCCATCAACCGTATATAATAGTGTTCCGAAGAGTCCAACAACCCATCCTTCTTTTTTTGATGTAAAGTGAATATCAAATAGGTTATAGGGGACACCGCTCTGTTGCAGAGACCAAGTTTTACCACCATCGGAAGTGTGGACAATTTCACCCGCGCTCCCAACACACCAGCCAGTTTCTTCATCTATAAAGAAAACAGCGAGTAGGTCCTGTTTCGTATTTGAGGTTTGTCGTTGCCAAACCGCGCCACCGTTTGTTGTGTGTAGAATAACACCTGATTCTGCGACTGCCCACCCTTTCTGAGGTGATACAAAATGTGTGGCACTGAAGCATTCTGCAGTACGGCTATCCTGTGCTTGCCACTTCGTTCCACCATCGTGAGTCTGTAGAATCGCGCCTCGGTCGCCGACAACATATCCCTTATCCTTCGCAACGATACAAACATCAAACAGTAGATGCGTTGGGCTTGATTGTGCTTCCCACGTAATACCACCGTTCCGCGTGTGTAGAATCGTGCCGTTTTCGCCAACCGCCCAACCAAGCTTTTTAGATACAAAGTCTACACCTAATAGGAGTCCATCTGCGCTATTATGAAAACGTGGACCGCCGCGCTGATGTTTCCATACGCTACTGCCATCTTTCTTGATTCCAGTTGAAGTCCGAAGGATAACACCTAAGTCTCCTACTATCCAACCGTGCTGATTGTCTACGAAGTCAACATCATAGAGTGTAAATGTATGTAAAGGTTCTTTGCCAAGATATTCCGGTTGACCGTATTTTTCCTTGTGACGTTGGTTACTTCCGTCAGTGACAAATTTCCAGTTTTTTCCTCCATCCGTTGTAACATAGAGGCTGCGTTTGTCACCTACAACCCATCCTGTCATCCTGTCAACGAAGTGCAAACCGAACAGTGCGGATTTTGTAGAGAATTGTTCTTCCCATGTCTTTCCGCCATTTGTGGTGTGATAGATATACCCTGCGTTTTCACTATCGTTAGGCGTGCTGTAGGTAATGATCCATCCATACGATTTGTCCACAAAATAGATGTCTTTTAATGATTTTTCTCCGAAGATGCTTCCATCAACTTTTTCAAATGTTTTTCCACCATCAGCTGTTTTGAGCAGGGTGCCCCAATCGCCAACTATCCATCCTATGACTTTGCCTAAATAGAGACTATGCAGATTGTATTCTGTGTCTGTTTCAATCCGTTGCCATGTCTTTCCGCCATCGGTTGTGTGTATGACAACACCGCCTTCTCCGACACTCCATCCTTCGGATGTGTTTCGAAAATATACTTTCCACAAAGGTTTTCCAAAAATGCCACTATTTTGTCTATGCCAATTCTCGCCGCCATCTGCTGTCCGAAGTATAATGCTCTCTGCCCCTTCGGTATAAGATCGGTCTGTTCCATCAACAATATGCCCAGAAAACAAACCTACCGAATTCCCGACTGCCCATCCGTGTGTTTCAGAGATAAAGTGAACATCATGTAGGTGTGCACTCCAATCTCCTTTTAGGACGGTTTTCCATTCACCTCTTGTCTGTTTCGGTGTGTTTGAACAACCGAGGAAACATAACATTGTAATTATGTTTAAGAAAAACAGATATGAAAGTATCCGATTTCCGTATCTATCTATTATTCTCAAAAAGGACTTCGCTGACATCGTGTAATCCTCGTGAGGCATTTACCACCCATCTCGCCGCTCGGATAGCACCTTTTGCAAATGCTTCAGGGCTATGTGCACGATGCACCACACTTAACGTTTCACCTTCAGTTGCAAACATGACAGTGTGGTCACCAGCAATATCACCACCGCGAATCGCGTGAATCCCGATCTGTTTCTCCGGGCGGGGTCCAATTATACCGTGCCGACCATAGACACCTACTTCATCTAAATCGCGTTCAACGGCATCGGCAACCGTCTCTGCCAATCGGAGTGCAGTGCCACTGGGTGAATCTGCTTTATGGTTATGATGCGCTTCTATTATTTCAATATCGTAGTCATCGCCGAGTGCTTTCGCAATTAATTCAAGTGCTTGGATCATGACGTTTACACCGAGACTCATGTTCGGCGCCATCACACATCGAATCTTTGAGGCAAGTTCTTGGACTTCAGCTAACTCGTCAGTACTAAATCCAGTTGTTCCAAGAACTATTGCTTTATCTTTTTTGACAATCTGCTGAAGGTACTGTAGGGTTGCTGCAGGTTTTGAAAACTCAATGACAACGTCTGTGTTTTCAAGCAGATCGTCAAGTTTACCTGTGATGGTTATTCCAATGCCTCCAATACCTGCGACTACACCAGCATCATCTCCGACTTGTGGATGTGATGGATATTGAACAGCTCCTACAAGCTTCATGTCAACTTGTTGGGTAACACCTTGTATAATGAGTCGTCCCATACGGCCACACGCACCAGTGATAACGACACGAATCATCAAAAAGCCTCCTGAGGTAGCGTTTCACGCCTACTGTTTCTCAAAAAGGACTTCGCTGACATCGTGTAATCCTCGTGAGGCATTTACCACCCATCTTGCCGCTCGGATAGCACCTTTTGCAAATGCTTCAGGGCTATGTGCACGGTGTACTACACTTAACGTTTCACCTTCAGTCGCAAACATGACAGTGTGGTCACCAGCAATGTCACCACCGCGAATCGCGTGAATCCCGATCTGTTTCTCCGGGCGGGGTCCAATTATACCGTGCCGACCATAGACACCTACTTCATCTAAATCGCGTTCAACGGCATCGGCAACCGTTTCTGCTAATCGGAGTGCAGTGCCACTGGGTGAGTCTGCTTTATGGTTATGGTGCGCTTCTATTATTTCAATATCATAGTCATCGCCAAGTGCTTTCGCAATTAAGTCCAGTGCTTGGATCATGACGTTAACACCGAGACTCATGTTTGGTGCCATCACACATCGAATCTTTGCTGCAAGTTCTTGGACTTCAGCTAACTCGTCAGTACTAAATCCGGTCGTAGCAATTATCATCGCCTTATCAGCATCTACAACTTGCCGCAGATGCTGTAATGTGGCATCTGGTTTTGAGAATTCAATCACGACATCCGTGTCCACAATAACATCGTTGAGTTCACTGGTAATTGGGACACCCAATTCACCTATACCCGCAACGACACCGACATCATTGCCTATTTCTGGATGGGCGGAGAACTCAATCGCCCCTACAAGTTCCATATCATCTTGTTGTGCAACGCCTTGGGTAATCAGTCTCCCCATACGTCCGCATGCCCCATTAACTACTACATGAATCATTGTTTTTCCTTTTACCGCTGTTGCTGTTTACTTTTGATAATGAAGGATTCCTATACCTTTCGGTATTGAAGTATATGTTTTGATTAAGTATATCATATTCATGGAAAATTCACACAAAATTCTATTTCTAAAGTGAGTCTAACTTATACGTTACAACAAACTTGATAATTGCACCTGATCACCTGCATGATAGGAACTACGGACTAATGGTCCCGACTCTACATGTCGAAATCCCATCTCAATACCAGCTGCTTTGAGTTCATCAAATTCCTCTGGTGTGTAGTAGCGTTGAATAGGTAGGTGGCGCGAAGAAGGCGAAAGATATTGTCCAATCGTAAGAATATCACAACCTGTCCTTTGAATGTCTTGCATCGTTTCTAAAAGTTCAATGACCGTTTCACCCAATCCTACCATAAGACCGGACTTGGTAAGCATTTGTGGATTCAAATTTTTACCGATTTTGAGAAGTGAAAGTGTTTGTTGGTAATTCGCATAAGGACGCGCGCGACGGTAAAGGCGTTGAACTGTTTCAGTGTTGTGATTAAGCACTTCTGGTCCTGCTTGCACAATTACTTTGAGGGCGTCCCAATTTCCTTCAAGATCGGGAATCAGAACTTCTATAGTACAATTTGGGCGTTGTTTCCGTGCTTCGGTGATACAATCAGCGAATACACCCGCGCCTCCATCAGGTAAATCGTCACGGTTAACGGAGGTAATCACAACATGATTTAGCTTCAAATGGGCGACTGCTTCTCCGAGTCTTCGCGGTTCATCTGTATCCACGATACCAGGTTTGCCTTTCTTTACTGCACAGAACATACATCGCCGTGTACAAACATCTCCTAATATCATAAAAGTAGCTGTGCGGCTGTTCCAGCATTCCCCGATATTAGGACAACGTGCTTCTTCACAGACCGTGTGAAGATCAAGATCACGCATTAATTTTTTAAGTTCGGCGTAGTTGCCACCGCCAGGAATACGTGCCTTAATCCATGATGGATGTCTCCGTTGCGGTGTATCAGGGGTAAGAATCGGAAGGGGTTTGACCATTTTGTATTCCATTAGCAAGGACACAAATCCCATATAAAATGGCGGGAGAGGGTGGGAGTCGAACCCACCTATCCATTTGCATGGACAAGCCGGTTTTGAAGACCGGTAGGGCCACCGGACCCTATCCTCCCCCATAAAAATAACTTATGATTTTGTTACCTTGATGACAATCTGCGAACGTTTCCATCTCGGACTGTAACATTTTGTGTATCACAGTATTCCAGGAAAGGCACAGCATATTTTCGCGAAGTTTGTGCTAATTCCCTAAACTCTGCAACCGTTATTGTCTCATTTTCACGGAGATAGTTGGTTAATAATTCTTTTATCTCTTCAAATACATCCTTGTGGATAAAGAAATTATCGGACGCTTTGATAAATTGTCCAAGGTTTAGTAAAGCAAAAAATGTAGACTCAATTGTTTGTGGTGTATATTCAGGAAGTAGCGTCTTGAGTTCATTTAGCCCGGGTGTGTTAATTCCCGCATCTAAAAACAGCTTTTCAAGTGTTTCTTTAGCAGTTGACTCCTCTTCAGAGAATTGAATTTCATGTGAGGCTAATCGGAGCAGATTCCCATCTTTAACCAATTGCTTCGTTTTGATCAGTTTATTTGTAAGTTTTTCAAAACCCACCTCGTCAAGTCCAAGTTCACGGCTTAATTGTGATGCGTTCTGCCCGGCGAGGAGTGGTTCTTTTTCGTGAAATTCTGACAACACTGTTAGGAGTTTCTCTGTAACTTCTGCAGTACGCGCAGCATCTGAAATAAGAGGTGTTCTGCCTGATGTATCCCATCGAACAATTTTTTCTTCGGATTCCAAAGTATCCAAAATGTTTCTCACTTCCGCTTGTGAATACGGCATATAATAATAGAGAAACGATTCGGCAACACACAGTGAGGGGCTATTTTCTAATACGGCATTTACAACCTGTGTGTCGTCCGCTTCTTCCCACTGTGCCAAGGTTGTAATAGTTTCCTGTGTAAACCGTTTATGTTTCGGAGCAAACGGGTTAATCACTTCACCACCACCGACAGTGTGTTGTGCAGAAAAATCACGCAAAATGATACGGTCGCCTCTAAAAGTTAAAATCGGCTGTTCTAATCGGAGTTGGACTTGAACACTGTCCCCTGGGAGAATTGCTTCATCAACCAATAAAATCAACCTGCAAAACAGTTCACGTGTGCCGAGATAAGCACGGAAACGCCCCCAATGTTCAAGCATCCTTGGAAATGAGGATAAAACCTGCAACGATACATCAATGTTATCAGTAACCCGTGAGAAATCAATCGGACATAACACATCACCACGTTGGATATTATGAGCAGTGGTGCCAGACAGATTAAGCGCAGTTCTTTGCCCCGCCTGTGCAACATCCGCATGCTCATTATGTACTTGTATGCCTCGCACGCGTACCACATCTCCTTGGGGTAGAATGACCATCCGCTGATCCCGATTTACTGAACCACCGATAAGCGTTCCTGTAACAACCACCCCAAACCCTTGAACAGTAAAAACACGATCTACATATAGCCGCGGAATTCCGTCATGTTCTTGCGCCTTCGTTGCCAGATTAACCTGTTCAACGATCTTATCCTTTAAAGCATCAATGCCTTCACCGGTTATAGATGAAACACTTACCGAAGGAATTCCCTCAAGCGATGTGCCGACAAGCATTTCCTGTGTCATTTCTGTTGCTTCAGTCAATTCATCGGGAGTAGCTAAATCTGATTTCGTCATCACAAGTATACCGTTTGAGATGCCGAGCAGGTCTAAAATTGCCAAATGTTCAAGTGTCTGTTCCTGCACACCTTCCTTAGCATCAACAACAAAAAGGACAATATCCATTCCGTAAGCACCGGATAGCATGTTGCGGATAAATTTCTCATGTCCAGGTACATCAACAATCCCTGCGCGTGAATTGTCGGGAAGGTCAAAGTAAGCAAACCCTAACTCAATAGATAAACCGCGTTCTCGTTCCTCTTTGAGTCGGTCTGTCTCAATGCCAGTAAGCGTGCCAACCAGGGCAGTTTTCCCATGGTCGACATGCCCTGCCGTGCCGATGATAAGGTGTCGTCTATCTTGATGCATCAGTTGAGTCCGTGTTGTGAATGGATAAGTTTCCCGATTCTATTGAACCGAATATTCCCAATTATTTTCCACACCTCCCATATTTTTATATTCTCATTTTTACACTCTACGTGCGGATCCTTATCGGGACAGAGGGACCAGTATACCATAAAGGCTTGCCCTTTGATCCTATCAATAGGGACAGGCCCCCAGGTGCGGCTATCTTGACTATTATTACGGTTATCCCCCATCGCAAAAACGTGCCCTTTTGGGACAGTGAAAGGTTTCCCATCAGGAAATTCGCGCTTAAATTGGTTGTTTGTCATGGTGTAATCATCGTATAATTCATTTTCCCTCATATATTTATGATGGGTTTCCCGGAAGGGAGGGAAATCGTTCCGTCTTGAGAAATGACCTCCCACGTGCTTGGTGTAAACACTATCATTAACCGCTTCACCGTTAACATAGAGTGTTCTTCCTTCTGTCCGGACTGTATCCCCTTCTACTGCTACAATACGCTTAATGAAATTCCGATCAGTCTCGTGTGGTGGAATAAAAACAAAAACGTCTCCACGTGCAGGCTTGTGAAAATCGAAAACTCTAATATCTGTGCCGGGAATTTTAAACCCGTAGATAAATTTGCATACCAGAATTCGGTCTCCAACAAGGAGGGTATCCTCCATTGAACCAGATGGAATTTTAAAGGCTTCTACGACGAAGGGACGTATAAACCCAAAAACAAGAATAAGTGCAACGACAATGACCTGGGTATATTCCCAAAAGATCGTTTTGCTAAATCTTTGCCATTTTGATAATTGAACATCAGTACTCATAATGTTTAAAAACCGTTGTAATAAGACGGTATCCCTTTCTTCCTTTAGATAATAGAACTTACGTGTTTTCAAGCGTTATAACGTTTGTAGTAGCACAATTCATTGTGCGTTCTTTAGCGATAACAGAACTAATATGATAATTGGTCAATTAGATATGGTATTATTTGCGTTTTAAATCTGCCCACAAGACAACTCGTTTTCCATGATGTGATACGGAGAGGGAGTCTTCCTCTTTATTTTTTGGCTGATTATTTTGTTCTTGTTCAATTGGTTCCTGATCTTCTGGGTCACGTACACCCATTCCTTCGGCCGGACTATTTGGCTGAAGTGTAAAATCACCAGCGTCTACATTAACAAACAGAGGATCTTCATCTATGTTGTCTTCATAAATAAACTTGTCCCCATCAGCAACCAGGCCAATCCCGTCAAGCCCATCACCAATATCACATGATTTAATGACTATACCCCTACCCAGAACGAAAACTTCTGCATGCGAAACATTTGATGAATTTCCCCAAACTATAGAATCGGTTAAGTTAAAACGATTTATGAGGGTAATAGGATCTTGGCGGGCAATAGTAAAAATCCCACCACCAAGAGTGCCAGCACTGTTTCCCGTAATTGTACAACGCTTGATATTTACCGATCCTAAGATTGCCTGACACTGAATCCCTCCACCAGAGTATATTGCCCTATTATGTGCAATTAAACAGTCCGTAACCCAAATCTCTGAGTTAGACCCACAAGAAATTCCGCCACCACTTCCGGCTGTATTCCGTACTATGATCGAATTCTCAATTTTCAAAACAGTATCTTTCCAAGCTTCTAAGCCGCTACCAGCATTGTGTTCAATTCGACAATTGGTAATAGGTTTGTTTGTGCGGGCATAAGAGTAAAAAATACCGCGAGCACTGTTATGAGAAACAACACAATTATCAATAATCGGATCTACATCGTCCATACAGTAAACTCCATTCCCTGTATTCTCAGTAATCGTGCTATTTTTAAGTGTGGGTTGTGCTGGAGTTTCTTTTAAGACAACGCCTTTATGTTCGGTATTTCCTGAAATGAAAATACCGCCACCCATATTGCGTGTAATTGTGCAGTCTGTTATGATTGGATCGGAATTATGGCAAAAGATTCCACCACCACCGCCACCCATAGATTGGTTACTGTCAATCGTACAGTTTCTAATTGTCGGTGAAGCATGCGTAAGGTAGATTCCACCGCCAAATCTCTGGTCCCCATTTTTAATGGTAAATCCATCTAACACCGAATCAACTGTTTCATCATTTTGGAATATAAATCCTCTGGTTTCAAGTTTTTTCTCACAGTCAATAATCGTTGCCTCAGCACCATTGCGAGATTTAAGAGTTATCCGTTTCCCCTTAAAATCAAGGTTCACGTTTCCTTCGCCTCGGTAGATTCCATCATCTACCAAAACAGTATCACCATTTTGTGATGCATCAATGCCAGATTGAATTGTGGGTTGATCTGCAGGAACGTTAATCGTAGCGGCAAAAGTAAGTGGACTTAAAAGAGAGAAACATACAATAAGTGTCAAATTGAAGGACCATCTCATTTGTTTCATGTCTTTCCTCCTACGGAAAAAGTATACTCTACTGTATTACTATTAAAACTACGAAGTAAACTATATCCAAGTGTATAAAACACGTTTACAAAAATCTAAGTTCCGACTTAAAAGTTTTAGGTATGCTACCACTGTTTTTACATAAAACTTTGTAATGGGAAGTTACTTACGTTTTATATCTGCCCATAGGACAATTAGTTTTCCGTGCTGTGATACTGAGCGTGGTTCTTCCTCGTGGATTTGGTCCTGCCGCGGTTCTTCCTCTTTATTTTCTTCCTGAATATTCTGTTCTTGTTCAATTGGTTCCTGATCTTCTGGGTCACGTACACCCATTCCAGCAGCTGGACTATTAGCCTGAAGGGTAAAATCTCCAGCATTAGCATTTACAAACAGAGGGTCTTCATCAATGTTGTCCACATAAGTAAAAAATATATGATTGGGATCGACATCAATTCCCACAAGACCATTTTTAATATCACATGACTTAATGGTTACGATCCCCCCGGCAAATACTTCAGCATGTGTTCCATCAGATGTATTGTCCCATACGATCGAATTGGTTAGGTCTAAACGGCCTCTGTCGTTTACATAAACACCCCCACCTCTATTCCCTGCTGAGTTTTTCGTAATAGTACTATATTTGATTACTGCATCACCAAATCTTGTGAGATCCCAAACCCCGCCACCATTATTCGTAGCGGTATTGTTTGCAATGACGCAATCCGAGACATATAATGATGAAGTTGCACTGCAGAAAATACCTGCTCCATCAACCGCTGTATTCCAATCTATGACTGAATTTTTAATTCTTATTCTTGAATATTCATAACACTTTAAGCCGCCATCAGCATTTTGCGTTATGTGGCAATTTGCGATATCCGCTCCAGAGAAAGAATTACAAAAAATACCGCGCCCACCATTTTGGGAAATCGTACAATTTTTTATAGTTGCGTATGCGGCTAAATGTATACAGCCAATTCCAACACTAGTATTTTCAGTAATAATGCAATTATTAATTGTGGGTCGCGAAGGGATATCTATAAAAAAGTTACCTTTTTTGATTACATCACCTGCAACCGAAATACCCTGAGAATTTCGCGTAATTACACAGTCAGTAATAATTGGGGCGGAACCTGTAACCGAAATACCCCAAGTATTCCGCGTAATTGTACAATCAGTAATGATTGGATTGGATTGGAAGCAAGATATGCCAGTACCACCCCAATTAACTCCGATTCCATCAATCACACAGTTCTTTATTGTCGGGGAAACGGCATTAAGGTGGATACCACTACCTCCTTCATGTAGTCCATTTATAACTGTAAATCCATCTAACACCGAATTGGCTGTTTCATTATTTTGGAAGATGAATCCTCTTGTATTAAAGTTTACCTCACAGTCAATAATAGTTTTATCGGCTCCATTTTTTGACTTAAGGGTAATTCGTTTTCCCTTAAAATCTATGTTAACATTTCCTTCGCCTTTATAGATTCCATCATCTACTAAAACAATGTCTCCGTTTTGTGCGGTGTCAATACCGGCTTGAATTGTGGGTTGTTCTGCAGGAATATTTATCGTAGCTGCATAAGTAAGTAGACTTAATAGAGATAAGCATAAAATAAGTGTCAAATTGAAATATCTTTTCATTTGTTTCATGTCTTTCCTCCTAAGGATGGATAAACTCTACTGTTTTTGCATCTTTTGTATCACTCATCCGTTGCAAGCATTGCCGTAAACGCTTCTTGCGGGACATCAACGCTGCCAATCTGTTTAAGTCGCTTTTTGCCTTCCTTCTGTCTTTCCAACAACTTCCGTTTTCGGGTTATATCGCCGCCATAACATTTGGCAGTAACGTTTTTCCGAAGTGCTCTGACTGTATCACGCGCTACAATCTTGTTACCTATGGCTGCCTGAACAGGAATCTCAAACATCTGTCGAGGAATCAACTCTGTTAATTTGCTAACTAAACTTTTTCCACGCACTTCAGCCATCTCGCGAGGTAGAATAGTTGAGAGTGCATCTACCGGTTTTTCGTTGAGTAGCACATCTAACTTTACAAGATTCTCTGTTTTATACTCTCCTATATCATATTCCAGCGAACCGTAACCGCGAGTGAGTGATTTGAGTTTCGGGTAAAAGTCCACTAACATTTCACTGAGCGGGAGTTCATAGAGCAGCTGCACACGCGCAGCATCAAGTTGATTCATCCGTTTATATATACCCCGCCGCTTCTGACAAAGTTCCATTGCATTTCCGATATACTCCCGTGGGACAATTATATCTATATTGACATAAGGTTCCTCAATTTGTTCGATATGCTGAATTTCAGGGAGATGCGCGGGGTTATCTACTAATACATGCTCACCTGATTTTAGAAAGACTTTATACATCACACTGGGAGCAGTCCGAACAAGTGAGAGCTCAAATTCACGCTCAAGACGTTCATGAACAATTTCCATGTGGAGTAAGCCCAAAAATCCGCACCGAAATCCAAAACCGAGTGCAACGGAAGTCTCAGGTTCAAAGGTAAAAGATGCATCATTGAGACGAAGTTTTTCTAACGCCTCTCGTAGTGCATGAAATTGATTGGAGTCTGCTGGATAGAGTCCGCTAAATACGAGCGGTTTTATCTCTTGGTATCCGGGGAGCGGTTCTGATGTTGGGT
The DNA here is from genome assembly GCA_022825825.1 of Candidatus Poribacteria bacterium. Taxonomy (GTDB): domain Bacteria; phylum Poribacteria; class WGA-4E; order WGA-4E; family WGA-3G; genus MSPOR6. Next base: position 30,234 of record JAJDWA010000021.1, read on the forward strand.
GCAGATGATGCGTAAGTGTATCACCAATCTTTGCCTGGTCTATTTCGCGAATACCAGCGATGATATACCCAACTGCTCCAGTTTGAAGTTCGGAGGTAGGTTGCATCTTAGGCGTAAAAATGCCGACCTCTTCAATTTCATAAGAACGTTTTGTCTGCATCAGTTGAATTTTATCTCCCGGTGCCACACCTCCATCAAAGATACGCGTGTACATAATTACACCGCGATAATTATCATAGACTGAATCGAGCACGAGTGCCTTTAAAGGTGCATCAGATTCGCCGATAGGTGGTGGAATTCGATTGACAATCGCCTCTAATATAGCAGGAATTCCGGTGCCAGCTTTTGCACTTACAAGAAGCGCATCATCGGCGGGGATGCCGACTACCTCTTCAATTTGCCGTTTTACTTCATCTGGTTGTGCAGCAGGCAAATCAATTTTGTTGATAACAGGGATAATTTCAAGTTCACTCTCAATGGCAAGATAGGCGTTTGCCAAGGTTTGCGCTTCAACACCTTGCGCGGCATCAACAATTAATATCGCACCTTCGCATGCTGCAAGGCTACGAGATACCTCGTAAGTAAAATCAACATGTCCGGGGGTATCAATTAAGTTGAGTTCGTATAGGTTCTCATCTTCAGCACGATATTTCAGCTTAACTGCTGTGGCTTTGATCGTGATACCACGTTCACGTTCCAAGTCCATCAGATCAAGCACCTGTTCCCGCATCTCTCTTTCGGCAAGCGTGTTCGTCCGCTCTAATAGTCGGTCACTCAGTGTGCTTTTTCCGTGATCTATATGCCCTAAAATACAGAAGTTGCGTATGTTTTGAAGTTCGGTTGACATGATGTAATAAGTATACCACAATTTAGGTCAATTTAGCAATAAAATGTGTGGAGGTATCTCATAGAAAAGTATTTACGTTTTTGCATTCCTGTCAACACAATTTTAAAAACAAAGAGACGCAACAAATTGCGCCTCTTACATCAGCTGTCTATTTTCTCTTTGTAGGGCGGGTCTCTATGCCCGCCATTGGTCTGAATCGCGGGATTACGCAGATTAGGTCACGTTTCGCTTACCTCTACCCAACATGTGCACTACAAAGGTTTGACCTTAATATTCCGAAACCAAAGTTTTCCACCATGGTCTTGAAGACCGATATGTCCTTTACGCGGAAAATCCTTAAGCGCAATGCCGAATTTGTTTCTGCTGCCATCAGGATTTTCGTGAGGCGTATCCCACAAATCCAAATCGGCACGTACAATTTCTTCACCGTTCATCTCAACTACAACGAGGCTACCGTCACAAGTGATTATCATCTCATTCCATTCACCTGCAGGTTTACACACGTTTCGGGTTGGTTCCAAAGCATCATAGAGTGCACCACAACAGTGCTTCGTAGCGGGTTCTTTACCGTGCGTGTCTAAAATCTGGATTTCAAGTCCTGTTTGCACGGGGCGTTGCAAATCTTCCCAACGAATAAAAACACCACTATTCACTGTCGGCTCACTCATATACTCTAACGACAAAACAAAGTTGTCAAATTGTTCTTCTGAATAGAGCATCTGACCACCTTTGACAGTGCAGAGAATAGCACCATCATCAACAACCCAACCTTCTTCTTTACCAGTGGCACCCCATCCATTTAGTGTTTCTCCATCAAAGAGGGATTTCCAACCATTAGTTTGTTCTTTTGCCATCAATATTTCCTTTCTCAAAGCGATTACGATAACCGCCCAATAGCAATTCAATTTACAATTTGTGCCAGTTAAATGCACTGGGCACTTTCTTAGGATTTCGGTGTAGTGTGATAACTACTTCTTATGAACTACCTGTTGATTTTACCATTACATCAGCAGACATTGATGACAGAGAAGTTCTTCCGTTGTTTCGTGAGCGTGGCACTTATCCTATTATCATTGGAGACAAAGGATATATGCAAGGAACTTGAAACACTATTACTAAAAAACCTACAATGTCTGTCTATTACCGACGCGGCGTCATAGTATTAGATATATTATATAGTCAATTAGCACAAGTCGTCAACTTACATTATGGTATTATACGTTACCTAAATCCTGAATTGCAATAGTTATTTCGTATTTTCAAATCGTCTCAAAATATATTGTAGACAGATTGGATAAACCGTGATAAAATAGATTACAAGCTTTTTGTGAATATACAGAGGTGCCACCCTTCCACGGTGATTTAACCGAACGTGAGTTTGATAATAGGACAGGACATTGAAAACAACAGAAACAATATAGGAAAAGCTGTAAGATGGCTAATAATCATATTAAAATCGCAGCATGTCAGTTGCTTACAAGCAGAGATGTTGTCGCAAGCACCACAAAAGTGCTTCAGCAGATAGAAGCATGCGCAGAAATGGAGATTCAGATTGCGGCATTTCCTGAGGGATGTCTATTCGGTTATTGCTGTGATACTGACTATTGGGAACAGATATCGCCACAAATCTTTAAAGAAGCAGAGGCGAAGATTGCAGAAGCTGCACGGCGCCACAAAATGGCAGTTATTGTCGGTTCTGCACATCACGATGGCGAAAACTGGCACAATGACTTAGCCATATTTGATCGGCACGGCAGCCTTAAATACCGTTATGGGAAGACATTTCTCGCTGGTGAGAAGTGGTGTACAAACAATCGTGGGAAACTGCCGATAGTGCAATTAGCGGATGTTGCATGTTGCTTTATCATCTGCCACGATGTTCGCTATCCTGAACTTGTGAAACTGCCTGCTGCGATGGGAGCGCAAATCTGCTTCTTTTGCTCCTGTGAATCGGGCTTATTATCGGAATATAAACTCTCTGCGTATCGTGCTATGCCGATTTCGCGGGCAACAGAAAACGGGATTTACCTTGTGATGGCAAACACGCCCGCAAATCCCGATGATATAAGGGCAGCAGGGTCGTCACATGGCAACTCCAAAGTTGTTCATCCGAACGGTAATGTTCTCAAAGAAGCAGGCTTTTTCGGAGATGAAATTGTATCTGCTTCAATTGACCTCTCACAAGCAACGGGTTCACAAGCGAAACGGACTTACAATGAAAATACAATCCTTCGGGAGTGGTTCCAAGAGGGATGTGAGTTTGTAGAAAAGGTCTAAAGGTTTTGAGAACTAACGCTCTCTGTCAGAGATCAGCAGATCAAACGAATTGCTCTGCCATCCACCTTCCATCACGATATTATCTTTCGTTTCGCGTAACCGCTTGACCATACGGTCTTTCATGCGGCGAAGCACGTGTTTGTATCCAAGATGTGTTGCGAGATTGTGAAGTTCATGCGGATCACTTTGCATATCGTAGAGTTCATCTTGACTATATGGATTGTAGACATATTTCCAAGAATCTGTGCGTACCATCCGCACAGTTGCAAGCGTTGGCTCGTATCCATGAAATTCAGCGAAAACGTCGTCTGGCCAATCTGATACCGTTTCACCTTTGAGTAACGGTACAATAGACCTTCCGTCAAGATTGTTAGGCATAGTTGCCCCACCGATTTCCAAAAAAGTCGGCATAAGGTCAACGAGGTTTACGAATTCATCACAAGTTGTCCCAGTCGATGTCACCCCAGGCCATCTTATAACAAGTGGAATGTGATGTGTTTCCTCATACATGTGAAAACCCTTGTTGAAAAGGCGATGGCTACCGAGCATGTCACCGTGGTCAGTTGAGAAGATGATAATAGTATTGTCTGCTAAACCGTTCGCTTCAAGGCAATCAATTACCCGTTTAACCTGGTCGTCAATAAAGGTGCAAAATCCCCAATACGCTGCGATGACTTTTTGCCAATCAGGCCACGTCAGATGACTTGAGTTCCAGCGGAGCATCTCTTTCTGTTGGATAAGCGGTTTGTTGATGAATTGTTCATCAAAGTTCCCCCATCGTTCTACAGAATTTGGGTCATACATCGTATCGTACGGTTCTGGCACAGCATAAGGGAAATGCGGTCCGAAGAAATTGGCGGCAATCATAAAAGGTTGTTCGGAATTGGTATACCCGTTGATTAATTCAATTGTTTTATCTGCTGTCCATGCCTCCATCGTGCGTTCAACCGGGAGTGGAAGTCTACCGTAGAAAGGTGCCTCTCCACCCCATTCATAAGGTTGCACCGCGTCCCGATCAATTCTAAAATCGATCCCATCATCACGTAGCCACTGATGCCATTCACTGTACGGATGCCATTTGTCATAGCCCCAAAACTCGGTGTCACCTTGTTTAGCAAGATGCCATTTTCCGACACATGCCACGTTATATCCAGCGGCTTTTAGTAGTTGCGGATATGCAGGTTTGTCAAGAATCTGATCTGAGAACACCGCGTTGAAATTGCCCATGTTTGAGAGTTGTCCGTGATTGTGGGGATATAGTCCTGTAAGCAGGGAACCGCGTGCAGGAGAACAGAGTGCGATCGGGGTATAGGCTTTTGTGAAACGCATACCTGTCGCGGCGACCTTGTCTACCGCAGGCGTTTGGCAAACGGGAGCACCGTTGCAGCCTAACGAATCAAAACGTTGCTGATCAGTGAGCAAAAATAAGATATTAGGAGATTGTGACATATTTCTTCCTCTTTATTAACTGATGAGATTTTCCGGATTTAATGCATCCAATTCTGGATGAACAAATCGTCCATCTTTGCGAATGAGTTTTCCATCAAAATAGATTTCTCCACCGCCATGCTCTGGCGTTTGAATCATTACCATGTCCCAATGGACAGCGGAACGAACACCGTTATCTGCTTCTTCATAAGCTTGTCCGGGTGTGAAATGAAACGACCCAGCGATTTTCTCATCGAACAAGATATCGAGCATCGGATTTGTGATGTACGGATTGAACGCGATGGCAAACTCTCCGATATAACGTGCACCTTCGTCTGTATCAAGAATAGCATTCAACTTTTCGGTGTAATTTGCAGATGCTTCAACGATTTTGCCATTTTCAAAGATGAGACGAACATCCGTAAACGTTGTACCTTGATAAATTGTAGGGGTATTGAAATGGATTGTGCCGTTGACAGAATCTTGCACAGGTGAAGTGAAACATTCACCATCAGGGATGTTATATTCGCCTGCACACGGAATAACGGGGATGTCCTTAATGCTGAACTGCAAATCAGTATCCTCACCGACAATGTGGACTTCATCCGTTTCTTCCATCAAAGATTTTAGAGGTTGCATAGCGCGCTCCATTTTGCTATAGTCAAGCGTGCAAACGTCGAAATAGTAATCCTCGAACGCCTCAGTGCTCATCTTTGCCTGCTGTGCCATCGCTGGCAATGGCCATCTTAGCACAACCCATTTTGTCTGTGGCACGCGGATATCGTTGAGCGGCTTGATCCAATACTTTCTATAGCGCTGCATTGCTTCCGATGAGACATCAGACATCTCGGTAATGTTGTGACTACCACGAATACCGATATACGCCTGAACCTTTTTTATCCGATATGTTTCATATTCACCAATCAATTTCATGCCAGCATCGTCTCCACCAAGAATGATTTCACGCTGAATTCGGTTTTGCTTGAGTTCAACGAGTGGGATACCACCCGCTTTCCGCACAGCACGAATAAGGGCGATTACCATCTCCTGTGGAATATCAATGGCTTCAATTAGGACGAATTCACCAGGTTGGACTTTGGTGGAGTGGGTTGTGAGTACGTTTGCGAGTTTATCAAGTCGTGGGTCGTGCATATTTACCTCGGAAGTGGTTCAATTTCAACTATCGTTTGAACGAAATAAGAAGTTTTCTTGCATATTTTTCGCGATAGATACCCACCAAGTATTGCTTGTGCTGACCCGTAAAACATGGGTATAGCGCGGGGCATCATTCGCGCCTAAACTTTTTTCAATTATCTGTGTGTCTGGATCGTGTTCTAAGAATTCTGCGATAGTATTTTCTAAGCGTTTAGGAGAACGAATAGCAATAACATTGATAATCTCCGCCAATTCTAAATCCAACATAAAATCGATATTCCAGAACAGTTTTTTGCCGCTTTTTGGTAGCGGGTCGGGTGGTCCCAAATCACATTCTCGGAATTGCTTTAACATTCCTTCTCTGATAATGTGTGGCGGTTTGTCGCCGCTGCGTGTGGCGTGTCGAACAAGCCGTCGAGCCAGTGAGGTAGCACCTTTTTCTGAAAGCGCGGAGCCGACATAGGTATAGTTGCCTGCGGGGAGTGAAATTAGTTTGCCTTTCTTAAATCGCCCAAATTGTAATTTGGTATCTTCTTTAAGTCTAATTCGCAGCACATAAGTTCCTGCTTGTGAATTTTTTCCGATAATGAAGATTTTTGGAATTTTCACTGTCCCTCCAATACGCTTTTGTTTAATTTTAATCTCAGGCAAAACATCTTCTTATCCACTGTGAGTATACCTTTTCTATTAGGATGAGTCAAGAAAAATCAGAGTCTTTGCTTGACTTTTTCAACTGAATGTGGTATTACTTTTGTAATTGCTCATGGAATTTCAAACAGGTGGAAAGCCAGCCACGTTAGTGAGTTCAGAGAAATAATGAAAGTAAGTCAATTGTCTATTAGATATATTACTGTTATTGCGCTGTTAGTGATTCATCTTCTGCCTGTTTGGGGTTTTAAGTATTTTCCAACACAGGATGGGGCAAGTCATATCTACAACGCTTATGTTCTGAAAGAATACCACAATCACGAAAATTACCGATTACGAGAAGTCTACAAATTAAATCCTACGTTTTTCCCTAACTGGACATCCCACGCACTTCTACTATTACTGTTATACATCTTTCCACCTCTTATTTGTGAAAAGATTGTGCTTACGCTTTGTATCGGTCTTTTACCTTTGTCTCTCTTTTATTTTCTAAAAGGTGTACAGAAAAAGAACGTAGTTTTTGGGTTGGTAGGGTTTATTTTTGCTTACAACTACCTGTTACACATGGGATTCTACAACTTTGTTCTTAGTTTGTCCCTGTTTTTCTTTACGATGGGCTACTGGTGGCGTGTCAAGGACAAATTACGTTGGACCAACCTTTTGTTCATATACATATTGCTGTTGGCGACTTACTTCACGCACTACCACTCCTATGCGTTGCTTATTATATCACTGACGTTCTTTGCGCTTTTCTTATCAGTTTACGAGATATTACACGAGGTATGGGGCAATAAAAAAACAACGCATCCACCGATACATCGCTTCAAGGACGCGATGATGAAACTCAAACCTACACTAATTTTTATCGTTATGCTTTTGCCTGCTTACTTTATCTTCTTTTCCTACTACCTTTACCTTGTTAACGCCCACGGGAGTGAAGGTGACCATAGAGGTTTTGAATGGCTGATAAACTACTTTTTCTCTATGAAATCTTTGGTCTCGTTTCGGGACGATCATGTGCTCATCGGACGGATGTTGTTAACACTTTTTGGCGTTGCCATTGTACTCACAGTTATCAATAGAGTCCAGGATTATCAAAAGCAATCGAAATCCCTTGATGAACAGCTCTGGACGCACATTGTAACCCGAACAGATGGATTTCTAATCATGGCAATCCTCGTTACAGCGATGTATTTCATATCTCCCTGGTCCGGCTTTAGCGGAGGTTGGTTAAATGATCGTTTTCACCTGTACATATTCTTGATTTTGCTCCCCTTTTTCTCTATCAACTTACATCGCTACATAAACTATGGAGTTGCAGGAGTTATTATCGTACTTTCCTTATGGCATCTCGGATATAATGTTCATACATACACAATGCTGAATCGTGACATTACTAACGCGCTTTCATTGGAAGGAATGGATGAGAAACATACAATTCTCCAAAGTCTACCCGGAGAATGGAATGGTTTTTCTGACTCACTCGGTTTTGAACCAGAGTATGTTGAACCGTTCGGACACATTGAATCCCTGCTTGCAGTGAAAAAAGGGATTGCCTATCTTAACAACTATGAGGCGAATACAGACCATTTTCCGTTGCGGTATAAGCGAAAAGATTTGCCTGCAGACTTCATCATCGTATGGCGGACAGAATATCATGATGTTGAAGGTTTAGAAAAAGAATACGAATTGATTGATTCCAACGATTACAATCGTCTGTATCGCCGCAAACGTGCCCTGCCGGATACCCAACTGTGGAAAGGAGTAGTCGGGGTAGCATTTGACATGCAACCCCGTGACGCTCAGACAGCATCCGGATTTATCCCTGTGTATACTGATACAGTTTTCACTGATGGAAAATACGGTTGGTTAACGCAGTCGGAACTGGACGACTTTAAAAGTGAATCTGAAGATCAACCGATGCACAGAGATAGTATTTTGGGTGAGGAAGATGGGGTTTTCCGAGTGACACTTCCCAATGGAAAGTATGAGGTGATATGTTATTTTGGTTTAAGCGAATCTGAGCCTTTAGAGATAAACCTAATTGCGAATGGTGAAAAAAAGATACAGCGATTGCAAATTCCTGCTGGAAGTGATAGGATTTCAAGGACTTACAGAATCGAGATTACTGATGAAATACTGACTCAGGTAATATATGCCCGTGGAAAAGGAAATTATAAAAGATGGGGGTGGTGTAGTTGTACTATACTCTGCGTTGATGGTGATATGCAATTCAATCTTCCCGAAGGAACCGAAGAGCAATAACTTTATCATGCAAGTGGTTAATGTAAATTCTTTGTCTTATCTCAAAGGTCTTCCCCAAGTCACCCTTGTTTCTAATTGGAAACTGATATGTCCGTCATTATTAACATAGTCAGACAAGATTTGAGACATTTCGGTATCAAAAGTTCTGACGTTTTCCTCTCCCATGTCTTCTTCAGACAGACTTTGTCTCGAATGAAATGACTGAACATAGTCTGTCAGTGGTTGCGAGAAGTAGACCGGTGCCGTCCGTTTATCTCCAATCAGATGTATGTGTCCTCTATTCACGAGTTCTTGAACCAGATCAATCTGTTTATAGTGCTTGTTGGTAGAATACTTGCGGATCAATGCAAGTTCTGCGTCATGCCAAGGTGCGCCAACGGGACGATCACCATCAATAATTACGAGGTACCCATCTGTCGTCAATACTTCCTTGAATCTCGAGAAAACTACGTTCCACTCCATCCAGTGAATACTTGCGCCAGCTACCACCATATCGTAGGGCGGATATAACCGAACATCTTCAACAGCTCCATTTATCCATCGGAGCTTTGGGTGATCACCTTTAGCGAGCGATTTTCCTACTCGGATCATTTCCTGTGAGAAGTCAACCGCATCAACACTGTTTACCTGCTCGACGAGTGTTCGTGCTATTTTCCCTGGGCCACACCCGACATCTAAAACACGCCCTCTTGATTCTCCCAGCAAACTGAGAAGTATTTTATACGTCTCGCCTGGATAGGGAGGTCGTAACTCATAAGTTTCTGCTAAACTTCGGTTTTTGAAGCGCGATGCGTAATCGTTCCAGTATTGTCGTGGTCTTGTGGTTTTCATGTTTTAATCCTAACTATTGGATAGGCGAAAAATCAAACGTTAACGCATCCCCTATAGGCACATAACCGATTTTGGTGTAGATATTATTAGAGGTCGGATTTGCTAAATCGGTATGGAGGCAGCAAAATGAATAGCGTTCCGAAAGCAATTTTTTCGTCAACAGTAAAACACATGAAGTCGCATACCCTTTGTTGCGGTGCTCAGGTGGTGTGTACACGCCAGCAATTGCCGCGCCATTTTTCGTTTGACGGAACACACCGGCAATAGACACTGGGCCGCCGTGATCCCAAATGTACAATTGCTGATCCTTGATGATCTGCTCGGTCCAGCTTTTGGCCCCCTCAAAACTGCCAGGTTTACCTATCTCCTCTGTGTAGGCAACAGTCCATCGTGTCATCAGTGAGTGATCATCCGGACGAGCGATACGTAACTTCCCCGGAGAAAGTGGCAGGTCCGCGACCGCTTTTGCTTCAAATGTACGCATTCGCATAGCGATTTTGGAGGATACGCCGGGCATGTCCTCAATCCAACAATCAGAAAAGACTTGGGCTTCGGCAGCTGGCCCAATAACACTTGGTATTTGTACATCAATCCCACGTAGATGATGTACAAGATGAACGATAGCCATCTGGACTTCAGTATCGATTTTGCTCAAGATGATCCACCGTGGTATCATTATTGCGACACCGACGGCTCTTCCTTGCTCCAAAATACTCAACAGAAGCGGTGACTCGGGACCGTGATAGCCCGGATCTTCAGCCATCTTATAAGCGAAATCGAGAACTCTATTGTTTTCGCTCTCATTCTGTTCCAAGTAGACACCCGAGAGTGAAATAAGTTCGCTTGCATGGTTGTGAGATATTATTTTAATCATGATGCCTAGATCCACTTTCTTCCAATAAATTCGAATAATATTTTAACCGACTTCCTCCGATTATTCAATCTATTTTGATTTAGGCGTTGCACAAGATGAAAATCTATGATATGCTCTTAATTGTAGAGAAGGGAATTATAAAAGAAAATTAGAGCAACTTCTGACACTAAAGCAAAGGAAAACCGATGCAAGAAGCTCAACAAATTGGCTGGAAAGCAGTTAGCAAAACTGGAGTCGTAGCTGCAGGCGGCGCAAAGGCGGTTGCTGCAGGAATTGAGATTTTAGAAGCAGGTGGAAATGCAGCAGATGCAGCTGCAGGGACGATTCTTGCACTCAACGTTACAGACCACGGTGCCTGTTCTATTGGCGGTGAGGTGCCACTTCTTATCTTTGATGCCCAAAAGCAGGAAGTAAAATCGCTTTCAGGGCAAGGACGCGCACCGCTTTCTCAAGCAGCAATTGACTGGTATATGGAGAACGGTATCCCGAATTTCGATATAAAAATGGCACCTGTCCCGTCAGTTGTGGACTTGTGCACAACAACACTTAAGCTATATGGAACGATGACATTTGCGGAAATCGTGGCACCGACGCTGGCACTGCTTGATGCTGGTAAGGCGGACTGGCATTCTGATTTGGCGGTTACCCTAAGGCGGATGGTTGAAGAGGAACAGAAAACATCTGGAAGTCGTGAACAGAAAGTGCAAGCGGCAAGTGATCGGTTTTATGGACGGAACGGTGTTCAGAGTGACATTGCTGATGAATTAGAGGCTTTTTACATTGAAAATGGCGGGTTTCTTCGTAAGAACGACCTTGCTGCTCACGTCACGCTTATTGAAAACCCCATAACAGTGGATTACCGAGGTTATACAGTGTGTAAGTGTGGTACCTGGACACAGGGTCCCTACCTTTGTCAAGCACTGCGTCTGTTGGAAGGTTTCGACCTCAAAGCGATGGAACATTTCTCGGCAGATTACGTGCATGTGGTCACGGAATCACTCAAGTTGGCAATGGCAGACCGAGATGAATATTACGCTGACCCTGAATTTGTAGATGTTCCTATGGCTAAATTGCTTTCCGATGCGTATACCGAGATTCGCCGCCCACTAATTGATATGGAAAAGGCATCACATGAAGCACAACCGGGTGACGTAGAAAATATGAAGCCGCTAAAAGCAGATGGTGTGTTTCGACCCGGGGTTGGTGGCACAACAACCTGTGTGGTTGCTGACCGATGGGGCAATGTCGTGTCTGCTACACCGAGTGCTAATGTCTATCACGCAGGTGGGACAGGCACTACAGGTGTAAGTTATGGTAATCGCTTACGCAGCCTCAATACAACTCCCGGACATCCGAACTGTATTGAGCCTGGCAAACGTCCGAGAATCACGCTTACACCAACACTTGTTCTTAAGGATGGCGCACCTATTTTAGCAATCAGCGTTGCAGGCGGTGATCTGCAGGATCAGGCAACAATGAATTTACTGCTCAATTTCGTTGAATTTGGCATGCTACCAGAAGATGCTGTTACAGCACTGCGTTTTGCTACTGCCCATCATCAAGATTCGTTTGACCCTAATCCCAATCGTGAACAGAGATTCGGACAAGCAGGTTCGCTAACTATAAACGATAGTGTAAGCAAAAACGTTAGGGAGGAGCTTACCAGCCGCGGCCATCAGGTTAGGGCACAAGCAGGTGCTATTGCTGCCCCCTCCATGCTTTATGTTGACAAAGATAGCGGGACGTTCTATGCTGCGGGCGATCCTGCTGCTGGTAGGCATGCTGCAGGACTGGAATAGAGGGAGCTTGTGCTGTTAAACTCCCGTCTGTTGCCAAATCTTAAATCGGCGTTGCAATGCCCTTAAAAACCGATCAATGGATTTATCCGTTTGGGACATACGCTGCAGATCCATTTCGTTGACGAGGTCTGCTACGCGCTCGGTTCCATCTAACGGCGGCATCATACCAGCTTCCATGATGGCGTTTAGAAGAAGTTTTTTATAACGATCCTGTTCACATTTCTGATCCGGTGTTGGACACCCTCTGCTGAATACTGTTTTGAACGCCTGCGAATCAAGAAGCAACCATCGCTCAATGTGAGGTTCAGGAGTAGCACTGATAACCAGATTCGTGTAATCGGAGATGGCCTGATGAATCTCGCGTTCTTGTTCCAAAAAACCCTTACAATTGCTATCTGTACCGACGATGATAAGGTCTGGCAAATTCTCTTGATTCCGATGCAAATCCTGTTGATACTTTTTTAGGGCATTGATGACTTTTCCCTGTCCACCACGTACACTGTAGCGGATAAGATTGATTTTTACATGGTATGTATTAGCAAGACGCTCTGCGAGGGCTATGATAAAACGTTCCAGTGTCCGATCTTCAGCGAAGATACTGATATTATACATCAAGATCCCCCCGCAAAACGCGTTTTGAAATGGACATCTCATCTTCGGATTGAAAGGCTTTCTCAATATCTAATTTCGGCCATAACGATTTCAACCGTGTCTTAAAAGGCTCAATTTCTGTCTGCCCATCCACCTTACGACAGACGTAAAAAAATTCTGGACGAATAAATTCCAGCAAAAGCGGTGAATGCGTTGTTACAATGTACTGTGTGCGCCCAAGAAGCCTACGAGCGTCCAAAAAACTCGCAATTCTATCAATCTGGCGCGGCTGCACACCATTTTCTGGTTCTTCAAATCCGATTAATGCGGGCGGCTCTTTGCTGCCCACGAGTGCCAAGAGTCCTAAAATCCGGAGTGTGCCTTCCGACAAGACTCGGATTGACATGTCCCTTTCTCCTTCACGAAGGTTGAGTTCAACCTCACCTAAGTCGTTGATGCCAACTTCAATTCCGGTTATAGAGGGAATAATGCTATGGAGTGCTTTTTCAATAGATTCAAACTGCCGTTCATTGTGAGTCTTTAAGGTATGCAGATAACTTGCAAGCTCTTCGCCCATCGCCCCTATGTGGGCCACCTCCTTTGCAGGAGTGGGGAGCCGCATGCGTTCTCGTGGTTCAAAATAGTGGGTGAACCAGCTTGCTAATTCGTGATGCATCGCTACAACATGTGGACAGTGGAGAGGAGAGTGCTGCATTGATAAGATGCTTTGATCGAGAGGATATTCATAACAGATTGAACGCCCCTCCCCCTCTAAACGCATAAGTATTTGATTCCCAACCCGTTCCAAGAAGGGTTTCCTATTTTGTTTTAGTTCTCCCTTGGCATTGAGCGCGGCGAGATGTTCATCTGCTACACGCAAAATGCCTTGCTTTGGCAGCATCTCAATCTCAATCCGATACCGCAGATTTTCTTCTCGGACCGGGAGTAATCGCTTTGAAGCGGATCTGCCTTTATCCTGCACATCTGTTGTTGGAGTTGGCTTCATTTTCTGAACTTGTCGATTGACTTTTTCAACAAATGTCGGAGATAACTGAACATCTATCTCTATACAGAACGAAACTTTTTCCTGCTGCCGTAGCGTCTTGATGCCTTCTGCTCCAAAAGTGAACGATTCCAGTGGATATCCTCGATGCTGTGCAAAAGCCTCCCGTAACGTGCGGCAGGTCGCTATTCGTGACAGAAGGTGCAAGGCATCAAGAAAATTGCTCTTTCCCGAAGCGTTAGGACCGATAAGCACTGCGAGGTATCCAAGATGTACCTCAACATCGGCAAGAGATTTATACCCTTGAATTTTGATTCGCTTCAGCATCGCGGTGTTCCTCCGTTTAATATCCTAAACTCCGAAGATATTCTCTATTTACGACTGCAGCTTCGGCAGGTGGGCGCGGCGGATACGGACGGTCAAGTTCTACTGAAACCCATCCATCGTAATTGACTGATTCAAGTCCTTCAAGCACCGCTTTGACATCAAGTCCAAGGTTGCCCGCGCCGAGTTCTGCAAAACGCGCTTTCTCACCGAAACGTTGTGTTCTGTAATCCCAAGTTTCTGGGTCATCCGCGTGGCAATCTTTGAGATGGACATGCCCAATCCGATTGCGCAAAAGCTCGCTCTCAAAAACTTGCATCGGATCGCTACCGGCTGCAAGCATGTGCCCCGTATCATAAAGCAGCCAGAGATTCGGTGCTACAGCTAAGAGACGTTCTGCATCATCAACCGTTTCAATCAAGGTGCCAAGATGTGCGTGGTGGAAACCTTTGATGTGGTGCGCATCGCAGAAAGCAAGCACGTCATCAAGCGTTCGGGCAGCGTTTTCGATATCCGCATCGCTTGGATTTGCACCGCCCCATTCCCCACGACGTAGTGCGGGAACCTCGGCAGCGTTGTTGCCTAAGGTAATGTTGAATTTTATTCTGTCCAGTCCTGCGCCGCCAGCATTGACAATATGAAGTCCGAGGCTTCGGGCAAGCGTTGCCATTTCAACCAAACTTTCTGCTCCCTCAATAGGAACACTTTCAACCCCTTCCCAACCTGCATCGGCAACTTCGCGCAATACTTTTTCTGGATTTTCTCGCTGTTCCCCGCCAAATTGGATAAGATGACAGGCGAATCTTAATTTGCTCATTAATATCTCCCTTACTTATTTTTATTAAATTTGTAATGCCAGTGGTGGAATTGTCCGTAATCAGTGGCGGAAGCTAATAAATCAGGCGCAATTGTCAGTTTAAGACTATCTGGGATAAACATACTTGTGTTTAAGCGATTCTCATGAAAAATGCGATTTTGCGCCGCACGAATCACACTGTGCTGCTCCTTTACGGATAACTGAGACTCAACAAATCCGCCAATCCATAATCCACGATAGGTTAGTGCATCGACAGGCATAAGTCGGACATCTTCCACTATATTGGGGACAGATTCGTAAACTAAAGGATCCCACAAGAGAAGACTAAACACTTGATTATCCGTTGTAAAACCCGCCTTGGAAAATGCCTGCTGGCTTGCATGGTTATTGACACGGATTGATGCCTTTGCCCAATATGCTCCCAGATTTGCCCCATAGGTTAATGCGTCCTGAATGAGAGAAGTCCCAATACCCTTGCCCTGATTTTTAGGATGAACAATTATAATATCTATTTCCCATTGAGGTGCCTGTTTAGGTGCCAGAAAAGCGGAGAGAAAACCCGCAATTTCGTCTGCATCGACTGCAACGAAGATTTGATGTTCCGGCGACGAAATATGATCACTAAAGACATCAAAGAGAAGAGACTCTCCCCATACTTCTTGTAATATTAGATGAATTGTTTGGGCATCATCTGGACGCGCCAATCTAATACTTAACATAGTTAGAAGTGTTCTGCTATTATGGGCTGTGCAGATTCCTAAGTTCAGGGTTTAAACGAAATCCTTCCTCACGTTCTTGAGCCAGGTCTTTCCACGTGGCATCACATTCAATAAAGTGTCTCAAAACATCCTTAGCACCACGAACAACCGGCGATCCGTGCCCGAAACACATAAGATCAAACTCAAAATGTAGCAGCATTCTGAGGGATAAACGTGCTTTGTTGATATCCACCAGATATTCAGGCGCGTTAATTCCAACCTTTCCGTCTGGAATGCCTTTGTCCTTTCTGCCGCCACTGAGCAGATCACCAAAGATGAATGCGCCCCCGTGAGGTCTCAAGTAGAAACTGACCTCTTCACCATGGCGGACATCTGGAACACGCACAACCTCAACGAGATCCCAAAGCACATCTCTGTCAGCGAATGTCCTATCATAAACAAATTCAGCCTCTTGCACCTGATTTTCATGAAGCAAGACCTCACACCCCCATTTTTGTTTGAATTCAGTCAAGCATCTTTCATGATAGGTACAGGTCAGCATTAAATGTGTTGGACCACCAAGTTTGTCAAGCCATTGAATCTCACTTACTGAGAGTGGGAGTGGATCTATCAACACTCGGATACTGTTGCTCTCGTCTTGCACGAAAAAACTATTCCAGTTATAGGCTTGATTCCGAGATGCCCCGTGAATTTCCGCCCAAGTAAACAGATGGGGAGTCAGTTTAGTCAACATCTCTATCTCTTTTGAGCATACCCCAAGTCGTTGCAGCTTTGTCTAATGGTGATACGCTCAAGACCTGATTCATATCTTGCTGAATCTCGGCTTCAGTCAGGACACGGTTATAGATGACAAATTCATCAAGCATTCCCTTATAGGGCCACGCACCGTCTAACCGATTGCCGAACCAATGATCTTTTTGAGAGGTCGGAATTTCGCCTTCTAACTTATGGGTCTGATCGAGTTTGCCGTTGATATAAAACCGAAGTTCTTTATTAAATTCGTAGACCGCAGCGACATGCGACCATTTATTGAGGGGAATACTGCTTTTTGCGCTGTTCCATGTCCGCCCACCAGCACCGCCGCTTCCAATCCATACTGACGGTTTACCTTGATGGATACTTAGATAATACGTGTGAGGATCCGCTTGCCCGCGTACATTGCGATAATCACCGATACTCTCTGGATATACCCATACCTCCATCGTCAGACTCTTGGTAATCGCCAGACTATTAGACGCTTTGACAGCAACGACTCCCTGCTGTACTTGTTCATTAAAAAACACCGCTGATTTAATCTTTCCATTTTGCATCCATTTGACATCACCTTCAAGTGTGCCATCATTCCCTTTGCCGCTCAAGTCTTTGACATCTTTTCCTTTACCCTTATCGAACGAGAGGTAAAGTACCATTGCGTTGTCCTTAATCGCATCACTTACAAGCGGGAATATAAAAATGAATGCCGCGCTTAAAATATAAGAAACTATCTGTTTCATTGCAAACCTCCATATCAAAACGCCTGAAGAGACTTCTGATGGGCAAAACCTTAACTAAAATTCAATCTACTTCCAGTCGTCATCTGGTGGATAAATGTTAGAGCTTCCGCTGCCAGCACCTTTAAAATCGCTCTCAGCGAACCAGTCTTTGACGGTATCCCGCCACTTAATGAAGTGAGGAGCTTTTAGATGTTCTTGGAACGCTGCTTCGTCTACATAAACCTCATAAAGCCAAATCCGATTCTCGTCGGAACCGTCTTGAATTATATCAAATCGCAGACAACCGGGTTCGTTCTCAATAGAACCTTTCGCGTCGTCTATCATCGCTTCGATAAATGCTTCTCTATGACCTTCTTTAATCTGAATTGGGGCAATAATAACAAACATAATCTTTCTCCTTTTCGTAAAATACAAGTATTGGTTTTACCTCTAAGGCTGTAGTCTATCAAAATCCTGGGCAAATGTCAAATTCCACGATAGCGATCTGCTTTACGGCAACTCGCCGCGCAACAGAAGGTTATCTTTCATCACTTCGCCATTGCTATTCCGCGTCCCAGATGGCATGTAATGAATGACCATCGCCCGACGGTCTCTGGATGATCGGTTCGGATTGGTTTGGTGGAGCGTCATGCAGTGATGGACCATAGCACATCCTGCTTCAACAGGCACTGGCACAGCACGATGGACATCAGCATCTACTTGCAACAGCGCTGGCACACTACCTTTCTCCGACTCAGCACGTCCATGTGCCGCCAATCCTTCAGAATAACTGCCGGGGATAACGTTCATACAACCGTTTTCCTCGTCGGCATCATCAAGTGCTATCCAGATGCTCACAAGATTGGGTGGATCACACCGCCAATATGCATTATCCTGATGCCAATACACTTCACCGCCGTGATAGGCGGGTTTGTAAAGTGCTTGGTCATGAAATAACTGGATATTGACTCCGATTAAACTCTCAGCGATGTCTAACAGTGGTTCGTGATAGAGTAACTTCCGATATTCCTCATCGAAACGCCACATCTCCATGATCTGCAACATCTCTTCGGCACGATCAGCGTCTGCATCGCTTTCCGAATCACCAACGACTGCGAGATTGCGTAACCCCTCACCAGTTGTATCGCGTTTTTCTGTAAACAGTGCATCGTAATGTTCGCGTAGCACGGCAAGGTGTTCGTCATCAATGACTCGTTCGTCTATTTTGAGATAGCCTTCACGTTTGAATTGTTGGACCTCTTCAGGCATAAGTTTCATTACACTGCTCCTTATAGTGGATTACAAAAATACATAGACATTATTTTTTTATAAAAAAGAACCTGCTACTGCTTGTGGAAATAGCTCTGAAAACCCATAACTGTCAACTTATCGATGCACCTACCGGGATTGGAAACAATTAGAATTACCGAATTAAAAATTTAAACTTCATTCAAGAGGAAATGCGTAAGTCCTGGACAATGAATCCTCGCGTGCCGTAATTATTTTTTGGGGCTTTCAAACTCTTGGACAGGTCCCTTCTCCCCTTGGGTCTCTGTGAAATTGCCTTTTGTGTATTCGTCAATAACTTTTCTCCAAAAGGCTTGTGCAGGGAAATTGCCAGCTTCCTGTACAACTGACCATTTGCCCGGATATTTCGCGAAGAGTCGATGAGCAACCTTCATTCCTATCCCTTTTCGTCGGTATTTTCTCATAATGAAGAATTCGGAGAGTATGTTTATGCGCTCACCGTTTTCTGGTTGACTCTGCCTACCTAACGCAAATCCAGCCAATTTTCCGTCAATCTTCACAAAGTAAGCAAAACGTTCAGGTTCTGTCCAATAGTAGTCAAGATATTTGTAGTTGAACAGTCCATAAGGTCCAACATCCTCGTTATTATATTCACTATAATCATGAAAGCAAAACTGCATCAGATTGCTAAGAATAGGTTTTTCATCTATTGAAATTTGCTTAAGTTCAATGTTCATACATTTTCCTTTTTTCTACCGTAACGTGAGTTTGATAATTAGATGTAGGTTGGGTAGAGCGTAGCGAAATCAACAATGCAACCGTCTTGACAGTCCTAAAGCGTTGGGTTTCACCTGTTTTTTCAGAAATATTAACATCATAAGGGTCAAAACCTCTCTTTAGGGGATGTTTTTATTCTCCATTTCCGTTCTACCCCACCGAATGCCATAGGCGCATTCGGTGTTGATTCCCTACGGGATTTATCAAACTCACGTTACCGTTTACGTTTCACGGCACCCCACGTTGTCGCCAAAGTCCACGCGCGTTCGACAGGTTGCGGTGGTAGTTTTGCACTGGGATGCGCCTCAATCAGTGCTGCAAGGTCTACGTGCTGAAGTTCTCTCGCCAGTTTAGCAGGAGTGCGTCCATGTTTGTCAAGGATGTTAACCTGAATATTAGCGTGCTGCAGCAGTCTCTCCACTATCTCGCGGCTATCACGCAACACAGCATAGTGCAAAGCCGTCATCTTGCTGGCGTCGCGCGCGTTAACGTCAAAGGTAGGGTCGTCGCGCAGAAACCAATTCACCGTAAAAGGGACACCATGCTTGACCTCAAAAATTAGCGGATACTTGGGACGGCAGCCGCGTGTTTCTTCCTCGTAGACATAGTCAGGGAAAAAACAGTCGTCCGCTGGCAGGTCTTCGTATAAGTATTTATAGTACCAGATAATACCCTTTATATCATCCTCGCTGAGATAGGCAGGCGGCTCGGCAAGCGAGAAACCAGCCATGAGCGAACCTGGCTGCTTGCCCACTGTCCAATCCATCCCACCAGTACTATTCATTCCCTCGTTTGTGATATAGGTGTCAGCCATGCCCAAGACATGCCCCAACTCGTGAGAGAGATCGTAAGCGATAGCATGATCGGCATCGTTCTCCCTACGATGTATGTAGATTTCGGGAGGTTCACCATCTACCACCAGGGCAAAGGAGTTCATGTCCCCCCTGCATAGGAAGGTCACCCGTGTTTCAAGCCCGCGCACTGTCTGACGATCTTCCCTGCGATCTACCTTGTCGAAGCCCTTAAAATCTTTCTGGCGCACAAAATGGAAGTCGTCGGTAATCGCTCTTTCAGGGTGTAGTTCCCGAATCGGTTGCAGCCAGGCGCGCAGAATGTCGGTAATCATTTCCTTGAATTTGTCTTCCCTCTGCCGAAACGCATCGGAGCAGCCTTCGGCGAAACGATAGCCGATCGTCCAGCGCGGCTTATCTATTTTGCGCAGCAAGATATGATCCCACTCTACCTCAGCCCCTACCAAATACCTCTCGTAAGTAATAAATCCTTGCGTGGAATAGGTGACGTTAAAAAACAGACCGCACACCACTGCCAGCATAAAAAAGGTCCGGATTGTTTGGAAACGTTTTTGTCCCTGCATCTTTTAATGTTCTCCTCCGTCTGTAGCACAAACTAACAGTTTATGCTACTTACCGTTTACGTTTCACAGCACCCCACGTCGCTGTTAGCCTCCATTTAGATGACACACTCCATGCTATCGGGTGATGTTTGGCTGTCGGATGTGCCTCGATAAGTTTGGCGAGGTTAACCTGCCGAAGTTCACGTGCCAACTGTGCAGGGGTGAGTTTATCCTTGTTGAGAAGATTGACTTTGATCTTCGCTTGTGCCAGCAGGACTTCCACCATCTCGGCACTACCGCGCTGTACAGCATAGTGCAGCGCAGTCATGCCATGTGAATCGCGTGCGTTGAGTTCAAGGGTTGGATCATCAATCAGTATCTGCCGCACAGTTTGAAAAACACCGTGCTTAGCTTCAAAAATCAATGGATAATTAGGTTCACATCTACCATCCCACTCGACACGAATGTAGTCAGGAAAGAAGCAGTCACCAGTTGGTTGATTTTCATACAAGTACTTATAAAGCCAGATGATGCCGTTCTTATCATCCTGACCAAGAGCAAACGGCTCAATAATGTGACGCATCAAAGTACTAGACATGACCGCGGACGGCTGCTTGCCCATGGTATATGCAAGACCACCAATACTCGGCAGACGGTCGCGTACGTATGTATCCCCCAATCCGAAAGCGTGTCCCAGCTCGTGAACGAGGGTGAAAGTGAAACCCCGATTTTCAACGCCGACTGCGACACCCTTTCTCATACATATGTCTGGTGCCTCGCCAGCGAGGGCTATCCTTGCAAAGGCTCCTCTGGCATCTTCCGCACAGTCAAAGGTGATGCGCGTGTCCAACTCACGCAGACTTAGCCTATCCTCCTCACACGCAGCAACATCCGGATGTCTCACCAAAAGAAAATTGTCGGTAAACTGCTTATTCGGGTAACGCTCCCGCAGCGGTTGCAGCCAAGCCTGTAGAGCCTTAGTAATCGCTTCCTGCAGCTGCTTTTCCTGCTGGCGAAATTCTGCCGGACAATCCACAGTGAAGTTATAGCCGATCCGCCACTGCGGCTTATCTAACTTGTCCAACAATATATCTCTTTCTTTGAGAGTCCATGCATTGAATCCCTGGACAGTGGGTGGGATACTGAAGAGCAAGCATCCTGCCAGCAGAATACTGAAGATATATCTCATTTTTTTCATAAGTTTCATTATGGTGTTTCCTCTGTTTGTGTAATAGCAATTCAAAAAGCGTTAATCGGTTCAAGTATCATCAATCTCCGCGTTTAAGCTCTCCCCAGGTTGTTGTTAATTTATCTTTCGCATCAACAGATAACGTCAACGGATGGGAAAGCAACAAAGCGATTATCTTGTCAAGTCCTCTCTCCCGTGCAATGCGTAGGGCAGTGCGTCCCTGCTTGTCAGACAAAAACGGCTTAATGTCCGGGTGGTCAAGCAGTTTCGCGATCAACTCCTCAAATCCCTGCAACACCGCGTAGTGCAACGCGGTCATGCCCTCCTTATCTTGGGCATTGATGTCAAGGTTAGGATCGTCCTTGATGACCTCGAGTGACCAGTATTCATCCCCCTGCTTGATCTCAAAGATCAGTGGATATTTTGGACGACATCCCAGTGGTGTCTCCTCCAACGCATATTCGGGGAAAAAACATTCTTCCAGCGGCAACTGCTCATGCACATGTTTGTAGAGCCAGATGATGCCGTTGATGTCGTCTGTGCCAAGCGGTTCAAGTCCATCGAGTGCGACGGGATGGTTGGCATCTTGATCTAAAAAGACAGGCATGTGCCCGCTCATCACGGCAGCGGGCTGCGTGCCCTTAGTGCCTGACAAACCGCCCTGGCTGAGACCTGGCTTGTGCCTATCATTCCACGGAATGTAGGTGTCGGCAAGACCAAAAACATGCCCTGTTTCATGGACGAGGGAATTCATAAAGGGCCTTACCACCTTCGTGCCTTGGCGCAGTTTGATGCTAGGCACTCCACCGATGAAAGCCTTAGAACGCCCCAGCTTACAGTAGAAGATGATCCACAGGTCGGTTTCCGCGTGGAAAGGCATAGCCGCGAACTGATGATAACGGAAATCGTTGACAATCGGCTTGTTGCTATAATCGCGCAATGGCTGTAACCATGTCTGCAGGGCTTTTGTGACCGCGGCGGTGATCGCCTTATCGTTGTTTCTCATCTCTGGCGGGCAATCATCGCCATAACTATAACTGATAGTCCAGTGTGGCGCATGCACCTTGTTGATCAACAGACCATCCAAATTCTCCCACCCCTCGTGATGTAGCGCGATGAATCCTTGTGCTGCCGGGACAATGCTGAAAAATAGACATCCTACCAGCACACTTATAAAGAAAAGATTTATTTTTTTCCAAAGGTTCATTATGGTGTTTCCTCTGTTTGTGTAATAGCAATTCAAAAAGCGTTAATCGGTTCAAGTCTCATCAATCTCCGTTTTTAAGCTCTCCCCAGGTTGTTGTCAGCTTACCTTTCGCATCAACAGCCAACGTCAACGGATGGGAAAGCAACAACGCTATTATCTTGTCAAATCCTCTCTCCTGTGCAAGACTCAGCGCAGTACGTCCCTGCTTGTCAGACAAAAACGACTTGATGTCGGGGTGGTCAAGCAGTTTCGCTATCAACTCCTCAAACCCCTGCAACACCGCGTAGTGCAACGCGGTCATGCCATCCTTATCTTGGGCATTGATGTCAAGGTTAGGATCGTCCTTGATGACCTCAAGCGACCAGTATTCATCTCCCTGCTTGATCTCAAAGATTAGTGGATATTTGGGCACACAGCCCAGGGGTGTCTCCTCCAACGCATATTCAGGGAAAAAACAGTCTTCCAGCGGCAGCTGCTCATGCACATGCTTGTAGAGCCAGATGATGCCGTTGATGTCGTCCGCGCCGAGTAGTGGTGGAAGAGCATTGAGGTCGACGGGGTCGTGTGCATCTACATTAATTGGAAGAATGGGCATGTGTAAGCTCATCACGGCAGCGGGCTGCGTACCTTTGGTGTTAGCTAAACCGCCTTTACTGATACCTGGCTTGCCCCGATCCACCCACGGAATGTAAGTATCGGCAAGACCAAAAACATGTCCTGTTTCATGGACAAGCGAAGCCATAAATCTCCACACCACTTTCGTGCCTTGGCGCAAACTGATACCAGGACTATTAGCATCAACGTGTGCATTAGAATTCTGCAATACACAGTAGAAGATGATCCACAGATCGCTATCCGCGCGGAAAGGCTCAGCCGCAAACTTCTGATAGCGGAAATCGTTGACAATCGGCTTGTTGCTATAATCGCGCAACGGCTGCAACCATGTCTGCAGGGCTTTTGTGACCGCGGCGGTAATCGCCTTGTCGTTGTTTCTCATCTCTGGCGGGCAATCATCACCGTAACTATAACTGATGGTCCAGTGTGGCGCATGCACCTTATCGATCAGGACGTTAAAATGTATTTTAAACTCATGGTCAAAGGTCATGAACCCTTGCACTGATGGGACAATACTGAAAAACAGGCATCCTACCAGCACACTGATAAAGAAAAGATTTATTTTTTTCCAACGGGTCATTATCGTGTTTCCTCCGTTTGTGTAAAGCATTTCAAAAAGCGTTAATCGGTTCAAGTCCCATCAATCGCCGCGTTTGAGCTCTCCCCAGGTTGTTGTCAGCTTGCCTTTCGCATCAACAGCCAATGTCAGCGGATGGGAAAGCAACAAAGCGATTATCTTATCAAGTCCTCTCTCCTGTGCGATACGTAGGGCAGTGCGTCCCTGTTTGTCAGACAAAAACGGCTTAATGTCAGGGTGGTCAAGCAGTTTCGCGATCAACTCCTCAAACCCCTGTAACACCGCGTGGTGCAAGGCGGTCATGCCATCGGCATCCTGTGCGTTGACATCAAGGTTTTCGTCATCGTTGAGGACAAAGAGGGCGAGCCGCTCATTTTCTTGCTTGATTTCAAAGATGAGGGGGTACTTGGGTTCACAGCCGAACGGTGTTTCCGCCAGTTCATAGTTAGGAAAAAAGCAGTCATCCATTGGCAGTCCTTCGTAGGTGTACTTATAGAGCCAGATGATGCCATTTTCATCGTCTTGACCCAGTGGCACGAGTCCTTGCAAGGGGACGAGAGCGTCCCGGTCAATATCTTTAAAGTCCTTCCCCGCGACCGATAAGCCAAAACTACTCATAAAAGAAGTCGGCTGTGATCCTCTCGTATGATTTGTCCCACCGGTACTGATGCCAGCCGGACCGAGACGCGCACCGTCGTAGGTGTCTGCCAAGCCGAAGAGATGTCCTAACTCGTGCAGCATTGCTGCCATCCGGCGCCAGGTAAGTTCATGCCCCTTCGCAGGGTTGATGATCCCCAGCGGGCCAAAAAATGCTTTGGGGGCTTCTTTTAGCTCACAGATGTGGGTGACACCGAAAGTAGCCCCGCGCCAATCGGGATCGAGCTTATAGCGAAAATCGTTGACGATCGGCCGCTCAGTGTATTCCCGCAACGGTTGTAGCCACGACTGGAGAAACTTTGTTATGATCTGTTCAAATTTTTCTTGAGTCTCTTTGTCTACCGGTTCGCACTTGTCAAAGCTGTAATGAATGATCCAAAACGGCTCATGCACCTTGCTTATTAGAAAACCATCGAAACGTTGACCGAGGTCGTGATGCAGCGTGATGAATCCTTGTGCTGCCGGGGCAATGCTGAAGAGCAGACATCCTACCAGCACACCTATAAAGAAAAGATTTATTTTTTTCCAAAGTTTCATTATCATATTCCTCTGTTTATATATCGGTTGTTATAGTTCAATCCACAATTACCTGGACATTGGTGAGGTTAGGAAACCGCGCCAGCAGCGGGTACACCCGCCTCGTGCAGACAGGAAATTACCGAATTAATAAATTAATCTTCATATAAGGGGGAATGCATCCATCCTATCAAAATTGAATTCTTTTATTAAACTTACGTTACCGTAACCTTAAAATTTTCTATTTAACCTATTTACTTTTCCACATATAAACTTACGGATTCTTTTAGAAAAGTATGATTATAAAAGGGTTTTAAGCATTGACCTCTGAATCGTTAAAGTCCACTAAAGCATTTACGTAAGCAATTGTAGATTTGTGCAAATGCTCAATCCTCTCTGCTGTAATAGCCCCGCTATCTTCTTCTACATACAGATCCGATATGATGCGGACACCGACGTACTTGACGTTATTAATCGCACAGACATCAACAATTGCTGCCGATTCCCAATTAACTGCTACGGCTTCACTTTCCTCGGCAATCCTATCTCTAATTTCACGGTCATATATGTCCATATCTCCGCAAATTACAGAAGATTCCATGAAGGTGATACAAGGGTTTACTGATAAAATTGTTGCGAACCTGCTTATTGAAGATGATGAAGCATCAAAAAGACGGGTCCTCCATGCATCTTGCTCACGTTGAATCTCTGCTCTATTTGGAGCATCATGTTCGGAAACACCGTTAATCACTATAATATCCCCGATTTTTAAGGTATCAATTAAACCACCTGCGAATCCAAACTCAAAGAAGGTATCCACCTGACACCTATCTATTATCATTTGACACATTGACGCCGCACGGACTTTACCCATACCCGACTGCATGATGACCCACTGTTTGTCTCCGTAGCAACACTCAAACTGTAATCTACTATTCCAGTCAACTGAATCACTCACGTCTTGTCCTAAAGCATTGAGGAGTGCCAAGGTTTCGTCCGCATAAGCCGTCATAATACATAGTTTGCTCCCCATAGATTTTACTCCGTAGCGAAACTCGTAACTGACGCCCGGCGGATATCGTCGAGTTCTTGCGCGCTGAAAACGCCTGCTTGATACAGATTCCGATACTCTTCAGAGACGCTCTGACCGAATATCATCAGATCGTCCGTGTTGATAGTCACAGGCACACCGTTATCAAATAAGATACGGATAGGATGAGAGGCTAAATCCTCTACGCCTCCCAACATCACGTTGCTGGTAGGACACACATTTAATTGAATACGGTTCTGGGAAAGCCATTGCATGACTCCAATTGACTCTGCAGCAGCAATACCGTGTTGGACCTCGTCTAAGTCAAGGGCTTCAACAGTTCGCCGCACTTCCTCCGCGCCTCCGAATTCGCCCACGTGTGCTTTGAGTTTCATACCTGCTGCGCGTGCTTTTGTATACAAAGGCTTCACGGCTTCAGGAGCACACGCTTCTTCATAGCTATACAGATCGATTGATTGAAATACTCCTAATTCTATTGCTTCATGCGCCAACTTCATGAGTTTTACATCGCCAGCATGCGTCCGAGGAAAACCAAGTTCTGGACGCAGATTAATTTGTGACCGATATTTTTCAACTAATCCTTCAACAAACGCCTTTACTCCAGCTAATCCATTTGGATAAAACCTTGCCATCATAATGTCAAAACTCATTTCAAGCCCAACTACACCATCCTGTATGGCATCGTTTATTCCTGATGTAGAAACAAATTCAAAACCTTCACGCGATTTCTGGAGTGGTGCTAAAACCGTGATGACGTACTCCATCATTTCTTCAAGTCCGTTCATCTTGCGAGGAGGTTTCGTCACGGAATGTCCTAACCAATGTTCCAAGTTTTTTAATCGTGTGCTAAGGAATGCGTGGGAGTGAACGTCAGTTTTAGGCGCAGCTCTTATGGCGTCCAAATCGTCTGTAGATAGTGCCTCAATAAAATTAGTATGTCTCATCTCAAATATTATTCTTTTCATTCTTGTATCAAACTTACGCTATTTTAGCACGAGTGGAAGCGGAACGCAATTAAAAAGGATTCGTTAAGTGCAGAGATTTGACACTATCAGTGTAGCATTATGGTGAAAAATTAATCCTCGATTCTTATTGACCTTCAAGTAAGCAATTGGTATAATAATCAACAATTGGGAAATAGGCACAGCATATTTTGGAGGGACAAATGGATAACGAAGTAATGACGAATGAAGAGAATTATGCTTTTGATGTGGCAGGTTACTTACACATTCCGGGAGTTCTAAATCAAGAAGATGTAGCAGCACTGAACGAGGCATTAGATGCAGTTGGAGAAAGTGAAACGTTATTAGGCGGGTCAAGTCCGTCTCGCGAATTGTTCCGCGATCTACTTGTACACCCAAAATTGGTGTGGTATTTGAACCAGATCATCGGACACGGCTTCCGCCTCGATCAAGCCCCTCAATTGTTGGGACAGCACGAAGATGAAGTAAGTACAACTCTCGTCGGCGGCGATGAACCGAGAAATCCGTCCTTGGCATATCGTCAACAAAACGGTCGGCGGAGCTGTCAGGGTGTGAAAGCGATCTGGGCATTGGAAGATGTCGCTGATGGTGACGGTGGCCTGGTTGTTGTTCAGGCAAGCCACAAGAGCAATGTTGAAACACCCTACGACTTGGCAACAGGGGTTGATGACATGGAATTGGTACAGCAACCAGCACTGAAGGCAGGCGATCTATTTTTGCTCGCGGCACCCACACTCCAAGGTGTTCGCCCCTGGAAAGAGAAACCAAAAAGATTGTTAACCTATCGGTATGCAGCGCGGGCAGCAGTTCAATCCAATCCAGTTGGACCTTACTCGGAAACCGAATCTTTACCCGGATGGGCAGACGAAGCAACGCCTGCACAAAAGGCGGTTATGCATAGACCTGGGTATAAAGGCTCAAATCCGCAGCCGGTGTTAAATACAGATGGCAAAAAAACGTGGGTGGAGGAAGACACGCCTGTCATTCATCCTTCAATTTATATCCGAGACCCAGATTCGGGTATTGATGAAAAAGAGTTTTACTTTTGGGATCTGAATGGGTATTTGGTAGTGCGCGGTGTGATGGATGAGCAGTGGTTAGCAGAGGCAAATGAGGCAGTAGATAAATTCCAAGATCGTATTGTCGTAGGTAGCGAACTGGCAGGCGGTTCAGTAAGTCAAGCTGGCACTGGTCGCCCCCTCCTACCGGGTTTGTTAGACCTACCTAATCCCTATAATGCACCATTTCGACGCATGATTGCGCATCCTGCTGTGGTGCAGCGACTCAATTGGATGAAAGGTAGCGGCTACCGCACGGGTGGCGCGACTGTATTTTGCGCTGTTCAAGGCACATCGGGACACGCGCTGCACGATGGAAATGAACCGATGAGTCCATCACGCGGTTATGATTTTAAAAACGGTCGTAGTTATGCTGAGACTGTCACTATTACATGGCAATTACGGGATGTTGAGCCGGGACTGGGCGGTTTTGCATGTGTGCCTGGGTCTCACAAGACACAGTATTCCATGCCCCGTGGGATTCGGACATGTGATGACACGATGGGGCTGGTAGTACAACCCGTTATGAAGGCTGGAGATGTACTCTTTTTTATGGATGGCGGTTGCACACACGGGGCATTAGCGTGGAAGAATCCAGTCCCCAGACGCGGGGTACTGATTAAGTATCAATCGAAGAATGTTAATTGGGGTGGCGGTGTGGTTGATCCACAAGACAGATGGGGCGATATGGTTGAAGATATGACCGAGGAACAGTTCGCTGTAATGCGAGGACCCGAACGGGATGGTCGTCACCGAACTGTACCACGACTGGTTGTGGAAGATGGGCAGGTGTTTGTTTCGTACGACCCTGAAGGGGATAGTTACTCTTCTAAGTATCGCAAACCGGGTGAAAAACGAGGATAGACTGAAAGGTAGGTCCCTTATGTCCACAACGACAGACAAGACACTTGTAAGTTGGTTCTGCTTTGATGAGGAAGCTCCGAAGCACTGCAGCGTGATTACTGTGCAGGCGGCAGACAAGTATGATGCGCTTGCTTTTGGAGAGGATGTTCCAGGGAAGTGGTCCACCGCCAGTGATGATAACACTCGCACGCAAACCACCGAACAACTTGCACAAAATCCGGCACAGGAAATTGTAATTGGACAGTTCATGATGATGGCAGCTGTCTACAAGGACAATACGGTCACCATTTACAGCGACGGGGAAGTATATGCCAGCTATACTATTGAAGAACCTTTTGATTTCCTAAACAGTCCCTATCTACAATTGGTAATCGGATCGGTCAATCTAAATCCTAACTATGCCACATCGTTCAAAGGAAAGGTCAAAGACGTAAGGATTTATGCCCAGGCTTTGACGCAAGAACAGATTAAGGAGCTGAGACCGAACGCGCCTTCTGCAATTCAACCTTTCAGCTGGTATGATTTCTCAATAGATGGTTGGTGGGAAGATCGTGCAGGAAAATTTCCTGAGTTTAGAAACATTGCCGCGATAAAAGAAAATGAAGAAGACGCTTATATTGTTTTTGATCGAGACGACAGATACATGTTTACCATGGATAATGAAGCTGTGCGTATCGTACGGGATTTTCGCCAACGACTGATGCATGACCCGAGCCGTCCGACGTATCATTTGGTTAATTCCGAAGGAGATTCCGAGAGGAACTATCCTTTTGACCCGAATTTCATGATCTATTGGAAAGGCCAGTATCATTTCGGTTATATGTATAAAGGTGATGAGCATGCTTTCGGACATTTCACAAGTACAGACCTTGTTCACTGGCGGCGGCGCGGGGACTGTGCTTTAGGCAGCGGCGGTTGTGGTACGGGCGGTACGATTATCACTAAAGATGGTAAGAAGGTTATCTTTGTCGGCATATTTGGTGGTCGTCCGACATACATAGAAGCATCAGATGAGCATTTGGAGAACTGGTCTAAACCGATAGAGATTGATGTGCCGCAAGAGGCACGGGATGCTGATTATTGGACATTCTGGGATCCGACCGCTTGGGTAGAGGGAGATTATTATTACATTTTTACTGGTGATCACGCTATGGAGGATACACGTCCAGGGTTTGGTAATTGGTATAAAAGAACAACACTCATGCGCTCCAAAGACTTTAAGAAATGGGAGTTTCTCGGTCAATTTATGACGAAAGAGTTACCGGGACTTGAACATCACGACCATTCCTGCACCGATTTCTTCAAACTTGGTAACAAGCATATGATGCTACTTATCAGTCATAGCTGGGGTGCTCGGTACTATCTGGGTGAATGGAAAGATAATAAGTTCACACCTGATTTTCATACCAAAATGAGTTGGACTTACAATTATCGCGGCATACCTATCTATTGGGCACCCAAGACTTTCCTCACACCAGACGGACGCAGAGTCGTCATTACCAATCTACTGTCTAACCTTGGCAACACTTTATGGAGCTGTGCATTCTCATTGCCATGGGAGTTGAGTCTACCTGATGATGGGATTGTGCGTATTAAACCGGTTCGCGAGCTTGAGTGTCTACGCTATAATGAAACGGTTGAGAACAACATTACGGTCAAAAATGGCGAAAACTATAGGCTGAAAGAAATCTCAGGCGATACGGTAGAATTGAATGTCACAATCAAGCCAACCGAAGCGAAGGACTACGGTGTAAAAGTGTTTTGTGACAAAGACAACCAGAATGGGATGGAGATATTTTACTCAGCAGACGAGAAGACGATTTCGGTAGGTGATGGCAATGATAAGCCAAAACTGTATGGTAGTTCTCAACCTTATGGTGTTGCACCGTTCGAGTTGAACGCTGGAGAGGATTTGAATTTACGAATATTCATCGACAGAGCACTTGTGGAAGTTTTTATCAATGAACGTCAGGCAGTCGTACAAAATCAACTACATAAACCGGAAGACGTTGGGATATGTCTTTACAGCATCGGTGGGGACATCAAGGCAGACGTGACGTGTTGGAAGATGGCACCCGCTAATCAATGGTAGAGAACTCCGTTTTTTTATAATTGTTCTTACAAAACAAAATGTATTCTAAACTACTTAATTATCTCAGTCAACCAGAGCGTATAAAAAAGATAGGAATTTGGGTTGTACCAACCTTATTGCTATTTTTCGGTTTTTACACGAACTTATGGCGTGTGGCTGAACAGAACTGGTTTGACAATCATCAGAAAGATACCGAAAGCCATATTATGGGAAGAATGGCCAAATCTCGCCAAGACGGTATATTCTCGGCTGGTGGTTTGAATGGGTGGGGAACAGCGAAAAGTCCTGATGCGGAGTGGATACCGCCAACGGAAAGGACCCCTCAATATACAGCCTATCTCCACAATCTCACCTTTGAAAATTTTTCAACGTACAATTCACAACCTGGTGGCCAAGGTATGATTTTTAGCCTACTTGATAGACTAATTCCATTTTCGCCTCAAACTAAATTAAGGTTATTCTATGTCCTGACAGCTTTACTTTCTGCAGTTGCCTTGACATTCATTATTAGCTGGTTCTATGACGAGTTCGGCTTGTTGACCGCTACATTCGTGATAGGTTCAGCAGTGCTTTCTCAATGGTTGACAGTCTTTGGTAAGAATCTATGGTGGAGTTCATGGGCATTTTACCTACCGATGATTGTTGTGCTGTACTTCCTTAAACGCTACAGAGTTTCAGAGAATCGTCAGTTTATCAGATTTGGAATTCTGGTTTTCATAGCGGTTTCCATTAAGTGTTTCATCAACGGCTACGAGTACATCACAACTACGTTGATAATGATGATGACACCGTGTATCTATTATGCTATTCTTGACAAGTGGAGCAGGCAGCAATGCTTGAAATGGACGTTTGCAGCCGGGATCGGTACTGGTGTAGCAGTTCTCCTGAGTATGCTAATGTTATGTTTCCAGATTGGTGCTGTCAAGGATGGGTTCATGGATGGCGTTGCGCATGTGATCTGGTCATTTGGAAAACGCACGTATGCAAGTCCCGAAGACTATCCACCAGTATATGCTGCCAGTCTTAAAGCAGGGACGATAGGGGTGGTCATCACCTACATGAAAGGTGTTTTCTTTGATCTCAACAACTATCTATCTGTCACAAACGACTTCGTTTCTAAACATCTACTTAAGATACGCTATTTTTATCTGATAGTTCTTTTTATGGCGATGTCTGCCCTGCTATTTTTCCGTAGTAATAGAAAGATGAGGACAGAGCGAAGTCAGCAGGACATTGCGCTAATCTGGACGACTTGGTTCTCAATTCTGGCACCGTTATCGTGGTTTGTAATCTTTAAAGCACATTCATATATTCATACGCACATGAGTTTTCTTCTGTGGCAGATGCCGTTTACTTTCTTTGGCTTTGCCGTGTTCGGCGCTGCGGTTATAGAATGGACGAAAAAGATCGTATCAAAGCAAAGTTAGGTTACGTTGAAGGAAAGAGCAACAGCTCATCCATAAGTGGAAGGAATCATTTTACGTAATGCGTAAAATAATGGTAAATTGTTGTTAATTCTTCGGTTTTTGCGTTTTATTTTGCAATAATTATCGTTTTTTGATACACTTATATTCCAGTTTTGGGTGGCACAGCTACGAGCAACGCACGTTGTTCCTGCCACCCTCTCATTTCGTAAGGGAATAAAGGACTGAAACTGGAAATCCAAGTTGAACAAATTTTGCCCTTCAACTTAAGGCGCGTCTCTAAACTGTTAACACAGATAGGCAGGGAAATAAATATGTTTACAAAAGCCCAAATTGATTCGGAGAAATTGAATCCAGATTCAACATTTTTCAAGGAAGCTCTTGCACCAACTCAAGAAGCATCAAAGCTTTTATCCTTGCTTGATAACCTTGGAAGGTTGCCAGCAGGATTCAACGGTGAAGTGTTTATACCCTTACTTTTCCATCCTAACAACAAAATTCGCAGGCTTGCGGTAAAAAACGTAGGTAAGTTAAAAGATGAATGTTTCTTGGAAAAACTCTCAACCTTTGCAGACAACGAAACAGACACTCTCACCCGCCGCGAGGCAATTTCTGCCATTGGGCGCATGCGGAGCGAGAAAGCAATCCCGATTTTGACGCAGTTTCTTACTGACACAGATCCTAAAGTCATCTTACAAGGATTACGCGGACTCCTATGTTTCAAAGGACATCCGGAAGTTGAAGAAGCATTAACTATCCTTCGTGAGCACCCGAACGAGATGATCCGAGAGCATTTTGAAAACGAGAAAACAGTAAATGCACGAAGCGATTCCAGAGAAAGCCATCCAATGAGTTTAGATGCGTTCAAAAACGTGATTGTCTCTGCGGATGTGCAGGATGTGTTTAAGCTAATCCCAGATGAGTCTGTCCACTTAACTTTTACCTCCCCGCCCTACTACAACGCTCGCGATTATACAATTTTTGAAAGTTACAAGGCATATCTTGATTTTCTAACTAACGTTTTCAAGGAAACACATCGTATTACTAAAGAAGGGAGGTTCTTTGTGCTTAACACTTCCCCTGTTATTGTGCCGCGCTTTAGCCGAGCACATTCAAGTAAACGGTATGCTATCCCTTACGACATGCATCCGCGTCTGACTGACATGGGATGGGAGTTTATAGACGACATCGTTTGGATAAAACCAGAATATGCCGCCAAAAATCGGAATGGTGGTTTCTTCCAGCACCGTAAACCCCTCTGTTACAAAGCGAATTCTGTTACTGAAAGTGTCATGGTGTATCGCAAAAAAACAAGCAAGTTGATAGATTGGAATCTCCGGCAGTATGATGACGAAACAGTTGAGGCGAGCAAAGTCCAGGGCGAGTATGAAAAATCAAACGCTTGGCAAATCAATCCAGCAACAGATAAGGGACATCCCGCAGTTTTTCCTACTGAATTGGCTTCACGCGTTATTCAGTTTTATTCTTTTAAAGGCGACCTTATCTTCGACCCATTTGGTGGTAGTGGAACTGTTGGACGCGTTGCCATGGAGCAAGAAAGATACTTTTTACTCTGTGAAAAAGAACCCGAATATGTTGAATATGTGAAAAAGACGTGGGATGCGTCCTTGCTTTATTCCTCTGAGTTCAAAGTTCTTTCGCTAACAGATTTTAAAAAGAATGTTCTTGAAAGGTGTTAAAATCTATGACAATCACTGGTATTGTTACCAAAAATATTATCCGAAAACTACTTGCAGAGGAAGATTATCGTTCCGAAGTTTTGGCTTTGATTAATGCAGAGTTTTTGCAATATGTTGTTGGTTTTTTCAAACGTATCGTTACTGTCAAGTTGGAGAACGAAGACGTAACAGTTGATTGGTATGAAAAGGAATTTCTTGCATCATCACTATCAAAAGAAGATATTGCACATCATGCTGGTCTGAATATAAAAACAATCAATAATGCATATAATACTACAAAAAAAGAAATTGTGGTGGAAGCCTCTGTAGAACATTATCATACGCTATACAAAACTATCAATAGTTTGACTGAAGATACTGATGTAGATGTAACCCTCACAATAAAGTTTCGAGGGGTAAGTATTAATTTGAATATCAATGAAAGTCTAATAGTTATTAACACTATCGCTGTTAAACGTTCAGCTCTACGAGGTGGTGCTTGGAGCACAGTAGGAAAACGAGTAGAAAAACCGTTGATGATGACGCTATGTGCACTTTTTCAAGTACCGACAGAATATTTTGATCAGAGGAACCTTCCTACCACGGCGCGCGAATCCGATTTTTACCTGTTCGACAATGCAAGGACAGGTTATCGTTGTGAAGTAAAGTTGGCAGGAAAAGGCAACCCCGAGGCACCTGATTCAATATTCGCTCGCGATGGAAAAGTCCTCGTTGGCGATACTATTTCAGATACAATGAAACAAGAGATGGAAAACAACAATATTCTCTGGGTAGAACTTCGGACACAAGAAGGATACAAACGATTTGAAGAAGTACTAAATGAATTGTCAATTCCTTGCAAACCTTATCGTGGAAACTTCCAAGAAGATTTAGAAAATATCTTAACTAAAATTCTCTCCGATGACATTCAAGCTTCTGTTACACCAAACATTAGCGATCCAAATTCCGAATTGCTAATTGAACTGGATTGACAAGTTTTCTGGTGAATCATTACACAGCATTAGGAGTATACCTCTAATACACAATGGATGTTGTTCCTGTCCCCCTCCTACGTTTGCAATTTAAAAATAAATTTGCATTCACTCACGGAATTACGTTTATAGAACTTTTACCAAGCCTTGGGTGGCATACATAGGATATTATCCCTATCACCTTTATCTATAATCCTAAAAAACCTTTATCTCTCCCCATGCGACAGCAAGTTTCTTTTGAGGACTGACTGCCAGTCCTTCTGAATTGAAGTTTCGTTCGATTTCATTATCTGTCAGCACACGGTTATAGATGCCTACCTCGTCTATTAGTCCTTCAAAATATCTGCGCGTAGTTTTGCCGATTCGGACAGATGCACCGATGAATAATGGAGATTCTGTGGTAATTCTGTGCCTTCAGAGGGCCCTCCCTCAGCATCAAGTTTGCCATCAATATAGATACGAGTCGCATCCGATCTATCTGCGACAAAGTGGACATGATGCCAATTTCCATCTACAACATCACTGACAGAATTAAAGTCTATTTTGGGGCCTCCACCGCCTTCATTTGCTATTGTCACCTGTATTTTGGTCCCCACTATTTTCCAAAGGATCCTCGCGTTGCCACCGCCATCTCCTTTGCTAATAATTGTAGACTGTCCGCCACCCAATTCTGGTGGTTTGTCAACTTTGATCCACGCCATCATTGAGAAATCTTTGTCATCGCCAAAATCCAGACTACTATTGGCAGGAGATTCAACATCAATCACGTCTGGTTCCCCTCCGAATTCAAACGCTTGACCGATTTTGCCTTTGACATGCTTAGGTGCACCGACAATCGTTCCGTCATTGCCTCCAACAATATCTTTAACGGTATCGCCTTTAACATCTGCAGCATCAAAACTCCAGTAACTAATTAGTCCGTCTTCAACAACTTGACTCATAAGGGGATGCGCCTGCAAAACCAAGATCGCTAAAGCCAAAAATACACCTTTTTTTACGTTCATCTGCCTTGTCCTCCCTCACGTTGAATAATGTTATGAAATCGTTTGACAATTAGAGAGTCTCAAAAACCCTCTGACAACATACATCAATGACACGATTTTCCAAATTATAGCATACATAGGAAAAGATTTGCATTTTTTCTCTACCACATCCACACCAAAAAGATTGTAAAAAGGGAAGAGTCGTGGTAACATAATTCAAATCCTTGTAGTGAAGGAACGATCAACAGCGTCCCATGGAGGGATTATGAACGTTAAAAAATTAGACCATTGGATTGGCAGAGATCAATTGAGTCCCAACGAAATAGAGGATAACCGCTTTCTAAAAGCTGCCAGTCTTTTCGCAGGGACAGCGATACAGTACGGAAGAGACAGATATAGTGGCAAAGATATGCCGCTCTTTGCCGATTGCCTACATACTGACCTTATGAAAGCACCTAGATCAATGACATCTCACCGCTCAGGCACTGAGCCAAAGCCAACTGTTTGGAGTTTCTTTCAAAATCAGCAGAACCTGATGCGGTTGCTTGCCTCTTTAAGCCAGTTCACTGGAGATGGTAAGTATGTCCATGCTGCAGGAGAAGCCGCCGAATACATGTTCAACAACTATTGGTATCCAGAGAGTGGTGTTTTGCATTGGGGCGGGCACGGCTACGTGGATTTGGTCACCGGTAATAGATATGGCATGAAGGGCGTTGTCCACGAAATAGAAGACGTATACCCATATTGGGAATTGCTGAGAGCCGTAGATGCTGACCGAGGCGAAATGCTAATGAAAGGTATATGGGAAGTGAATATGAAGGATTGGGATGCCTTACACTACAACCGACACGGTGATTTCAAAAAGCAGGTTGATCCTGCCAATACATGGAACAGACCTTGGGATGGATACAAAGAACCTAAAATCAGTGGCGATCTCTCGTTTATCAGTGTGGCACTGGATATGGCGTACGCCGCTTACAGTTTGGGCTATCAAAAGCAGGAGGAGGCACCGCGGATTTGGGCGGAACGTCTCTTAAATCTGATTATCAAGCAACGTGCCCCTGACACTGGCATTCTACCTTTTCTGATGCATCCGCAAAGTTCAAGACGAGGACTGAATATATTTGGCAGAAAATATCCACAGGCGACCGAGCCGAGAGTCTATGTCGGTAATTTGCTGAACCATACCATTACCCAGATGATGGGCATGCTGACCATCGTAGAAAATGCCCAAAAGTACGGACGCATCAGTGAAATGGCGCACATAAAAGAAGCAGTTGAGCAACATATCATCGGTTTCTTAAATGCCTCCTACGATCCGAAAAACAATAAGCTGAAAAGCATCGTTATTGATGGGACGGACCTAACAGATTATCGGATTGAGGGACCTTTCAGAGATGCGAAACTATACTTTGGCGCGAAAGAAGGCGGCGCATTTCTTCCACAAAACATTACGCCGCTCTTTACCTCCGTTTGTGCGCGTGGGTATCGGGTTTCTGAGGGTAGAACTGAATTCAGAGACTATCTACGAACTATGTTTAAAGCCTTCGAGATCGGAGACATCGGTGGTGACAAAAGCTCCGAACCACAGTTGAATTTTGACACAACTGCTCTGGAACCCGCTTATATCTTTGCGCTGGTGGATCTGTATCGGGTAGAACCAAAATCAGAATTTCTGGCAATGGCGGAACGAGTAGGTGATAACCTGTTACAAGCCAGGCAACATGCTGATAGCGGTCTGTTTACGCTTGAAGATGGCTTCGTCTTTCACAGCAAGGTCATGGATAAACCTGAGCTACAGGAGGGGCATGAAGGGAAAACTGTGGCTGAACTTCTGCAGGATACCCATAGAACTGCAAACCTTGACGCGATGGAACCGCTGGCACTGCTCAGCATTTACGCCGCACAAACAGGACAATATAACATCATGCCCGGTTGGACAGCGGGTGGTCTTTACCTCAAGGTGAACAGTGTTGGTCATATTGTTAGCAAAGAGATGCAGCTATGGTTTGATAAACCTGCACTCAAGCAATTTTATGAGAATAGTAATATCAACTGCACATGGTCTATTGATGAAGACTAAGATGGTTAATGGATAATAAAAATGTTGACAACTGCGCCAAAGTTAACATATTATAGCGATATGAATAGACCCGTTGCTGCTATCCGAAAGGAGTACCGAAAATGGCGAAGGAACTATCACTCGTCGCCTATAGCGACTTAGAAAGCCAAGTTGAAGCACTGGAAAGGGATGGGTATGTCTATTTTCCCAGCGTGCTTGATGCCGATGAAATCGCTGAATTGCGCGCAACTATGGATCGGTTAGAGGCAATCCCAGCGTCTCATGATCGGGACGAAACACCTCAAAATGGCGATGCATTCCTTCACAAACTCATTAGCAACTCTTTTAATCGGGGCCTATTGTATCTCCAATTCCTTGACAAATCACCCGTTATTGAAGTCGCCGAGGCAGTCCACGGTGACGATTGTCATTGCATTGGTATGCATTCGTGGTTGACAGGACCGGGGCGTCCAGATCAGGGGTTACATACGGATTGGCTACCAATTGGCCTACCAGCAGACATTCGATCTGATCCACGGGTCAAAATCCCAATCTTCATCACTACTGCCCATTACTATCTCAATGATATGTACGAGGAATTGGGACCGACGAAGTTTGTCCCAGGCAGCCATTACTCTGGATGTTCTCCAAGCGGGCAAACCGAGTGGAATAATCGCGGTGAAGAGAGTATCTTGTGCAATGCAGGGGACGTGGTGCTTTTCCGCAGTGAAGTCTGGCATCGTGGCGCTGCCAATACGAGTGACCAAACTCGCTATCTCCTCCAAGTACACTATGCCAAGCGTATGATTACCCAGAAATACCCGCCTTATCTGAATAAATTTCAGTTTGATGAATCCATACTTATACAAGCAAACCCTCGACAGAGACGGCTACTTGGTGATCATCGGCCGAGCAATTATGATTGAGACAGTTTCAACGCTATAAATATATGATGACATTGAACAAACCGAAAAAAATCCCAACAGGAACACCTTTTGAATTCGGTGAACACCGTTTTCACTTTGGTGAGGAGATTGTCGAATTAGCAGATTCCACCTCACTTCTCAATAATCTTGATGCGTTGCACAAAAAGATGCATGAAGATGGATATCTCTTTATTCGAGGTTTCCATCCACGGGAGGATGCAGAGAAAGCTGCACATTGGACATTACAAGCCATTGCGGAAAGGGATGGGTTAAAGTCGGATACGTCGGTTGAAGAGGGTATCATCGGCGAAACGAATCGGACGTTTAGCTTCTTCCGACAAACTGAGGTGGCGCATGCCAAACCGATTCTTGATGTTGTGGATAGCCAGCGAACGATGCAGTTCTACGAAGTATTTCTCGGTGGTCCAGTCATTACCTTTGACAAGCGATGGCTCCGCTGTATGGCGAAGGGAGGACACAACCATTTTCATTACGATAGCGTTTACGTTGGGCGCGGCACACAGAACCGTTACACCATGTGGAGCGCATTAACAGATATTGGTCTGGAAAATGGTCCCCTCGTCATCTGTCTCGGTTCACATCAACACGATCGATTAAAAACCACTTATGGCGCGACCGATATGGACCACGATTTGACGGAAGCTGTGTTCAGCACCGATCCACGCGAGATGGTTGAGAAATTTGGATTCACGTTGGCAACAGCACATTTCCAGCCGGGTGACGTTATTATTTTTGGACTTTACATGATGCACAGCAGTGCCCCTAATCGCTCTGACCGCTATCGTATCAGCATTGATACACGATACCAACTTGCTCGCGAAGAAAAAGATGACCGTTTCTTTTTCCGTGAAGATGGTAGTTGGCTCGGTAATTTTTACAACAAAGGTGCAAATTACAAACCGATGGCGGAACTCCGCCGTGAATGGGGATTGGAATAATACCATTACAAGGAGAATTTGTATGATTTATAAGCAATGGAATTTTGTAGTTTTAATGGTTACCTTGATTTTTTGTTGGATTGGAGACAGTGTAGCAGCAAATTCAACCGCAACTGGCACTGTATTTTTGGATACAAACAGGAACCAGGTGAAAGACGACAACGAGAAGGGGTTACCTGGTGTTCGCGTCTCTAATGGGCAGGATGTTGTCCAAACCGATGCCAACGGGCAATACTCGCTTGCCGTCAGTGATGACACCATTCTCTTTGTCATTAAGCCCCGTGGATTTATGACACCGATTGATAAAAATCGTCTCCCAAAATTTTATTATATTCACAAGCCGCACGGTTCACCAAAAGGATTGAAGTATGCTGGCACCGCCTCAACCGGCCCATTACCGGAGTCTATTGATTTTCCGCTCACTGAACAGATCGAACCTGATACTTTCAAGGTTCTCGTTTTCGGTGATACACAACCCCGTAATATGCAAGAGATTGAGTGGTTAGCACATGATGTGATTGAAGAAGTAATTGGAACTGAGGCAGTGTTCGGACTCAGTCTTGGCGATTTGGTAGGTGACGATTTAAACCTGTTCCAACCTCTTAACGAAGTGATGGCTACCGTTGGGGTGCCATGGTACAACGTCTACGGTAACCATGATATGAACCGTCGTGCTACTGATGACCGCTACGCCGATGAAACATTCGAACGTGTTTATGGTCCCACGTGCTATTCTTATGATTGGGGCCCCGTCCATTTCATTAACATTGACAATGTGCACTTTCTCCCCGATAAGACTGATAATCCTCCCTACTTCAGTGAGGTAGGAGAACGACAGTTGACGTTTATTCGAAATGACCTTGCTTTTGTGCCGAAAGATCAACTTATAGTTATATCCATGCATATTCCGTTAACCGAGATGCGTGATGTGAAGAAATTGATG
Source organism: Candidatus Poribacteria bacterium (assembly GCA_022825825.1). GTDB lineage: Bacteria > Poribacteria > WGA-4E > WGA-4E > WGA-3G > MSPOR6. The sequence goes on from JAJDWA010000021.1 coordinate 71,440, forward strand.
AATCTACTCGGTGATCGGCCGCATACGTTATCGCTGTCTGCACATACACACATCCAACGTGATGACTTCATTGGAGCAGAGCACGGTTGGCATAGTGACGACCCACACCATCATCACAACCATGCAACCACATCAGGTTCATGGTGGCAGGGCACGCTTGATGAAATCGGTATTCCCCATACAACCATGCGAGATGGTGCACCGAACGGATATGGCATCTTCACATTCAGCGGAAATCAATATTCAATTCGGTTTAAGGCTGCACGTCGTCCTGCGAATTATCAGATGAATATTTGGGCACCTTGGGAAGTTGCGTCAGCAGAAACTGACAAAACAGACGTACTCGTCAACATTTTTGGTGGCACCAAACGCTCTAAGGTTGAATTCCGACTCAGTGAAAGCGAGGAATGGCAACCGATGATCTATATGCCGCAGAAAGACCCATACTTTCAAGCACTTAAGGAACGGGATGAAATGTACCATCTTGAGCAGAAAATGCATACGACACTACGGGAGACAATGAAGCCGCTGTTGAAGGAAGATATTGAGCTACCACAAAGAGGGAAACGACTTCTTTACGGAGTGCCAAGATCATCACACATCTGGCAAGCGAAGCTCCCAGCAGATGTCCGCAAAGGAACGCACGTTATCTATGTCCGAACAACTGATATGTTTGGTCAAACTTTCACAGGGAGGCGAATCATCCGGGTGCAATAACCCAGTAATCAGGACTCAACACCATTACAGAGACTTTGGAACATCTTGAAAATGCTGCAAGAAATCACTAAATTGACGCATAAGATGCAGTTTCCTAACCGCACTTGGACCAAAGAACTGTCCGTCTGGGTGAGGTTTCCTTGCCCGTGCAAACAAGACGAATCAGGTTAAAGTGGTATAACTTGTGAAATATAAACATATTAAATGTTAACTATTACAAAACGTTATTAGAGTATTTATGAGATACGCTGTAAAATACTTTGTATTTAATTTCCTTTTTTGCTATACTTTTATATTCCAGGCTTCGGTGGCACTGTGAGACATGTCTGCCACCCGCTAACTACCACAGCGGATAAATAGATTGGAGAAAGGAAGGCAATTTTTGTGAATTCATCTGAATTAAATTTTGAAAAGTCTCTTATTGAATTAGAACGTCACCTTGCACAACTGGACACTTTCGCGGAAGAACATCCAGATTTAGACCTCACCGAAGGGATTGCGGCATTGAAACAAAATGCCGACACGCTTACAAAGCAGACCTTCCAAAAACTGAGCCGTTGGGATAAGGTGCGATTGGCACGACACCCACAACGACCACAAGCCTCTTTGTATATCAACGCTCTTCTTGACGAACCTGTTGAACTCCACAGCGATAAGTTGTACGGGGATGACCGTGCACTCATAGGCGGTTTCGCATGGTTTGAGGAAAAACCTGTCGTTTACCTTGCACAGCAGAAAGGCACAAACCTTGAAGAACGACAAGAGATGAACTTCGGTTATACACACCCAGAAGGTTACCGAAAGGCAAGACGTTTGATGCAGTTAGCAAACAAATTTAACCGCCCTTTAATCTGTTTTGTTGACACACCCGGTGCCCACTTCGATCTCCGTTCCGAAGAATATGGGCAGGCAGCAGCGATCGCTGATAATCTGGCTGAGATGATGCAGATGCGTGTGCCAATTCTCGTTGTTATTATTGGTGAAGGTGGAAGCGGTGGCGCATTGGCAATTGCAGTCGGAAATCGTGTATTGATGATGGAATACGCTGTCTACTGTGTTGCCCCTCCCGAAGCCTGTAGTGGTATCGTATGGAAAGACAAAGGTGAACACGCGCCTGAAGCAACAGAAGGCTATAAACCGACAGCGCCTGATCTGCTTAAGTTAAACATCATTGACCAAATTATTCGCGAGCCTCTCGGCGGTGCACACAGAGACCCGGAAGCTGCAACCCGGAACGTCAAACGCGCAATTCGGAAGCATTTGACTGAATTGATGGAGATGACCGAAGAACAACTAATTGAACAACGGTATGAACGTTACCGAAATCTCGGACTTTATGGAGAAGATGACGTTAACCACACATGAAGATCCGAACCATCACCACAGGTATACCTAATCCTTTTTTTCGCTCCTACCTCAAACAGGCAGCCGAATTTAACACCGCATGCCGAACCTACTTTGAAGCAAACGACTATGAGGTACAGACAACACGCGTCAGTTCTCAAATCTGGAATGAAGCGCGAGGTGTAGGAACAATCCTTAAATTAGAGTCTCATGCCCAGACATTAGGGATTGAATTCCTCAGTTTAGGCACAATCTCTCCAGAAGCACAGTACGCCACAAAACATCTTGAATTACTCGCCGATGTAATTGTCCAAAGTGAATCGCTCTTTGCCACAACTACCATTACGACACAAGCTGGACAGGTTGACTCAGACATCATCGCAACCACGGCGAACATCATTCAACAGATAGCACACCAAACTGATCAGGGCTACGGCAACCTCCGCTTTGCTGCATTGATGAACTGCCCACCAAATACACCTTTTTTTCCTGCTGCTTTTTGGCACGACACAAGGACAAACTTCGGTATCGGATGGCAGGCAGCAGACCTTGTGCATGATGCTTTCACAGATGCGCCCAATTTGGAAACCGCCTTGCAAAATCTGAAAACCGTCATGGAATCAGAAGGACAAAAAATTGTCTCACTGGCACAAGCGTTCGCACAGAAGTGGGACATAAAGTTTGTTGGCATTGACGTATCGCCTGCACCGATGGGTGATGAGAGCATTGCTGACGCAATGGAAGAACAACTACCTGGGCTTTTTGGAGAGCGTGGCACCTTGACAGTCGCCGCAGGTATAACGCAAACGCTTCGCTCGCTAACACTCCCGTTGTGCGGGTATTCAGGATTGATGCTCCCTGTTCTTGAAGATGTTGGACTCGGCAAATGTAGTGAAGCTGGACTTTTCAATTTAGATAGCTTACTACTCTATTCCACCGTTTGCGGAACCGGTTTAGACACAATTCCTATCCCAGGCGACGCTTCAACATCTCAAATCTCTGCTATTCTAACTGACGTTGCCACCCTCTCTATACAACTCAAAAAACCGCTATCTGCCCGTCTTTTTCCTGTTCCCGGACTTAAAGCGGGCGATATGACTCAGTTTCAATCCCCTTACCTCACAAATAGTGCTGTGATGCAGATATAGACAAGATATTTATGATTCTGCATCAAGGCTATACGTAAACTTTTCCTTGCCAATTGCCACAGCATTTGATAAGATAATAAAAAACATCTCGCTGTATTAGGAAGGAAAATCACCACAATGTCCGACAAACCACATGTGCTTCTTATTTCAACAGACCATTGGCCCAACTCATTACTCGGAGTCAGTGGACATCCAAATATTCAAACACCAACACTTGACTCACTGGCACGCGCTGGCACCCGATTCACGAACGGATACAGCGAATGTCCTGTCTGCGTTCCAGCCCGAAAAACGTTGATGACAGGAACAACGACACGCACGCACAAAGACCGCGTTTTCAACGACAAAAAAGGCATAAACGGACTGCCAACTATCGCACAGACGTTTCGGGATGCAGGATATCAGGCTTACGCTGTAGGCAAACTGCATGTCTACCCCCAACGTGACCGCATCGGGTTTGATGATGTGATTTTAGGTGAAGAGGGTAGATTACAATACGGTGTGATTGACGACTATGAACTCTTTCTTGGGGATAGAGGCTACGCTGGGCAACAGTTCGCACACGGCATGTGTAATAACGATTATCTCAATCGTCCTTGGCATCTGCCTGAAGATTGCCACGTCACCAACTGGAGCACACAACAGATGGTGCGTATGATAAAACGTCGTGACCCAACCCGCCCGGGATTCTGGTTCTTGTCCTATTGCCACCCACATCCACCTTTGGCACCACTCCAATGTTACATGGATATGTACCGAGACATTGATATAGACATGCCCTATCACGGTGAATGGTCTAAAGACACCGACAAGCTGTCGTTACCGCTAAAATCACGTCAGATGCAGGATGCACGATACAATGAAAATCTAATCCGTTCCGCACGTCAAGCGTTTTACGCACTTTGTACACACATTGATCATCAATTGCGCGTTGTTGTCGGCACACTGCGCGAAGAAGGTTTGTTAAACAACACCATTATTCTTTTTACGTCCGACCATGGGGATATGCTTGGGAATCATCGCATGTGGGCGAAACGTCTCTATTATGAAGATTCTGCTAATGTGCCAATGATTCTTGTTGGCACCGCAGGTGATGACAGAGTGGGGCACCATAGAGTAGATGACAGACTCGTCGGATGGCAGGACGTTATGCCAACACTACTCCACCTTGCTGGTGTTGATATTCCAGGGACAGTTGATGGCATGCCAATGGTAGGTGATAAAAAACGTGAATGGTTATATGGCGAAGTTGGCGACGGTAGTAGTGCTACCCGAATGATTCATGAGGGACGTTTCAAACTCATATATTATGCTATGGGGAACCATCTGCAACTCTTTGATTTGGAAGAGGACCCAAGAGAGTTAAACGATCTGTCCGATTCACCTGCACATGCTGAAGTCCTTGAGCGATTGACGAATCTTTTGATAGGTGAGCTCTATGGAGGCGATGAAAAGTGGGTGCAAGACGGTGAACTTGTTGGATTGCCTGACAAAGCGTATCGCCCATCTGCAAACCGCAGTTTATCTGGGCAACGCGGGCTTCACTGGCCGCAGGCTCCATCCACTGGACGTTGAATATCCTAATTATAATGTGATATTTTTTTAATAGGACTTGCGCAATTTCCTGGTGGGCACTGTTAGAAACCGCACCATCTACACAAGTTCGATTAGGAAACCGGACCTACCGGGCCTGGGAAAAATAAATATTATCAAATTAATTTATTAATTCGGTCCGCACGAGGCAGGTGTACCTTCCCTGCTGGCGAGGTTCCCTAACCTCGCCAATGAAGAAGTTCTAAATTATTGGAGAATTGAATGCCTCTGTTGTGAAGGATTAATTTGCATTGAAATTCAATGGAAGATATGGTATTATGGGAATGGGTATAAATATTGTAGTTGCGCCGTTTGAAGACACGATAACACGACAAGATTTAGTATTATTTAAAATCATTGCAAACACGCCGCGCTTACCTTTCACTCCACTCAGAATAGAACTTTAGACAGATGCAAAAATGGTACGAAAACAGAGCACTTTTGAACATTTTAATTGTCTTAATGGCTGTCTTTTTTATTGCCTACTATTTCTATCATTGGCATTGGGGGTTGCCTTTATTTCTCACCTTCGGTACAGCCATCATGATAAGAGGTGTAACAAAAATAACAATGCGGATGCGTAGTAATAAAACTAAGCCAAACTCGCAAAACATGGAGAAAGAATGAAACGAAGGACTTTTATCAAATTGAGTGTCATCAGTGCTGCAGGAATGGTTTTACCGATTCAATTGGAGGCACAACCCGATGATGTACCTGTGCTTAAACCTCGTACCTTGATAACACCCAATGAAGAATTCTATGTCCTTCAGATACGTGAACCTGCGGTCATTGACGCAGCCAATTGGCGATTGGTGATAACTGGCTTGGTTAAGAATCGTATTGCGCCGCTTCAACTTAAAGAGATCGCATCAATGGAATCGGTTGAGACAATGCGAACCTTGAAATGCATCGGCGATCCGATTGGTAGCGAACAGATGGGAAATGCAAAGTGGAAAGGTGTTCGTTTGCGTGACCTTTTCCAAAAAACAGGTGTCAAGGATGATGCGAAAGTTGTTGTGTTTCGGTGTGCAGACGGTTATCATACTGCCATTCCGTTAGCAGATGCTATGCATGAAGACACGATTCTCGCTTATGAGATGAATGGTGAACCGCTTCCCACAGATCACGGATTTCCTGTCCGTTTGCTCAATCCCGGTCATTATGGCACTAAAAATCCGAAATGGATTGTGAATATCCAATTAGCAGAAAAACATGAAAGCTACTGGGAAAAACGTGGGTGGGATCCTGTTGCGAATGTGAAACTTGCGACAGTCATTGGAACTCCCGGTGCAGAAGAAGAGATTTTCGCAGGTTCTACTTTTGTTGTGAGCGGCGCTGCGTTTGATGCAGGACACCATGGTGGAATCAAAAAGGTAGAAGTAAGTGTTGATTACGGTGAAACATGGGAAGAAGCGGAAATTTGGGCGAAAGATACACCATTGGCATGGGTGCTTTGGAAGTGGAAGTGGCAAGTGCCGAAGAAAATAGGACCAGTTGAAATTTACGCGAGAGCAACAACAAATAGTGGTGTCACACAAGATGAAATTGGAATTAAGGTCAAACCGGTAGAAGCATTAGGTTACCACACTGTTGATGCCAAAATTGTGGATCCGTAGTAAATATTAAACTTTGAGTTACGTTTGTATAATCCAAGTTGTACCTACAAGATTTTAAGCGTACGTTGACCATTTTAATAGAGAATAGTTCATTATTCGTGGTATTTCGTGACGTAAACTTTTAGTTTGCGCCTCACAGACACAAACTAAAGTTTGTGCTACATAAGTGGCAACTTAGTTTTGTATAGTAAAATAACTTTTTTGTCTCTTCACTAAGAAAATAAAGCGATAAATGCGCTTAAAACCCTTACAACTTTTCATCGTCTATTTCCCCGCACTCTTAATTGATTTCGCTTTTAGCAGCGTCTTAAGTAATTCCTCTTTTTATAGCAGTTATCTCGGACTTTCCTCAATCTTTTTAGGGGCGTTAGTGGCTATTGCAACAGCGTTTTACGCGTTCCTTGCGATTCCATTTGGGCAGCTATCTGATAGAGTTGAACGGCGGCGCATGCTATACACTGGCTGCTTCTTAATCAGTGCTGTAAGCATTGGACTTCTTTTTTCCAATAAAAAAATTCATCTCCTATTAATTTTTCCGTGGATAGGTATCAGCATGGCACTCTTTTGGCCGGCTTACGAAGCTTGGCTTGCTGAAAGGGAAGGTGAAGGTAAGTTAATTCATCGGGTGATGCTTTTCAATTTGTTTTGGAGTACCGGGATAACTTTAGGACCAACGGTATCAGGTTATCTCTATCAAGATACGAACCCGTTCAAACCTTTTTATCTTGCGGCTGCTGTCGGATTGTTTACAATAATTGCTATTTTCTTATGTAAAACTAAACCTATTCCCGATACAACGGAAGAAGAATTACAACCACCACAGATACTATTTCCACCGCCAGCAGTACGTAGGAATTACCTCAATATGGCACGTTGTGCCAATTTTGCCTCATGGTTTGCCCTCGGTGTGTTACGTTGGCTTGCCCCCAAACTTACGAAAGAGATGGGAATACTTCCAACAACATTTGGGAACCTGATGCTTGCACTTGGCGGTATGCAGACACTGATATTCCTTTTCCTCGGTACCGGTTACTCAACTCGTTGGCACTATCGGTTAGGCCCGTTAGTAATAGTTCAAGGATTAGGAATTTTATGTTTTATCGGAATATGGTTGGTTCAACACACGATTTTATGGATATGTGCGTTTGCAGTTATCGGTGTATCTGTGGCGTTTACCTATTTTGGTAGTCTTTACTACGGCTTGGATCGGCATGTGGACAAAGGGAATAAAAGCGGTTGGCACGAAGCGGTCTTAGGCGTTGGTAGTCTATTAGGTCCATTTATAGGAGGTATCGCTGCAGATTCGAGATTGGGACCGCAAAGCCCGTACCTGATCTGTGCTGTAGTCGTTGCGATTGCGATTGGGGTAGAAATAATCATCGCATCAAAGAATCGATTGTCAGCGGATGCACTTTAATATAGTCTTCATCGGGTGTAATGCCGAGCCCGGGACCATCTGGTACTGTGACGACATGATCATGAACTTCAATACCACTGACCGCCAAAGTCGTTAAAAATACAGGTGCGTTTAGCTCGGCTGGTAGCACAAGGTCCATAGTTGAAAAAAGGTGGACACTTGCAATGAAACCGACACCTGCTTCAGTTAGACCACTGCCGAGCAGTTCAAGCGCATTCGCTTCTGCGACATAGACGCTCTTAAGGCATTCGGTTAGGCCGCCAGATTTGCATACCTTCAAAACAACGGCATCCGCACATTCAAGACGTACGATTTTGCCAAGATCGAAATACGTAAAACAACCCTCGTCTATTGCTATCGGAATTGGTGCTGCATCCCGTACTCGTTTCATTCCGAACCAGTCTTGGCTTGCAACTGGCTGTTCCATACAATAGACCTCGTTGATGTCCTCCACACGTTTCAGCAGTTCTAATGCGTTAGATGGCGTATAAGACTGATTGGCATCAATCCAAAGCTTGGCATTAGGCGCTGCTTCGTTGACTGCGCGTAATCTATCTTCATCTACTGTTGGCGTGCCTGCAACTTTCACTTTGTAGCAGGTACAGGGAGATAGGGCCTTTGCCTTCAACGCCATTATCTCTGGTGTATCAATACTCAAGGCATAACTGAGTGGAAGTGTGTTATGTCGTTTACCGCCAAAAAGGATATGCAATGGCACGTTTAGGATTCTACCACACAAGTCATGCAGTGCAATATCAACGGCAGCTTTCGCAAAAGGGTGCCCGTTGCTAACAGCAGGTTTTAATGCTTGATAAATGGCGTTATGGATTTCATTTCGATTTAGCGGATTTTGTCCCAGAAGTACAGGTGCAATGTGATATAGAATCGTAGTTGTGATAGACTCTGTTGTTTCATAGCTCCACGACGGTAATGCCCGTTGTTCACCCCAACCGATATAACCGTCATCTGTTGTAATTTTTACAAAGATATGGTGTCCAGCAGCATCAGGATCACCAACAAAACCTGTACCGATGGTAAAAACGTCTTTCATTCCAACAGCAGTAGGAAAAACCTCTACGTGTGCAATTTTGCTCATGTTATTTATATGATTCAGCAGTATACTTACAGTATTAGAAATAGTTTGAGAATTTCCCTGAATGTCACTCCTATTATTTTATTCCTATATTGCTAATTTATCAATGGTATCAAACTACGATCAGAGGTATTCAGTTTTCCAGTAATTTCTAACTTCTTTCAAAGGTCTCTCCTTATCCGAGCGCGTGTCTAAAATATTGAGAAAAACGCTACAATTGAATGGCTCTGATTCATCAATATTTATATTTAATAAACTTTACAGTAAATTCTATAATATAGATTAGTAATAATAGTTTGTGTCAAAAACTACTAATTGCGTAAGTTTAATAAACCTATTCAAAAAGTTCGGCAACTGAACAAGTAAATCCTTCTATTACATCTTCACCGCTGAGCGTTTCATTCTGTGTTAGTAGTGTGATTTCCGTTTCTGAACGATAGACAGTTACCGTTTTAGATCGGGGTTTGAGCACCCATACCAACTGTGTGCCTGCCTCAAGGTAAATAAACGCCTTTTCTTCAACTCGGTAGGATGAATCTGTAGGAGAAACAACTTCAACAGCGAGGTCTGGTGGAACAGGAGATGCTTTACTCGGGTCATTAGGGATCCGATCTGTTGAAATAAAGGCAATATCTGGTATCAAAACGCGTTCACCAACTTGAAATAAAGGCAATATCTGGTATCAAAACGCGTTCACCAACACGGAATCCTGTATCCGATATGAGAACGCGCCCCAGTTGATTTTCACGAACATACAAGTGTAACAGAGAACTTAGGTTCACACTAATGTAGCCGTGTTCTACTGACGTAGGCGCCATGGGAATTAACTCTCCTTTTATGTATTCATACCCCTCTAAATCGCTTTCCAGGAATTCCTCCAAAGTCATCTTTGGAATCTCAGTGGGAAGAGTATCTGGCGTGATTTGATGAACCTCTTGTGCATCCATTGTTTCTCCTCATAATGATATGTAATCCCAGATTTTTCTATTGTCTATTGACAATTTACCACAGTCTGCTTATGGAATTCAACTGCTTTTATTTTCAAAGTTGCAATAGTATAGGCGTGCACGCTTACACAGCACACACGCCTATATTTTACAAAACACTTTACTGTATACTTAGGCTTGCCCTTCAATCACAGCCTGCGCTGCAGCGAGGCGGGCAATCGGCACACGGAACGGGGAACAAGAAACGTAATTGAACCCTAACCCGTAGCAGAACTTGACGGAATTCGGTTCGCCGCCATGTTCACCACAGATGCCAACTTTCAGGTCAGGACGTGCTGCACGCCCTTTTTCACAACCGATTTGCAATAGGCTGCCGACACCCTCCTGGTCAAGGACCTGGAACGGATCGTATTCAAGAACACCATTTCTAACATAGTCGTCAAGGAATTTCACGGCATCATCCCGACTCATGCCAAACGTTGTTTGGGTGAGGTCGTTCGTCCCATAGGAGAAGAATTCGGCTTCTTCAGCGATTTTGTCAGCAGTGAGTGCTGCGCGGGGTAGCTCAATCATCGTACCAACGAGATATTCAACGCGAGTACCGGTCTCTTTAAAGACTTCCTCTGCTGTCTCAACAACTACTTTGCGTTGTAGTGAAAGTTCATTGATATGTCCAACAAGTGGGATCATAATTTCTGGTAAAATCTTGATACCGCGTTTCGCAACATCCACAGCGGCTTCGAAGATTGCACGCGCCTGCATTTCCGTTATCTCTGGATAAACAATACCGAGTCTACATCCACGATGTCCAAGCATTGGATTGAATTCGTGTAATTCTTCAACGCGTTCACGGAGTTTTTGCGGATCAACGTTAATTCTTTCGGCAAGATCAAGAATTTCAGACTCATTCTTTGGTAAGAATTCGTGCAGAGGTGGATCAAGCGTACGGATGGTTACAGGATAGCCAGCCATCGCCTCAAAGATGCCGATGAAATCTGTGCGTTGGTGCGAAAGCAGCTTCGCTAATGCCTGTTTTCGTTCTAACGTTTCATCTGCAAGAATCATCTCTCGGACAGCGTCAATCCCTGTCCCAAAGAACATGTGCTCAGTCCGACAAAGACCGATGCCTTCTGCTCCGAATCCTCTTGCATTTTTTGCATCTTCCGGCGTATCTGCATTAGTACGAACATCCAAGGTACGCACCTCATCTGCCCACTCCATCAGTATTCCGAATTGTCCGCTGAGCTCGGGTTGTATCAAGGATACTTGCCCGTTTAGCACATCACCTGTGGAGCCGTTAAGCGTGATAAAATCACCTTCAGCGTAACGTTTGCCACCAGCGATAAATTCCAACGCCTCTTCATTGATAAACAGATCAGAACACCCCGCAACACAAGATTTCCCCATACCGCGTGCAACAACAGCAGCGTGGCTTGTCATGCCGCCACGAGCAGTGAGGATACCTTCAGCAGCGTCCATCCCACCAATATCTTCCGGTGATGTTTCTGTCCGGACGAGAATAACTTTCTCACCTTCAGATGCAAGTTCCTCAGCGCGAAGAGCAGTAAATACAACTTTACCGACAGCAGCACCAGGAGATGCTGGCAAACCTTGTGTGATGACTTCAACAGATGCGTCCGGGTCTACACTCGGATGCAACAATTGGTCAAGATCATTGGCAGGGACACGCGTCAAAGCAGTCTGTTTATCAATCAAACCTTCTTCAACCATCTCTACTGCAATTCGGACAGCCGCTTGTCCCGTGCGTTTTCCGTTCCGTGTTTGCAGCATATAGAGCTTACTATCCTGAATTGTGAACTCTACGTCCTGCATATCACGGTAGTGTTTTTCAAGTCTTAATCCAATGTCAACCAACTCATTATAGGCAGCTGGCAAAATGTTTCTCAATTCAGAGACCGGAAGGGGCGTGCGAATGCCAGCGACCACATCTTCTCCTTGTGCATTAATGAGGAATTCGCCGTAAAATTGGTTCGCGCCGGTCGAAGGGTTGCGAGTGAAGGCAACTCCTGATCCAGAGGTTCCGCCCATATTCCCAAATACCATCGCTTGGACGTTAACAGCTGTGCGTCCGAGTTCTTCAGAAATATCGTTGAGACGGCGATAGGTAATCGCGCGCGGGTTGCCTGAAGACTCAAAAACGGCATCCCGTGCCATATCTAACTGTTGACGCGGGTTATCAGGGAAATCTCTTCCTGTGTGCTGTTTGACGGCGTTCTTGAATTCATTGACAAGTGCCGCTAAATCCTCGGCTTCTAACTCGGTATCTAATGTAACACCTTTCGCTTTTTTCTTTTCTTCAAGTAAATGCTCAAATTCATCATGATCGACATCAAGTACAACGTTTCCGAACATCTGAACGAAGCGGCGATATGAATCGTAAGCGAAACGTTCGTTTTCCGACTTTGCGATCAGTCCTTTCACAGCGTCATCATTTAAACCGAGGTTGAGAATAGTATCCATCATTCCCGGCATTGACACTGCAGCACCGGAACGAACAGAAAGGAGGAGTGGATCTTCGGTATCTCCAAATTTTGCTCCAAGCGCATCTTCTATTTTTTGTACGTTCTCGGTAATCTGTTGGTCAAGACCACCAGGGTACTTCTTATCGTTATCATAGTAGTATTTGCATACTTCAGTGGAGATTGTGAAACCTGGCGGGACAGGAACACCGAGATTGGTCATCTCAGCAAGATTTGCGCCTTTACCACCAAGTAGCGTGCGCATTGTAGCATCGCCCTCGCCTTCACCGGCTCCAAAGAAGTAAACATACTTCGGTTGTGTCATTAAATTACTCCTGTTATTTGTCTTTATCGTATTGTTGTTATTGCTATCTTCTATAGAAAATGTATAGGTATTTTCGATTTCACTACAAATGGAATTATATAACGCTATCCCAAAAAAGTCAAAGAAAATCGGTTAATTCTATAACTATGCCCGGTGTGGTTAGAGAACGGTTTTCAATGCATAATCAAGGTCTTCTCTGAATTGATTTTCTTGTGCCTCGTTGTAAAACGAAGGTACGCCGATAATGCGATATTTCCTATCTTCTGTTAGAATTCTACTGGAGAATTCTGCACAAATTTCTTGCAGAAATTGCTCTTTCCAACGGTCTCCTTCAGCAATGTGTTTTCCTTTGGGTTCAATGAAAAGTTGGTAAGATAAAGCGTTGCCGTTTTTCTCACGTAAGAACAGCACAAAGTCGGGTTGAAATCCTGCCCCATCAGAGAAGTTATAGAGTGAGAAATGTCCCTCGTTGCGAAGCAGATAGATGGTCTCATAGTTTGTTTCTGTTTCCTTAATCCATCTGTCTAACAAACGCACAAATGCCCTTTCTTCACTCGTGCCGTAGAGGGTATCAAAGGCAAACCAGTCTTTAACCGAAACAAAATGCGTGAACTGCGGGTCTTCTTTAGACTTTAAGGTATCGGGACTGAATTCCAAACGCTTGTCTGTGAAAATAGCGTTGATGAATTCTTCATCAAACTGTGTTGTGCCTTCGTATTCGGTAATGTGTTCTCTGATTTCAGATTCAATCTGCCCTAACAAACCGCAACATGCAGCCAGTTTTTCAGCGCGATTGATTCCTAACTCATCGACGTTTCCTTGAAGATTAATTGTCAACCCTCCAAGATAGTCCTCAGAGGTAATAAATTCGCTCATAGATGTCAACTGTGGGAAATATCTTTTGAGTGATGCATAAGTAAAAAATGGGTTGCGCGCAATCGCAGCTTTAACGATATTCATCTCAACATCTTTTACTGGCAAATCCTGCGGGTCTTCGTCAGAAACAACCGGAACGTTTTCATCCTTGAGTGCTGTAATTGTGCCTCCCTGACCCGTAGTGATCTGATGTGTATAGTCCTTCTTTTTAACGCCTAAATCCTCAAAGGATTCAATATGTTGATAGTTTTTCTTAACGCGTTTGTTGAGCCAAACAACACCTTTTTTGTAAAAATCGGTTTCTTTGAATGAGTCTTTTAGTTTGATTTCGCGGGGAACACGATCATTATCCATCATACCTTCATCAATCAATGCAGAGCGGATTTCGGAGATGTAACGTGGGTTGTGCATGCTGTGGTAATGGAGTTCTTCTAATACGCGGAGTTCATGGTCAAGGTTCTCATCAAACTTACGGCGGAACTTGTCTGGGTGATCTGGCAGGACAAAAGGAAAATAGCGTGCACCGCGCCCGATAAGTTGTGCTTCAGAAATTGTCGTTTTTCCTGAGTCGCGGGTTTCGTAACAACGAACTATGTCAAATAGATTCAGCACATCCCACCCTTCATTCAGTTGTTGCACAGCAAAGATGGCGCGGATCGGATTATCTTTGTCTTCAAGCGTGTTGATCAAAATCTGGTAGTTTTTTCTCTCCTCTTTACTGTTAACTGTGAGACAGAAATCCTCATCAAAATCGTGTTTCAGTTGTTGGCACAACAATTCCGAACTGGTGTTATTTTCATCAAAGAAACGAAACGCGCGTTGAACTGCTGGGACATCTGATTTTCGAATACTGTCAATCTGATCTGCTGTCAATTCATCAATTAGGGCATGAAAGTTTTTCTTGCTATCTTTTGAACGCTCAATTGATTTTTCCTTAAACAAGACAACAGGTTTATGAAGTGGAATCTTATGTTTCGCTGCGACCCTCAGCTTGTATTGACTGAGTATGAGTGCTTGCAACATGCGCGACTGCGTGTCCATATCAAAGTGTACAAGCTCTATCTCTTTAGAAAACTTATCCCCGCGGAAATCTATTAGGTCATAACGGTTGATAACCTTATTCCGATACTTCTCTACTATCGCAGGCATTTCATAATCGTGTGTAGCAGTAAATTCCAAGAGTAGATTAGCTGCATTAGACTTGAATATATTTTCTACTGTGTTCTCCCAACTTTCAAATAGTGCTTGCTGAGTCTTTGTGCTGACGTTCATGTGATGTGCTTCATCTGCCAATAACACAATTTCCTGTTCAGCAAAATTTTCATAAGTTAGGGAATTTTCCTTTTCCGAATTCATATCGGTGTGCAACTGCTGAATCGTTGTGAAGCATAAGTTGATGTCGTTTTGGTTGACACCGTCAAAGTTATCTACCTCTGTGACGGCGACTTTTTTCCCATCAATATGGATGTTCTCACTAAAGAGGTATTTTGTGGTCCGTGGGTTGAGGAAGTTGTCTCTTGTTTTTTCAATGATGTTGGTAGAGTTGACGAAAAAGAGGAAGTTGCGGTAACCTTGTTCATAGAGGTAGAGGATTAAGCCTGCCATGATGAGCGTTTTACCGCTACCTGTTGCCATGTTGAATAGAAAATGTAGTGGTTCCCCTCCGCCAGGGAAATTGTTTTCAAAACAGAGTAGAAAACGTACAAACGCTTCTTTTTGATACTCACGGAGTTCAAAGGTGGGGTTTAGGTTATCAGTAAGGGACTGCGGAATTTCGGTGTTTTGGATAGTGCGTTTTCCGAATTCTTCTAAAACGAGATCGTATAAAAATTTATTCTGCATTTTCCTGATTTCTTTCAAGAATGATGGAATCAAAAATCCACTTTTCTTTCCTCATCAATCCGAGTATGTCAATGCATTCAATCCCTAAATCATCACATACATTCGGGATTTTGGGTTTATCCTTGTTGCGGCTTATCTTTTCTTGTGTCACTACAACACCATTTTGTAGGTCTTGTGCTAAAGCAATCACCCACGGATCACCACCTGAATCTCCGGTATCAGGATCTACCAACAAGGGTGTTAGGATTTGCGCTTTATTTTGGTCAACTTGATCAGTTGCTATTCGAATATAAGAGTCCAATTCTTTTTCTTTACACCATTCCTTGATTTCTTCATCTTTTACTTCGTAGTCAAAAACAAGTTCAAACATTTTTAATCGATCGCTTTTTATAAGTTCTTCCAGTTTATCCCACAAAGATGGAAATATATCAAATGGATAACTATGATACGCCTCAATTAGTGAACTGGCATCCATACTGTAGACTATCTGATCTTGGTCAAACAGCGAATTCATGTAGTAATTTCACTTTCAATTTTAAAAAGATGTTTTGTGGAACAATTATAAAAAGCAGCGGATAATTCAGCGAGTGTGATTTTATTTTCGTAATATGCACTAAAAGCAGACCGTGCATAATACTCTCCAGAAGCGCTGAGAAGCCGAGTATGGTAAGGAATTGGCACATCTGTGTCATTTTGTGGCTCTTTGTATTTATCAGACAGCATTTTTCTGTAAGCGTAATACTTCTGTTGTGATATTTTATTGAGAATTAACAACCGGCGCATGATTACTTCAGTACTCACTTGGAAATGTTTTGAGATTTCTGGTAAGTCATCTTGAAGCGTCTTCAGGTCAATTATTTCAAGCAATTCATTTTCAGGGACTAAAACTTCACCAGCCACCATGTTACAAAAACGCTCAGTTTCGTTTAAAGAAGGTTTTCTTATTTCACTTAACCCCGAATTCTGAATGATGCTTTTTCCCAGGGCTATATGAACTAACTCGTGAATGATCGTAAAAATACGACCATAAGGTTTGTCTTTAGGGTTAACAACAATTACTGGAAAAGGTTTGAGTGCAATGCAAAATCCACGGCATGTTTTCAGATCAACAGAAAGGTGTGTATTAACAGAGGTATGACAAACCAAAATGCCTTTTGCTTCAACGGTTTGTTTCCAAAATTTTAAGGCATTATAGGGATTAGTAGTTTTTGGTAGATTTTCGCTGTTGAATTCGAGAAATTCTGTTATTTTTTTTGCAGCATTTCTATGAGATTCGTTTGGATTGATTTGGACAGACACCTTAGGCGGTGGCTCTTCCAACATCTCGTAAATATGAATTAATCTCTGGCGTCTTTCATGCGCTTCAACGATATTGGCATTTAATTTGTATGTCTGTTCTTGATCAGGTGTTTTAGACTTTGGCAATACCCGATAATCTACGGGCCAACGAAAAGCCTTGGGCGATTTTGGCAAGTAGAAAATAGAAACATGCGTTTTATAGAGTTTTGCTATCTTCTTTAATTGCGCAAAGGTAGGTTTCTCTGTACCGTTTTCCCATGCTTCAAGACGTTCGGGGTCTATCTTTAATTTTTTCGCCGCGTAGTCAAGTTCTAATCGGATACGTTTTTCACGTACCCACTTTAGGACTTCTGGCGTGATGAGTGCTTTGACAGATTTAGCCATAATATGTATTCCTACTAAACTTGAAAACAGTAAATCAATCGTAATTATAACTTAATACATGCTGTGAATTAAAGTATATCACAAAAGCAATAAAATGTCAAAATTAGTGTGAAACGTTTATTCAACCGAGTATCAAGTCTTTCCAGTCGGTAATTTTCCATCTTTCAAAATCTTTAACATTGAGTCCCGACATAAGTTCTGAGCACTTGTAATAAGCTTTGATATAGGGATAGCCTTCCCACCAATTGTAACATTTTCCTCAAGTTTGCCTTCATGCACTGCATCACAGCGGCAGTCATATATTGCTTTAAATTCTTTTTTTAACTTTTCTTGATCTACTTTATCTTTTCCTAAGTACCGAGAAGCATTATTGCGAAGTTGAGAAGATATTTTGTGTCTGTTTGAAACAAAGAGAGATTCAAATGCTATTCCCAAGTCAATCATTTTATCAACTGCAGTTTGTGATGTTTTGGATTTTATCCATCTATTGATAGGGATTTGCAATTTTTCCCCAATGTTTGAGGATGGGTTAGTTAAGAGTTCATATAGGTACTTAGCTTTATCTATGTCAGTTTCATTAATTACGTGGATGCCAGATCCGGGGTCTAGCATGATACGGGGGCGCATTAATTTCGTATACCACCAGTCTCCAACTTTGAAAAGCTCGTCTTTACCTATGTATTGCCATTGAAATAGAGGTTTAACAGCATAATTAGCAATTAAGGATAACGCAAAGTAGAATTTATCCACATCAAAATTCGGAAACTCCGCGCTTTTTATTTTGATTTCAAACTGATCGGAGATATCTACTCCTTCGATAGATTTAACAGAAGGCTTGCAGAATAGGGGTGATACGGTATAATCAATTATAAGGAGAATAACATCAGAAAAAAAAGATAGATGTAATGCCATCGGAGATTCAGACCAAGATAGTGTATTGGCTTCCGTAAGAATAAAACTTTCCTGAAACAAATACGAGGGGAAACCTGCAGCATAACTTGGAAGTTCGCTAAACCCGGATTGCTCACTTTCACACAGATCCTGTATTTGTCCTATAGAACAACTTGGAAGTTGGACAAACTTTATTCCTTCAGCAATCTGTGTCTCTCGAATATGTGTCTTGCTTGCTTCCTTTGTCGTACCAGAATATTGTACATCAAGACCTTCAAGAAATATTATTTTTTGAAAAGTCCCGCTCGTTTCTCTGGTGCATCTATCAAGTGCTAATATTGCTTGTTCTGCTCCATTAGCGATAAAAATCTCCAGAAATTTTTCTAATAGCCTGTCCAGAGGGACAGGAATTAGTCGCCTCCCATCGCGTGTAGCAACCTTGGCGGTTTGTATCCAATGAGTAGGCGGACATTCAGATTCATCCTCACGTATATAGTCGGCTAATTCTTCCTTCATAAAATTAAAGAGTTTTGATTTCACTGCATTATCCTGTATATCAGGCAAATAGTCCAAAAAAAATGACAGATCAGGTCTGTAAGACTTGCGAAATGCTGTGGCGTAATCTTTATATTTTTTAACGGATATAGGTTTGTATCCATCAGGGACCTCAATCACGATATTCGGCATTGCTTCATTTAGCAACTGCCTTAATTCCTCTTTTCTTTCCTCAGTCATTTTTTTACCTTTCAAGCAGAACGATTCACTATTGACATTTACCAATTTCTGTGGTGTAATATTATCAATTGCCAGGGACGAAACGCGGCTCCATGCCGCGTGATTGGGAGGCTACGGCCCAGAACAATCCTATATCCCTGGCTTTTCTATTCTCCATAAAACGCCTTATTCAAATCCTTATCATCATCACTAACATTAAAATCCGTATCCTCTATTTCGGAGAGGTGGACATAGAGTTGATTTTTATCCAGCAACTCTACCAATAGGTGTTTCTGTTGTTCCACGTCCTCAATGGCGATGAAATCTTGGACTGCATCTTGTGGCATTTCTTCATTGACATACCAGTTCAGGAACGAGTTTTCGGCAATCTCTTGCCAGAGTGCGACAAGTTCTTCGGAGGACTGCGCTGCTTGGATTTTGTCCATATAAACTTGGTTGTATTGCATTAGTTCGCAATAGACAAATTCGCCGCCTTGCCCTTCTATAACTTTTTCTATGCGCGGCACGGTAACACTTTCAACATAATCCATCTGCTCAACTAAAATAAATTTGCGATTTCCATTATCTTGTTTGTTCAGTTCTAAAACAGCATGGGCGGTAGTGCCGCTTCCTGCAAAGAAATCAAGAATTATGTCGTCGCCATTCCTTTCCGTTAATATTTCAATGACGTCTTTGACAGCATGTATTGATTTTGGATAACTAAAAACTTTCTGCCCTTCAAAAAGGTTCTTTAATAGTTTTGTTCCATGCGAAGATGCGTCATATCTACTGTCAATCCAGACACTTTTGGGCCGGGTACCTTCCTTTATCTTGTCAATAATCTTAACCTTCCATTGACCTGATTTATTTTGCTCAATTTTTATTTCGTTATCATTGACATGTTTTGCGAAGGAAGGACGTGTTTTTCGCCAAACTCTTTTATTACCGTTACTATCTAATGGCAAAATTTCAATTTGTTCATCAGAAATCCTTTCCAAAGAAATTTGTCCTTCTTTAGGCAGAAAGTAAATTGGGTAATACGAATTTGGTCTTTCTTCAGGAGTTGAAAGTCCACCTGTTCTTAAAAAATCACGCCATCTGAAAAGGTTTTCGCCTGTACCTTCAGTGTATTGTTTCTTTTGTTCATCGGTTAACTCAAGAAAATTTATTGTCGGTAAGCCGGTCTGTTTAGAATAAATGTGCAAGTACTCATGGCATGTAGCAAAATAAGAATCGGTTGTTCTACCACTCGGTTTACTCTGAACTATGACTGTGCCTATATGATTTACTCTACCAAAGACTTCATCACACAGAACAGCAAGATAAGCTTGTTCTTCGTCATCTATTGCTATTACAATCAAACCGTCGTCTCGTAATAAATCTTTAGCTATTTCAAGCCTATTTCTCATAAAAGTGAGCCAGCTTGAATGGTTAAAAGAGTTGTTATATCCAAAAGTAGTACTTTCACCTTTCGTATTATACGGCGGATCGATGTAAACCAATTTCACTTGTCCGCGAAACTGCTGTTTGAGGGTGTGGAGTGCAATAAGGTTATTGCCCTTGATAATCAGGTTTTCGCGTATTGTGCCGTTTTTATCACGTTGGATTTCGGTTACGTCCTGTTCACCTGCGGCGGTGTGGCGTTTCCAGTTGGTAAGCACCTTCGGGTCGAACATCCGATTGATTTCGTCTTGTGCAAGGATTTCATTGAAGAAAATCTCTTTACGCTTTTCCTCCTCCTTTGTCTGTCCGCCTTCAAGCACACAATCTTTGTAGGGCCAAACAAGTGAGACTTCGCCGCGTTCGCGGAGGTATTTTCCGTCAATGTTCAAACCGATTTTGTTGCGGAATTGGGTGTAGGAATTGGCAAGGAAGTTTTTGGCGGCGATATAGCCAATAAAGGTGTTGTGGTTGAAAACCCAATGTCCGTCAATTTCGTCAAAGAAGGTGGATTTTATTTCTGGGTCGGAAAGCAACAACCTGATGAGGTTATGGTCAAGTTTCCATGCGTGGTCTTTAACTGCTGCGGGGAGGAGTTCGCCTGATTCGTCAATAAAGTCGGGATAGGTTTTGAGGAGTGCGATCAGTTTTTCGTTGAAGTTTTCCTTTGGCATATTTAGCTCTTCTGATTAGAATTTTATCCGTTAGGTTCTTCATTATCTTCTGGTGTCTTGGGTTGTGTTTCAGGTTCCTCTGGAATCTGGGCATCAGGTGCCTGCCCGTTTATTCTGCTTCTGATGACTGATACTACTTCCTTAAGTGATGCCCGTGTTCGCCACCAACTTAACATAAGGTAACCACCAAACAACGGACCTATTACGGTGATAAATGTAAATATTGTTTTTGCGAGATCCCATTTAAAATCTGCTGTTGCTAAAGCAGCTATACATGTTAACGCAATAGAAAATAGAAAGATCGCAAAATTGAATTGCAGCGTTCCTGCTGATCCCTTTTCCAATAACTCTAATTCGTGTTCTTTAACTTCATATAAATTGACGAATTCAACTTTCCCTCGCCTAATGAAAGGTTTCTTATCGCTATGAGGCGAATTAGGATTAACCATTTTACAACCTCTCTTTTAGCCATTCACTATTTTGGGGACCGTAAGCATTTATCCACGCAGAATATATTCCAGACCGAATAACAAAGACTCTATCTGATTCAGAAAGGGATTCTCCCAAAAAATCCAGAATTTGAGTTGGTGTTTGATCAGAGACAATTGCCCAGCAATTGTCGTGAATAGGGCAATAACCGCTATATTGTTTGAGTTTCTTTTTAAGATGACTTTTTCTTAAATCATCAGCGACTTCAAAGGTAACAATGTAAGTTGTCATAATATCTTCCTGAATTCCGAATATTAAATCTCACACTTGGCCATAGATATATCAAGTTTATCATACGCCAGGGAAATGGTCAAAGGAAATATGAAAAGAAGCTACAAATTTAGCTTTGTGGTTTGAGCTGCTTTACTCAGGAAATGTTACGCGATCATAAATCTCACGTAAAGGCAGTTCACATTGGACTGAAACAAGTGGGAGGCGTTCTTCAAGGTTTTGAAAATCGGTAAGCATCCAATTGTTCTCTTGGCGCCGGAAAATCTCGACACAAATCTTATCTTGTGCAACGAGGACGTATTCCTGTAAAGATTCAATCTGTCGGTAGCGACTAAATTTTTCACCGCGATCATAAGCCTCAGTTGAAGGTGACAAAACTTCTACGAGAATAATTGGATTGAGGAGTATATCAAAGACATCATCTTCAAAACGCGGTTCTTCACAAACGACAACGACATCCGGATAGAAATAGGATAAAGTGCTGGGTGTACTGACCCGCATTTCGTTTGCGTAAGTTTCGCAGCCTTGCCCCTTTAAACTGGTATGGAGCATGGTAGATATATTCATAGTAATCAAATTATGTGCTCGGCTTGCTCCCGACATTGCGATTATTTTTCCCTTAACGTACTCACTTCTAACTGTTTCTGCGTCAGGTATCGCCTTGCGTTCTAAAGTAATATATTCTTCAGGTGTGAGGTATGTTTGTGCTGCAGAAGTTGCCATAAGTGCCTCCGGTAATTGACGGGTAATTTCATTATAGCGTAACCGAGAGTATATGTCAAGAAGTGAATAAAAAAAGAAATATGGAAAGAGTCAGATTTACAAAGCCACTACAAATAAGCGTTATTGTTTGAACTGCATTACTCAGGAAATGTTACGCGATCATAAATCTCACGTAAAGGCAGTTCACATTGGACTGAAACAAGTGGGAGGCGTTCTTCAAGGTTTTGAAAATCGGCAAGAATCCAATTGTTCTCTTGGCGCCGGAAAATCTCGACACAAATCTTATCTTGTGCAACGAGGACGTATTCTTGTAAAGATTCAATCTGTCGGTAGTGACTAAATTTTTCACCGCGATCATAAGCCTCAGTTGAAGGTGACAAAACTTCTACGAGAATAATTGGATTGAGGAGTATATCAAAGACATCATCTTCAAAACGCGGTTCTTCACAAACGACAACAACATCGGGATAGAAATAAGATGAAGTGCTGGGTGTGCTTACGCGCATTTCGTTAGCGATCGCGACACATTCACTGTTTCTCAAGCGAGCATGCAATCCAGCAGATATGTTTGCTGTAATCAAATTATGTGCGAAACTTGCACCGGACATTGCGATTATTTTTCCCTTAACGTACTCACTTCTAACTGTTTCTGCGTTAGGTATCGCCTTGCGTTCTAAAGTAATATATTCTTCAGGTGTGAGGTATGTTTGTGCTGCAGAAGTTGCCATAAGTGCCTCCGGTAATTGACGGATAATTTCATTATAGCGTAACTGGAAGTGCGTGTCAAGATTGACATTGGATTTTGTTGCGGCAAAACATAATAACCCATAGTCATTTTTATATTCGGATGTTTTAGGATTAGATTGAGTATATCATTCGACTCGCTTCTTCAAATTCAGGTTCAAGCGGGTCAGTAGACAAGTATAGCTTCTGGTAAGGCTCATACAGTTGAATATAACTCCAATTTACACCACATAGCACTTTGCCGTTATTAACAAGTTTGATAAATCGCCCTCGAAACTTTGCGCGGGTACGCTGAGGTGGTGCATGCATCGCATGCCGAATCTGTGCATCATCTAAAATCCGTTCTGTCAATCCCCGTTTTTCCACCTTATAATAAACGCCAGCATCTTGCCGAATGTTGTGATATTCTAAATCTAAACGTCTGACTTCAGCAGAATCCCAATTCAGGGATCGGTGCTGGGCGTAAGTTTCAAGCCACTTTCGCTTGATAACCCAATCAAGCTCACGTTCCAATTGCATCGGATCAGCTTCAAGACAGGTCATGACGTATTCCCAACGTGCCATTATCTCGTCAGTAGTTGGATCAGATTCAGCCTGTTCAAGATACCGTTTTGCACATTCAAAGTATTGCCATTGAAGTTCAACAGCGGAGAGCCGCTTTCCGTTTTCAAGTTCAATAAGGCGTTTACAAGTAATATCTTCAGATATTTCGTGAATAGCTTGCACAGAATTACGCAGGGCAAAACGTTCATTGATAAAATGATCCTCAATCATGCGGAGAATGATTCCAGTTGTGCCGACTTTCAAAAACGTTGAAAATTCGGACATATTGGAATCCCCGACGATGACATGCAAACGTCTATATTTTTCTCGGTCCGCGTGGGGTTCGTCGCGCGTGTTTATAATACCGCGTGCGGTTGTAGTTGCGATGGAAATTTCTTCTCGGATATGTTGGGCGCGCTGTGAAATCTCATAGAAACCTTGGTCGCTCCGTTTGACTTTACCAGCGCCCGAATATATTTGTCGGGTGACAAAAAAAGGGATGAGTTGTGATGCTAACTGCCGAAAACTAACTTTTTCTCGCTCCATCAGATAGTTTTCATGACAGCCGTAAGTATTTCCTACCGTATCTAAGTTATTCTTAAAAATGGTGATCTTGCCGCGAAACCCGTCTGCGCGCATCCTTCGCTCAGCAGTTGTAGCAAGCCGTGTGACGATTCTTTCTCCTGCTTTATCATGTGCCACCAACTCTATAATATCGTCACATTCCGGAGTAGCATATTCAGGGTGGCACCCGATGTCTTGATAAAACCGCGCACCGTTTTCCAGAAACACATCGGGATACATCCGCCCAGAAATAATTTCGCGGAACAGATACATAACGACATTCTGAACCGTTAGTTTTTTGCCTCTGTTCTTCTCAGGGGTACAGATTATTCCGTACTCGGTTTCCAATCCGTATATTCTACGATGCATGATTAAAAACCTCGGTTATCTCTTCAATGGAAAACCGGCGAAATTTACGGCGTCCAGCGGTTGTGTCAAGACACGCAACTTCTATGGTCTGTGGCGTTATCCGATACGGTTCCGACTCTTCTGCTTCAATACTTTCAAAAGTTCGTGATGCAAGTTGTAATGCTGTAGCTAATTCCAAATCCTCTGTGTAAGTCTCTTTTAGGATATTGGTGATGGCATCTGCTCTGCCGCCTATAACAGCAAATTTTTCCTCTTCGTGATATGTCCCGTCAAAGTCTACGTAGTAAATCTGACTACCAACAGCAGGGTTTCCATCTACCTCACATACAAGCAGTTCAATTTCTAACGGCTTGGCATCCCATGCCTGAGCGATCGCCCCCATGTGCTGTGAATAGAGGTTTGTTAACCATTTTGCGGTAACATCTTCCCGGTAGTAGGTGTAACCTTTCACTTCAGATTCACGAATACCTGCTACCCGAAGTGCCTCATATTCTGCAACCCGCCCCGTTGAGGCGAGTGCTATTCTGTCATAAATTTCTGAAATTTTAAAGGTCGTTCTGCGCGGGTTTTCGGCAACCATCAGCAGTCCATCCTTATATTCTAAGGCAACCACCTCTTTCGCTTGCTCAATCCCACGCCGGACAAAATCCTTTTTATCTTCCCAAATCTGTTCGGGTGACACGTAATAAGGCGTAGACATTTACAACTCCTCAAGATTTACCGAGTACACAGAAAAACCCGCCTAAAGTTGTTCTAAGCGAGCAACTAACTCCCGGTACAACGCTGCAACGGTATCGTCTGGCACCTCTGATACACCTGCTTCTGTAACTAATGTCAAGGTCGGAAAGATTTTCCGAATCAAATCAGGGCCTCCAGTCGCAATATCCTCATCTGCTGCGTCCCAGAGTGCTTCTGCAACAGCGTTTAGAGCCGATTCTTTGGACATATCCGATTGATACAACTTTTTTAAAGTTGTACGCGCATCTTTCCCACCAGAACCGATCGCATAATAAGAGTCTTCCTCGTAACGTCCACCGAGTGCATCATACTTAAATATCCGCCCTTTACCATGCTTTAAGTCATAACCTGCGAAAAGCGGTAGAACAATTAGCCCTTGCATCGCTAAACTTAAATTTGCTCTGACAAGACTGGACAAATAGTTTGCTTGCCCATCTAAACTTAAGGATGTCCCTTCAATCTTTTCGTAAAATTCAACTTGAACTTGGAAAAGTTTTGCTGTTTCAATACAGGGGCCCGCAACCCCAGCAACCGCTATTGCCGAGTGTCTATCTATTTTAAAGACCTTCTGAATCCGCCGTTCCCCGACTTGGTACCCCTCTGTTGCTTGACGATCGCCGGCAATAACAACACCTTCGTTGTACACAAGCGCAAGGACCGTGGTACCTTCCAAAACATTTTGCGGAAGGACATCCTGCAATCCGTTAGGTTGGTTCCAGTTTCCAACCTGATCGGGGTATCGGTTCTTTAGAATTTGCAAAAAATCGGTTGTTCCATAATCATGGAGTTTGAGCAATCCTACTGCCCTCCTCGCTGGATGTAGTTCTCAACGAATTCCTCGGAGTCTTCTTCCAGAATTTCGTCGATTTCATCAAGGAGTGCATCTAAATCTTCGGTTAACTCATCAACATTTTCTTTAAGCTCAGAATCGGGTTGTATCTCCGCAGTTTCATTTGCGGGATGGTCTCTATATTCTTGCTGTTTTTCGCTTGGCATGTTGTACTCCTTTTAAAATTGTGGCAACGGAAATTCCGTATACCTTATATTCTCAACATTAGGGATAAAACCTTTACTATCTACTAAATTATTTGCAGTCAGCTCGGATTTGGTTCACGAGATCAACGACCGTACAGGTATTTAATAGTTCACCAACTATTTCTTGTGTGCCAAAGTGTGGACGTTCCATCATAATTTTATCAAAACCGGTTGGCCCATTAAAAATAATTGAATTCCAACTCACGCTATGAATGTCATTAGGAAATTTTCGTAAACATGTTCCTCGAAAATATGCTCGAGTATCTAATGGAGGATGCTGAATTGCATGAACAATTTCTTCATGAGTCAATATCCGTTCAACGTGTCCATTTTTCAGCAATCGTGCGTAAAGTCCCTTATCGGGTCGCAGGTCATGATACTGAAGATCCATCATCCGAACACGCGGATCAGTCCATTTAAAATCGTGCCGTGCGACATAGGCATCAATTAGCCTTTTTTTGATAATCCAATCTAAATGCTGTCCTAAAGACATCGGATCAGTTTCTAAACTTTTTAAAACAAAATCCCACTTTTCCAAAACGTCTTCAACGATAGGCGTTCTTTCTTCATTTGAAAGATGTTGATGTGCAAGTTCAAGATACGCCCGTTGAACCTCTACTGCTGTCCATTTCCGACCATCTTTAAGCACAATCTCGTTTTTGCACGACAGATCACGCGATACTGATTTTATCACTGCAACCGGATCTTGTAAAGCAAATTGTTTATCGATAACACCTTTCTCAATTAATTGTAAGACGATAGCCGTGATCCCGATTTTCAGGTAGATAGTAAATTCGGACATGTTTGAGTCGCCCACAATCACGTGTAGCCTGCGATAGAGTTTTGAATCAGCGTGCGGTTCATCACGGGTATTTATCAACGGCCGTTCAACCATTGTGCTAAGGCCGACCTCTTTTTCAAAGAAATCTGCCCGTTGTGAGATTTGGAAATCGGTTTCGGCCGCGCCGTTTTCTGCACCTACCTTACCGCTCCCTGTAATAATCTGTCGTGTTACGAGGAAAGGCGTTAATCCATCTACAATATCCGAAAACGGTATTTTCCGCGACATCAAGTAATTTTCATGTGATCCGTAACTATGTCCTTTGTAATCAGTATTGTTTTTATAGATAATAATTTCTTGGTTATCCAGCAACAACTGCTCCGCAGCGAGCCGACTCAAATCCAAAATGAGTTCGCCAGCTTTTTCAAACTTAACAAGGTCTCGGGCGTTTGAACATTCAGGTGTGCAGTATTCCGGGTGTGCGTGGTCAACATAATATCTACCGCCGTTTATTAAAATATCATTGATAACATTGTGGTTCTCGTCCTCCACTGGTGGACTTTGACTCTCCTCCATAAATCCGCGGGCATCCATCAATGGACTTTCTTGCGCGTAATCCCACGAAATCGTTGGGATGTTGCGACTTTTATAGGCATTTACAACTAATGTTGAAGCTGCTATCGGGTCTTGCTCTCGTGCATTTTTGACAGAGATACCGAACTCTGTTTCGGTGCCGATAATTGTTGGTACTGACATATTCTCTTTCGTATTGCAAATCGGGCGGACAAAGTCCTCCCACACCTATGAATCGGGCGGACAAAACTCTCTCACATCAAAAATGAAATTATAAACAATAGTGCAGCCAAATCCTGATTTGGTAGTGTTGTTCCTTTCTACCTTGCTTATTACGGTCACTTCCAAGAATCGCCTTCTGTTAGTTCTTCCAAACAATCAAAATTGTTGAGGAAATCATCAAACGCACTGTAATCGTATTTACTGCTCTTTTTTAGCACTTTCCCTGCTTTGTTAATTGGCAGCTCAGTTTTCTGATTGTCGGTTACTTGATAGGTGTCCAGCTGCAAATCATCAAAACGCTCAACATCTGAAGTCTTAAATATGTAATAGTTGATGTCATGTGTATCCTGGTCCCAGACTTGTATCCAGGTGTAAAAGACTCTGGAATCCACCAAGTGATAACGGATTTTGGGATGGAAGCTAAAATGTTTGACTTCTTCTCCCGGTTTTGCTGTCTTTTTCTCAATTCCCTCAGATGTTTTTGCCTGAATGAATCGAACGAGCATCTTGAGACTGTCTTGTTTACATGTTTCACAAAGTGGAGTTACTGTTTTACGTGTGCCTTTGCCATAAGGTTGTTCACGCGTCCATGCATTTTTGAATGCTTTGCAGGATTCACAGTAACTTTTCAGAATGACAAAATCAAATTTCTCGTCAATATATGCTCTATAAACCTGCCAGCCTCGTTTATGAAGCTCCATCGCTAATCGCATCTCGCCATACAGGCCAATTACACGCTTGTCGGTATCAGATCCATTCACTGTCCACCTCTTTCGGTTTCGTAAAGAGAGCACCTGGGATGCGCTTCAGGACAGCATCTCTAAACAACGTTCTGTTTAATTCTATTCCGATGCTATTTCGTCCTAACCTTAATGATTCTATTGTGGTCGTGAATGAACCTGCAAAAGGATCAAGGACAGATTCTTCCATACCGCTGAACACCCGTACTGCATATTCGGGAATTTCGCGTGGGAAAGGGGCTGTATGTCCGAGAGTGTTATGCCCCTTGCTGTTTATCTTAATTACAGGTGCTAATTTGACGATATCGCGACGCCACATGCGCAGCAAATCTTCATCAACAAAATTATGAGCTCGTTGCAACCCCGTCATTAACTGCGTACGGGCAGAAAAACGCTTGCCACGATTGCCAGCTGATCGCTTGAAACAGTCTAAATTCTTGCATTCCCAAGATTTTATACCTACACCAGAGTATGCATTCCCATTGACTTTCAAACATCCGCATATTGGACAAGGATAAGGCGTTTCATCCAACCGATGTTTGTAGAAAATAAAGATATGTTCATAGCAGTTGATTGGATATTGATATAAAGGATAAGGCCTATTTCCATTTTTATGTCGCTGAGTTTGAACTTCGCCTTTATCCCAGATGAAGTCGTCCACAAATTGAAAACCGTGTTCTTCAAATATCATAGTAAAATAGGCACCCAAAGGTATGCGGCGTTTTCCCCAAGTTGATTTAGTTTGCCTGTTATCGTTGTCAAATATGTCACCGACATTGAAAACGAAAGGGCGATGATTGTCCAGGACCCGATAGCATTCCTTGATAATACAAGACATTTCATCCAAATAGGCATCCAGAGTTTCCCACTGGGAATAATCTCTTGCATTGTAATATGGTGGTGAAGTGATCATCAACTGAACACTTTCGCTGTCCATACGCCGCAAAAAGTCCAAACAATTACCCCACAACAGTTTTGGTCTGTTAGGTTCGGAAAAGATGTCTTGATTCAGAGCCGAATCGGCATTTGCATATTGTTTCTGATATTCCTTCTTTACTAAATCATAGTATGATTTGATAAACTGTTCTACGGTTGAATCCCTGTCGCCTCGAATGTTATGGAGGCAATCAGTTTTAAATTCGTTCAACTGTTGTTCATTGAACACGCGTCTTAGATATTTATTGCTCACCTCAAATATCGTATCTAAGTGCGGATGTGGACCATCGGTCGCGTACGATACGTCTTTACCGGTATCTATTTCAGCCAATCCCACAATCGTCACCCCCTTCATACCCAAAAATCAAATCCTGACACCTAAGTTGCTTGCACTACCTTGGACAGCTGGACTACTCTCACTATCCCTTTCTCAATTAAAACGGTACTATTGTGTATAATTTCCTAAAAATATGATTCCACATAATTCTGCATCTACAATAAACTACTACAGGTACGTTCCACCTTTACTAACTCTCACTTCTGGTCTCCGCCGTGCTTCTGGTTCATTTATCAGTGCCCGTATGTTGACGATCTTTTCACCTTTTCTACCAGAAATCTTTGCCCAATCATCTGGATTCGTGGTGTTCGGTAGGTCCTCGTTTTCACGGTATTCCTCTCGAATAGCGGTTTTTAAATCGTCAAGTGAAATCCCTTTTTCTTTGCCTTCTGAATCAATCAACCGTTTAATTGCTGTCTTCTTGGCGCGTGAGACGATGTTTCTAATCATCGCTCCGCTCACAAAATCCTTAAAAAAGAGGGTTTCGCGTTCGCCACGGGTGTATGTTACCTCAATGAACCTATTCTCATCTGTGGTAGCATACATTTCGTCAACAGCTTCACGAATAAGATGATCTGAGAAATCATCGGAGTTTCCATCAAATTTGCCTACCTCTTCTTTGGCAAACGGCAGATCAGGTGTTAAATAGATACCAAAAATATCTTTTGCGCCGTCGATGTTAGGACGATCAATTTTGATTTTTATATCGAGTCTACCGGGTCTCAAAACAGCAGGATCAAGCAGGTCTTGTCGATTGCTTGCGCCGATAACAATTACATCGCGTAAATTTTCTACACCATCAATCTCGGCGAGAAACTGTGGCACCAGCGTAGACTCCATATCTGATGAAATCCCCATGCCACGCGAGCGGAACAGTGAATCCATTTCGTCAAAGAAAATGACAACAGGATACCCCTCTTTCGACTTGTCACGTGCTTTTTGGAAGACTTCTCGTATCTTTCGTTCGGTTTCACCAACATACTTATTAAGTAACTCGGGGCCTTTAATATTTATGAAATAGCCTCTAACGTCATCTCTACCGGTCTTTTGTCGGATACTTTCAGCGAGGTTATTTGCCACTGCTCGTGCTATCAATGTTTTTCCACATCCTGGAGGACCATAAAGTAACACACCTTTCGGGGGAGTCAAATCAAATTCGCGGTATTCGTCTGGGTAGAGATAAGGCATTTCAATGGCATCTCGAATCGCCTCTATCTGTGTATCCAACCCACCGATGTCAGCATAACTTATATCCGGGACTTCCTCAAGGAGTAAGTCATCAAGCTCGCGTTTTGGAAGTTTTTCAAGGAGCATGCCGCTGGTATGGTTTAGCAGCACACTATCCCCTGTCTTCAAAGTTTCATCTTTTAAAGCAGAGGAAACACGTACAACCTGTTCTTCATCCGTGCGAAGACTGACAACAGCGCGGTCAGATTCAAGCACCTCTTTTATTTTAACAACATCTCCGTGCTTCTCAGGCTGTTTGATTGCAACGACATTTAGGCCACTATTAACAATAACCTCTTGTCCTATCTGTATTTGGTCAGCTTTGATGGCAGGATCGAGATTCACACGCCATTTTTTCCCGCTGATGTCAACATCAATCGTGTTATCATCATTCGCGCCAAGAAAAATGCCATAATTATTCGGAGGTGCGCTCAGCTGCTTGACCTTTTCTTTCAAAAGTTCAACTTTTTCTTTTACCTCGTGGAGTGTAGTCATCAGTTTGCGATTGCGTCTGTGTGCTTGCATCAGCTCGCGCGTCATTTCATATAGGCGCGCATCCACGTCCTCATCTGGGGCAGTACTGAGTTGTCTTCGCAGATCCGAAACTTCGTTCTCAAGCATCTCTATCTGCCAGTTCAACTCACGAATCCGCTGTGGATAGTCAACCGCATTATCTGATTCGATCCCTTCAATATTAGAACCTTTTAATAATTCAGATGAAGTCTCTCTTTTACCAGCCATTATGAGAAGTTCTCACTTTCCATTGAAAAGATTGTGGTATAGTAGACAAAAGTCGGTTTTATGATAACCGACTCTTACGCATAAAAGTATAGCATGTTGTAAATTTTACATCAAGAAAAAACAATTTTAATGTTGAACATCACTTATGATCTCTGTCCTATTTGAAAACAAACGATTTATTTGCGATTATCCAAAATCTTAAATTCCATCGTCGTCATCAGATGTATCATCAAATTCGGTATCAACTTCCTCATCAACAATATCAACTCCAGGAATATTTCCTGCACCAGATTCAGATTGAGCAATTGAACTGAAGTTTTCCCGAATCTTTTTATCAAGTTCCGCTGCAACTTCAGGATTTTGTTCTAAATAGGTTTTTGCATTATTACGTCCCTGACCTATCCGTTCGTTGTTATATGAGAACCATGAACCTCTTTTATCAATTAACCCTGCACCGATAGCGATATCTAAAAGGTTACCCTCTTTGGAAATGCCTTTACCAAAAGTCACATCAAATTCTGCCTCTTTGAACGGCGGGGCAACTTTGTTTTTTACCACCTTGACCGTGACACGGTTTCCGAGTACCTCTGTGCCCTCTTTGATCTGTTGGGGACGACGAATTTCCAATCGAACAGAGGCATGAAACTTCAATGCGAGTCCACCAGGCGTTGTATCTGGGTTACCAAACATAAGACCGATCTTTTGGCGAATTTGGTTAGTGAAGATGACACACGTTTTAGACTTGTTCGTTACCCCCGATAGTTTTCTTAACGCTTTAGACATCAATCGCGGGAGCAACCCGACATGTGCATCACCCATTTCACCTTCAACTTCTGCTTGCGGTGTTAAGGCAGCTACCGAATCTACAATCACAACATCAATCGCGCCGCTTCGGATAAGGGTTTCCACAATCTCTAATGCTTGTTCTCCCGCATCCGGCTGCGAAATCAATAGATTTTCGAGATTAACACCGATGCTGCGAGCGTAAGTCGTATCTAAGGCATGTTCAACGTCAATAAATGCTGCGATTCCGCCCATTTTTTGTGCTTCAGCAACGATATGGAGTGCAAGCGTGGTTTTTCCTGTTCCTTCATGCCCAAAAATTTCTATAATTCTGCCTCGCGGCACACCGCCAACACCTAACGCCATATCAAGCGCAAGCGCCCCAGTCGGAATTGCTTCGACTGGTACCACTTCGTTATCAGTAAGCCGCATGATCGCACCTTTTCCATAGGCACGTTCTACTTGAGAAATAGCTTGGTCCACAGCCTTCTTTTTCTCATCAGCGATTTTTGTATCTTCCGGATTCTCTCCATTTTCCTTTTTTTTCTGATCGTCATTTGCCATTATTGGCTTTCTCCTTATTCAATTCACAGATTTTTAACGGGGTATAGACTGCACCACTGGGATGCAACTCACTTTTGACAAGCGTGATTTTTTCAACTATCAGCAATGTCCCGTCAAGAGCTTCAAATTTCGAAAATAAATTGTTAAAAGGTTTCAAATTCACTCTATTTTTGAACCGTGCAAGTGTAAAATGTGGGTGAAAACGGGTATCTTTCGGATAGCCCAACTCAGCCAGTTCAACATTTATTGCGTTCGCTAACTTTTCTGTTGGCACAGAACCCTGTTTTAAACCCACCCATAAAACACGAGGACGATCCAAATTTGGAAACGCTCCTATTCCACCAATCTCGATTGAAAATGGGTTTTGGCTTATTGCTATCCTTTGTAAGGCTGCACCAATCTCATCTACATTTTGGTTCTCTACCTCACCAAAAAACTTCAAGGTCAGATGAAAATTTCCGTGCTTCGTCCATGATGCCCTCTCAATCTTTGGACGAAACGCTCTCTGAACATCTACCAACAAAGACTGAATTTTTTCTGGTATCTCAATAGCAGCAAAACACCGGATTGAATCAGGTTTCATTATGACCACCCAAATAACAAACTACTCCGTCCTTTCGTAAGTTAAAAACACTTTTCGGTTGCCATACAAAATTTCCAAACCGGAGGCAACTGTGAACAACAAGGGCAGGTACATCATAAAGTAAATCGGCCCGTGGTCCTGGATAACATATTTTAAATCCTCTTGAAAGATAAGTAAAACCAAACTTATCAATATCACAACGACTTGGGTGACGGTTTTGTATTTTCCCCATCGATTAGCCGATATTACCTCACCCTGTTTTACGACACACAGGATTCGGAACACAGTAATAATAACTTCACGTCCGACTATAACCGACACCATCCACATCGGAATTAGACTGATCTTATTGTCAAAATGTTCAGGTTGAAAAAGATAAAAACTGATTAAAGCAGATCCAACTAAAATTTTATCTATGATAGAATCCATGAAACTGCCAAATTGGGTTACTCCTTGTTTCCTTGCAATCTTCCCGTCTAAATGGTCAGTCAAAGCTGCCAATCCGAAAAAGACTGTTGCAAGTACCATATCGTTCGCGCGAAAAAAGAGGATAAAGGGCAGTGTCAGCAATAACCGTGAAAACGTAAGGATATTTGCCAACCGAAAAAGAGGACGAAAATTCATAAGTTCCTAATTCTCTGTAAAGTCAATCACCTCGGCATTTTTGGGAATAACGAACTTGAACACGTTTGGAGGTAACTCTTTGTCTCGTTGTATTTTAGATAACTTCATAATTACGTTTCGACGACTCCCATCTTCATATACAATCACATGACCGAATTGAACGGGAAGCCACTCACCTTCTTTGACCCAAATTTCAAGTATTTCCTTTACATTGCTATCAGCTCTATTTACCAAACGGTCTTTTGGAGTTAACTGTATCTGATGTACGCCTTTTGAGTTCGCTGCTTCATCAGGAACCAATTTCATATTCCAATTTTCTGATAACCCTTCAAGAGACTCGCCAATTCCAGGTATGAGTTCACGCCGCTGTGATTTACTTAACTTCTGTTTATTGACCTGATTAATTACTTGTGCGTAAGACCATACGTAAGCACCATCTAAAACAATGGTCTTTATAATTTTTTGGGGGTCTTTTGGGGCTACATATTCCTTACGGAGGAGGTTTGGTTTGCCAAAAGTAAATTGTCCGTGAGCAATACTTTTTCTCGTTTTGTATAAAGTTATTTCCTCAAATTCTGCACTAAAGTTTTTCGACTTTTCATAAGCGGTTTTAAAATTCGTGTAAATTTCATCAACTGTATAGGCATATCCACTAACAACAAAACATAGTAAAAAGCAGAGTAAAGCCAAACTCCAATACATGCGTTTCACGGTGATTCTCCTATTTTGGAAAATGAATTATATCTATTTTGAATAAATAGTATAGCATAACCTATTTTATCTGTCAATGCAATTTTTTCCTTTTTCAGTCTGAACTACTTTCACCACATCAGATTCTAAAGCATTTAACCGCATCCAATCCGTTAATTCAACCGCTGCAGCATCTGTGTCATCCAATGCACAGAAGACGAGACGTTCTAAAGCATTAGCCACTTGTGCTTCACGAAATATTGCTTGGAACCAGATACTAAATGTTTTGAGCGCGTCTGACGACTCCGAAAACACCCAGAAGACCACACGACAAAAATCAAGCCCTTCGTCAACTGATTGTTGTGAAATCCGGACATCTTTGGGAAATCCATGGAAAAGTTGTAGTAGGTCTGCAATTACCAGGACGCAATCTTGGTTGAGATACGAAATTTCGGGTAAAATATCGAAATGGATCGCATATTTGTGAACTTCAAGTGCCCTCTCATGATCTTGATTCTGTGTAGATTCTTCTATTGTATTTGACACAAGGTTGTCTCCTTAATTTGTGTTCCCTATGTTTTTATCGTTGATTACATGTGAAATGAAATGGACATGATGCCTCGCTCATGTTATAATAACGTGAGTTTGATAATTAAATTGAGTATAGATGTCCGTTGGGTAGAGCGCAGCGAAACCCTTATGCGTCAATTTAGCGGCTCACATTCATGACAAGCGCGTTTCCAAAACGCGCCTACCAGGGGTACTAAATCGAGCTTAGAAAACGGACGGGATTTATCAAATTCACGTTATAATATATTAAGTCATAAAAGGCAAAAACCGCGGCATGTTTTTAAAGCGCGGATCCTAAACAAATAAGAGAAAATATGGCAGATTCTGAACGGATAACACATCTAAAAAATGAGCTTAAGAAAAGGATTTTGGTCCTTGATGGTGCAATGGGTTCCCTGTTGCAAACCTATCGACTGACGGAAGAAGACTTCCGAGGTGATCAGTTTGCCAATCATCCGTGCGAAGTAAAAGGATATAATGATCTACTTTCCATCACACAACCCGATATTGTACGCGAAATACATACTAATTACTGCAAAGCAGGTGCGGACATCATTGAAACAAACACCTTTACCAGCACATCTGTTTCAATGGCAGATTACCAACTTCAGGATCAAGCGTATCAGGTAAACTTTGCGGGAGCGCAAATCGCTCGTGAAGTCGCGGACAATTGGTCATCACCTGAAAAACCTCGATTCGTTGCGGGAAGTATGGGGCCTACCAATCGCAGCTGCTGCATCTCACCAAATGTTAATGACCCTGGATACCGTAATATCACTTTCTCACAACTTGTTTCTGCCTATAGTACACAAGCTGAAGGCTTAATTGATGGCGGTGTAGACTTCCTACTCGTTGAAACCGTCATGGACACACTTAATTGTAAAGCAGCACTCTTTGCAATACAAACCCTTTCTGAAAAGCGTGGGATTGACATACCCATTATGGTTTCCTCTGACAGAAGTGGCGGCGGTGGACGTAATCTGTCTGGGCAAACAGTTGAGGCTTTTTGGAATTCTGTTCGACATGCAAACCTACTCGCTGTGGGATTGAACTGCGGATTCGGCGCACAACAGATCCGACCCTATTTAGCCGAAATAGCGAAACTCGCGGATATCCCTGTTATCTGCTATCCGAACGCTGGACTTCCGAATGAACTCGGGCAGTACACACAAACACCAGAAGAAATGGGAAATTGGATGCATGAATTCGCGCAAAACGGATTCGTCAATATTGTAGGTGGATGTTGTGGTTGCCAGCCTGAACATATTGAAACCGTTGTCAAAGTCGCTGCAGAATATCCTCCCAGACAACTTGAAACTCAAGAACGTGCTTGCCGATTGAGCGGCTTAGAAGCATTCAACATCACCCCCGACTCTCTCTTTGTTAACGTAGGTGAACGGACAAACGTAACAGGATCCCGTCGTTTCGAAACCCTTATCAAAAAAGAAGATTATGAGGCTGCCTTAGAGGTAGCACGAGATCAGGTAGAAAATGGCGCACAACTTATTGACATCAATATGGACGCTGGCATGTTAGATGCTAAAACGGCAATTGTCAAGTTTTTGAATCTCATCGCAGCCGAACCAGATATTAGTCGTGTGCCAATTATGTTAGACTCCAGCAAATGGGAAGTAATTGAGGCTGGTTTAGCATGTGTTCAAGGCAAAGGTGTCGTCAACTCAATTAGTTTAAAAGAGGGTGAGGACGATTTTTTAGATAAGACACGGCTTATTAGAAAATACGGTGCGGCGGTTATCGTGATGGCTTTTGACGAAGAGGGTCAAGCAGACACTTTTGAACGTAAAGTAGAGATATGTCAAAGGGCTTATAAGCTTTTGACAAAAGAGGTCGGATTTCCACCTGAAGATATAATTTTCGATCCGAATATCTTTGCTGTTGCTACCGGTATTGAAGAACATAACGAATACGCACACGCATTTATAAAGGCGTGCAAAGAGATTAAAGCAACTTGTCCATCCGCTTTGGTAAGTGGTGGTGTTAGTAATATTTCATTTGCTTTTCGGGGCAACGATACAGTGCGTGAAGCAATGCACGCCGCTTTTCTCTATCATGCAATCAATGCTGGCATGGACATGGGTATCGTTAATGCTGGTCAACTTGCCGTCTATGACGATCTACCAAAACCCCTCTTAGAAGCAGTAGAAGATGTGCTGTTTAATCGTAGGGAAGATGCGACAGATCGTCTTGTTAACCTTGCCAGCACGCTGCAAACCAAGGGAAAAAAGAGACGCGTCAGTAAGAAATGGCGAAAATTACCTGTTGAAAAACGCTTAAGCCAAGCACTCGTAGAAGGCATTATTGAATATATTGAAGATGATACTGAGGAAGCACGCCTTAAGTATGAACGCCCGATACAGGTTATTGAAGGTCCCTTGATGGATGGGATGGACCGTGTCGGTGAACTTTTTGGAGATGGTAAGATGTTCCTGCCGCAAGTTGTCAAAAGCGCACGCGTGATGAAAAAAGCGGTGGCACATCTGATCCCTTATATTGAAAAGGAACAAATCGAAGGCGGTATTCAATCCAGAGGAAAGATCGTGATGGCAACGGTAAAAGGTGATGTTCACGACATCGGCAAAAACATCGTGGGCGTGGTACTTGGGTGCAACAATTACGATGTCGTTGACCTCGGCGTGATGGTGGCAGCGGAAGATATTTTGGAAACGGCACGGAAAGAGAACGCTGATATGATCGGTTTAAGTGGACTTATTACGCCATCGTTAGACGAGATGGTACACGTCGCTGAAGAGATGGAACGTGAAGGTTTCCGCATTCCACTTCTCATAGGCGGCGCGACCACCTCTAAGGTACATACTGCCGTGCAGATTGAACCAATTTACCGTGGCGCAACGATTCACGTCAAAGATGCTTCGCGTAGTGTTGGCGTTGTTGGTAATCTAATGAGCGATGAAAAACAGCCAGTTTTTGTTGAGCAGACACGTGAAGAATACGCTGAAATTAGGGAACGGCGCGAAAAAAATAAAAAACAGACAAAGTTGCTACCATTTGCTGTCGCACAACAACGTAAATTCATTCCTGACTGGAAAAATTACCTTCCTCCCAAACCACATACAACAGACATTAAGGTCTTTGATGATTATCCGTTGGCAGAACTTGTTGACTATATTGATTGGACACCTTTCTTTACGACATGGGGACTCGCGGGAAAATATCCGAATATTTTGGAAAACTCAGAAATGGGAACAGAAGCGCGTAAACTTTTTGAGGACGGCAAAACACTTCTAAATGAAATCGTTGAACAGAAAAAAATCTGTGCACGTGCTGTGGTTGGAATTTTCCCTGCTAACAGTGTCGGTGAAGGGACGGAGATATATGCTGACGAAAAAAGGACAGAGGTGATTGCTACGCTTTATCACTTACGCCAACAGACAGAGCAACCTTTCGCCAGACCTAATCTCAGCCTCGGTGATTTCATCGCGCAGAAGAATACATCTCTCTCTGACTATATTGGCGCTTTTGCGGTGACAACAGGTATTGGTGTTTCTGAACTCTGTGCTGAGTTTGAGAAAAATCAAGATGACTATAATAGCATTATGGCAAAGGCGTTAGCAGATAGATTAGCAGAAGCTTTTGCTGAGTATATGCATCAACACGTCCGCACAGCACTTTGGGGGTACGCAGCTGATGAAGCATTGGATAACAATGCTTTGATAGCAGAAAAATATCAAGGGATTCGTCCTGCACCGGGATATCCCGCTTGTCCCGACCATAATCAAAAACGGGTTTTGTTTGATCTGCTGAACGTTACAGAAAGGACAGAAATTTCTCTTACCGAAAGTCTTGCGATGTCTCCTGCAGCATCTGTAAGCGGGTGGTACTTTTCGTATCCGGACGCACGGTATTTTAGTATTGCCAGAATAGGCGAAGATCAAGTTGCGGATTACGCGGAACGCACTGGAATGGGCTTAGAGACAGCAAAACGTTGGCTTAAGCCATTGCTTACATAAGTACCTCAATCTCGGTAGACGTGGTTTACAGTGAAACGAATTATTTGGACACTTCGGTAGGTACGGTTAGGAAACCGCACCTACCCTTCAAGACATAAACTCGTAGTTAACTTCATCAATTAAAATTCTTAAAACTAAATAATTCTGAGTTACTGCAAATGTATAGGGAAATCGTTCTGGGAGTCGGGAGAATTTCTTGATAATTACGAGTACCGGTTTGTCAGCATCGTAGACCTTAACTTTAACGCGAGCAGACGGAGAACAGAACCTTTTGATTCCAAAGGTAAATTGCATAATAATCCTGATCTTTTTCTGAAAATTTCACGGAGTTCTACAATCTACTTTCGTAAGTTAATCAATTTTGTGCCTTAAAAGGGCTTTTTTTCTACGTCAACCTAACAACATCCTTCTTAACAATCTCTTTCGTGTGTGTATGATCTGCCTGGGCAATTAACTCCAAAGTTTCTGGCGATAACCGTTCCCTCACCTCCTCAGAAACACGACTCTCACCGCGATGTTGCGGTCTGTAGCGTAAGGTCAGGATGCAACGATACCGGTCTTTCGGTTTCCAAGGCAGTGCACCGTGTGTCAAGAGTTCAGAGATAATCACTATATCACCTGCTTTTGGCGTAATGTTTTCAACACCTTGCGGAATATTATCAACATTATCAATTGTTCCATTGTTGAAGATGTGTTCGGGACGATCGTATTCCGCTTTGTGTGAACCGGGAACAACCAACAGCCCACCATCACCAGGATGCACATCGGTCAGGTACGGAAAGACGACAAAATCATCACAATAGATTCTACCATTTCGGTTCTCAAAACAGTTTCTATCCCGTCCATAGTCTTCCCGTGCGCAATGCAGACGAAGTGCTTCCTCTGACTCCGACATACCCGCCCGATCCGCAATCATTGTGCCACGAAACAACTGTGGTTTTTCATTGGTCAATTCCTTGATGATGGGCCAGGTGGATCTATGCATTGTAAGTGCTTCCAACGCTCTTGAGAATGCAAAACCGTTTGGAAGGTGTTTGCCGCTGGAGTCAAATCCGGGTGGAAGTGCTTCGGTGGGAGTATTGATATATTCATTTGCTGCTGCTTGCGCCGCTTTCAATTCTTTCCCGTTAATAACATTCTTCAAGTGTAGATATCCAGTAACATCAAAAAGATAACGTTGTTCAGGGGTCATCATCACATTACTCCTTTTTTACACATCGAAATCCGACACTGGTGACTGAAAAAGAGGGAATATCTCTTGAACGAAATGAAACCCGTAAATATTCAGCAGGATAATACCATGTTCCTCCACGAAAGACACGAGAATTTTTGACTGTCGTAAAATATGAGAGAACCGTTTCAATACTATCGCCAGCGATCGGATTACGTTGTGGTGAGTGCTTATAATAATCCGCATGATATGCATCAAGACACCATTCACGGATATTACCTACCATATCACACAAGCCGTATCTGTTTGGAGGATAACTCCCAACCGGCGCTATGCGAATTGTGCCTATCTGTCCGTCCCAACGATTGCCGTAGTTTGCCTTGCTTCTATGAATTGAATCTCCCCACGGATAGGTTTTACCGACTAATCCGCCACGTGCCGCTTTTTCCCATTCTGCCTCGGTCGGCAATCGTTTTCCTGCCCATTGTGCATACGCCATCGCAGCGTGCCAACTTACCGAAACTACAGGGTGGTTGTCTTTCCCAAGTGGATAACCCTCCTCATTCCAAAGTTTTAAGTAGTTGCCATCATGGTATTCTCTTGGGATACTGTGCTTGCCCCACTGCGGATTGTCATCAATAAATACTTTATACTGCGCATTCGTGACTGCGTATCTGTCCATGTAGAAACCGTCAAGATAGACAAAATGCGCAGGACTCTCGTCCGCATCTCCTGCATTGCTGCCCATTAGAAAATGTCCAGAGGGAATCAGTACCATTTCGGCACCATCTTGACCAATAACTATATCGAAACTCGGTTTAGATTGGTGATTTTGGTTGTAACGTTCCCGTTTTTCATCATCACACAATACTTCGTAGGCTTCTCTTACGACTTGAAATTTGGCTGCAGCCGCTTTATCGTCTGGATTTTTATCAGGGTGATATTTGAGTGCGAGTTGACGGTAAGCCTTCTTAATCTCATCTGTAGAGGCATCGCGCGGCACATTCAAAATTGCGTAATAATCACGTTTTGGCATTATCTATTTACCTACGGATATGATATTCTTCTTATTGAATGCTAATGCGGATTTCAGGCAAGCATTGCGTTGAACTTTTATTTTCTCTCCGCGGATCCAGTTCATTGTAAACATCCATTTCCGGATCATCCCAACCCATGCTGAGCCCCAGTTCTACAAGCAAAGCACTCCGCTCTTCTTCAGTTAGTGGGCTGTCATCATAAAAGAGTTTCTCTTGCATCTGGGCAAATGTTTCCGCAGATAACACAACATATTCTGCATTTGTTTCTGGGTCCACAAGGCGCACAAAATTGTCTTTGGAATCCTGAACTGCCTGTCTGAGTTCTTCAGAAATTGCAATCATAATTTTCTCCTTTCCAACCCTAAAATAATGGGAATTTCAGTCAAGGAAGTCACTTCGTAGTCAGGTTGGGTTGCTGTGTTGTTCTGGACGCCCTCTCGGTTGAGCCAGACTGCCGATGCCCCTACATTCTGTGCCCCTGCCACATCGTTCTCAAGTG
The DNA here is from genome assembly GCA_022825825.1 of Candidatus Poribacteria bacterium. Taxonomy (GTDB): domain Bacteria; phylum Poribacteria; class WGA-4E; order WGA-4E; family WGA-3G; genus MSPOR6. The sequence continues at coordinate 113,743 of JAJDWA010000021.1, forward strand.
AGTCACCTACATGGAGCATCTGTGCAAGTTCACAACCTGCTTGCAGGGCAGTTATCTCAAAGATTCTTGGATCCGGCTTTTCAACCTGCACATCTTGCGAGAAAATAACAAAGACGAAGCGATCTTCAAGTCCGCAACGTTCCGGGTAGGTATTTCCATTAGAGAGTAGGCCCAACTTGAAATGCGGCGCCAAAACATCAAAAGTCGGTATAACGTCAGGATACAGTTCAATATCTTCAAAACGGTGCTTCAGATACATTGCGTTCAGGTAAGCAGCGAGCTCCGTATCTGGGTGTCCGATATGTTCAAGTGTCCGTTCAAACGCGCGCAGTCTAATTTCTTCGAGATTCCAGATTTTGCCTTTTACCTCTTCCGCGAATTGATTCCGAATCACAATCATCTCGTCGACTGTAAGTTCTAAAGCGCGCTGGGTTGGGACCTGCTGCTGTATCGCTTTTAACGTGTGTTTGAGCGAATGACGCATTACCTTCCGAAAATCCCACAAGGTCATGTCGCCATCAAAAGAGATAACCGAAATTTGCAAGAACCTCTCCTCTAAAAACTAATATGTAGGCACACCGATAGAAGCATGAATTTGCGCAAACTTCCACGACTCGTCAATCTTCTCCAAAACACCCGTCATCCGCATCGTGAATTCTTCTGCTGTGCCTCGTCACTTGAGTTTCCACACTTGACGTGTATAGAACCAAGCAACATTCGCGCGCTCTTGTACATCAAGGTTGATAAATGTGATGCTGAAATCCTTAGTACTCGCGACATGATTCCGATAATAAGCCGCAATTTCTGCCTCACCTTCAACGATTTCGCCAGCATCTGTGCCTATTTTTACATAGTGCGCAGCAGGAAGCATCATCGCAGTAAGGGTTTCAGCATCTCCAGCAACAAGCGCGTCAAAATATGCTTTCACCGTATCATGTGCATTCGGCATCGTGAATTCCCGTAAGCGCATCCCATAAAGCATTGCTCATCTGTTCACAGGCTTGCACGACTAACTCTTGAGAATCCGATGACAGCGCGTCGATCTGCTCAAGCAGTTTTTCCGCTTCATGTTCATTGTGTGAATGCGTTTCAAAATACGGTTCCACCTTTTTTGGCAGTTGATAAAATTCCTTCAAACCAGCTAACTTTGATTTTGCTGTCTCTGGTTGCTGTGCCTCAAAAGCATAGAGCGCGCCTAATGCCGTTTCGCTTTGAGAAAAAAGATCCTCAGCCGTATCTAACAGACTTTTCACCTGTGGAATCTGTGCTTCAGAAACCTCAGTGTTAAGACCATCTGCAAAATCCGTCCACATGTCAATGTGTTCTGTCTCCTCTTCCGCTGTCTCATGGTCGTTTAATGTTTCCCAACCCTGCGGCATCGTTGAGATAAAGGCACCGTATTCACGCGCATAACATTTCAAAGCCTCAACAGGCAATTCGCCTGCACTCCACGCTTGATAGAACGGATGATCGAGTAAATTATATTTGGAAATTTTACTATCTAATGCTTGCTTGATATCCATAAAATAGCACTCCATTTCTTATATTTTAAACTTAGGACGTTGTAAAATCATAGTTTCGAAATTGCAAACTATCTTTGAAAATCTATTTTGTTAGTATAGCACATCTATGTGTTGGTGTCAAGATACAGATTTTTAAAGCAGGGTTATTTAGTTTGGCGAAGCATGACAGGAAACTATCTTACCACTTGATGAATATGTTAGCAGAAGTGCTGACCCACGCAACAATAAAGGAAAACGACACCCGCTGGGACCCATCCTCAACTTAGGCGCGCACACAACCTTTACGGGCAAAAACACTCGGTTTCACACATAAAGTATCACCTTGTCCCGCAACGATCCGTAATCTATTGAAAAAATTAGATGTTGTGGCATTAGAAAACATTAACGAAGTGGGTAAACACCAAATCATGGCAGCTATGTGCAGGATGGCATTATCGGTATTATGATTCGCAGGTTGGACTGCTATCTCCGGGACAATCAAATATCTCACTTCAAAATCGATACTCATAGTTAACCTCATCAACTGAAATTCTTAAAACTATGGTGGATCTTAGAATTAATGAGACATTTTGCACCAGCACGGTTAGGAAACCGTGCCTACCGCGGGAGGGCGAAAGTGTGTATTTATAAGCTTTACTATAAATAACCCTGGACCGTTATGCTATTTGTTGCATCGGGGTGGCAATTGTGCTATAATTTGCAACGCTTAATAAAGTTAACAGGCTGTAAAAGAATAATGAAAAACGTTACGCAAATAATAAACGACTTCGGTGAAAATATCGTTCAGGTAGATGGCGATATTCCTGTTGACTTGCCAGCTAAGGATGGCGACAGGTTTCTGTTTATCAGTCACGACCAGAGTTTTTTGACACATGGCTTGCACAAATACCCCGCCAAGTTTTTCCCAGAATTACCCCGTTGGCTTATCAAACGGTATTCACAGGAACATGACCAAATCCTGGATCCATTTGCTGGGAGTGGCACTACAAATGTTGAGGCACTTCTCTCTAAGCGCAACTCTGTCGGAATAGATGTTGACCCATTTTCCCGTTTCATTTCACAAGTAAAGGTAACCCCTTTGCCAGAAAGAGAACTTAAATCAGCGCAAAAATCACTTATGGAGGCTATCCTCAATTACGATTCTTCACAGGTTACTGAATCCGACTTGCCTAATTTCCCTTATAGAGACAATTGGTTTAACACAGAAATCCTTTATGAGTTAAGCTATTTAAGAAAGCAAATTCAACAACTTGATGCTAACGATGAGATCAAAGACTTCTTCAAAGTTTGCCTTTCGTCTATTATCCGTTCTGTTTCTAATGCAGATGATAATTGCACCCGTACTGTGATTCGGAAGAAATTGAATAAATTGGTCCGACCCTCCGATGCGCTGAATCGTTTTGCAAAAACAGTTCTTACCAAAGTACCAAAAATGATTGCGTTTTCTGAAAATTATCCATCCGACATTACCGTTGATTTTCCGGAGGACATGGAGGCAAGGAATATCAAGTATGCGGAAGGTTATTTCGATCTCGCGGTAACCTCTCCGCCTTATGTGAATGCCGTTGATTATCCCAGAACCCACCAATTGGAGATGTATTGGCTCGGTTTTGCACAAGATTCGTTAACTGCTCTGAAGAAACGGAACGTTGGTACAGAAAGTGTTTCTGTCCGCAATTATAAAGATCGACATGAAATCGGAGTGCCAGAGGCGGACGAGGTCAGGGCTAACATTTTTGAAGTGGATCCGAGACGTGCCTACATCGCCTTTAAATACCTTGACGATATGCGAAAAAACCTCTCTGAAGTTTACAAGGTTTTGCGCAAAGATGGTAGGTACATCGTTGTCGTGGGCAATAATCGTATTCGCGGGCAGCTATTTGAGAATTGGAAGTATCTGATGCCAATTGCCGAAAAAATTGGATTTGAAGTTGAAACCTATTTCGGCTCGGAGATTATCAAACATTTCATTAAGGTGCCAAGAGAGGAACGTATCAACATAGATTGGATTTTAGCGCTAAAAAAAACGAAATAGGGCAGAAACATACTTATAAATAGAGGAGAGGCAAAAAAGTTTTAATAGAAAGTTATCAAGTCCTTAAACCTACGCAAGCAAGCCAAAGAACCTGCTGGAATGTGCAAAGCGAACAGTGAAAATCGCCATTGAATAAGACGAACAAACTACTATCAACTGGTTGGAATCTGTTTCATAACACATCTCTTAAACTTTTGAATGTGAGAACTTCTTCTGTTCTTCTGGCACTTGAGAACCTCTCCTCAATTTCCCGCCATACTTCAGGTGAAACACGTCCAGATGCTTTGCACGCGAAGATAAGTTCCATTGCCTCAATATACATGACATAGCAACCTAACTCCTCATGTGAAATATTGAGCATGTCATTGGTGATACCCAAAACCGAAAGCCATGTGTCGTGAATAGATTCCGTTGGTGGTTTAACAGATTCTCCTTCATCTGCTGCTGTGACGAATTCCCGTTGTACCTTAAATCGCTGAACCATCCGTTGTAAATCCACACCATTGTAGATTTTCATCTGTTCCATACGCTCAACAACCGCTATTCGATTGTCCAATTCTCTGCTGAACTCATCTCCGAACTTAGAAAATCTATGAGGATATAAATTAGAATTCATACGGTAAATATCTTGATGGAGGTTTGTGTAGGGATCTTTTTCAATATCGGACTTCCTGCATAGGTCAAGATAGAGGTCTTGGTATCGGTTGATTCCACGGTAATTTTGTGTGGATAAAAAGTTTTGGGCGCGACCTTGGTAGAGGTCTTGGTCGAATCCTGGGCAGAGATCTTTGCCCAGGTCAAGGTAATGGTAGAATTCAAAGTCCTTGTAGTTACTCCGATCAAGTTCTAAGTCGTCATAGTCTGGGTCGTCATAGTCTGGGTCGTCATAGATAATATTGTCAACCTCTTCATAAATATTGTTGAGCATCCATAGGGAAATGAATTGGCGGATGGCAAATAGTCGTCTGGTAATTTTGTTGTATTGATCATTTGGGACATCTGTGATATTTTCTGCCCATCGGAGCAGTCTTTCAAGTTCGTGGAAATCAATGTACTCAAAGGCTTCCGCTTCCATTGCCAAAAGCAAACCGTCTACTTCGCTCATCAGACCCGCCGTGAATAAGAAAACTTTTCGCCATTGCCAATCATATAAATGCTTATCCACCAGATCATGAATTGGACCGGTTAGTGATAAGACTTTTTCCCACTGACCATCATATAAATTCTGACCCACCGGATACTGAATTGAAGGCGTGTTTCCTGCGATGTGATTCGCTGTTAAATACTCCTGAAACGTTAGGTGAAAGAAAGTGTAGATACCACTAGCCCTTTCAATGAAAAGTCCTGGATCTACAAGAATTGCATCTAGGATCTCGGAGGCATCAAATCGTGAGGATATGTCAGTCTTCCGTCGGTAGAATTCCTGAATCTGATTGGTGAGTTCGTCCTCACCGAAAACAAGACGGTCTGCCTTAAAGTTCTCTGCTGCAATTTCAGAAAGTAGCTCCTTTACAGTCGGGATAGCCAAATATGGACTCGCTGGTAGTTCTCTATTAACATGTTTTTCTGCTGTCCACTTTTTGAGGAAAATGTTAAGAATCTTTTCATACAGGATCGCTTGTCTTGATGGGAAATCTTGTGAGTCTTCATAAACCTGACACAGTAGTACGAGTGATAAAGGATTCTGTGCTAACGCTTTGATTGCTTGATGCTCTGGATCATTCAATGCTTGCCAACACCGTTGAGCAGTTTTCATCTTTCGATTGGACGGTGATGCAAACCATTTGTTGATGTAATCCTGAATCTGTGAATCATCAAAGTCTGTCATCTCCACTACAGTGAAATCTGTAAATTCTCCATTGTACGCTCCTACCCGGCTGGAAGCAATAAAGCGGTTTTGGCTATACTGATGGACGAAATCCCTAATTTTATTGATGACGTTGTTAACGTTCGGTTTTGGTACTTCGTCAAGACCATCAAAAATTATTAGCAGTTCACCAGATTTCAACTTAGAATTTGCCCACTGTTCAGGATACGGATAACCACATACCTTAAACTCGTTGATAATCCATGCCTCAATATCAATCGGATCCTTTGTAAACCTCCTCAGTTCAAGGAAAACTGGGATACATTTGTGTTCTAAATTCCCATCATCTCCTTTCAGTGCTTCAAGTCCAATCTTGCGCAGAAAGGTCGATTTTCCGATACCGGGAACTCCGAGGACCATCAGATACTGTTCGTTAGTGGCAACCCTCATCCCGTCTTGGCGTTCATCTGATATTGATGTGAAATACTCTCTACCTTTCTGTAGAAATCTCCTTCCAACGTCTTCGGTAGAGTTATGCTTTGTTGCTTTCCTTTTAGCCAGGAACTGAACGACTACATAAATGTCGTCAACCGATCTCTTTGCTTCCATTCCAACGCAAAAGACTTGGAGTTGACCGTGACGCTTCTTGTAGCGGCTATTGTAGTCATGAGAGGCGTTTTTTGAATTTTGGCGTTTATTTTTAAGGCGTTCCCAGGCTTCTTTTGAAAATACTGAAACTACCTTTGTTAAAATCCATATTACGATCTTACCCATTGCTTACTTACCTGTTTCAATTAGTGCTAATGCCAAATGAAAAAAATCTATGAAAAACAGCGAAGATGTCGGTGGGTTTCTAATAACAGAACTGCTCGTTAGACCAAATGTGCAAAGCGAACAGTGGAAATCGCCATTGAAAAGGACGAACAAACTGCTATCAACTGGTTGGAATCTGTTTCGCAGGTGACAGATGCTTAGCGTGTGCATCTTCAATCACCGGAGGATGCTTAAGCGCGTTCAACAGAGAGCTGAACGTATCTAATAATTGTGTAGCATCCTCATTAGAGAACATATTTAAAAGCGTTTCGGTATCAGTCCCAGTTCGTTTGCAAATTTCAACAACTCCACCTTGTGATTCTATAAAAACCCGAAGCTCCTTCAGGAAGAAGGTCAGATCGCCATCAGCATGGTATTCCTCCAATGTCAATTGGAGATAGTCAATTGCTGCCTCCTGATCATTAGCAAGTCTTCTAATTTGATACTCGCGCCAGTTCCCCATTTCTCTCATTGATGTGTCCCCTTGATCGGTAATTATACTTCATTTTCTATTAAAAACGCAAGGTTCATTTGCAATTTCGGAATTGCTCATATAATTGCAGTTGACATGATCACCGTTTTGCAATAAAATATGTTCTATACAACTTGTAAAGACGTTTTGAGAACTGGAGATTGATTTGTGGAGGAGATAAAAATAAAATGGCTAACAACATTTTTCCACCAATGGAGACTACCTATCCAATCGGTGACGCTCACGTCAACAGTTTAGAAGCGTATCATGAACGGTACGCCGAATCAATTCAAGACCCAGAAGGTTTTTGGGCAACAATTGCTGAACGATTGACGTGGTACCAAAAGTGGGATACCGTTCGAGATTACGATTTTGTGAAAGCACAGATAAAATGGTTTGAAGGCGGCACGTTGAACGCCTGTTATAACTGCGTTGATCGACATGTGGAAGCAGGACACGGCGATGAGACAGCGATTATTTGGGAAGGGAATGACCCATCCGAAGATAAGACATTCAGTTTTAATGAACTGCTTGCAGAGGTTAAAAAGTTTGCCAATGTGTTGAAAGCACAAGGTGTTGAAAAAGGCGATCGTGTCTGTATCTACTTGCAGATGGTGCCTGAATTGGCAATTGCAATGCTGGCTTGTGCGAGGATCGGTGCTGTTCATTCCATCGTTTTTGGTGCGTTTTCAGCGGAATCATTGCGAGATAGAATTAACGATTCTGCTTGCAAACTGTTGATTACACAGGATACAGCAATGCGTGGTGCCCGAAGCGACATTCCAATGAAGGCAAACGCCGATGCAGCAGTGGAAGATTGCCCCTCTATTGAAAAGGTTGTTGTCGTCCAACGCACAGGTGATGCGGTTGATTTTGACGCTGCCCGCGATGTTTGGTGGCACGAAGCGATGGCAACTGCGGATGCCGAATGCGAACCTGAAGTCATGAATGCTGAAGACCCGCTTTTCATTCTTTATACCTCTGGTTCAACAGGAAAACCGAAAGGTGTTTTACATACTACGGGTGGTTATCTGGTGTATACCTCTTATACGCATCAGCAGATTTTTGACTATCACGAAAGCGATGTGTATTGGTGTACCGCTGATATAGGTTGGATTACCGGACATTCTTATATTATTTACGGTCCACTGGCTAATCGTGCAATTACCGTTATGTTTGAAGGTGTGCCGAACTATCCAGACTTTGGGCGATTTTGGCAAGTCGTGGAGAAGCACAAAATCAATCTTTTCTATACCGCCCCTACAGCCCTGCGTGCCTTAATGAAAGAGGGCGATACATGGGTAGAAAAATACGATAGGTCTACGCTCCGATTGCTTGGCACAGTCGGTGAACCGATTAAAGAACCGGAATGGTTGTGGTATTATAATATTGTTGGCGACAAACGGTGTCCCATAGTTGATACATGGTGGCAGACCGAAACGGGTGGAATTTTGATTACACCGTTACCTGCGGCGACTCCGCTGAAGCCTGGCTCTGCAACGTTCCCATTTTTCGGTATTGAGCCGGTGATTTTAGATGAAGAAGGAAACGAAGTGGAAGGCAATCCTGCGACCGGTTATCTTTGCATCAAAACTGCTTGGCCCGGTATTATGCGCACGGTGTATGGCGATCACGAACGTTTCATTGATGTCTATTTTAGTAGGTTCCCCGGCTATTACATGACAGGTGATGGCGTGTTGCGTGATGAAGATGGATATTATTGGATTACGGGTCGTGTAGATGACGTGCTGAACGTCTCTGGACATAGGTTAGGCACAGCAGAGGTTGAAGGTGCTATCGGGCAACATGATGCTGTTGCAGAAGCTGCGGTTGTTGGCTATCCGCACGATATTAAGGGACAGGGTATCTATGCGTATGTCACGCTTATGACGGGTGAATCTGCCTCTGATGACGTGGCAACAGGTATCAAACAAGCAGTGCGACAACATATTGGACCTATCGCCACACCGGATAAGATTCAGTTTACGCCCGCTTTACCGAAAACCCGATCAGGTAAAATTATGCGGCGCATTCTCCGTAAAATAGCAGAAGGCGATATATCTGACCTTGGTGACACCTCAACGCTTGCTGATCCGACAGTGGTTGACGCATTGGTTGAAGGTAGACAGTAAGTTGATTGAGGAAAAGGCTCGGTAGGTGCGGTTTCCTAACCGTACCATTCTGCCCAATTGCATGAATGAGGAACACTTGTGGCATCAGCACAAAAAATAGTCCAGGCATTGAAAAAACAGAATATCACCCATGCCGTTGGTGTACCAGACAACGGCAGCGCGAAGATTTATGAGTTATTGCGTGAAGAACCAGAAATTGAGGTCATTACGGTAACTCGCGAAGGTGAAGCATTTGCTATTGCGGCAGGGCTATTCGTTGGTGGCAAAAAACCTGTGATCATCATTCAAAATACAGGTTTCTTGGAATCTGGTGATGCAATCCGTGGTACCGTTATCAATATGCAAGTGCCTGTCGTTGTGTTCATCGGATATCGTGGGTACCACAATCGGGATGCTGATGGCAAGTGGGTTGACTCTGTTGCTACCTTCCTCGAACCAACTCTTAAAGCGTGGAATTTACCATATAAGATGTTAGAAACGGACTCTGATATTGGCAGCATTGATTGGGCATATCGCAAGTCTGCGGGAACTTCTTTGCCTGCTGCTGTGCTACTCATTGGTCATGCAAAATAAAGACAGGACTTACCACAAACGGTAGGCGCGCTTTGTAAGCGCGCTGGAAACTTATAATTCTGCTGAAAATTATATCATTTATAATTGTTGGACTGGTATTTGGCAAACACTTACGGGCATGTGAGATACTCAGGATTTGGTCTCAACACCACAGCATAGAACGATTTTGGCAGAATACGCGTGTGGTATTTTGCATGATCTAAAACAGATTTGAAACTTTCAGAAATGAGTTTAGAGAACAAACACGGGGCGTATACGAACTTAGGTGTAAAAGTGATCGGTTATCTAAAAATGCAACATGTAAGCCGATCCGTGCGTAAAACGTTTCACCAAGTACAACTTGAATTATCAGGACAAAGGCACATGCTGTTTACTCTCAGCGCGCATTTTCATGAACAAATATCAAGTAAACATTAATAAACATTGATATCTGAAGTATTTTCATAAATGTCAGATAGCAATGTTTAAGAAATATTGAACAGATAAGGCAAATGATTATATATCGGGACATATTTCAATCTGTGGATTGGGTACATCTTCTATTTTCATGTAGAGGACGAATTAACCGTCCTATGTTCTGGGGATACCAGTTTCTTTATTTTTGGCTTGGTATGCCTTTCGTTTATGTGTGTATTGCATCAACATACCTCTTAGTAAATACCCCTATGTCATATATAGATAAGGTAGACATAGATGAATTGATACCAGTGTTTGGATTTACTATTGCATTATGGATTTATTCTCTTCTGGCAATTTATTCGCAAATTTCTGTTTGTGTGAAACGACTTCATGATCGAAGTAAGTCTGGATGGTCACTTTTATGGTGTATCGTGTTGGGTATACTGGGGCATGCTGTTTGTCTGCTTTGGCAGAATTGGCAAGTATCCCCAATGTCACAAATCAACCCAATAGAGCCTCTCGATTTTATACCAAACCATATCTATGCTATACTCGTGTGGACGTTTGTTTTTAGTGTCTTTTACATTGTTATTGCCTGCGGTTGCCGCAGGGGAACCGAAGGTAAAAATAAGTATGGACGTGATCCTTCGGTAAACCTGTAAAGAATATGTTAATTTACCATGAACACAAGATTTGAAACGCACATATCATTAAGGAAGTAAAATAATGTCAAATAAAATTCAAACTTGCCTAACGCCTGAGTATAAAGATGAGATAATCAAATCTCTGAGAGATTTAACAGAGAAAATTGATAAGGTAACACATTTTGTAGATGAATTTGAGGGTTTTAATATTGATAATATACCTTCTATGAATACAGCTGATATGGCACATATATATAATAGAGCGAATGATGCACTTACAGTGATAGAACAAGTATATAGTCGTAATGATCCTATACGGATAATGATGCATGAGCTTGTTAAGAATCTCGCAGTAATTTTAGGTGAAAAAGGGAAAAGAATAACAAAAAGAATAAGAATCGACGATAAAATCAATTGATATTTCTCATAATTGTTCTGAACCTAATAACCATCAATATAAAACACCGATACGGACATGAAAAAGCGTATTAGTTATGGTGATTTTGCCTGCCTTTTTCGTAGGTAAATCCGTTTAATTGACAATTTCACGCTGTTTTATGTTGAATACAAGGTGAATTTTTCACACAATAGATGTCTATCAATCTGCATTTTCATGACTTCATATTAAGAATCACTGATAGATATTGGCATATGAGCGTTTTTGAGAAATATCAGTTCGAAAAATCGTGAAAATTGCGTAAGTCCGAAAAAAATAGAAGAAATTTATCGAATTGTAAACTTAACTGGAGCTAATTAAATGTTAAGTGTTGAAGAAGCACGCCAACAGATGTTAGAGAGCATTCCCGTTTTACCAACAGAAAAGCGAGGGATTCTTGACTGTACAGGTTATGTTCTCGCCGAAGCACTACATGCTACTGAAAATATCCCACCGTTTGACAATTCTGCAATGGATGGTTTTGCAGTCCGTTCAACAGACGTGAAGGATGCATCAAAAGAGAATCCTGTTGTGCTATCAGTTGTTGAAACTATCGCTGCAGGATATGCACCCGAAAAACATGTTTCTGCTGGAAAAGCTGCACGGATTATGACAGGTGCGATGATGCCTGATGGAGCAGATGCTGTCGTCATGCAAGAGGTAACCGAGCTTGTCGGTGATAAGGTCAAAATCTTTGAAAAAGTTGAGGAAAATGAAAATGTCCGTTTCACAGGTGAAAGCGTTCAGCAAGGTGATTGTGTGATGTCTCCCGGAAAAGTACTTCGTCCACCTGAAGTATCAATGCTTGCTTCACTTAATTGTGCCGAGGTAACGGTACATCAAAAACCGACGGTAGCCGTTGTCTCCACAGGTGATGAACTTACGCCGCTCGGTGAACCGTTGCTGCCGGGAAAAATTCGGGATAGCAACCGATACGGAATGTACGCACAAGTTCAGAATGCTGGTGGTATTCCAATTGATATGGGTATTGCGCCTGACGATGAAGAAGAAACGGAGCGTATCTTTCGTGAATCCCTTGCCAAAGCAGATGCGCTTATCACAAGTGGTGGTGTCTCGGTGGGAGAGCACGATATAGTAAAAAACGTTCTGACGAAATTGGGAAAGATGAATTTTTGGCGTGTTGCAATGAAACCGGGCAAACCACAGGCTTACGGCATTATAGATGGAAAACCGATTTTTGGGTTACCGGGTAATCCTGTGTCTTCACTCGTTGTGTTTGAGCTTTTTGTGCGTCCTGCGCTCCTGAAAATGGCAGGTCACACTGACTTACTACGTCCAACTTTCAAAGCGATTTTGACGGCAGATGTTACGAACAAAGATGGACGCGTGAATTATATGCGGGCGATTCTTACAGAACAGGATGGACAATACAGTGCCAAAACAACGGGGCCGCAAGGTTCAGGTATCCTGCATTCCCTTGTATTAGCAAATGGCTTGATTACCATTCCATCTGGAGCGACCTTACACGCGGGAGAGACAGTAGATGCCCAATTTTTGCACTAAATAAGACTACTATGGCAGGCGCAACAACCCTTACCATAGATTGGGGAGAGATAGCTTACTCAGATACTGGTGGTTCAGGTAATCCGCTGCTTTTCTTACATGGTACGGGGTGTGATTCAGCAGATTGGACATCTGTAACTGAGAAACTACCACAGAACCAACGTTTGATTACGTTTGATTTCCGTGGACATGGGCAGAGTACTGTACCCACCGAACCGTTTACATTAACACACCTTGCTAACGATGTTTTACACCTTGTAAACTCTATCGGAATTGACAAAATAATTCTCGTTGGACATAGCCTCGGCGGCATGGTTGCAATGGAAGCTGCCAAAAGATCATCCCGTGTTGCTGGGCTTGTTGTGCTTGAAGGTTGGACAAGTCTCTCATCTGCAGGTAGTGCCTTTAACACAGGACGATTTTACGGCACATTGCCCGAAACAGAGATTAAGAACATTCAACAGAAAGCTTCGGAAACACGAAGTCGTTTTAAATCGAATGCCTGGGAAAGTTTCTGGACATCTGTCAAAGAATTTGATGCTTACACCTATCTTGAGCGGGCATGCATTCCAATCTGTGAGGTATTTGGTGAAATGGGCAGGAATGAATCAACTGAACAGAAATTGCGTATTCCATCTAATCCCAATATTCAGATGATATGGGTGCCTAATGTAGGACACTATTTGCCGCACGAATGTCCTGCAGAAGTGTCTGAAATCTGCACTAATTTTCAGACAGTTTGCGCTACAAAATTTCGTAAAAAATAAGGCATGCTACATAATAGATTTCACAATGCACAAGTGCGTACTTGTGTATAGAACTGATCATTAATTTGAAAATTTTTTGAGGAGGAAAAATTAGTGGGTAAAAATTTTTTAGCCATGACAGCACTAACAATCATAGCAAGCATGCTGCTGATGCTATGCATGGGCTGTGATGAAGGGATGCAGATGGTAGACGATGTAGTAACGGAGCCGGTGGAGACGACAGAACCGACAAAGCCGGCAACATCTGAACCGACAGATCCTGTGGCAGAAATGCCCACAACAACCGGCGACATGAAAAAGCCGGAACCGACGAAGCCCGCAGATACAAATCCGGAAGAACCGGAGCCAACACCAACAGTAACCATTGCAGCGGTGGTGCAGGCGGATGACAAGTCCATTACTATCTCCGGTACGAGTACTCATGTCCCTGAAGGGACAACAGTGACTATCGTGCTGGGCGACGATGCCATCACCGTGAAAACAACGGTTGACAAAGACGGCGCCTGGTCAGCGACTGTGTCTGCTAAAAATACAGCACAGCTCGCTCCGGGAACAATTGCTGTGAAAGCAACCGCAAGGAAAGTCACAGCCGAAAGCTCGTTTGAAATTGCGCCAGAGCCGGAAACGAAAGAACCCGAACTTCAACCATCAGACACAACAGCACCAACAGTAGTGAGAGTCGGATGGTATTCAGACAACAGACTAAGACGGCTCATGTATAACGACAGGCAGCCCGGGGTTACCGTGTATGTAAAAGTGGTATTCTCCGAACCGGTAGAACACATCGTCGGAGATAACGCGAGCGCGCGTCCCGCCCTGTCACTCGTGGTAGGCGGCCGGACGACACGCCTGCGTGTGCTTCCGCATAACACCAAAAACAAAGATTTCGTCTCCGGCACCTGCAAACCATTTGAAGAGAGTACCGACACCTTCGCCTGCAGCTATACCATACCTGCAGAGGGCATCGGCACGGTCGAACTGCAAGTCGGAGAAGAAACTGCCGACACAGCAGGGAACGCTATCGCCGAGTCATACCACGCCGCGCCGTTTATGATAGAAGCGCCGGCACCACCACCATTACCGGTAGTGCCGATAGAAGTGGTACCGGCATTGAAAACCCTCGTTCCGGCAACCAGCCAAGACCATCTCCCGCCGCCACAAAGCGGCCCGGGCGATTTTGTCGGCCAAGTCCGCACACTCTATTCAACAAACGGAATATCAGTGAACAGCACCCAACCCATAGCAGGGGTGTCAGTAACCATCACAGATGGGGCAATGACCGGCGAACAAGTCACCACCGATCAAGGCGGCTACTACCTCTTCCAAAATGTTAACGAGAGCGAGCTCTACCTCCGAATAGAGAAAGAGCACTTTGAACCAAAAGAGGTCATTGTATACCGCACTCGTCCGACCGTGCTCCAAGAGCAAACCGGGCCGATGCTGGACCGCGGAGACCCGTGGAACACGCCGGGCACAGTTGTCATCGGGCAGCGCTGGCCGGACGCTATTCGCTTCATTTTTGAGGAAACACTACTCCCGAATGACCTGCTGTTTGTCCGGGACGATGGATATAAATCCCACGAGCGAGCCATCGGGCAGTATTACTGGTCAGGACGTTTGTCAGGAATCGTTGCCATCTCGGTCAGCAGAATTAGAGTTAACCACATTATGATGATGTTTTTTGCCCATGAATTAGGGCACGCGCACCAGCATGCCGTAAGCATCGTCAACAACACTGACACTTGGGGGGAAACCCCTGAGGGCAGGGCCTACGCCCGGGCAAGAGAGAGAGATTGGGCTGAGGTGGGCAGATCAGCACTTGATCAATTCATAGATAACTACCCCGAGGGTGCCCGCTTTCCCGAAGGAGCAGCTGAAGTATCCAGCCTCTACTGGGGTCGCGGTATGTGGTCAGAAAGAACCGAAATATCCAGTGTCTACTGGAGAATCAACAATGAGCCGAAGAAAGCTGACTTGGAAACCACAGCCCCCAACCGCTACCAATGGGCGGAAGAATGGCTCAATAAACGGTGATGATTGCTCTATACATAAAACCCAACAACGCAGGTTGTTGGGTTTTATAGTTTTCTGCGGGGCAATCAGCTCTTATTTATATATCTATACACTTCCTCCATCCCGCTTTGCTGGTTACTGAAAAACATCTCCTACTTGAATGAAGATTATAGTGAACTTTGAAAACAGTGATACACATTTTCTGTAGGAGCGATCTCCGAATCGCGACCGAACTGTAGGAGCAGTCGGGAATCGGAGTTCCCTCGGACAGATCGAAATGTCCAGTTAACTCTAAAGTTTACTATAAAAAATAAATTAGGTAATTCGTGGAGATACCCATAGGCGTCAATTTAAGGAAAAACGCAAGATTTTTTCTTGTAGGAGCGAGCTTTGCTCGCGACCCTTCGGCCGATGTCGCGAGCACAGCTCGCTCCTACAGTAGAGAATTGGGGGAACAAAGTTTCCCTACAACAAGAGGATATGTCCTTAAATTGACGGCTATGGTTCGTTGGAAAACCGAACCTACCAAGAATGTGCACATATTTAAGATTTTACTATAAATTCGCTATTCCTCAGGAATTTCAACCGGCAAATCCAGCCGGTCACCCCACTCTTTCCAAGACCCTATGTAGTTGCTTACTTTCGGATAACCGATAAGCCGCAACGCCAAATAGGTTTGGGAAGAACGGTACCCACCCTGTCAGTAGCACATTACCTGTTTTTCCGGTGTAATACCCGCTGCTGCATACATTTCTCGGAGTTCGGTAGCAGGTTTAAACGCACCATTTTCATCAAGGTTGTTGACCCATTCTATATGAATTGAACCTGGAATTGCACCTGCGCGTTCTGCGCGAGCGACTCTGCCGTAGTGTTCATCATCTGTGCGTGTGTCCAAGGGAACAAAATCTTCTTGGTTTAGCGAGGCATGAATCACATCCGCATCCATGTGGACATTGTGCTTTGCTTCAATCGGAAATGGTGGTACTTCAGGTGGTTCAACGCCTTCTGTACTGACCGGTCCGTCTGCGGCTAACCATGCTTTATACCCACCATCTAACACACGGGTATTAGAATGTCCCAAAAACTCGCAAAACCAGAGACCGCGAGATGCCTTCGTCCCTGAAATGTTTTCGGACCAAATTACTGTTTTTGCTGGATCGAGACCTCTTTGTTGAAACAGGTAAGCGATCATCCACATAAAAGTGTCAAACATCTCTTTCCGAGTGTTGATAAGACTCAATCCGAACAGATCAAGATGAAGCGCGCCTGGAATATGTCCACGTAGATATTCATGCGTTGGCCGCGTATCAACGATACAAAACGATTCGTTACCCAAATTGCTTTTCAATTCCTCAGCTGAAATCACGAGTTGAGGATTCTCGTAACCTTTATACGCCATTTTCAAACTACCTTTCTGGTAGGATTTCCTCTACCATTTTTAAAAAGTTTTATTGTTTTCCATCTTCCGGTGCGGTACCAAAGCCACATAGCAGCGCCTTGCACGACATTTGAAAGCGCAATTCCGATCCAAACACCTTTTAATCCGATAAAATGTGAAAGTAGAATAACAAGTCCCAAGCCTATCCCCATCTGGGCAGCGAGCGTGATAATCATCGGTGAAAAGGTATCACCTGCACCGTTAAGTGCCTTGCCTAACACCAAAGAAAACGCTATAAATCCGAATGTGAGCGACAGAAACTGAAGATAAACAGATCCAATTTTTATAACTTCCAAATCATCAGTGAAAATTCGGAGAAACATCTGCGGAAAAACCAGAAAAAGCGCACCAATACCCGCCATGACTGTTGTGCCTAATATATTGCCCACTTTAGCCGATTTTTCAGCTCTTTCTATCTGGTTCGCGCCTAAATTCTGTCCGACCACAGGAGCAACAGCATTCGCAATGCCAAAACCGGGATTCATCACCAGTATTCTGAGGCGCATGCAAATCGTATAAGCTGCAACTGCATATTTGCCGTAAGGGCCTATTACCCACAGGAAACCGAGACGGGATAAATGCCGCCAGAATCCTTGCATAGAACTATAAACCCCTAACCTTAAAATGTCAAGCATTTCTACGAGATCAGCGCGAAACTGCACGTTTCGTAAAGATATTGGCGCGCGCCCGCTGAAACAGAGAAACAGCAGAATAATGACACCGATTCCTCTTCCGATGAGTGTTGCGTAAGCCGAACCTGCTACACCTAATTTTGGGAATTCCCAAAGCCCAAAGATTAACAGTGGATCAAGCACAATGTTAATCACTGTTGAAACAATCAGCACAACCATCGGTGTAACCGCATCGCCACCTGCTCGGAAGATTGAACCGAGCGTCATTGACAAAAACATTGTGCTGATACCAACAAGAATAATATGCATGTAAGTTGTGCCGAGTTGTATCACCTCCAGGTCTGTTGTTCGGACAGCACGTAAACCGAATTCTGCTAATGGGTAACCAACAATACCGATACCGATAGCAAAGAAAAAGGCAAGTAGGATAGCCTGCATCGCCACGTGACCGGCTTGCGCGTAATTTCTTGCACCGAGGTACTGTGCCACCATAATCCCTGCACCCGTTGAGATACCGAGAGAGAACACTGCAATCAATCTAAGCAAATTGCCGCTTACCCCAACGGCTGCGATTGCAGCCGCTCCAAGTCTTCCAACGAAGATCATATCAACGATGTTGAACGCGTCTTGGAGAATATAGCCCAACGTTATCGGCACTGCAAGTTGTAACAGATGACGAAGAAGACTGCCTTGAGTCAAATCACTTCGTGTTTTATTCATTCATATCCTTACTATTTATAGTAAATTTGGGAGTTAATCGGATACACTGCAATGGCAAGGTTAGGAAACCTCACCTACCGCGACGCAAAAGTGTATGTTTTTCTAATTTACCATAGTAATAGAGAAATTCCTCTGTCCCAACTATTCTCAAACTATACCGATCTGATTTACACTTGCATTTTAACCGAGACTGATTTATACTCAAGACTATAATCCAAAAATAGAAGGATGGCAATAAAGAAGTGCGAGTATTGATTATGTCCGATATGGAGGGCGTAAGCGGCATCGTTGTGTGGGATCAAGTTGATGGTGGTGCTGCGATGTTTGAAGAGGGCAGACTCCTCTACACTGAAGAGATCAACGCTGCTGTGCGCGGCGCTAAAGCAGCTGGTGCTACGGAGATCGTCGTTGTGGATTGCCACGGTGCTGGGCAAGGTTGGACATTTAATTCGCTTATTCCAGACAAAATAGATCCAGATTGTGAGTGGGTGGCACACCACGGATGGGGGCGGTTTGACGACATGTGGAAAGAGGGATGTGACGCATGTTTGCTTATCGGGATGCATGCTAAAAACAACACCCCCGACGGTGTGCTGTGCCATACTATTTCTACCGTTCGATATCGAAACCTTTGGTTCAATAACGATCTTGTTGGAGAAACTGGAGTAAATGCGGCACTCAACGGGCATTACGGTGTTCCAATCGCGCTTGTCACAGGCGATGCAGCAGTTTGTAGAGAAGCCAAAGAACTGCTCGGCGATGACTTGCCAACAGTTGCTGTTAAGAAAGGTCTCAGTAGATACAGCGCAAGGCAAATCCCACCAGTGCGTGCTCGCCAGATGATAGAAGAAGCAGCCAAAGATGCCCTCTCAGATTTAACAAAGGTCCATCCTTACGTCCCTGCTCAACCGACAACAATCAAAATTGAAGTCTCAAGTGTAGATAAACTCGCAGACTTCAAAGGACGATCCGGCGTTGAAATAACAGGCCCCGTCACCGCTGAAAGCAGCGCAAAAGATTGGATGACCGCGTGGAATCAGTTTTGGCCTTTTGTCTAAGATAGCCTTTCTTATCGCCAAATTTAAAATTTTCACTTCGGTAGGCGCGATTTCAAATCGCGCCTAACTATAGTAGACAATCATATATGTTTTAAGATTCTTCAAGCACGTCAAGCGGGTCACCCGAAGCGTCTTTGCGTTCCAACAACTCTACTTCATAACCATCTGGGTCAGTGATAAACGCCATCTTCATGCCACCAGAGGTAAACTGTTTGCGCCACTCATCTGGCCAAATCTCCAATCCTGCTTTCTCCAAACCGTCGCAAAATTCGACAATATCGGGAACACCAATCGCAAAATGCATCAAATCTTCCTGCACCTGAAGTTCAAAATCGGGTGAATAGGTTAACTCTAATGTGTGCGCGTTCCCCGGAAGCTCAAGATGCACGATTTGGTTACCTGCGGGAGATTTATCGCTCCGACTCAGAACTTTAAACCCCAAATGGTCACAATACCATTTAATAGAATGATCAAGATCGCTGACGCGAACCCGTGTATGTAAAAATACTGCCATATCTGTCTCCTTTTAGGTGATGTATAAGTGAATCAAATACTACGCGAAAATAATAACATACACCTATAATTTTGACAAGAATATTCTCAGTACATTTTTTGCCTCGTAGTTTACTCAATTCCTAATCGGTAGAATAACTATTTACGTGTTCATGGATTGGTTGTCGTTCAAGGTTAGCATGTGTGTCTGCACGCCGAGCAATGCCCGTAATCGCATCAACGGACTCGTCTGCCTTAAATCGTAAGTACAGTTTTTGGGATTTTGCAGCCATAGGTTGATTTTTCAAAGCACGATAACACCGCATCATATTATAGTGTGCATCCAAATCTTCCGGATCGACTTCAAGCGTTTTTTGAAAATGTGCTAAAGCGGCTTCATATTCACGTTTCAAAAAGTGCATACGTCCCAATTCATTGCGAACACGGGTATCGCGTGGGAATTGTGAGGCAGCCTGTTGAAGATGCTGAATTGCTATATCGTAATTACCATAAGATTCTTGAACGAGGGCATAAAAGTAATGTACTTTTGCGCGATGTAGACTTTCAGGGCGCAACGTTTTCTGAATCTCAAACGCCTTGTTGAGCATTTCTTCGGCACCGCGCATATCCCCTTCTTTGATGCGACACCTTGCGATATTCACCCACCCATCCATATAGTTGGGGTCAATTTCGGTTACCTCCAAAAAGGCGGTTTGTGCGGCTCTGAGGTCACCTTGCAGGAGAAGTCCGATGCCGTAGTCGTTCCAACGTTCACGCGCGTTTTCTACTTCTACTTTCTGTTTCGGTGTGTTCTGCGATGTCTGTATCACCTGAAGCGTTGCTTTTGCATCTGCCATCACGGTAATTGGAAGATTCGGAATCTCTTTAATTTTTCCTGCGACGTCTGATGTATCACCTGTCCAAACCCATTTTCCATCGTCGTAGCCCTTATCTACCTGAAAATCTGTATCCTCTGGGTCGCGAACACCCGCGTAAGCCCACTGTGTATGCCACCAGTTGAATTTACGATAATTAAGTTTCGCTTCCAAAGAAATGACGTTTCCACAATCATGAGGAATTTCTAATCTATAACGCACAGTATCAGCAGCACCTGGCGGAATAGTTCGTGAATAGAGCACTGTTCGCATTGCCCACGCATTGCGTTTGTTGATTAGGTTACCGTGTGCATCCAGCATATAAGCACGGTAAAAATGCGCGCTTGGATCAACAGGTCCGTTTCCATCAGGTGCATCAATTTTTCCGTTCCAAAACACGATTTTGCCATTTTCATCAGTGGCTTTTACCTCAAGCCATATATCAAATGCATCAATAGTTCCAGCAGGGAATTGATGACCGACCCCTCGCGTTCGTACCACAACCTCAATGAGGGGGTCTTCACCTCGCGTCACTTCAGTTCCATTTTCTGGAATCGGCATACCATTAGCAAATAGGTCTAACGTTATTACATCATTCTGCAGAAAGTCTATTACGGCTTGGAGCTGCTCTTTGTGTTTGTTTACAAAGGGGAGAGCAGTGTTTGCAGCTGGAAAACGGTGGCTATGAACTTTACCGTTGATATTACCAGCATCGGTAGAATCAACGAGAGGCATGTGGCAATCAACACATTTTTTAGCTTTTTCGGGATAGTAAAATGAAAGTGCGCCTTGATGGGAGACACCGCTTTTTTGCCATTGGTCGTAGTCGTTGAAACCGCGCACCCATTTAAAATTGTTGACTGGAAAATCCAGATGCACCTTATGGCAGGTTGAACAAAATTCTGCTGTCCTGTTTCGGTGGAACGGTTTGATAAAACTCTTTTTATGCGGCTCTGGGTCTAAGCGTATGAGATAATTGTGCAAACTTCGGATGAGGCGATTGTTGCTTGAGGCAATATCATGGAGTGGCGGATATTTTATTACATATCCACTGTTCCCCATCGTATCCTTAACTCTTTCAATAGAGTGGCACGCAGTGCATGCTAACCCTGCCTGTGCAGCAGGCGTATGCAGGTTTTCCCGAATCGGTCTATCCATTACACCATTGAGTAGAATCGCAGGATCATGACATCCACCACACCATTTAGAGGGTTCAATACCGTTCACCTCCTGCATATAGACGATTGACTTTCGGTACCATTGGTTGTTGAAAGATGAGAAATGATGTGCAGATTCGTTCCACTGCTTGAAAATATCGGGATGACATCCCTTCGTAGCGCAGGTCTCCGATGTAAGGAAGAAGTCGGTTGGAATTAAGTTGCCTGTCTCCGTTTCAACAGATGCGGGGAAAAAGTGGCCGGTTGTTCCACCACCTTCCTCGTACATACTCGTTGGAGGTAAGGCCGGATTTTTGACGAGATAGTCCTCATTCGGAAAATAGTGTTGGGAAAATTTTGCACCGATTGGAAAAAACACAACACCAATTAACACACCAACAATTACTTTTTTGAATCTTAATGAAAGACTGGTATTGTCCTTTAACAAGTGAACAGTGAAAAGCAGACTTCCAATGCTTATGCTAACAATGTGTGTAATGAGAAGCCAACGATAGGGCGTAGTGGCACCGACTACCATCAGACAACCACCAGTAGCAATTCCAACTATCAACCCGAAAACGCCTATACGTCCAAGGGATGGGATGTCCTTGAATTTTTGAAAAAGGTAGATACCAAACGGGATTATTAATATAATACCAAATGCTAAATGTAACAAGACGTTGAAAATGTAGAAAAGGGTCGGTTCACCAAAACTGAATAGATATGCACTGTTGAGTAGTAATATGAGGAAAGCCAATACAGAAAATTTACGCATTAATTCACCCGCCAAAAAAAAGATTGTGGTTTAGTTGCTCTGCATATTACAATTTTTCAATAAATTTATCCTGCGGTATAGCCCCCGTCAATCGGTAAAGCGATGCCCGTAACGAAAGCGGATTCATCGGAGGCGAGGTATAACGCACCGTAGGCGATTTCTTCAGGTTGACCCAGTCTCCGCATCGGGTGTTTATTCGCGAGTTTCTGATATTCTTCGGGGTTTTTGACGACTCCAGCGACTAAAGGCGTTTCTACGAAACCTGGACAGATACAATTTACACGGATATTGTCTTGTGCGTAATCAAGCGCCATGCCGCGTGTCAAGTTAGTGACGGCACCCTTGGATGCCACATACGCTGCGCGAACATCTGCGCCGACAATACCGTAAATGGAGGACATATTGATAATAGAACCCCCACCGTTCTTTTGCATAGCAGGAATAGCTGCCTTTGCACAAAGGAAAACACCTGTAAGATTCACATCTAAACAACGGTGCCAGTCTTCTTCAGACAATTCAGCAACTGGTAAGCGCATTGCGATGCCAGCGTTATTAAACAGAATGTCCAATTTTCCGTAAGTCTCTACGGTTTTCTCTACCATCTGTTCAGTGTGATCTTTTATTGTTACATCGGTTTGAACGAAGATTGCTTTATAACCTGCGTCTTGAATGTCGGTAACAGTCTGGTTTCCACCATCTTCATCAATATCCGCTACTACAATCTTCGCTCCATATTCTGCAAAGAGTTTGGCGGTGGCTTTACCGATTCCAGATGCGGCTCCTGTGATGATAGCCACTTTATTTTTCAGTCGCACTGTTAAACTTTTTCCTTCCAAGCAGCGGGATTTTCTTCAGGTTTACCGATTCGATTTCTCAAAACGCCAATGTTTTCAACTTCAAGTTCAATCACATCTCCGGGTTGAATCCATCGGTCAAGTTCCCAACCGCACCCGTTACCGACAGTGCCAGAGCCAAGAAATTCACCCGGAAAGAGCGTTTCTGACTGAGACACAAACGAAATCATTTCTGCGAAGCTGTAATACATATCAGAAGTACTGCCCTCTGCCCAAACTTCTCCATTAACCCTTGCTGTCATTTTTAGGTTGGACGGATCACCGATTTCATCTGGGGTAACAATGCACGGTCCCATGATGTTGCTGTTGTCAAAGTCTTTTCCCTTGGCGGGACCGAGCGAAAGAGTCATGTGTCGGAATTGAATATCACGAGCACTAATGTCGTTGTAAATCGTATACCCTGCAATATAATTAGGGGCTTCTTCAATTGAGATGTTCTTGCCGGTTTTGCCGATGTAGATTCCCCATTCCAGTTCAAAATCAAGTTTTTCCGTGTAATTTGGCCACGTAACAACGGCTTCGTGTCCTGCAATAGAAGCTGGACTTGTGCTGCCGCGATAATAGTTGGGAAGTTTGAACCATTCAGGCGAAATCTCCTTGCCAGTTATGCGTGAGGCGGCATCCATGTGCGTTTTGAACACACCGAAATCACGTAAACTTGCTGGGCGTGGGAATGGTGCAAGCAGTTGAACATCGGAAACAGAGAAAACTATATCGGACAAATCGGAACCGTCATTAAGTTGCTGTTGGACTGTGTCAATACGTTTTTGTGCGTCTGCGGTACAATTTTGTTCAAAGAATTGGATCATATCAGGGACATCTAATCTAAGATCGACAATTTTATCCTCATCAATCCAAGCACCGAGTCGAGAATCTACGTCTAACACTGACTTTTTGAATGTAACAAGTTTCACAGGTATTCCTCTCCAAAAGACGTTTCTGATTTTATATCACAAATTTATTAAAAAATCAACATTTTTGAAAATACTGTCAGAGTTATTTAGTTTTCGGTTTTTCAGCACATTTTATCACAAACGTTAATGTTTCATAGCAAATCTAAAATATGTGAACACCCTGCAGTGTCTAAATAATTATGGGTTTGCTATAACAGAAAAGAGAGCACCCTCCAATTGGAAGATGCTCTCTTTTCGTGATATTTAACAAATAGTTTTACCTAAATTTTACTGCAATACCACATTTAAGTTAACGAGCAGCTTTCAGATGCCCCCAGGTCGTTGTTGCTTTTCCAGCAGGTTCAACGGGGGTAACCACATCTGCTTGTTGTGAGATAAAGTCAATCATCTCAATGAGGATTTGGCCACGAGGGAGAGTACCATTGTTCCCCTCCTGCATACAAATACCAACACGACCACTACTATTGTTCAACTTGATGAGACCCGGGTCAAAGAATCCGGCACCGTTGTCTCCAAAAGCGGCTTCAACGCTCCAGGGATCAACAATCTGATCACTTTTGAACGGTCGGTTAGAGGTATAATTTTCCAATGAAGGGGTGTATTTTTTTCCCACGTCAGTCGGTGTAATCTGCGTTCCATCACCCCACATATCTGCGTTGATATTGATGATGGTCTTCAACCCATTCTCACCATTAGCGCCGCCACCTTCAGTAACATAGAAGATGTAGTCACAACAATTCAGAATGATATTGCCGCCATAGAGGAACCTTTCAGCAATAGAATCGTCAACTTGCGAATTTCCTGGCGTATATAGCGTTGTTGGAAACCATCCGAAGATGATGAGAATGTCTGCCACACCATCGTCAATACGTTCTTCTGCATACGGACCAATTTCTGCATCTGTTTTGTAGACGACTTCATCAACAGACGGAACGGCGTTTTTCAGGTTGTCAAAGACAATAGCACGTTGGATGTCAGCATTCTCTTTTGAAATCCATCCCGCGTCTTCACTAAAAATCGCAACATCACCGAGATCTGCCCAACTTGACGCTGTAACAGTAAAGGCAAACAGGATCGTGAATAGGATTAACAATTGTCTAATTTTCATTATTTTCTCCTTTTAGATTTGATCCAATGGATCAATGATTTGTAGGGACGTAACAAACAGGACGTCCCTACAGGGACAGGTTAAATATCAGATTTGATATGTGCCCACGTGGTAGTAACTTTTTCATTAGGGGCTACTGCTGCGGCACCGAGGGCATCAGCCAGATAATTATCAATCATTTCGGCGAAGACCTCTCCTCGTGGAAGCCCATCATTACCAGATATTTGATAAGCGATGCCGATTCGCCCATCGGTTTGGGTATCGTGCACAATTACTGGATCCAGAAACCCTGACCCATTATCACCAAAAACGACCTCTACCTCCCAGGGGTTAACAATTTGAGCTCGCTTAAAAGTTCGTGCTGAAGTAAAGGCGGCAAGAGTGGGTGTATATTTCTTACCGTCGTCTGTCGGTTTGATAGCGGTACCATCTGCCCACATGTCGGCGTTGATGTCCATCATGTTTTTTAAGGCTTGTTCGCCGTTGGTACCAGCACCATGCACCACGTAAAAAATATAATCCGCAGTATTGAGGAAGATATTTCCACCTTCAAGGAAGTCTTCAGCGATAGAACCATCAGGATCAGCATTTCCTGGGGTGTAAAGTGTCGAGGGAAAATCACCGAAAGTAACGATA
Source organism: Candidatus Poribacteria bacterium (assembly GCA_022825825.1). Lineage (GTDB taxonomy): Bacteria > Poribacteria > WGA-4E > WGA-4E > WGA-3G > MSPOR6. Next base: position 139,540 of record JAJDWA010000021.1, read on the forward strand.
ATATCCGCTTGGTCGTTGTCGGTGTGGTCTTCTGCCCATGACCCAATTTCTTTTTCAGCTAATATAACAACCTTTTTGGGCTTCTTGAGAAGGTCAGCTAATTCTTCTCCTTCTCTTGCTGCGGCGGGTTGTCCCATCCAGCCAGCTCGTTCAGTATAGATTGCGACTTCTCCGAGGGGTGCCGCTATGCTGATAGTTGGAATAGCGGCTACTACAAGAAAGTACCCCATGGCAAATGCCATAAAAACAATCACTTTTTTCATGAAAAAACTCCTTTTTGAAAGTTTACGTAAAGCTCCAAAAATAACATGAGGAATCTTCACGCGTTGTGTTAATAAATATTAGGTAGGAGTATCCCACCTTCTGCAAACAAAATAGCCCACACATTCTCCATGTTAGATAGAGAGTATGCGGGCGCGATGAACGATTGACGGTTACTACCGATATTCGCTTGTTCGTTACCTGATATATTATTACAAGTGTTAATACATTGAGGGGGGGGTAATAACGATAAGTTAATGAAACGCATAGCAGACAAAGACCAAGAAAGGATAGAGACAAACCAACTGTAGAGTTGACTTATTCTAATTGAGGCTGCTTTTTCAACATTTGGGTTAGTGTTTTGCATTTTGTTAGCCCTACAATGTTAAGCGTTGTTTTGATAACAGTCGGGAACAATTCCGTTCATGTTTGCCAAAGTTTCCATCACAGAATCTAAATTTGCTTGTATTATACAAAACTTTCAAAATAATTTCAAGAAAATTTGACAAATTTCAAGAAAATTTGTTAACCAATTACGGCTAATCCAAGGAAAAATGGAACGTTCAATTGAATTGGGATGAACTATGGAAGTTTTGGTTTTCTTAACAAGTGTTGGGGAGGGGATTCACCTGTTAATGTCCGTAGAAATTCGACTAAATCTTGCACTCCTTGTTCACTCAGGTTTAGCGGTTCCAGCGTGCCTTCACGCGTCCCAACAAATCCAGATGGAACACCACCTGCGTTATTAAAGGCAATGATAGATTCCAATGTTGGAAACTCACCTGTGTGGAAGTACGGAGCAGTAAGTGCTACGTTTCGGAGTGTGGGTGTTCTGAACTGCCCTTTATGTTGCTGTGTTGGCTCCAGAAAATTCAATATCCTTTGGGGAGTCTCTGGACTATCGCTATAGGTCCCACCACCATTAAACGGGTTGTCTAAGAGTTGCTTAATGCCATCATAACGACCAGTATCTGAGGGGAGTTTTCCCTGAGGGACGCCAAGATTATGAAATTCGTTGTCTGTGAAATTAGGGCTATCATGGCAGAGAATACAAACGCCTTTTCCGATAAAGATTTTTAAGCCGCGTTTCGCTTCAATTCCAATCGCATTCACATCACCTGCTACGTATTTATCGAACGGGGCATTGTGACTAACCAAGAGACGTTCATAAGCCTCAATTGCTTTACCAATATTTGCAAAAACAGTATTAACTGCTATCTTATCCTTTTCTGACATATTGTCAAACTGAACATCCCCCGGTTTGCCTGTAACCGGAAATCGGTTAGTATCAGCTAAATTGGGTAGTGGGCCGAACACCACTTCATAATCGTTTTGATAAAACTCTTTAATAAGATGTGCATACTGAAGTCGTGTGCCTGCTTGTTCTTTCTCACCTTCAAGGGCAAATAGTGCCTGTGACCATAATGTATCAGCTCTCCCATCCCAAAACTGCCATTTGTTATAGGCAACATTGAGCAGTGTCGGTGCGTTTCGCGTGCCTCTTCCTGCGCCTAAAGAGGTCGCTTCAACGTCTGCGAATCCGTGAAAAGGTGAGTGGCAAGTTGCACATGCAACGGTGCCATTCCTTGAAAACCTTTCATCAAAGAAGAACATTTGTCCTAATTTTGCAGCATCAGGATTGTTGGCAACACGATTTGTCGGATTTGGCGGAGGTGTAGCAGGTAGGGGAGATAAACGTTGAATTACTGCCCATTCACGTTCCGTAAAGATATCTACTTCTGTTTCAATATCTTCATTGATTGGTTGAGAACTTTCATCTTCACAACCGATGAAGAATATTGTGATGCAGCAGATAATCCAAAGAGTAGTTGGGCGAATACGTCTCATTCTTTTCTTACTTCAGATGTAGGATGAGGTCTCTGTACCTCGCTATTCTTGGTAAGCAATAACGGACGGGCACAGAGCCACGCTCTTACGATTTATACCAACAAGTACCTGGACATTGGCGAGGTTAGGAAACCTCGCCAGCAGTGGGTGGCGATATAGGTTGTATATTGAAGTGTTCACATATTTTCTGATTTACTATAAGTAATTTGATATTACTCTGATTTAGGGGCATCCATCGCACATCGGAATCCAATAATTTGTCCACTGGCGACAATATCGTCATAATCTCGGTAAGCACACCGCATGTGGTCTAAACCGGCAAACCAGCTCGCACCTCGCCAAGATTTTTTACCCATTCCACTATTCTTTGGTCCTTTCGGATTTTCTCTTGGACTAACCGCATAGTATTCCTGGTCAAACCAGTCTGAAACCCATTCTGCTACATTTCCGACCATGTTGAGCGCGCCGTAAGGACTGGCTCCTTGATGAAAGCTATCTACTGGTGCGGCCATTGCAAACCCATCAAGATGTCCATCAAATTTACCTTCGTCGTCAAAGTTGCATTTTGTTGGATCAAATTCATTGCCCCAGGGCCAGATACGTCCGTCTGTGCCACGTGCTGCCTTTTCCCATTCCGCTTCAGTTGGCAATCGTTTTCCAACCCACTTTGCATAAGCTGCAGCATCACCCCATGTCACACCGACAACTGGTCGATCTGGTTGATTGAATTTGGGGTTGTCCCAAAAGATAGAATTCCGATGTCCAGTCGCTTCAACAAATTTGGTATAGTCGGCATTTGAGACTTCATATTTGTCAATAAAAAAGGCGTCTAAATAAATCTTATGCTGTGGTAGTTCATCAAGCGGATCTGCCAACGGGTCTTCTTCCAGATCACTTCCCATAAGAAAATCACCAGCAGGAACATAGACCATTCCATCCGGAGTCTCTATAGGTTGTGTTTCATCGGTTAGTTCTAATACTTCTTCTACGGGGAGTTTCTCGTTCTCACCACAACCGTATAGTACGAACATCAATAGTATCAAAAGACGGACTAATGATTTTGATGTATTTTGTCTTTTCATAGTTAAATGCGTTCGTTAAGGGAATTTAGAAAAAGAATCTTTTGTTGAAGAAATATTAGGGTGTTTTTGCGCAACGAAATCCAACGGAACTACTGTGATCGCTGCATTGTGCGGGATAAATATAAAAAACTGTAGTACGTGTATCTCCAGGACCGTTAGTCCATGAACCTCCACGGATTGTGTAGATTATTCCGTTGGTCAGTTTCGAATTAATCTTTGTGGTGTATGCATCTATAGCATTATCATCAAGCGTACTTATTACCCATTCCCAAACATTGCCAGACATGTCATGCAATCCGTACGGGCTAATCCCTTTCCCGAAACTTCCTACCGGAGCAGGCTGCATGGCGTAGCCGTCGAATTTACCGTCCATTTGTCCATCGTCATCAAAATTCCCCAGCGATGCGTCATAGCCATCACCCCAGGGATAGAGACGCCCATCAATGCTGCGTGCTGCTTTTTCCCACTCAATATCAGTGGGCAATCTTTTCCCTGCCCATTTAGCATAAATCTCAGCATCTTCCCAATTGACACCAACAACAGGTTGATTGGGGGCATTCAGCGATGGATTATCCCAAAATTTCGGTTTCCGATGCCCTGTTTCCGACAAGAATTTTGCGTATTGTCCGTTTGTAACCTCATATTTATCAATGTAAAACGTTTCCACAAAAATGACCTGTGAATCGGCTTCATTACCAAAAGTTAGATCGGTTTTTTCATCGGTGCCGATAGTTACTTCTCCTGCGGGGATTAAGACCATCTCGTCAAAGTCAATTACGGCACGGTTTTCTTCGGTGTCAGGTTGGATAAGACTCTCTGAATTATCGCTGTTGCAGGCAATCAAGCCGCTGCATAATACGACAAGAAATAATGAATAGTAGTAAATTTTCACAATCTTCGCCCGGGACATTCTCTACGCTGCAGTTTCAGAGGTTAAAGATAGAAATAACTCCTCTAAGCTCATCTCATCGGTACGCATTTCAAGCAGATTCCAACCACTATCAATAACAGTTTTTGCTACCGCTGCCCGAATATCGTCTGTGAAAGCATATTGAATATGGAATGTCAAAGTGTCATCTACGTTGTCTATGACAGACTGCTCAACTGAAACAGTGTCAGGAATATTTGTGAGTGCATCTATTATTTCATTTGGTTGTCCAGCAGTTACTACAATGGAAAGTGTCTTTACGAGAACTTCGCTTTCTTCTTTAATCGGGGTTTGGTTTGAAACAGCGCGCCCGTTCAACAATTGGATATCACCTGTTATTTTACCTTTACTAATAATCAACAGTCGTTCACACGTTTGGCTTGCTTCGGGGAGAATGTGTGTGCTGAAGAGAATGGTTCGTTCTTTACCGAGCTCCTTGATTAATTCACGTATTTCAACGATTTGGCGTGGGTCTAAACCAGAGGTCGGTTCGTCAAGAATTAGGACTTCAGGGGCATGCACCAGAGCTTGTGCTAAACCAACGCGTTGCCGAAAACCGCGTGACAGCTGTCCTATAATCTGATTACGCCTTTCAGTTAATCCGCACGATTCAATAACAATATCCAATCTTTCTCTGATTTGTTTACGTGAAACACCTCGGATTTTTGCCATGTAAGCGAGATACTTTGTGACCGTCATTTCGGTGTAAAGCGGTATATTTTCCGGAAGATATCCGATTCGTTCGCGCACCTCGCGAGATTCTTTGAACACATCGTAACCTGCAACAGTGACCTTTCCACTACTTGCAGGCATAAAACAGGTCAGAATCCGCATCGTCGTCGTTTTACCAGCACCGTTAGGTCCAAGAAATCCAACGATTTGCCCCTTGTCTACGCTAAAGGATATATCCTTGAGTGCCTGAAATGGGCCGTAGTTTTTTGAGAGATTTTGAACTTTAATCATTTTGGCTATTGGCTACGTTGAACTCATTTGTTGTATTGTAAAGCAAAGATAGACGCTATTGCAATTACATGGGAGTGTCTGTCAAAGTTCACCGATGCAGAACACGGTATTCTTTGCTTCTAAACTCCGAATTTCGGAATAGTGGTAAACTTGGGTAACTTCCACTCCATTTTTAATGATGGCAGTGGGGCGTTCGATAACAAAGTCAGCGAAGTGCGATGCGTTGAAAGCAACGTAGGCGAGGCTGAACGTCTCAATCTGCCGATCATATCGCTTTGACATATCTGGAAATAGAACAATTCCTGTATCAACTTGGTAGATGCCTGCGTTTTCATCTATGTTCATCGTTTTAACCGGACACTCGATAATTGCCCGCTGATGTGTATTGGTATCCCATATTTCTGTGTGCGTTACGATGGGTAGACATTTTTGTGTCGCCTCAATAATGGCTGCGTTGCTATCAAGGACCCGGACCTGCGATGCCTCTTGAACATCAAACAGGGCGCCTCCCCAATAATCCTGCGCCGGTCTATACTCAACGTAGTTATCGTTACAGTAAGCATGCCTTCTGAATACCGCTATATGTTTTTCGCCAAAAACGGGGAGGAAGTCATAGTTTGGATTTATGAAGAGATTTTTCTCCGCAAAGGTGTGTTCACTCTTACACGAACCACATTGGTAATAATCGCTGAAACTTCCATCTGTGTTATCTATGATACGGCATCGAGATTCGACCCAAAAGCGGGGGGCATTTCCGTTGCCAACAGAGTTAATAAAAGAAAGTCCATAATCAAGGCAATTCATTGATTTTCTCTTAGGTGTGGTATATGATTAATTAAACTCATTTTATCCAACAGTGTTCACCTGTCAATCAGCATCTCTTGTTTCATCTATCCCACAGACCCTTTCTTTTTTCTTCACATTGCGAAAGTTTTATTGAATTGATGCAAATAAATTAAAAAATTCCGAAGCTTAAAACGAGCCAGATGGCACCCTAACCTTCATAAGATTGGGAAACCACTACATAGGTTTACAATACATCAAAACATTTAGCCATTGACTCCATTACTTTTCCGTTGGATAGTAAATTCCTGATCTCTGGGGCGACCAGATAGATATAGATTATTATCTGGATTGACTGCTTCCGATTCGGCAAGCACTTCTGGCAAGTCAACAGGAACAGAATTAACCTCAACTCTATCCGGATAAACATGAACTTGTCGCCACATCATCGGATAACATATAATACCAGATGTGACAATACATAACAAACCTTGTTCTCTAAAGACACGATTGAGGTGTTGATGTCCACAAAAGAAACCTAATATTTGTTTCTCAAAGGGTGCTACAATTTCAAGAATCTCAGCAGAGTTGGCAATTCTTGAACCGATCCCCTGAAATTCTACACTCGGAAATGGTAGTTGATGCGAAAAAAAGATGATTTCTTCCCCATAATCTGCGGCTTTTTTCATTTCACGTTCTACCCAAGCAAGCTGATTTGTACTGACATATCCGTGCGTCAGGTCTTCAGGTACTTCCTGTGCATCAAGCAGAATGAATCGGATATTTTCCTTGCCAAAACTTACAGATCCCATACCGTTTATACCGAATCGCTCTAAATAGGAGGTTTTAGAACCGGTCTCAGGGTGGAGATCGTGGTTGCCGGGCATATAGTAACAAGGCATATTTAGACGTTCGCCAAGCGATTGAGCGGTATTTAGAGCTTCTACATACTCCTCTGCTGACATGTCAAAACTCTGTCCGCCGCACACAATATCTCCACCATGAACTACAAATGCAGGGTCAAAAGCGTTGAGTTGTTCAATCGTCTTTTCATAAAGGGCAACGCTATTTTTTTGCTGTTGCAGTCCACCTGCAAAGTTTTGCGTGGCATTTGGATAAAGATGTGTATCTGTAAAAAAGGCAAATTTGAAAGGTGTCATTTATGTATCCTGTTTTTTCAAAATTGCAATGTATGTAGGTTTGTCTGAGTCGATATAGCGTTCAATTGTCCAACTTGTTCCAACAAGAATATCTTCCAGTTCTGATTTTGAAACGAACAAGTAGTCGAACCAAGGGGTGGCATACTGTTTATAGCGTATCCGCAGCCTTAGTTGTCCGCTCATCCTACCCCGATCCCGGTTATATTGATGGTAAGCGAGATGGGCAGGATTTTCCGTCTGGTATGGGTCCATCGTTTCAGCGATGATCTTTCCATCATCTGTTGTCATACTCGCGAATCGTTTCAATAACCATCTTGCTCTCTTATAACTGCCAACGAGTCCAAAATTATGTCCCATCATGAGGATCGTGTTGAAGATACCAAGTTTGGCGTTTAATTGCGTAATAGACACTACCGAAGCGTTTTTTATGCCTCGTTGCTGGCAGAGTTGTATAGTTAACGGTGAAATGTCGGTAGCTAAGACATCATGTCCTTTTTCCTGAAGATAGAGCGAGTGTCGTCCTGCGCCACAACCGATGTCCAAAACACGTCCAACAGCATATCCCATAGCGAGTTTTTGGTGTTCTGCCCATTCAGTATATTCGGCAAAATAGGCAAGTGGTCCTAAACGACTTATGTCAATATAATCATCTTCTCGCTCAACGATTTCAACGCGCTGTTCTCCATTGTGAAAATCGGTAAGCAGGTGTCCGAAAGTATCTTGTTTGTCGGTTAACACACTACTGCCTCACATATCCGGTCGTACCGTTCCGTTCTTCCTTATGTGTTTCCCAATAGTTTTCAATATCTTGCCGCCACGTTTGTGCCGCTTCGGTCAATTCAGCAGTGAGTTCTGGATGTTCGTCTTTTAAGTTTTTCGTTTCACCCATATCGGTTTCAAGGTCAGCAAGGTGGACATCATCTTCTGGAGGTGCTCCTTCTACCAATTGACCATTAAGTACTAATTTCCAATTGTCCCGTCGCATAGCAGTCTGTTTCCCCATTTCCCAAAAGATATCGGTATGAGGTGAAAACCATCCATCACACACCACCCCTATCTGGCTTAATCCGTCAAGTTGATATTTTGATAAATCTCCACCAGCAGCGGATAGAAAAGTTGGGAAAACATCCATTGCAGCACCTACTAAACTGATGACATTTCCAGGTGGAATTTCTTTTGGCCAATGCATAATTCCTGGAGAACGTATACCGCCTTCATAGAGACTGAATTTGTGTCCTTTGAGTTTCCCCGCACTACCGCCGTAGTAAGGGTCTTGTGTGCCATCTAACCAATTTCGAGTTTCACGTGAAGGTCCGTTATCGCTCTGGAAATATGAGAAGGTATTTTCAGCAATCCCTTGACGTTCCAATTCAGCAAAAATTTCGCCGACACTATCGTCAACGGCACTTAACATTGCAGCCATAATCTGTCTGTCCCAAGGTAGATTTGGAAACCTATCTACATATTCCTGTGGCGCATGCATCGGATAGTGTGGGGCATTGTAAGGCACATAAAGGAAAAATGGTTTGTCAAGTTCGATTGCTTTTCGGATATATCTTATTGCGTATTCCGTAATCAACTCCGTAAAGTATTCACCATTTCGGTATATTTCCTCACCATTTTCCCACAAGTCATGGGTTTGGTCAAAATCCGGTCGTCCCAATGCCCAATAGAAGATATGAGAATAGAAATCAATGCATCCCGCCATAAAACCGAACCAATCATCAAATCCGTGATCTTCAGGTCGTGAACCCTCTGCAAGACCAAGATGCCATTTCCCCGACATTGCTGAATAATAACCGAGTTCCTTGAGTGCGGTTGCAATAGTAGGAACGGAAGGTGGCAATCCTGTCGCTGTGCGGTGTCCTGCTAAGATTGATCGCACACCTGCATGGCACGGATACCTTCCTGTTAATAACGCAGCACGAGATGGTGAACAGACAGGTGAATTGGAGTACCAATCAGTGAAACGGATGCCTTCAGCTGCCATTCTATCCAGATGCGGTGTCTTGAAATCTGTAGCGCCCATGCAGGAAAGGTCACCATAACCTTGGTCATCGGTTAAAAAGATAATAAAATTCGGTTGCATTTGTATACCTCGTTTTTATTTGGCTATTTGCGAAGTAGCATCCGCCGTGTTGACGTGAAATCCCCGGCGGTGAACGTATAGAAATAGAGCCCACTTGCCACGGGTTCACCGCGCTCGTTTCTGCCATCCCAATGGGCTGCACGGCTTTTGCTACCGTACAAACCTGCTTCCTGATTTCCTAACGTTAATGTCCGAATCAGATCGCCATCTACTGAATAGATACGCAACGTCACGTCCGCAGCTGCTCCTAACCGATACGGGAACCACGTCTCCGGATTAAACGGGTTCGGGTAGTTTTGAAAAACGGCTGTCGTTTTAATCTTTCCCCAGGTTGTAGTACGTTTTCCATTCGGGTCAACTGCGCGGGGGTCAAGCATCTCAATATCTGTGTTTTCCGTCTGCGGAAGGGAATGTTCTCCCGCCGCATTAACAAACCTGACTGCGAATAACCGCAACGTTGAAGATTTGATGGCAACGACTTCAAACGTGAGTGTGGCAAGTGTGCCATCGCCTTGACTTTCACCTGCAGGAGCTGTTGCCGCAAGCGTCACCTTACTCCCTTCAACGACTGGTGCTGCAAAGGCAGTGCCTTCGGGCAGATAATCTCCGTTCTCACTCTTGACATAGCGGAGTACTGTGGGGTCATAAGACACGGTTACCTGATAACCTGCGACTTTTTTTCCGCCTATGATTTTTAGAGGTAACGTTAATTGATCTCCGATAGTCCATGATTGGCCTGGAGTTGCCAAAATGTGTACTGTGGCATCTGTGGTTGACATAGGTGTGGCGTGCCACAGCAGTACTGTGCCATCCCCACTCCCACTTGCAAGTGTTTGTCCATCCGGACTAAACGCTACGCTATTGACCCCATACGTATGTCCTCTGAGTGTTTTCTTGTGTTGACCAGTTTCCGCATCCCATAAACGGATAGTCCTGTCAATCCCACCCCCACTTGCAAGTGTTTGTCCATCCGGACTGAATGCTACACTCAAGACCCTATACGCATGTCCTTCAAGTGTTTTTTTGTGTTGACCTGTCTCCGCATCCCATAAACGGATAGTTTCCCCATGCCCACTCGCAAGTGTTTGCCCATCCGGACTGAACGCTACGCTATTGACCCAATGCGTATGTCCTCTGAGTGTTTTCTTGTGTTGACCTGTTTTTGCATCCCATAAACGGATAGTGTCGTCAATCCCACCCCCACTTGCAAGTGTTTGTCCATCCGGACTGAATGCTACGCTATTGACCCAATTCGTATGCCCATCAAGTGTGTGCTTATGTTCACCTGTTTTCGCGTCCCATAAACGGATGGTCTTGTCCTGACTGCCACTTGCAAGTGTTTGTCCATCCGGGCTGAATGCTACACTAAAGACCCTATCCGTATGTCCTTCAAGTGTTTTGTGTTGAGCTGTCTCTATATCCCATAAACGGATAGTGTTGTCCTCACTTCCACTTGCAAGTGTTTGTCCATCCGGACTGAATGCTACGCTTCCGCCCGTATGTCCTCTGAGTGTTTTCTTGTGTTGAGCTGTCTCTGTATCCCATAAACGGATAGTGTCCCAATTCCTACTCGCAAGTGTTTGTCCATCCGGACTAAACGCTACGTTATAGACCCAACTCGTATGTTCTATGAGTATTTTCTTGTGTTGACCAGTTTCCGCATCCCATAAACGGATAGTGTTGTCCTCACTTCCACTCACAAGTGTTTGTCCATCCGGACTGAATGCTACGTTATAGACCGAACTCGTATGTTCTATGAGTGTTTTCTTGTGTTGACCAGTTTCCGCATCCCATAAACGGATAGTGTTGTCCCAACTCCCACTTGCGAGTGTCTGTCCATCCGGACTGAATGCTACACTAAAGACCCTATCCGTATGTCCTCTGAGTGTTTTCTTGTGTTGAGCTGTCTTTGCATCCCATAAACGGATAGTGTTCTCACTCCCTCTCGCAAGTGTTTGTCCATCCGGACTGAACGCTACGCTATAGACCCCATCCGTATGTCTTTCAAGTGTGTTGTGTTGACCAGTTTCCACATCCCATAAACGGATAGTCTTGTCTGAACTCGCACTCGCAAGGGCATGTCCATCCGAACTGAATGCTACGCTATTGACCCAATGCGTATGTCCTCTGAGTGTTTTCTTGTGTTGACCTGTCTCTATATCCCATAGACGGATAGTGTTGTCAAAACTCCCACTTGCAAGTGTTTGTCCATCCGGACTGAACGCTACACTAAAGACCGCACTCGTATGTCCTCTGAGTGTTTTCTTATGTTCACCAGTTTCCGCATCCCATAGACGGATAGTGCTGTCCTCACTCCCACTTGCAAGTGTTTGTCCATCCGGACTGAACGCTACACTAAAGACCGCACTCCCACTCGTATGTCCCGTGAGCAAATCAAGTGCTTCACCAGTCGCTACGCTGTATATCCAAATACCTGGACCGCTCACAACTGCAAGACGCGTCCCATCTGGAGAATATGTAAATCCGTTTATATTGCCTTTACTAAGACGTGCTTTAGCACCTTCGGGTAAACCCCACGTTGTGTAGTCTTGCGCGAAAGCAGACGGTAAATGTACATTGAAAATTAAAAATAATGCCAAGACAATTGAAAATAAAAACTTCGTTTTCATCAAAATCGCTCCTTTTATTTTTTCCAAAAACTTCGGTCTAAACTCCGATATTGTATTGCCTCAGATACGTGCCCAGGTTCTATATTCGGGTTTTCATCTAAATCTGCAATGGTGCGTGATACTTTCAAAATGCGGTCATAAGCTCTTGCGCTCAATCCTAACTGATTGATAGCGACACGTAGCAGGTCCTGTGCTTGCGATTCAATCGGACAATACTCTCGGATCTGCTTAGATTCCATATTGGCGTTTGCATGTATTGTCGTGCCCTCAAAACGTTCATGCTGAATTCGGCGAGCAGCTTCTACCCGTTCACGCACGGTTGCTGACGGTTCTCCCGTTACATCTGCAGAAAGTTCGGCATATTTCACTGCGGGGACCTCAACTTGAATATCTATCCTATCTAACAGCGGGCCGGAAATTCGGGAAACATACGTCTGTATCTGTTTGTGTGTGCATTTACACTCACGATTTGGATCGCTGAAGAAACCGCACGGACACGGGTTCATCGCTGCAACAAGCATAAAATTAGCGGGATAGGTAAGCGATGCAGCAGCACGTGAGATCGTTACGTGACCATCTTCCAAAGGTTGCCGCATGACTTCAAGCACGTTCCTGCGGAATTCGGGCAGTTCGTCAAGAAAAAGCACACCGTTATGGGAGAGACTCACCTCACCGGGGCGTGGGATATTTCCACCGCCGATCAAACCTGCGTCAGAAATGGTGTGATGTGGAGAGCGAAACGGACGTTTCGTTACCAACGGCGTATCGCTTGGTAAAATACCGACAATGCTCTGAATCTTTGTCGTTTCCAGAGATTCGTCTATAGACAACGTTGGCAAGATCGAAGAAATTCGCTTGGCAATCATCGTTTTACCGGAACCGGGAGGACCAATCATAATCAGATTATGTCCGCCAGCTGCTGCCACTTCAACCGCGCGTTTCACATGTTCTTGTCCCTTAACATCAATTAAATCGAGGAGGGATTCTGCACCTACTTTTTCGTCGGCCATAGTGCTGAGTGTCGGGGGTTCTGGCGGTATATCCTTGGCAGAATTCAGAAATGCGGCAGCTTCCGATAGACTTTCAACGGGATAAACTTTCAACGTATCAACAATTGCTGCTTCTTTTGCGTTTTCAGCAGGTAGGATGAGATTCTGCACGCCATTCTCTTTCGCAGCAATAGCAACAGGGAGTCCCCCCTGTATGCTCCGAATGCTACCATCAAGTGCAAGTTCACCCAATATCATTGTGCTTTCAAGGCTGCTTAAATCTACCTGATTCGTGGCAGCCATCACACCAACGGCAATAGGAAGATCAAACGCGGAGCCCGTTTTTCGGATATCCGCTGGTGCTAAGTTCGCAGTAATTCGGCTTGGTGGGAAGTAAAAGCCAGAGTTTTTTATGGCCGCAGTGACTCTATCTCTACTTTCCTTGATGGCACTGTCTGGTAAACCAACGGTGCTGAATGCTGGGAGACCATCAGCAACATCTACCTCTACTTTAACAATATAGGCATCAATTCCAAGCACTGCACTGCTTAGCACTGTTGCGAGCATACGGTTGTTTCCTTCTCAAATTTTTAAAACAGTTAATTTTTTCTAACGTGCGTCTTCGGTAAGTTTATGAAGTGTTTGCAGCTGTCTTTGGTCAGATATTACAAAGAGCGCGTCCCCCGCTTCAATTTTCAAGTCTCCAGAAGGATTATAGATATATGTGCCATCCTTACTGCGAATCGCTATCACAACTAAACCTGTTTCTTCTTTTATATTTGCATCTTCTATTGTAATTCCATTAAGTTTAGAGTCAGGTTGGATAATAGATTCAGCGAACCGTGTCGTTCGCCGACTTATCTGCATCTTAGCAAAAAAATCAATGAGATGCGGTTCAAGTATACCGGAAGCGAGTCGAATTCCGCCGATATGGTCAGGTAAAACGACCTCATCCGCTCCTGCGGTTACAAGCTTATCCGGTGAATTATTTTCTACGGCTTTAGAAACAACGCGCAGACTTGGGTTAATTTTCTTGGCAGAAATGACGACAAATAGATTATCTTGGTCCCGACTGAGACATGCCACAAGTCCCTTAGCACGTTCAATACCAGCACGGATAAGGATATCATCATCGGTAGCATCACCGTGTAGATATAGGAAATCATGGGTTTCAGCGAGATGCTCCAAACGTTCCTCATCTATTTCAATGCCGACAAAACTCGCTTCTGCCTTAAGCATCTCCTCAAGTACATGCAAACCCGTGTCCCCTATTCCACAGATAATATAGTGATTTGATATTTTTTCCACTGTTCGTATCATCTTTCTTTGTTTAAAAAAACTTAATAATTGTCCTTCAATCAGAATGGCATTTGTGATGGTAATGCAATAGACGAACAATCCGACACCACCGATAAGTAGAAACATGGTGAAAATGCGTCCAGCATTACCCATTTCCATATCACCATAGCCCACTGTTGTTACCGTAATTACAGTCATCCAAACAGCCTCAAGAATCCCCCACGCACCCTGTGGATTATTCTTTTCAAGCAGTGAATAACCGATGGTTCCTATGATAAGGAGACTAAACAACAGACTGAAGGCAATAATGATCCTGCGTTGATAACTCATTATCCTCCGTTGTAATGCAGTCTATGTGAAATTTCAAGACTTCGGTTTATTATCTGATAACCGACATGGTCAGGAATCAGTGTTTTCTTCTTTTGTAACTTGTTCAGTCTGGTCTGTTTCTGTTGAACTATTGTCCTCGTTAGGTGTTTCCTCTTCAGGTGTATCTGGCCGGCTATTGACAGCACGGACATATCCCATTCTCAAATCATAGAGAGAATTTGCTAAAAAATTGGATTCAGGGGCAGTTAAGTTACCTTTTGTTTTTTCTTCTAACATTTCTAATGTATCAATCATTCGCTTCGCTAAACCGAGATTCACAATTATCTTATCTGTTTCCGGATCTCGGAATCCCTGTAGATAAAGATGCGCGGTTGTGATGAGATCAGTGATAAAAGATTCAAAATCAATTGGTGGGAGTTGCACCTCTTCCTGAGCTGCAGTTTCTTCCATTTTACTTCTCCGACTTGACGTAATGATTCCGATAAGATATATCCGAAATCTTATCTAAATTCTTTTTGGGATTAAACAAAATTATTCGTCAAAAATAATAATTTGTGCAAGTAGACTTCCCGCTTGGTTGTTATTGTTTGGGTTTTCGTTCATAGCCAAAAAAATAACACCATCTGCGGGGGCCGGATTATCGTAGCGTGACCCGACAGCGAAAATGTCGCTTCCGATTTTTGCGATGAGTGCACCGATATTCGTCCCGGGATGCAAATAACCATTACCAGCAGGGGTTTTCGGGACACCATCAGCTCCACACCACCCGGTTCTATTTTGTAAGTCGGGGGACCACGCGCCATCAGCATCAATTATAAGCCGCTGTCCTTTTTTCACGCGTACATAACTTTCTTGCCAAACTGGACTCGGACGTGCTGTCCGAATAACTGTTAACGCCATTCAATCTTCCTTTCATTATTGAGATAGGGCAGCCCCAATAGTAAGCAGAGACTACCCAATTCCCTACTCTGTGTCGCGTTCGCGAATTGTGATATTCACAATTTTATCATTCTTTTCTATACTGTCTAAAACCTCTAAACCTTTGATAACTTTACCGAGGATAGTCCAGTCTTCATCTAATGCAATAGTCTCTTTACAGATCATGAATTCGTCTCCATCAGCAACGTCTGATCCCTCTTCCGTTATCATCAGCACTGTTCCTTTTGTAAGAGGGTGTTCGCTTTTTTCTATGGGGAGTTTATCATTAGTAAAGCTGGAACCCGCTTGTATATAAAGTGGATCAACATCATGAAATTTTTCACCCCGGTAAAATCCGCGGCTTACATTTTGTATGAAATGTTTGGAAGTTTGTGGAGCATCAGACGCGAAAAATTCGAATTCGATGTTGCCTTTTGCCGTTTCAATCACCGCGATTGCATTCGCCGGGTCAATCATCGGCTTGGCTTCAGGTTCTGTTTTTTCACTATCTTCCGCAGGTTTAATAACCTCTTGTGGGGTCGTTGTTTCTGTAGTGGATTCCGTCGTCTTTTGGTCTTGTTGAGTACAACCGGACACAAAAACCACAAACAGACATATTAACACTAAGATTATGACGGGGAATTGATTAATTTTCTGTTGCCTTAACATATTTTGACTTCGCCTCCAATCGGATTGTAGTCATGATATCGCCTATCTTCAAAAGATCGACGACATCCATCCCTTGTATGACGCCACCGAATGTGGTATATTGTCCATCAAGATGCGGCTGCGGTTTGAGGCAGATATAGAACTGGCTCCCAGACGAATTTGGCATATTTGCCCGTGCCATCGCTACCGTGCCTCTCATGTGCTTCCGTTGATTCGGATTCGTGTATTCGTCCACAATAGTCCAACCGGGACTACCTGTTCCATCGCCTTTTGGACATCCTCCTTGAACAATATTCAAACCGAGTGCGTCAACTATTCGATGAAATGTTAATCCATCATAGAACTTCTGGCCAATCAGTTTTTTGAAGTTTTCGACTGCCACAGGGGCAGACTCTGTATAGAACTCAATCACGAATGTGCCTTTTTTAGTTTTAACGACTGCGACTTTTTCCTCAGGAACTCCGGCCTGCTCCTTAGAATCTTTGTTAGAGAAAAAAGGGATTACGCAACCCGTTAAGGTGAGTGTAACTATAATCAATGGTAATAAATAAACCAATGTCTTCATTATCTTCCTTTGCTATGTTAGTTATTTAGATTTGATGCGCGCCCATGTTGTCGTTAATTTACCTTGCGGAAGAACATCCGATGTAGGATTTTCCATATCTGCCATGAGTTCATCTTCAGTTAACGCATAGTTATACATTTTGATTTCGTCAAGGGCACCGTTGACAAAACGTTGAGTTCCGCCGCGTGCACCAATAAAAAGTGGGTCATTGTTAGAAGTAAGCTTTCCCTTACATTCCAACTCTTTATTGAGTTTACCGTCAATGAATAACTTGATTGTGGTGCCATCCCACGTGCCTGCAAGAAAGTGCCAAGTTTCATCTTGTATACTGGCACCAATATTATGTTCGCGACAATTATCGGGTAAATCGAAAAATTGAAGGAGCGAGCCGCCTCGGTACCATGCAGCGAGCGTAAACAAGCCTGCTTTCCACGTAGTGCCTTTTTCAACACCGGTTTGTACATCACTACCTGGACCACCAGCACTTGGGCGTAAATTTGCCCAAAATTCAACAGTTATACCATCCACAACATGCAGGCTATCGTGGTCTTCCACTTCTCCCCAAGATGCACCATCAAAGTCAAGTGCCTTTCCAAATTTTCCATCAACCAATTTGGTTTTACCATTGAAGGTTGCATCATTACCAAACTCTGAGAGATCTGCTACAACGTCTCCTTTCATCTCATCAAAGGAGAGGTGTAAAACCAGATCATTTGCAAAACACACGTTGGTTATGAAGGTAACAGTCAACAACATCACATACACTGCGATGCTCGTTAGAATTTTATAGTTTTTTGTCCAGTACTTCATGTATATACCTCATTTAAAATTTTTGTAATCATTCTGCCTAATAGTTTGTTTTCAACCGTAGGCAAGCACGGTTGAAGGTTAATAAAACTAAACATCCCAAACTATTTAACTTGTATATTAAGAATACCAAAAGTACCAGAAAATGTCAAGGATTTTATTAAGTGACATTTCAGGGTTTCTTCCTGGCAGATTTTTCGATTTTAATGCACAAATTATGCAACAATTTACTCTCACAGTCTTGATTAATTTTTTCGCATCTGTTATAATACATCCTATAGTTTGGACAGTTTCATCCGTTAGGACTTCCAAACAGATGTCCATTATGATTTGTAAACACGATTGTGTCTCTAATTCTGTCCGAAATCACTGTCCTTTAGACACTATTTTTGAAGTTATCGTCCAAATATGTCCATCTGATCAGTTTCAAGTAGAATCTTCAACGATTTTTAGGTTTTTCTTTATGTTTTGCTTTGCATCGTAACTCACAGAAAAACATTGTTGTCGGAAACAGTGTTGCAAATA
>JAJDWA010000062.1 GCA_022825825.1 Candidatus Poribacteria bacterium
TGTTTTCTATAAACATAGCACTCCGCTGGAGTGCAGCATTTTTCGTGAGGTTCTACTGATATGGAAAACTTACAGAAAAATCGAAAAAGACTTGATAACTCAAGATATAACTGACATAAATTGTCCAAACTTTAGTTTAGGTAAGGATACCATTTTTATAAATACTTTTCAAACTCCCATTCAATTCCTGCAAAAAACTTTACGCACCCTACATCCTACATCTGAGGGTGTGTAAATATTTTGGCACAAAGGTTCAAATTGCGGAGAACATGTAATGTTTTATACTGTAGGGCGGGGTCCCCGGGGAATGCCTAAAGACGAATGCGCCAAACAACGGGTGGGCACAGGGACCCGCCTCTACAATAAGCGGAGAAATGATTTTGCCAAAAACTTTACACACCCAAAACATCTGAAACCTACTTGACATTTGATGCTGTTTCTGATATTATATCAATATACTTATCAAGAATATAGATGGAAAGTAAACCATGAAAAACACTTATGCCCTCTTTTTAGTAACAAGTTTCGCGCTGATACTGCTGCTATTCACAAGCGATGCTTACAGCGAACAATATGTCATCGTTGACATGGAAAACGGTGACAGACTCACCGGTACTTGGCGCAATGCAACTGATACACATTTTGAGATTGAATATAGCGGACAAGTTTTAAAGTTGCCATTAGAAGGACATACGCTTCGCTTTATCGAAAAACTCGAAAATGTCCCTGACCGGACCGCAGCAAAGCATTATCGTAATGGATTGGACCTGTTAGACT
The DNA here is from genome assembly GCA_022825825.1 of Candidatus Poribacteria bacterium. GTDB lineage: Bacteria > Poribacteria > WGA-4E > WGA-4E > WGA-3G > MSPOR6. The sequence goes on from JAJDWA010000062.1 coordinate 778, forward strand.
TAAATCTACCCGAATTAGCAAAACGACAATTTGAAAAGGCGTTGGAAGAATTTCCCAAGTTTGCCGATGCACATTACCAACTTGGATTACTCCATAAAACTGATAAAGACTTTGCAAAAGCATTGGAACGATTTCGTTCTGTCGCGCTGATGGATGCGGCGAATTTTGACCTTGTGCCGCAACTTCAAGAGATTGGTAATAATGCGATTGCTACAATTGATGACAATATAGATGCTAAGGAAAAGTACGCACAAGCAGTTGATGCCTTCCAATTAATACTTAAGAATTACCCAGAACATGAGACCATCCCAACGCTTAGTTACCAAACTGGATTTTTGCTTGTAGAGAATTTAGAAGATGCGGTGGCAGGTCTTGATTTGTTGCAAAAAACAATTTCTCAATATCCGAATGCCCCTGAACATGAAAAAGCTACCTACCTAATAGGAGGGTTACAAGCTGAAACAGGTGAATCTGAAAAAGCCCTAAATACCTTGAAAAATTTCGTTAGGATTTATCCGAATAGTGTTTGGGTGAATAACGCTTACTTAAAACAAGCACTTATCTACCTTCAGATAGGAGACAAAGCAAACGCAGTTAACACAGCCAACCTTGTAATTCGGCAAAATAAGGATGCCCCTGCCATTATTGAACAAGCAAACGATGTGTTACAAGCAAGTGCTTGGAGCATCTTTACACAAAATTTGCCCGATCCCAGTATTCAGGCTATCGCTGTTGATAATGGATTCCTCTGGATAGGTACACCAAAAGGAATAGCGCACATCCGAACAAGAGGCAATGGCAGATGGCAGGCGGTTGAAGCAACTGGATGGGTAATTAACAAGCATCTGCCGACAGTCCCGGATGTCCGTGCAATTGCAGTGAACAAATCTGAAGTATGGATCGGCACTCGAAATCAAGGTATTTTACATTTTAACAAAGAAACGACTGAAATAAAAAATTACACAATTGCCGACGGTTTACCAAGCATATGGATCCGAGACATCAAGATGGATAATGAAGAAATTTGGTTCGCTACAGATGCTGGAGTTGTGCGACAAAATCTTAAGACTGGAATAATAGAAGCCCATTATAATGAAGAAAACAGCAACATTCCCAATGACATTCACTCCATAGCACTTACGCCGAAAGCAGTATGGGTAGGGACATCAGGAGATGATATAGCCATTTTCAATCGGGAATTAGAATTTTGGAACCCTCAGAGTTTCTATGACATTAAATCGGATACACAAATTATTAAATTCGATGTTGTTGGTGAAAAAATACTTTTTTCCTGGTACAACGAAGAAAACGCGGAAAACGGCTTTTTTCAAGCAAATTGGGACGGGGCAAATGGAGATTATGCCTCAGTTTCAGAGGGAACAGAGGAAGATACTGAGTTGGATGACATCCTCGTTACTGGAATTGCCGACAAAGCATACCTATGGGTTGCTGCGAATGACTACGTTGCTATCTATTTCCCAGATGCTGATAAATATGAGGAAACTACTGTCGGATATCCCAAAATATTATTGGATGATTTATCAATTCAGTGTATTGTGGTCGACAAAGATCGGGCTTGGATTGGTACCACAAAAGGCCTGCTTATGATAGATAGGCAAAAATTCAATCCAACAATGGAATAGTATTTTTGACAACCGCACATTCCGTATTTTACCATGCAACAACAGACATGCACAAAACAGGTCATCCGCTGGCATCAGTCAAAACCGACGCGTGTTGAAGACGAATTGGTCGTAGAAGAACCGCTTGAAATTCGTGTGGGAGAACAGAGCTTAATCGTTGTCATGCGAACACCTGGACATGATTTTGAACTCGCAGCAGGTTTTCTCTATACCGAAAGTCTCATCAAATCCGTAGATGACATTGAAATCATAGCATACTGCGATGACGATGTTATTGATGAAAAAACTAACGGACAAGGTGCGGGTTTGAAAACGATGCGGAACATTGTTAATGTTCGTCTCACCGAAGAATTGGATATTGAGGATCAACAGGGATGGCAAAGGAATTTCCATGCAAATGCCAGCTGCGGTCTCTGCGGTAAAATGACAATTGAGTCTGTTAAACATCAAGTAAAGCCTCTGGATTCGGTTTTTCGTTTGCATCAGACGGTATTTTACAAACTCAATGATCGGCTGCGAGCAGCGCAATCGGTCTTTGAAAAAACAGGTGGGCTGCATGCGGCAGGGCTATTTGATGAAAACGGTGAACTGCTTATTGTTAGAGAGGACATCGGTAGACATAATGCAGTTGATAAAGTCATCGGTCAGGCTTTGTTAGCAGAGATGCTACCACTTGACAAACACATTTTAATGGTGAGTGGACGCGCAAGTTTTGAGATAGTGCAAAAAGCACTGTTCGCACGAATCCCTATCGTTGTTGCTGTTTCAGCAGCATCCACACTTGCCGTTGACTTGGCAGATGAAGGAAATCTCACATTAATTGGGTTTATGCGAGGAGAACGTATGGCGGTTTATAGCCATCCTAATAGGATACATTGTGAATAACGAAAATATAAAACAAAATGTCGGCGCCGACAAATCTTGCTATCTTTTTCGGACGTGGTGTCTCTATATTTACAAGTAAACTTAAAAGGAGTAAAATTATCATGGATTTCATTTTAGAGAGCATCCAAGATCTCGTTAATTTACTATTCTTTCTGGCTATTGTTGGCACTATAGGTGTTTCGTGGCTATATGCACACCGCTTGAAAAAACAGCACAGCGCAAGCTTTCCGTGGAGTAAGACGGCACTTATCGTTGGGATAGAAGTCCTGCTTTGGATCGGATTTACCATTTTCTGGTCAATTCTAAAAACGTTCTGGGTGCCAATCCTCATCATTGCTATTATTGCTATTGTGCTGATCTCGCGAAAGAAGCGAAAATACGTATGAGATAGGACTTACGCAATTCCCTGGTAGGGGCGGTTTCCTAACCGGCCCTACCGTGTGAGAATAGGGAAAATTCCATGATTCGCGTAAGTCACATGAGAAAAGGGTTGTGAGGTAAACGAGGGTTCCACATCCTTACCTTGCATTTTGAAAGGAGATAACTATGCCTCGGACCGGTAGAGCCGTAGTCGCTTACGGCAAAGATTTTGAGATACGCGAATACCCAGTACCCGACCCCGAACCCAACACGCTGCTACTTCGTCAAGAGTTGGCAGGTATCTGCGGCACCGACCTCCATAACTGGCAGAACGGCTTCAAAACAGAGATTCTCTTGGGGCATGAAAATGTCGGGACTGTTGAAGCAATTGGTGAAGGCGTGAAAACTGACTATGTCGGTAAGCCGATCAAAGAGGGAGATAGAGTCATATTCGCACCCGGCACTGACTACGGTGGGTACGGTTTTCAATGGAATCCGGATGAAGCACCCCATTTCCGCGGCGGATTCGCTGATTACATGTATCTGACCTACCCCAATACCTGTTTTATGAAAACAGAAACTTCGCCAGAGGTCGCTGTCCTCGTAGAGCCTTTTACTGTCGGTGTGCATGCCGTCATGCGAGGTGAGATAAAGCTTGGTGATACCGTCGTTGTACAGGGTTCAGGCGCAATCGGATTGGTAACCCTTGCTTGTGCAAAATTGAGTGGAGCAGGAAAAATAATTATGGTCGGTGGACCCGCAGGACGGTTGGAACTGGCAAAACGGTTCGGGGCAGATGTCACAATCGATATTGAAGAGGTTACCTCTGCTGAGGAGCGGACAGAACTCGTTAAATCTGAAACACCACGCAATGAAGGGGCAGACGTTGTTTTTGAATGTGCTGGTTTCCTTCCCGCAACACCCGAAGGACTGGGGTACACGCGACGTAGCGGCACTTTTGTGGAAGTCGGTCACTTTGTGGATATGGGTTCAATTGATTTTAATATCAATCAATTGCTCATGCGCAAAAACCTTCGCGTTGAAGCGATCTGGGGAAGTCAATACGAGCACTTCGTCCGAGGACTTCCGCTCCTTGAAAAAAGCGAATTACCATTTGCTGATATGGTTAGTCATCAGTTGCCACTCTCACAGGTTGAAGATGGATTTAAGGCACTTGATGGCGGCTACCGTATCAATGGCGAAACAGCTATCAAAATTGCTGTTCGCGCCGAGGAATAAGAAAAAATAAATAACTGAATATAGGAGATGAAATTTATGTCAAAAACCTATCGCGTTGGCTTTGCTTCGCTCGTGCATGACCATGTCTGGGGCGAACTGAATCGCTGGAAGGAACACCCAAACGTTGAGATCGTCGCTGCAGGCGATGTCAACGCGGAATTACGTGACCAATTCAAATCGGAAACGAATGTTGATAATGTCTATGATTCTTGGCAAGAGATGTTGGATAAAGAGGAATTAGACATCGTTCAAGCATGTGCAGAAAATAACGCTGGACCGGAAATCGTTGAAGCGGCAGCAGCAAAAGGTGTTCACGTCGTTTCTGAAAAACCGATGTCAGCACGGTTGTCACAAGCCGATCAGATGCTTAACGCTGCGCAAAAAGCTGGCATCTCCCTGATGATCAATTGGCCTACTGCGTGGAGTCCTGCGCTGAATACTGCTATGCAGCTTATCAAAGATGGTGCAATCGGTGATGTATTCTATTTCAAATGGCGTTCAGCGCATAACGGACCAAAAGAAATCGGATGTTCTCGCTATTTCTATGATTGGTTATATGACGAAGAGAAAAATGGTGCAGGCGCACTGATGGATTATTGCTGTTATTGTGCAGATATGTGTGCCTACCTACTCGGTTTGCCTGAGCAGGTAACAGCCTTCCGCGGCACCTTTGTCAAGGACTATCCACTTCCTGATGATAACGCTGTTATCCTGATGAAATATGGGAACGCATTCGGTATCACCGAAGCATCGTGGACACAAAAAACAGGTTATGTCACACCAAATCCTGTGGTCTACGGCACTGAGGGTGCATTGACGGTAACCGGCAACCAAGTAAATCTGAACCCTGCTGGTGGTGATGCACAAGTGATAGACCCCGACCCACTTCCTGAGGGCAAGCGAAACGCTCCAGAATACCTAATTCACTGCTTGGAAACAGGTGAACATATAGACGGGTTGTGCTGCCCATACATAAGCCGGAATGCACAAGAAATCTTGGAGGCAGGTCTCGTTTCTGCCGATAGCGGGCAAGTTGTTAACCTGCCAATGACATAGAGCTTCATAACGAGGGAATTGTTCATATAGTTTTTTTTACTCTTTTTCAAACCAACTTCAAACAAGGAGAACCTAATTGAGCGAAAGAATACCGATAGCCTTACAGTTGTATTCCGTTAGAGAAGATTGTGCAAAAGACCTATCCCTTGCACTCCAAGCAGTCGCACAGATGGGATATGAAGGCGTTGAATTTGCTGGATACTATGACCGATCAGCAGAAGAATTGCGCGGCATGTGTGATGACCTTGAATTAAAAGTCGTTGGCACACATACAGGATTGAACACACTTCTCGGAGATGTACTCGCCAAGACAGTGGAATTCAATAAAACTCTCGGCAATCCCTATCTGATTGTGCCAGGATTGGGGGGAGAGTATACAAATTCACAGGAGGCGTGGCGAAACACAGCAAAACTTTTTAATGAGATTGCTGAAAAAATCTCTGACCAAGGTATGTTTGTTGGTTATCACAACCACACTGGTGAATTTAAACCTTTAGACGGTGAAGTGCCGTGGGATACATTCGCAAGTAATACTCATGACAGTGTTGTCCTGCAAATTGACACGGGACATGTCCTCCGCGCAGGTGCTGACAACCTTACGTTTATTGAACGTTATCCGGGCAGATCAAAAATTGTACACATCAAAGAATATTCTGCCACGAATGACAAGGCACTCATCGGAGAAGGCGATATACCGTGGGACGACCTGTTTCATGCCTTCGAAACCGTCGGTGGCACTGAGTGGTACATTGTTGAGCAGGAAAGTTATGCGTATCCGCCGCTTGAATGTGCAGAAAAATGTCTTGAAAATCTGCGAAAGATGGGGAAAATATAGGTTTGCGTGAACCCGATGCATCGCAACCGAGAGAGAATGCCTGGACTGTTGAGACGGGCCTTTTGCTCTGGTGGGAAGATTTCTACCTACCTATCTTTGAGTACGTCCTACCCGAAATGGGAGCATTGGAAGGTAAAAAGGTGCTTGAGTTAGGCACAGGCACAGGGGGAACTGCTACGCTGCTTGCTAAACAAGGTGCATCCGTTGTTGGTATTGACTTGTTGCCCTTCCGACTTGATGAAGCGAAGGAGAGGGCAGCGCAACACAACGTCGCAAATGCGGTTGATTTTTCCCTGATGGATGCCACACAACTCGCTTTTCCAGATAATACCTTTGACTTTATCATCTCAAAATCTGTGTTGGTGTTTACCGAACATGCGCAGGCTGCAAAAGAGTGCTGCCGTGTTCTTAAACCGGGTGGAAAGGCAATTTTCATTGAAAATATGCGGAGTCACCCGACGGTGTGGCTCTATCGCAAACTTTTTCTCAAATACTCCCGCGAGTTGCACTATTTTTCACTGCGCGATGTAGAGGCAATCGGCAGAGAATTTGAGGAGATGGAACACCGCGAATTTCATCTCTTTTCTTTAGGCGCGCTGTTTTGGAAACGGATAATCCCAATTCCTATATTCTATCGGTGGACACTCCATATTCTTAAATTGGTTGATAAAAGCCTTTTACGACTGTTTCCTTTACTCAAACGTTTCTGCTGGATTACTGCGATGATTTGTTGCAAATAAACGTGAGTTTGATAATTAGATTGAGTATAGTCCGTTAGGTAGAGTGCTATGAGACCTATAGGCGTCAATTTAGCGGACCACATCCCTGGTAGGCGCGTTTTCTAAACGCGCCGTTAGGCAATCTTCAGCAATTCTTCAACTACCACATCTATCCTGCTCCAAAAAGCATTCCAAACATTTGAAAAAGCGGTTTGAAGTCACCAAGCATAAGGATAAGTTTCGCATTAATTCCATTATCTTGTGCTTTGGCAGAAAAACCAACGCTATAGTTATCTGGAAGATTTGCAAACATGACCGAAAACATCTGTATTGATGCAGCCTCATCAGGTTCTGTTTTTGCTAACAACGGTATGAGGTTTTTAACGGCGACAATTGGGGAAACCGCCACAAAGACATTGTTGTCCATTCCTAAACTGTCTACAAGTTTCTGGTAATTCGGATTGCCCGAAAACTTATCCTCTGTCCCAGCTTGCCTATCCAACGCCATAATAATCGATTCTGCACTGGTCCCCGTTGTCCAAAAGAGTTGTCCTTCTGAAAACGCGTAATGCCAGTGCCATTCTAAGGGTACCAACTCAGGATATTCAGGCGACTTCTCCGCAGAAACCTCTCTGAAATTGGGAAAGACGTAACTTTTTATCTCAACACCGTTGTGCATAATAGGTTCACCTGCATAAACTTGGTCGTGGAGTTTTTTCAATAACGCCTCATCCATATAGTTTTTTGCGTTTTGTTCATCTTTAAGTTCATAGACAAACAGACAATCAGGCATGGTAGAGCTCTCAAAATTTACAGAGACACGCCACTGGTCTGCTAATGATTCATAAAAGCCTTTTACTTCTTGGAAAAGAGGGTGTAGATGTTTCTGTTGTCCTGGTGTCTCTTTTTCAAATGTATCAAACCAGTAAGTGCTGATCTCAACCAATAGGTCTGGGACACCTTGAAAACCGGCGTTTAGTATGTTACGATTTGGAAGTTCGCCAAGGCCCGCTAAATCAGTAGAAGCTGTTTTGATCCCATTTAAGAATTCACTGTTTTCTTTGAATTTCAAGAATGGCTTGAGTTGGATATCCATATCCTGCACCTGTAAGGAAGCACTTACGAACTGTAACTGTTCGATTAATTTTTCCCAACTACCAAACATTTGTGTAAAAAGCAACGATGTTCCCTTGGAAAACGGATCATTATCGTTGTCAAGATTTTCTGTCATTGCCGCCAATCCCTCTTCAAGTGAACCCAAGTTTGCAGTTATTGCTACAATGTCAAAGAAAACTCCTAACTGATCAGTGCCTTTTACAAAAAAATCGGTTAGGAACATGCCACAATCTGGATTATTTGTGATCGTTGGCAGGGTTCTGTTATGGGTATCAATCACATTTTTACAAACCTCTACATGTTGTGAAAAGACGAGAATGTTTTCCAATATAATAAAATTGTTCCCACCTTCAGTGGAACTCCAGAAAGTTATACCTTTATATTCTGCAAGGGTACTTCCGTCTGCTTCTGCATTGATTACCTGTTTTATTGCTTCGGGGTCCGTTAGATGTACAGCCGCTGAAACTTGCATTGGCGCAAAGCTGGTGAAAAACACCGCAAAATCTTTGTCCAAATCAAGTCCGATCTCTTCCAGGTCGGCTAAACTTTGAAACCCGGCTCCGAAGGCATTCGCCAAAACCTTTGCGAGCAACTCCATTTCGTCTGCTTGCGGCATCATATCTGATGTCATGACGTTAATCCTGTGATTTAATTCACTTAAACTGGGACAATAAATTAGTCCTAAGGATGTTTGCGGAATTAAATGGAGCACACTATCCTTGGGCATCACGAGCGGTGTTGCATCGGATTGCTGGACAGATGCGTCTATGGGTGCCCGCTCAGATTGTGCTGCAACATCTACGATTAAACAAATGGATAATATTATATTTAGGCAAACTAATGCCATGAAGGGTCTGGAAAACCATTTTTCTTTCATTTTTTTAATTTCTCCTTATAAGTGAATAGCATGAGTATTCACTCTGGATTTTGGTGTTGATTGTGGATGAATTTATATTTCGTATTTAATAAAGCTAGCAGAGACATTGACGATTGCGAGGCTGCTAACGCTATAAAGGAATAGTTGTTTTCATAGAAGCACCTCTCCATTTTCTCAAAACTTCGGTTCAAATCCATGAGCACGAAGCTCCTCTAAATGCCTTTTCGCGCCCGCTTCTGAAGCATATTCCTGCATCTTCTGTTTTAAACCTTCAAGGACCATATCTATTGCTTCCTCTGAATTTCCTTTTGATAGCATATTTGCCCTTGCTGATTCAAAAAAATTAGGTGGTATTTCTTCAAGCACTTTACCACTCCGTATATTATCAAAATAAGCTTGCTGCTCTTCAGCCGAAAGAGAGTTGAGTTCATTCGCTTTTTCATATAAACGCTTTTTTCTATTCTCGTTGAGTACTTTTAGACGTGCTTCCACATCTGCGAGTCTTTTGCGTACGGTTTCACTAAACTCCTCCATCTCTTTTAGCTCTTTTGCCCATTCCTCTTCGCTATGCGAGTGTGTTTCTGCAGCATGTTGGTTTATTTCTTCCTGTGTAGGAGAAGCGGCTGCAGTTTCTGCTCCTTCACGCACAGACTGATTTATAGATTTTAGGTCTTTATGTGTTTCCGCGGTGCCATCCTCTTGAATATTTTTCTCTATATGAAATTTTTCTATAGCCGCTGTGTCTACCTCGTCATCCGCTGTTATTTGGGATTTGGTGTTGTACAGCGTGATAGGATCCCCTATAAGTTTAGGCCGGACAATGGTGAAATACCATGTTGTCCACCCTATTATGAGAATAAGAAACAGAAATCCTAAACTGAGAAATAAGCGTTTCCATGTAAACATCATGCACCTCTTTGGTTTTAAGGCAATACTATACGGTGAAAAATCAATGCGTCCCTCATGTTCAATTATAACCTAAGTTGCCACATAGTAGCACAATCTGTCCGAAGATCAATTTATTAATTCGGTCCTTTCATAGAGATGTCCGGTGCGATTACAAATCGCACCTACCGGGCCTAGAAAAAGATAGAAGGACCGAAATATTTACTTAAACTTCGGACAGTTTGCGGGACGGAATCTATGGTTTTGTTTTAGGCGGCACCGGTGGTGTAGGTGTTTTCGTTTCCTGTTCAGAGAGCCACTCATTTATTTTAGAAGGTGTCTTAAACTCTCTCAATAGCCAATTCGCTGCTTCCTTATCATTTTCAAGCAGATGTAGCATTCCTGCCTCGGTGCCGTGGCGCGATAAAGTTTCACGAATAGTCGCTATCCGTGCAGGGGGTAGCGATGGAGATGCACCTTTCCCAGGTAACGCCTTTGCGTCTCTGTTTTTGTTCAAAAGGGTAGATAAAACATCAACAAGTTCACTCTTTGATGCTGTGCCTTGGGGCGTTTGTGTCGGTGTTTTAGATTCTCGTGTACCTGCTTTGGTAAAAGAGTTTGTAAAATTGGACATATCTTCAGGAACAGTATACTCAATCCCTTCCATCTGCCCTGCTGCGATGACTGCCCCTTTTAGCCACTCTAACTGTTGACCAATCTTGCCTTGAAACTGTCCCATCGTCCATGCAGAAAATTCTTCGTCTGTTGCGAGTTTCATCACGGCAGCCATCATTACTGTTTCAAAGTCACCGGGTGTTGAAGCGACAAGTTTATGAATTCGTTGTGCCATTTGCGGTTCATAATCTGCAGGTTCACCTTCAGGAAATTGCCTTCGGAACACTTTCATTGCGGTTTCAGAGAAATCCATCTCTACCCCGAATGCGGGACCGAGTATATCATAGAGTTCCTGCATATCCATATCCGGCATTTTGTCACCTGCCTCTAAACCATCGAATCCATCGAACCAATTTTCTGCTGCTTGCTCAGCCTCCTCTATCTTAGCCAATTGTTCTGGACTCATAAGTGATTTGAATTTGTTCATGAATTTCTGTATGTCTTCGGGATTTTTACCCCTGGAATCTTTTAAACTTTCATATTCTTTAGAATCCAAGAGTTCTTTGAGCTTAGCAATATCTATAACCCCATTACTATCAACATCTATAACCCCATTACTATCAACTTTCGCTGTGTTCACTTGAGGTGTTGTTTCAGCATCGATTACCGCATCTTTGCTCTCAGGCACCTTATCCGGTTTGACAATTTCTTGAACCGATTCTGTTTTGACTGCCGGTTCGGTTTGCGGTCCTGATGACAGTAAAAACGCTATTCCAACGATCAAGATAAAGCATATACCCATAACAATGGGAAACAAACGATTTTTCATGAGAAATCTCCTATTCAGTGATATAAAATTATCTATTTACTTCAAGTGGAATGTGAAATATTCCACGGTTCTCGGTCATAATGTAAAACTTATCGTTATGAATGACAAGTTTTTGAACTTGGTCTGGAACTTCTGGAGAGATCTTCGCCCACTCGCGATGATCATCTAATTCGTAAATTCCGGCATCGCCGACACCGTAAACGGTGTTGCTATCAACTGCCAAACTGGCAATGACAATATTTGAACCTGAACTATCAGTTAACACGCGCCAATGTTTCCCAGATTCTGAAATTAGGACACCATTGTCAGTGGCAATATAGACCGTTGACCCAACAAAGACGATCTCGTCGAAACGTTCAAATTCAAGAGGAAGATTTGACGTAATGTCTTTCCAATTTTCCCCTTCGTCATGAGACTGAAATAGGGCACCATCGCGTCTGCCGACGTAGACCATTTTGCCAGATGCAGCAAGACTCGCTGTAGAATTACAATTTTCACCTATATCAAATCCAGTATCTATCCACTTCGGGAATCCATGTTTCCATTTGAAAATTCTGCGGGTATATTCGACATAAAATGTTTCATTACTAACTGCAATGCCCCCAACTTTTCCAATGTCAAGCATTGCCCGCATATTTCGTATTTGTTCTTCCAATCCGTCAAGTTTTTCACCATAATTAGTGCCATTAGTTTTTCCACTTTCTTTTATATCTTTTTTACTAAAGTTATCGGGCGAGGTGTCTCCACTTATAGCAGGCACCCGTTGTACAGGAACAAGTAGATTACCATTTGAAGATAAACTGCAAATGCGCATCCTTTCTTTTGCATCACGGGCAATCGCATAAAAAGTATTGTTAGCAACCGTCATTCTCGGATATAAGAGATACTCCGCATTTCCAGATTCGTCAAAAACGGTTGTCCATGTATCACCGCCATCGGAAGATTGCACAATCTCTTTCCCAGAATAAGCGTAGAGCCGATCTCCAAACGAGACTAAGAAATCAAGTTTACTACCCACAATCCCTTTCATGAAAGGGTGCCACGATTCACCTGCATCAATTGTACGTTGAAGTTTGTAAAGTCCTTCTTTGTAAAAAGTGTTTTCATCCTGTGCCACAATGGGAGAATCTGACATTGTAAACTTATTTAAACTCACTCCAAGGTGATCCCACGTTTGGCCGCCATCTCTTGAACGGTAAGTATAAGTTCCCAATGCTAAAATAGTTTTGCCGGAAACCAGGACTTTGAAGCCTGTCGGTACTCTCTCAATGACAGGTCTATTTTGAGGTGTTATTTTGCTCCATGAATATCCTAAGTCGTCTGAGCGAAAAATCTCCCAACTATTAGAATTTTCATTTCGCATCATCTCCCGGACAAACTTTGTCTTCAACTCGGATGATGTCAATTGAGAATCGTTTGGAGTCATTCCAACATAGACCGTGTTTCCAGAGATTGCTAACGAATCAATTGTTCTAAACTTACCTACTGGCAACTGTTTCCAAATACCTGAATTGAGTCGGTAAAGTCCTCGGTTTGTTCCAACAAATACCGTGTTTCCGATAGCAGCCGCTGCGGTTATTTCTCTATCTTTCAAACCGTTGTTAAAAAGTTCCCACTGTTTACCGGCATCAGTAGACCTAAAAATTTCATCGTCCATTACAAGATAAGATGCTTCGTCAGTTATCAGCAACTCAATAGCTGTTCCCCTCGGACGTGAACCAACAGAATTCCAATTTACACCGTCATTGGTTGAAGCAAAGATTTCACGATTAGAAACGATATAGAGGGTGTCCTCATGTTCTGCCATCGGCATTTTGGAGTAAGCTTGAGTCGGAAGGGTGTTGTTGATTTGCCCCCACTCAGTTGCATCTTCTGTCATTTGGTAAATACCCGTTGGTGACACGGTTAGGAGTTTCCCTTTAGATGTAAGAAAAATTTCGTGTACATTGCCACTTTGTGGACCAATTGCCTGTGTCCACTGGTGTGTCGGAATAGGCACCTTGGCAGAATCTTCTTGGGTGTCAGCTGCTAAAGTATCCTCTGATACCTGTTGACCGGATCCACTGTTTTGGCTGGCAAGAACAGCACTTCCTATCTGACGTCGTGTTTCTGGTTTTGATTGGACATCAAGGATAATAGAAGTGTCCACGATTTCAATAGCGGTTTCCGATTGTGCCTCTAAACTGTAGGGTTTCTGAAAACGGGTAAGGAGTTGATTGCTTGCACCCAATAGTAGAATAACCAGAACAACAGCTGAACCTAAAGCTGCCCATGGTACCAGAGGTTTCCCACTCGAAGCAGGTGACGGTTTAATGTCTGCGATCTGCTCCATGATGTTTTCGGTTAAGTTAGCGGGCAATTGGATGCTGCCCAATGTTTCGCGAATCATCGGTTCTTCCTTCTCCAGACGTTTGCGTGCGCGTCGGAGTCGACTCCTAATCGTATTCACGGATACGCCCATAAATTTACTTATCGCTTCGGATGTCATTTCACCGAGATAGTGAAGCGTTACCACTGTGCGTTCACTCTCCGGTAATTTTTCAAGAAGGTTTTTAACAAGTTCACGGCGGCGTTCTGCTGCAGCCTTCTCCCGTTCTTCGGCCACATAACGTTCATAAGCTGTTTTCTCCAAAGTCTTCGTTTTGGTGGCTTCTAATGATTGCATAGTTGGTTTTTTCCTTCTGTGCCAGTCCGAGCAAAGGTTACTGGCGATTACATAAAGCCATCCGGCAAATTGATTCGGATTCTTTAACGTCGCAAGTTTCTTGTACGCTTTAAGGAAAGCATCTTGGGTAATTTCTTCGGCTACCTGAAAATCACCTACTTTACGCCAAGCAAGCGCGTGAACACTCTTTTGGTATTTTTGAACTAAATCACTGAAAGCTGCATCGTCACCAGACAAGATACTGCGAATCAGTTCAACATCGCTTTTTTCCATCGGAGTCCTCCACAAAAGATTAGTTTACGATTATTAGTGACGTAATTCTGATATGAAAAAGGTGCATAATTTCAAAAAAAATGTAAAAATTCTGAAATTTAATTCAATTTTTTCCAAATACCTTCTAATATTTTATTTCAGTTTATACCTTTCGTAAAACCATTATACACCCAATCCACAACTTTAGCTTGAAATTATTCATCTGCGCATGCAATAATTACACAAGTGCTAACACCAAATTCCAGAACACATGAACGGTCGGTCAATCTATAGATATTACGTGATATCGGGGTAATAGATATAAAGTTCCCAGTGCTTTGAACAAAAAATAAGGATGTGTGGTATGAAACCCAAAATTACAAAAACCATTTATTTTGCCCTCGTCCTCTCTATTGTTCTGCATATTGCTCTGGTTTCTATCATGAGAGTGCTGCACCAAACTGACCCAAGTTTGGAAAAAGACATAACATATCTCCAAGTATCACAGATCCCCTCACAACGTTCTATACGTACATTAAAACGAAAACAGTACGTCCCGCCAAAGTTCACGCCTGTAAAACAGCAGCAGATTGAGACAGAGATGTCCCCTCCCATAGCTGCCTTACCTGCCACAGCACCAATTGTACATCAAAATCCGGTAACCCCTGTACGCGGTCTTACGGTTCCCACATCCCGTACATTAGGAATTCACAAATCCGATATTAATTCTGCAGTTCCAACTGTTAATGAAGGCATTAGAAACCAACCAGGGACAAGCAAATTTGATGTGCAGAACATATTTCGCGGGACAAAACATCAATCTTTTAAACCTCTTGTTGATAGCACGTTTTCAACTGTCAGCGATCTCCCTCTGCCGACAGCAATGTTAATACGAATCGGGCAACACATCGTAGCGAATCGAACCACTGATATGGTGGATGTCGTTTTTATCATTGATGCAAGTGGTAGTATGAAAGATAATATTAACGCTATTCGAAATCATCTACACCGCATGACTAAACTACTTGATAGTGCTGAACTTGATTTTACTCTCGGAATCGTTATCTTTCGAGAAAACTTATTAGATTGGAATTTTGAAGTTATTCCGCAAACCCGTTCCGTTTCTCAAATTAAAAGAACCCTTTCACAAGTAAAGTGTCGTGGCGGTGAAAAAGCCATAGACGCTCTGATCCGTGCTGCTGATGAAGTCGCCTTCAGGCAAAATGCCGATGTACATTTTATCTTAATTACCGATGAATATGTCAGCGGTAACTATTCTGCCAAAGATGTCTTGACTAAAATGAGTCACGCAAAAATCAAAGTGGATGTCATAGGACGCGATGAACCGTTCCAAAAATTCATTGCACGCAGCACCGGCGGGTTATGGTTTCCGATTGCAAGTTTAGGTGCACATTAACAACAATCCATGTTCTTCCAGAATTCTCACCAAACCCCACAAATTGAAAACCCGGAATCTGATCCGCAGACTTCTTATAGAAAAAATGATCTCTATTATGCCTTCTGGGTAACTATCGTTTTCCTGTTTGTGTGCGGTTATGGTGCGATACATCATGAAATGTGGCGGGACGAAATCCAAGCATGGCTCCTTGCAAGGGATAGTGCATCTATTTTTGAACTCTTCGCCAATATGAAATACGAGGGGCATCCTGCTTTATGGCATCTGTGTCTAATGCCCCTCAGCCGTATCAACGCATCCCCTATTATGATGCAGGTGTTTCATCTCCTTATTGCTGCCACAACTGTATTCCTATTTACGCGCTACGCCCCCTTTAATCGTCTACACAAGGTTCTTTTTGCTTTCGGGTATTTCGCTCTCTATGAATACGCTATTGTTGCCCGAAATTATGCGATCGGCGTGTTACTTATTACCATCTTTTGTGTGCTTTATAGGGAACGTTACAAACGATTTCTGTGGATCGGTATCGTCCTCATACTACTGGCACACACCAGTGTACATGCCCTCATCGTAACCATTGCCATTGGGTTCGCGCTTATATGTGAATATCTCTATTTTTACTGCCGCAAGGAAGATGCACTCACAGAAAATAAACTGCATATCTGGATCGGTTTTGTCCTAATCGGCTTCGGTATTGTGACTGCTGTTCTACAACTTAATCCTCCTGCCGATACTGGCTTTGCTGTTGGATGGAACTTCAAATTTACAGTCCAACGCATGAATAACATCACCAAAATCATTACACAAGCCATGCTGCCATCCCCAAGATCAACCATGGGATTTTGGGGTAGCCACCAGCTTAATAGCTACCCACTCTTTCAGTTAATTCGTTTGCCGCTCTGCTATCTCATTGTCCTCTGGTGTGTTCTCCGTTTTTTAAAACGCCCGACCGCACTCCTTACCTATCTGGTAGCTACGGTTGGCCTTCTCGCATTTTTCTATGTTAAGTATGGGGGCAGTATACGCCACCATGGATTTCTATTTTTCACATTCGTCTTGGCAAGTTGGATCTACTATGATTGTCCTGAGATCAAGTTGCCGTTCAATCGCACCAGTGAATTGGCACAACGGTTCTTCGGCCCCGTCTTCATAGTCATTCTTGTTGTTCACTTTCTCGGCGGCATCACTGCTATCCGTATGGATATAGAACACATCTTCTCTAATGGCAAAAGAACTGCGGAATATATCAAGGCACAAGGCAGGCAAGACATGCTCATGGTCGGGGATACAGATTTTGCTGTCAGCACTGTTGTCGGTTATTTAGAAAAAGACAAGGTTTTCTATGCGAAAGGCAGTCGGTTCGGTTCTTTTGTGCGATGGGACAAAGCCAGAACACACGGTGTTTCTAACGAAGGTGTTGTCAAAGAGGCACAAACGTTAAGCACCCAAAACTCACAAGATGTGTTGATCATCATGAATCGCGCATTAGAAACATCGCTGGTTGAACAATATCAACTCACACTGTTGGAAAAATTTACAGGTTCAACAATCGGTGATGAAGGTTTTCACCTATATCTTATGGAAACTCCTTGATATAGAGTCATTCAGTTCTCGTGTTCTCGCGAAAAAAGATGAAAATCTATTTGAAATCTGCAAAAAATTATGTTACAATTCAAAATCATATAGGAGGGAAATATGAAGGTAGGTATTAGAGACGGGATGTTACCCGTTCCGTTCACAGAATCGTTTAAGAAAGCAAAAGAGATAGGATTTGACGGTATTGAACTCTGCATGGGAGTAAATTATCGGGAACACACGCTTTGGCAAGAAGATGGAATTGACACAGTAAATAGCCTTGCACAAGAGGCCGATATTGAAGTCTCATCGCTGTCACCGGGTGGTTTTACAGCATATTCCTTTATGCATCCAACGGATAGTGTGCGCACCGAAGGCATTGCAAAGTTGCAGTATCTCGCAGAAACATGTCCGAAATTAGGCACGAATGTGATCCTCGTACCGTTTTTTGGTGGCGGTCAAATAAAAGATGAACATATCACCGCCCCACGCTTCCTTGATGGCGTAAAGGCTGCCGCAGAAACTGCTGAGAAGCATGACGTTTTTCTTGCTATTGAGTCTACATTAAGCGCAGACCAACACCAACAGATTATTGATCAAGTCGGTTCAAAAAATGTCGGTGTGTATTACGACATGGGAAATGCGACAAATTTCGGCTACGACTCACCCGCAGAAATTCGGAGTTTGGGCAGTTCAATCGTGCAAATGCATATTAAGGATACAGGTGGTAACCACGCTGGTGAAGGTGATGTCGACTTCCCCGCAGTCTTTGATTCAGCGCATGCAATTGGCTACGATAGTTGGTTTGTCTTGGAAACGCCTGGAAAAGATGACCCAATCGCGTCAGCCAAGAAGAACCTGAATTTTGTCAGGAACAACTTTTGAACTCTGGTAGATTGTGGCTGTAGAGCGTTTTTATCGTTCTACAGAAAAACCGAATAATCCAAGATAAAGCACATTGAAAACTAATCAGTAATCTACAGAACGCGAGACACCTTGTATTGTCCACTTGGAGGGTTGGTATGAGCAATCAGAAATTAGTTATCCCACAATCAGAAGTCAAGAAACTATTATCACTCCCCACACGCGAAGCAGAGCAACTTTTCCAAAGTTACGAAAAAGAACAACAACTTGAAATCATCCGTTCTACTCGGAACCCAAAGCAACGAGAAGAATTATATTACCTCGTGCCAGACTGCACAGAGTTAATTCAGGATAGTCCCACCGAAGATGTCTTACAGGTTTTAGATACACTTCTTGGAACAGGTCTTGCTTGTGGCTTATTACCGTGTTTATCTAACGAACAATTTGAAGAGATCATTGACATTGCGATTTGGCACGATGGGAAATTAGACGAAAAATCGCTTAGTCTGTGGCTTTTTGAACTATCTGAATGTGAAAGAGACGATCTCAGTCGGTTCCTCGGACAAATCGACCTGCGTATTCTTGCGGGCCTTCTCAAAGATCGTGTTAAGCTAAAAGGTACTCTTGGTGCAATGATGATAGAAGAGGGTATCATTGACCCAAGTTCTCCGTCAATAGAATGTAAAGATGACCAAGCCAGAGCGATTCTCAATGCGATATGGGAGGCAGATGGAGACCTTTTCAATCGACTTATGCGAGAGATGTTTGCTATTGACAAAGAAGCAGATGCAGACAAGGAATTAGTTTCCGCATTAGAAAAGGCAGCTGCGGAAAGGGCAGAACGAGTCAAAGCCCGTGATAGTGAAGCAGGAATCAGTGTCACCGAATCTGACTTAAAACAGCATGTCGATCTGGATTCACTTGAACTTGCCGAGGATGAAGAGGAGAATGCAGACGAGTAAATTTTCCCTCGTAACCGACGCAGCGATCGATGGCCAGTCTTTTTTGGCACGAACAATGCAGCACGGCGATACCCTCGGTAGAATCGACGCTGAAAAATCGGAGACGCTTTCCGAGGATATCGCCGCGCTGGCACATAAGCTGATTACGATGAAGGTTGCTGACCTTTCCAATGAAGCTGAACTTCGTGCACAGATTCAAACTACCTTTGCACTGACGAGTTTAGGGTTAGAATACGGAAGCAAGGGAAACTTGGATAAGGCAGTACGGGTGCTACTTGCGAACCCTGTCGTCAAGTTTTTCCAAATCGGTAATACGCTTACCGATAAATTGCTGAAAAAAGCTAACCATATTCTTGAACACGCGGTGATTGAGCCAGATGAGTCCCTTTCTCACCTTGATATTGATAGCATTCGTATCTATAACCATGCCGAAGCAAAATTTTTAGATGCCTTAGCCGCATATAATTCGACTATCACCACAGCACGAGTAACAATAAAAAACAACCATCCACCGAGAATTTTCGCTAATCTTGTTGATATGGAGATTATTCATCAACAGTTAGATTATATTGAGGCACGGTGGGCTTATGTCCAAGCATTGCCGCTTGAAGATATTTTCACAATTGACCCACCGCTTAGCACTGCTGTTGACCCAATTCAAATATTGACACTCAGTTTGATGGCAAATTTGACGGTGTATTTTCAACCTAATTTGCAGTTAGAAGTTGACACGCTTTCCGATTTCCGAGACATCATCTATGATGAAAGCAGTGATGAGATCCGTCCAGCGCCACGTCAGCGCTTGTTAGACTGGATTGAAAACTATCTTGAACAAGATAACCAACCTGACGATGTAAGAAAATACACTATGGCTTATTGGGATGCTTGCCTACAAGAGATAGCAGATCCAGATTCCAATTTGGCATGGTTGTTGTAATACGGTTTCGGATTGAAATTTACGCTTTCAGTGATTTGCGATTTGTAACGCGTTGTGTTATACCCAATTAAAAGACAAAGAAAAAATTATTGGAGAATTGAAGGTTTCTGTTTAAGAAATAGATTTTAGTTGCAAATGCCGCGTAGATGTGTTAAAATAGTATGTGACTAAAATCAGAATGCTTGCTTGTAGGAGGACAGGCGAGTGGAAGTACCTGTTTTAGTGCTAAATGCCAGTTATGAAGCAATTAATGTTTGCAATCTGAGGCGAGCCTTAAAGATGGTTTTCAAGGGAACTGCTCAGACAGAGGAAGTGTCTGAGTCAGAAATTCGCTCACCATCGGCTATTGTCAAAGTGCCGCATGTAATTCGTTTGGTAAATTACGTGCATGTGCCGCGCAGTGTTGTCAAGTTTTCTCGCAAGAACGTTCTTGCGCGCGACCAACATGTATGCCAATATTGCAACCGAGAGTTTTCTGCTTCTCTGCTAACGCTTGACCACGTTATACCGATTTCAAAGGGGGGCAAGACAACCTGGGAAAATGTTGTGACTGCTTGTAAACGCTGCAACAATAACAAAGGCGATCAGATGCTTCATGAAACGCATTTCAAGTTGAAACGACTGCCGAAAACGCCTTCAATCTTAACGTATTTGCAGCTCAACCGTCATTTTCGGGGTTACCATCCATCTTGGAAAAAATATCTCTATATCAATTGAAACTAAACGACATTTGTATTATCTATTCTCATCCGATGTATATGTAAATAGCAAAGTCAACTTTTCAGAATTGTGCGGAGGAGAAGCGAATACCAATCTGAATAGAGGCTAAGGTTATGCCGTATCAACCACATCCAGAAAGGCTTAAGAAGTCCTGGGAATTTCTAAGAGTATATCAAAAAGGGAAAAAGTACTGGAATCCTCACTTCGTTATTTATCTCTATCAAAGAGAATTAAGTCAGCCTCGGTTAGGAATAACAGCCAGTAAAAAAGTAGGTAATAGTGTTACGCGGAATCGTGTCAAACGACTCATACGTGAAGCATATCGTATGCTTAAATTTGAACTTCTCCCTTACTTCGATATTGTGGTTGTAAGCAGGAAAGCTGCCGCTGGTCTTTCAGGACAGCAAGCTCAAGAAAGTTTACATCAATTATTTTGTAGAGCATCAATCATGTTAACCGAAAACAAGTTTATAGAAGAACTTGGCAACGTGAACCTTTGTAAAGATTGAGGCGTATTCTAATTAATATTGATAAAAGTTTATTGGACAGGACTTACTCACAAATGGTAGGCGCATTTTGGAAACGCGCTGATAGTTCAGAATGCCGTTGGAAAGAACACCATTTTAGCCATAATTATCGTGAAAATTGCGTAAGTCCTGTTGGAATCTAAAAACACCTCCTGCAAGCGAGCGATTATTTAAAAGAAAATGAACCGATTAATTCTTTACGCAATCCGCGGGTATCGCCGCTTTATTTCCCCACTTCTTCCTCCAACGTGTCGTTTCCATCCGACTTGTTCACACTACGCACAGCAAGCCTTTGAGAAATACGGTATATTAAAAGGGAGCCGGTTAACTTTAAAGCGATTGGTAAAATGCCATCCATATCATCCAGGGGGTTTTGACCCACTGAAGTAGCAGATAACGTTGAACTTTTGTATACAGCGTCCGGCGAGTCATAAATCTCACGTAATAATAAGAAAGAGGAGCATCTAAATTTAAATGGGAGCACGTTATATTCTCGCACTTGTTCTAATGATTGGTGTAATGATTGTATGGAGTCTGATATTTGGCAATCGTTTCGTACCAGAACAGGACAGCCCCACGACCACTGAACAGACCCCGCCAACTGGCACACCCGAAGGAGCAGAACTCGAAGAAAAGCGAGAAGATGCAACTGATTTGAACCTTCTGGTGACGGTTCAAGAGAGTCCTGATGATCCTAAAGTAGAAGTAAGAACTGCTACTTACAATATTACTTTTAATGAAAAATTGGCAATAGCCAAGCGCTGGGAATTGGTTAAAAAAAATGACAAAGGTGATTTACTTTTTCCAGACAGATCGGATATCGCTAAGGACGTGCCGCTAAACCTTATTCCTGAGGCAGCACTCAACTGTCTTGCCCTTCGGTTCGGAAATCCCAATTTGCAGATTGATTTAGACTTGCGTCGCGCCACTTGGAAGGTTGACAAGCCACAAGGCATTCAACTCTCAGAGACACAGGAAAGTGATATGCTTACGTTTACTACACTGATCGGTGAACAACTGAAAGTTGCCAAACGATTTACCTTTTACAACAATAGTTATACGGTGGATTTGGACTTAACGTTGGAAAATGTTTCTGATGCTTCTGATCCGTTGATAATTGGTGGAAATGAACAATGGAATGGTTACGAACTGCGTTGGGGGCCGGGGATTAACGCTGACTTGCTCGTACACGAAAAAGAAACCGGTAAATCCGGTCGCCGGGGTACTGAAGGTGCAAAAACCTATATCGGTACAGGAAAACCTACACGCGAACTCAAACAAGAAGATGCTTTAGCGACAGTCCTCTGGGCAAGTATGAACAGTCAATATTTTAGTGCCGTAATGATTCCCGACCCGCAACTTGATGCTACCTATGCACTGGATAATAAAGCAAAAGCAAATGAGGCAACAGATATCCTTGTGGCGGCACCTACTGAGACCGCTGTTTTGACAATCCCTCGTTTTCAACTTCCGCCTCAGCAGAAGCAGACTCATGCTTTCCGTTTTTATGTTGGTCCCAAGGATAACGCACTATTGAAGTCTGTTACTGCTCCGAATGCGCCCGAAAAACCGGTTCATCTTTCAAAAATCATAGATTTCGGATATTGGGGTATTCTCGATCCGTTGATATGGGGAATGCTGTGGGTGGTCAACGGTTTATACAGTATCTTTGGAAACTATGGCATA
Source organism: Candidatus Poribacteria bacterium (assembly GCA_022825825.1). GTDB lineage: Bacteria > Poribacteria > WGA-4E > WGA-4E > WGA-3G > MSPOR6. Next base: position 23,442 of record JAJDWA010000062.1, read on the forward strand.
GCGATTATCCTGATGACGGCATTAGTAAAGATCATTTCCTTCCCGCTTACCCGTAAAGCACATGTTTCTATGAAGAAGATGCAGGAACTTCAACCGCAATTGACCGAATTACGGGAAAAATATCGGGATGACCCACAAAAACTGAATAAAGCCACAATGCGGATTTACAAAGAAAATGGTGTGAACCCGTTAGGTGGTTGTATGCCTTTGCTATCACAAACCCCCTTTTTTTTAGCACTCTTTGGGCTGCTTGGAAGTGTTGTTGAATTGCGGGGAGCACCTTTTTTATTTTGGATTGATGACCTTTCAGCACCAGATACTTTGGTTAAACTCCCTTTTTCGATACCACTAATTTTTACACAGATAGACGCTGTCCGGTTTTTACCGCTACTAAACGGGTTGACAGCATGGCTCCAACAAAAATTTGTCGGTGGCATGTCTACTACTCCCACTACCAGTAATACACAAGCAAAACTTATGCAGTTTTTGCCGCTTATCTTCGTCTTTATGTTTTATAACTGGGCTTCTGGGTTTGTGTTATACTGGTTATGTAATAGTATCTTTACTATAGCGCAACAGCAGATACAAACAAAATTTTTCCATGATGGTGAATCTGAAACAGAGAAAAACACACCGAAACGCAAATCACAATGATGTTTTGACTTAGTCTTGTGTGAATAAGGAGTACTACCAATTGCAAAACTATATAGAAACTGAAGCTGAAACTGTGGAAGCGGCAATAGAAATTGCGCTCACGCAGCTTGAAGCAACGCGTGAACAGGTTAACATCATCATAATTAATGAACCGACTAAAGGCATTTTGAGTTTTGGCGCAAAACCTGCAAAAGTTCGTGCTACTCTTAAGGAAGATGTCTCTACTGCTCCAGAAACCGTTTTGAAGGAGATGCTCACGCGGATAGGAATTGATGGGGAAGTTGAATCCAACTTTATTGAAGGCAGTCTGCACCTCAATATGGTCTCTGATTCGCCAGCACTTCTTATCGGCAAGCATGGACAGACCCTTGACGCTATTGAACGTATCCTCAATTGTATCGTCAACAAAAATGCCCTCGCCAAGAAAAAGGTGTTTGTCAATACCGAAGGTTATCGCGAACGCAGAGAACAGTCGCTCGTAGACATGGCACATCAAGTTGCAGCAAAAGTCAAACGGACACGTCAGGATGTTGTTCTTGCACCTATGTCTGCTAAGGACAGACGCGTGATTCATCTCGCCCTCCAATCGGACGATTCTGTTTCAACGTTTAGCCAAGGTGAAGGTGATATGCGTCGCATTGTTATTGCAAGGCAAGATAACTATTGAGCCAGAGAGATACGACCAAGTTTGAGAGACAATAAACGAATGGTAACCTCGTGCTGCCTTATAGGATGGGGGTTGCGATATGAAATATGACGATACTATCGCCGCCATCGCAACGCCACGCGGTGAAGGCGGTATCGGGATAGTACGCGTTAGTGGTCCGCTTGCCATTTCGATTGCCTGTCAGCTGTTTCGCTCTTCACGCGCTGTTCCTCCCGATAAACTCCCATCACATACACTCACCCACGGGTACGTTGTAGATACATCGGACACCGATGAAGAAATTATTGATGAAGTAATGCTTGGCGTTATGCACGCCCCGAAAACATATACCACTGAAGACATCGTGGAATTCAACTGCCACGGTGGAACTGTTCCGTTAACTACTGTGTTGGCGTTAGTGGTAAAAGCAGGTGCAAGGCTTGCTGAACCGGGAGAGTTTACAAAACGTGCTTTTCTCAACGGTAGGCTCGATCTTGCACAGGCTGAAGCTGTAGCAGAACTCATCAGCTCAAAAACAGAGCTTAGCCATAAAATTGCGATCCAGGCACTTGAAGGTAAACTTTCTGAAAGTGTAAATCAACTCAGCGATAGACTGGCAGCATTGCTGGCAGAAATTGAAGCCTCTATTGATTTCCCCGATGAAGACCTTGATTTTATGAAGGTAGAGGCACAACTTCAGACTGCTCGTGCTGTTCAAACAGATTTGATGTGTCTACTCCAAACTGCCTCGGATGGACGTCTCATCAAAGAGGGTGTTAACGTTGCCATTTTAGGCAAACCAAACGTCGGGAAATCAAGTCTCTTTAACGCGCTTGTCCGAACAGCGCGTGCTATTGTTACAGATATCCCTGGCACCACGCGCGACACAATTGATGAAACTATCAATCTTGATGGTATCCCCATAAATCTGATTGATACTGCTGGACTGCGACAGACAAAAGACATCGTTGAACAGCAAGGTGTTCAACGGAGTAGAGATGTCCTCAAAAAAGCAGAATTTCTACTTCTTATGTTTGATGCATCTGAAACCTTAAATGAAGCGGATATTGAACTCTTACAGATAGCGAATTCACATCGGGCAATTTTGATTCTAAATAAAATAGATCTTCCCACTATCGTTCAAGCACAAGCTTTAACCGACCATTGCCCAAATGTTCGTGTTGTTCAGACAGCAATTACCGAAGATAAAGGTATCGATACGTTAAAAACTGCTATCCGAGAAGCGTTAGTTGGTGGAGAATTCGTTGTCGGTGAATCTCCAATTGTTACCAACGCGCGTCATCAAGATGCACTACGCCGTGCACAAGAAGCACTGGATGATGTGATAGCAAGCTTAGAAAACGAGATGCCGCCTGACCTTGTTTCGGTTGACTTGCGTATTAGTCTTGATGCCCTCGGCGACATCGTAGGCAAAACAACGACTGAGGATATTTTGGATCGAATTTTCTCACAGTTCTGTGTAGGTAAGTAAACAGAGTCTCTTTTAAGGACGTAAACCAAAATCTATAATAACGTGAGCTCGGGATAAGCAATTTCGGAAACGGTAGGTGCGGTTTGCTAACCGCACTTACCATCTGGGATATATAACAGGTGTTAAAAATTCGCAAGAAAAACTGAAAAACTAAGTAGCCCGGTCTATTTTACTGGATATTCTTTGTTGAATGTGATATTATGTTACAACCAAATCAAAGTAAGATAGTGAAAAAAGTTGTATTGGTTTTCTGTTTGACATCACTGTTTAAGCAAATACCTTATTTATCACTTATGGTAGATTTTAGAATTATCTGACCTGGACACTCTGTACCCAGCGAGGTTAGGAAACCTCGTCTACCGAGAGACGAAAATGTCCATTTATTTTATAATTCACCATAGGTCAAAAAGGAGAATAAAATGTTTAATTCTGTTTTTCACCGCTACTCTCCCTATGTAGCAGGGCTCACCGTCCTCTTGCTAATGGCAATATCAATGCCTGTTCTTGCGGAAGGCGAAAAAATCCAATGGGGAATGTCCATTGAGGAAGCTACGAAACAAGCCGCTGAAACTGGCAAACCGATTATGATGGACTTCTATACAGATTCGTGAGGTTGGTGCGATCGGCTGGATGCCGACACATTTACTGACGCAAACGTCATCACTCTTTCTGAAAAGTTCATTACCGTCAAGGTAAATCCACAAAACGAGGACTTGCCCATAAACGAGGAAGCGCGTAAAAAGTATGGAGTTACAGGTTTTCCGACAATTATGTTTATCGGTCCGGATGGCGGGGTCATCACTAAGAAAGTGGGATACGCTCCACCTGCTCAATTTACACCTGTTATGGAAGAAGCTTTAGAGAAAGAAGCAGAATTCCAAGCAAAGTTGGCAAAATTAAAGGAAATGCCTGATGATATTACACTAAACCGCGATATTGCGATTCTTTACCTGCAACGTCAACAAATCGAAAAAGCGTTGCCGATCGGTGAAAAGATACCGGACGATGTTGAACTGAACCGCGAATTCGGTATTTACTATCTTGGCAAGAAAGAATTTGAAAAAGCACTTCTGATTAGCGAAAAGATGCCTGATGATATCAAGCTGAATAATGAATTCGCTATCGCCTACTTACGGCAGGGACAATTAGAAAAAGCGCGCCCGTTCGGTAAAAAAGTCTTTGAAAAAGACCCAAAGAACGAATCGGGACTTCTTCCTAATTTACACATACAACACGGGATTGCTTACGGCAATCAAATTCGGAACAAAGCCGAAGATGTTGCAGCAGAAAATACTAAAATGGCTGTGATGCATTTTCAAAAGGTGATTAACACCTATCCCAAAAGCGATATCTTTGAACTTGCTCAGCTTTATCTCGGTATAACCTATTCAATTTCAAAACAGTACGACAAATCAATTGAAGTGTTTGAGAAATTGGTGAATCATGCAACCGAAGAACGGATGAAGCAAAGTGCTGAAGCGAATTTGCAACGTGTCAAACAATTGGCTGCGGAAGCCGCGGGTGGAACTGATAATTAAACCTGTAATTTAGCAATTTCCGTAGGGGTCAGAAATCGATACTGCCCCTGCGGGAGATTGCCTAATCCTAATTCCCCAATATGTGTCCGCTTCAAGCGGATAACTCTATGTCCTACCGCCTTAAACATTAGACGGACCTGCCGTTTTTTCCCTTCGTGGATAATTACCCTAAGTTTTGCAACTATCCCATTTTTTCTTTTATTGCTGTTAGCAGATGGCATTGGTGCAGCCTTAACATCAAGTTGTTTGATCTTCGCTGGTGCTGTTTTCCCGCCATGAATTGCCACACCGTTACGTAAACGTTCAAGCGCTCGTTGGCTTGGAACACCGTTTACCCATGCAAGGTATGTCTTATCAATCTCATGGCTGGGATGCATCATCCGATTAGCAAAATTTCCATCGTTTGTGAATAGTAGAAGGCCTTCAGTTTCCAAATCTAAACGCCCTACAGGATAAATAGACTTTGGTAGGTCCGTTAAAAGATCCATCACGGTAGGACGACCCCGCTCATCACGACGGGTTGTCAAATAACCAGCAGGTTTATTCAACATAAGATATATCCGTTCTGTGAGCGGTTCAACGCGTTTCCCTTCAAATTCAATACAATCCCTTTCCACGTCAATCGGGTGACCAGGAATAAATATCTCTGTTCCGTTAACAGTGACGCGCCCCTCACGAATTGCCCGCTTTACTGCGCGTCGAGAAGCGATACCTGAGGTTGCGATATATTTTTCAAGCCGCACTGTTCACCTTACCCGTGACTACAATTCTATTTGCCAATTCCGCTCTGTCGCTATTCGACGAAGTTCCCGATCCGGGTTTACCGCTACAGGATTTCCAAACAATTCCAATTTATATACATCTGAGTGATGGTTACCATACGCATAAGAAGCGCTTAGGTCAAACCCATGTGTTGTAGCAAGTTCTTTTGCAAGGGAGGCTTTATTTTCGGCATAAGGACGTAATCCAACACGCTCGCCAGTAAATTTCCCATTCGCCACTTCCAGTTCATCCGCAACCATGATGTCAGTCTGAAAATGTTCATGAAAGAGCTCTACCAGAAACGATAACGAACCAGACATTAAAATTACTGTTCGTCCCTCACTGCGGTGAGTCTGGATTAGTGTTGAAATGTGGGGTGTTATGCTCACCTTAAGTGAATTGACAAAGCACTCGTGCGCGAGTTCACAGAGATGCCGCTGTTCTAAACCGCGAAGATGAATTTTGTTTGATTTTGCTTCGGTATAAGACCTGACCTTTAAAAAATGAGATATCCACGCAAACAGATTTGAAATGGGAATTTCGCCATGTTTCAGCAAATGTTTGAGGAACTCTTTTTCTGAAGATTGACTGATGAGTGTCCCATCAAGGTCAAAAATAGCACATGTATTTTTCATTGTACGTTTTGTCCTAAAGCAGTTCGGTATGCTTTGACTGCAGCTTCCAACCCAATATAGAGTGCATCAGCCATCAAATGGTGTCCAATTGAAACTTCAAGTAACCCAGGCAATTGCTGCATTAAAGGGAGATTATCAAGATTGAAATCGTGCCCAGCGTTAGTCCCAAGACCTAAATCAAGTGCTTTCTCGCCAGCTTTCTTCAAGAGCGCAAATTCGCTCTGAATTTCCGTTTCTGTCTGTGCCATCGCATAAGGGGCTGTATAGAGTTCAATTCTATCTGCACCTATGTCACGGGTTCTCTCTATCTGTTCCAAGTCTGTGCCGCTAAACAAGCTAACGCGGATACCAGCATTCTTCAGAGAGGTAATCATAGGTTTTAACATATCTCCATCTTTTCGGATATTCCATACGGTGTGGCTGGTGATCTCACCACTGACAACAGGGACAAGCGTGCATTGTGTTGGTCGCACATCCAGTACCATTTCAATAAGTTCTGGGCGTGGATCGCCTTCGATGTTATATTCAATTTTATTATCTCTTTGGGAGTTTATATCTTTCAACCGTTGGGCAATTTCATAAACATCTGTCGGTCTGATGTGACGTTGATCTTCGCGCGGATGTACCGTAATGCCTTGACACCCTGCATCAATACAGGTGTCAACAGCAGTTAGGACATCCGGAATGTCACCGCCTCTCGAATTTCGTAATGTTGCGACTTTATTTACATTCACGCTCAGACAAATCATCCTTTCTCCTTTATAGCAAATCCAAAAGTGTAATAGAATTATGGAAAGATGCCGAGTTGCATATAGGATTGTGCAATTTTATGTATAGCATTGATAAATGCTGCTGTCCTACTATCTACAACATCTCTTCCATGTCTCAATCGAATTTCGCGAATCTCTTGATATGCGTTTATCATTGTATCTTGAAGTCCTGAGTTGACTAAATCTGTTTCGTCGGCACCGTGCACTGTCTGGCGTTCATCATCAGAAAACTGGTAGCCGGTTGCTTTTTCAACAGCACGAAACATTGCATTATAAGTGCTTTCTTCATATCGTCTGGCAAGTCTACCGAATCCGACGTGTGAAAGATTGCGCAGCCATTCAAAATAGGAAACGGTAACACCTCCTGCGTTTAGATAGGTATCGGGAATAATCAGGGCACCATGTTTTTGTAGGATTTCATCAGCTTTCGTTGTTGTAGGACCGTTCGCGGCTTCACCGATAATACGCGCTTTAATATGCGGCGCGTTCTCTGCTGTAAGCTGGTTTTCTAAAGCAGCGGGAACAAGGATATCACATTCCAATTCTAAACTATAGTTCGGATTCTCTATAAATGTTGCGTCCGGATAATCCCGAATTGAACCGGTTTCTTCGCGAAACATGGATACCTTTTCAAAATCTAATCCCTCTGAGTTATAGATAGCACCATCTATCGTGGCAATGCCGATGATGATTGCTTCAGCCTCAGTTAAGTATTTTGCGGCATGATACCCGACGTTGCCAAAGCCTTGAAGCACAACGGTTTTTCCTGATAGTCCGGGGGCAAGTCCTACCTGTTTCATGTCATCTTCATAACTACATGCCTCTTCCAACCCAAAAACAACACCACGTCCAGTAGCCTCTTTTCGTCCCTGAATTCCGTTCTGCTCGATCGGTTTTCCCGTAACACATGCGATGGCGTCAAGCTTGTCCGAGGACATTGTAAGATACGTATCAAGAATCCATACCATCTCCTTTTCACTGGTGCCGAAGTCTGGCGCAGGCACATCCACGCCGGGCCCGATATAGTTCTTCTGGATCAATTCATAAGTATAGCGGCGGGTGATTCGCTCTAATTCACTCTCCGAGTACTCATTTCTATCCAGCTGAATCCCGCCTTTTGCGCCACCAAACGGCACATCTACCAGCGCGCATTTGTAGGTCATTAAGGCAGCAAGCGCCACTATCTCGTCTTCGTTAACAAGTGTGCTGTAACGGATACCACCTTTCGTTGGCAGTTTATGATGACTATGTTCAGCACGCCATCCATGAATCGTTTGAATTGTGCCATCGTCGCGTTTAATCGGAAAGGTGAAATGACAGGAGTTGTTACAAATTTTTATCTGATCCAGAAGCCCCTGCGGATATTCTGTGAACTGCGCTGCTTTGTCAAAATTTTGGTTCACTTTTTGAAAGAACGAGAGGTTTTCTGCCATTTGTGTCAACCTTTTAGTGAATTAGCTGTTTCAACTTTGAGATGTATCAAGATACTTTCATGCTAATCCTTCTCTATGGGAGAGCAGTACAAAGATTTAACGTTGCCTAATATATTTTTGTAATCTTGCGTCCGCTTGAACTTCTCCAACATAAATGTCACCGTGTGAATCAACCCAAATACCGTGTGGGCAAGCAAAAAATTCTCCTGGAACAGTACTACCGCGTTCGCTTCCCCACTGGGAAATGACTTCCCCGTCTAAAGTCATGATTGTTACGCGTTGGTCCAGTTCAGCAATATACACCAAGTCGTCTTCGTCAATAAAAATTGTGTCTGGTTGCAGAAGATCGCCCCACTCCTCAATGTATTCTCCCTCTAAGGTGAAAAACTGAATCCGATTGTTGTTTCTGTCTGCCACCATCACCCGATTGCGAGGGTCAACTCTGACACAGTGTGGCAGGTCAAATTCGCCTGGACCTGTACCCGGTTTCCCCCAAGATTTAATCAGCTCTCCATCGGGTGAATATTTGTGAATCCGTGCGTTGCCGTAGCCGTCACTGATGAACATCTCACCATCAGGGCCGAGTGCTAAATCTGTTGGCAGATTGAAAGGTTCGTCTTCTGCACCGGGCTTATCCATTGTGCCAAGGGTCATGAGCAATTTACCATCGGTTGTGAATTTGTGCATAACGTGTGTCTCACGTTCAACACAGTAGATATTATCCTCTGCATCAATGAAAATGCCGTGTGCGTCCTTAAGAATGTCATCACCCCACGAGGTTAGGAAATTGCCATCACGGTCAAAAACCACCATCGGATGTTCGCTTCGACTATAGATATAAACGCGGTCTTGAGAATCAACAGCAACAGCTGGAATCCATCCAAATTCATAGCCGTCGGGTAGTGTCCACCAATTTTCCTGCACTGTATACTGATGTGTTCCTTGTCCAAAAATCATTAGGAGGCCTCCCTATTTATTAAATGAATTGTGAGTTATTTTACCAGATACATTGGCATATATCAAGTGGAATTTATAGTAAACTTTAGAATTAACAGGACATTTTGAGTTGTAGGAGGGAACTCCGATTCCCGACTATCAGAGAGGTGCGTCGCGATTCGGAGATCGCTCCTACAGGAAGAAAATCGGGCGGACAAAGCCATCCAACAAGAAAGATGACATGGTTCATGCCAAAGTGCTTACACACTTAAGCGGATATAAAACTTGCACTTTTCTGTCTATTGTGTTAATTTAGATTATAGGAGAAAGAAATATTATGCCAAAAAGACGCGAAACGACAATCACAAACGAACTGGTGAACATCTTACGCTACATGCGCCACGGATGGGAACTCGAAACGGAAGTTAACGCCTTCATTAAAGGCAACAACGAACTTGACGCTATCGTTATTGAACGCGGTAGAGAACCAGTCGGAATAGAAGCAAAATTTGCCACCACGACTAACGCCAAAAATCTTATTACCCAAGCAGAGGATAGACTTGTTCTTGAACTTGAAACGGAATACCACGTCGTTGGCAAAACGCTTAATAACGTCATGGCGATCCTATATCCTGACCGATTTAAGACAATGCCAGGAAGGGATATCAATCCACAACTACGTTCTGCGGATGACCTCCAGTACAAACTTGTCAATACCGTTGGTGACACCGTTGCACATTTCCCAGAAAACGGATGGGCAACAGGTACAGTCGCGGACATAGCAAATGCGCTCCGCGTGGGTGCAATGCCGAACTCTCACCTTGAAAATGCAGCAGAAGAGATGGAGAAAAGCGTCAACAAAGCGGCTTATCTACTTGAAGATGCAATCGTTGAACACCCTGCTATCGGTAAGAAAATTGAAACAATTCTGCACCAAGAGGTCTTTTCTGAGGAAGATTCGTCTGCATCGCGACTCCCCAACGTCCAAACGCTCCGTATGGCAGCACTGATTATCACCGATGCCTTTGTCTTTCAGAGTTCCCTCGCTGGTAAAGCGGAGATGGAATCTGTTCGTTCTCTCCGTCAACTCCTGCCGACAATTGATTATGCCGATGTTATTGATGACTGGAACACAATCCTTAAGGTTAACTACCGTCCCATTTTTGAAGATGCGCGTAACCTCGTTGAAGCACTTGCTACGGATGACAGACTTGTCAAACATATCTTAAGACTTCTGTGTGAGGCTGCCAAAGACCTTGTTGATACAGGTATCGCGCAGATACATGAGCTCGCGGGTATCGTATTCCAAAAGTTAATCACTGATAGGAAATACGTGAAGGCAAACTACACTCTACCCGAAAGTGCTGTGTTGCTCTCTACGCTTGTGATGCCCGAACTGCCGAAAGGCAAACTCCCAAAAGTAGCAGACTTTGCATGCGGTACAGGCGCGCTGCTCAACGGTGTCTATCAACGCATTTTATCGCTGTATGAACAATCGGGTGGAAATGGTAGGGATATCCATCAAAAAATGTTAGAGGAGAACCTTGCGGGAGCTGATGTGATGCCGAATGCTACGCACCTTACTGCTGCTGCACTTGCGAGTAGATATGCCGATATGAAACTGGGTGGTACGCGTATTCTCACAGCACCCTACGGTAAATTAGAAAATGATGATTACGCGGTTGGTTCACTTGAATTGCTTGATATGAAGTTATTTGATACGGAGGCTGAGCAGATCGGAGGTGAAGAAAACAGGGTAGTTGACCTCCAGCGGGCATTTCCGTACGAAGAATTTAACGTTGTTATTCAGAATCCTCCCTTTACGAAACCGGGTGCTGACCCTGCAGGCATAGATAGTGCAAAATCCCCGTTCCAAGGCACTGACCGACCTCAAGAATACACGAAAATCATGCAGGCAATACTCAACAAAAAAGTAACACGGGTTGCTGATGGACAAGCAGGGCTTAGCTCATACTTTATAGAACTGGCAGATAGGATGCTTAAACGTAAAGGCACAATGGGTTTTATATTGCCTGCTACAGTACTTGCCTCGCCAACTTCGCAAAAGGTACGGGACATGTGGGCGACAGAATACCGCGATGTAGTTGTGATTACTATTGCCGAAGCAAAGGGGACTGATTGTGCTTTCTCTGCCGATACAGACATGGCAGAGTGCATCATCGTAGCAACAAAAGGAAAAAGCGATAACACGGGACGGGGCAAGTTCGTTTGTCTAAACCAACGTCCACAGAGTCAACTTGAGGCTTTTGAGATTGCAAACCGGATCATCCGCAGTAACGGTAAATACCAATTAGAAGATGCACCCAGTGGCGGTGATTCGGTTAAAGTTGGAAATGAACTGCTTGGAAACATGCTTGATTGCCCGTTACCTCGCGGTGAAGGGTGGATTGCAACGCGCGTCAAGTCAATGGCACTTCTCCAATCTGCTCGACGACTGAAGAAGGGCAAATTAGAATTACCGCTGCAAGAGTTACAAGAAAAGGTTACTGAGATTCCAATTTGCCAAGTCGGAGATATTGCTACTTTAGGACTTGCTGAGGTTAGGCGCGTGTTTCGCAAAGAGGAAGGGTATCAACCCAACGATGAAGGTTATCCATGTTTGTGGAATGCTCAGAGTGAAGTCCAAAGGTCAATGTTAGTGCTTCCAGATTCACGTGCGATTCCCCTTCCGAAAGCTGAAATTGCAGTACAGAAGCGGGTAGATCAAAACAGCAGAACCCACTACAACATGGTACCAAGATTCACTGCTTGCTCAAATATAGTTCTTTTCACTGAACAACCTGCTATTGGTCCAACTCTAATAACAAATGTAGCTTTTGAAAATCCACGACATGAAATCCCTTGGACACTGTGGTGTAATTCAACTTTAGGAATTTTCTGTCACTGGATGCATAGTGGCAAACAAACTGCTGGACGTGGGAAATTAAGGTTAACAACATTAAGAAGCATGCCAACGCTGGATGTGCGTGAACTCTCCGATGAGGCATTGGCAAACGCTGACGCAATCTTTGATCGGTTGAAATATAAGCGGATGCTGCCTGTCAATGAATGCGCTCATGATCCTGTGCGCGCGGAATTAGATCGTTCTCTGCTAACTGATGTGTTGGGCATTACAAGTGATAACGTGTTAGAGTCTATGCAGACTCTGCGTGAGATGCTCTGCGCTGAACCGAGTATCCACGGTGGGAAGCAGTCTACATGTGATCTGGATGCGGAGTTGGAGGGGCTTAAGCGGAAGGGAATTGCTTTTCCGAGTTGGTATGTTGAGGAGTAAATTTAAGAACTCTACAACGAAAATTAAATACAGTGCTGAGCGAATTGCTTTCATAAAGGTCTTTGACATAGGATGCGAAATGTGGTATCCTATTTATATCTTTAAACTTCGGAGATATATAATGAATCGTGATACTATTTCCACGGTTAAACCTGAACATCTTAGTGTACTTGGTCCGTCAGAATCTGTTCTGTTTTTCAGGGATTTGCTCTGGGCAGAAGCACGTCGATTAGGTCCAGGGTCCTGCAAGATTGACGTTCCGAGCAAAATCAATGTTGCAGACGGTGGAATTGATGCTACCGTTGATGCAGACTCATCTGTGCCAGAGAGCGAGATAATTAGTCCTGGTAAAAATGGTTACCAAATTAAATCGGGAACTGAATTTAAACCGTGGCAGATATCGCAGATCAGGAAAGAACTCTTTGGCGGTACAAGAACCCAGATAACTAAAGATAACCTTGGACTAAGTATTCACGCTTGCCTTAGCGCAGGTGATACCAATGGCACGTACGTCTTAGTCTGTACTGGAATCAACCTGAGTAAATCACAAACGAACAAGGCCCGATCTCACATTGAAGAATGTTTTAAGCAGTGCGGTTATCAGAATCCCAAAGTCAAGGTTTGGAGTCAAGACGATTTGATTAATTTTCTTCAGGAATTCCCATTGTTGGAATTAAGCCTCAAGGGACTCCGTGAAGAGAATTTTAAAACACATCATAATTGGGCACAATATTCAGATCTGCAAGTTCCATTTGTGCCGGGACAACTACAAAGCGAACTTATTGAAAAAATACAAAATGATTTACGGAGAGACGACTATCCAGTACACATTCGGGTGTGGGGAGAACCTGGCATCGGTAAAACAAGGTTGGTTTTTGAAGCCACAAATGTAGAAGATTTATCTCCACATATTATTTATTCCCGCTCAGCTGCCCAGTTTGAATCCAGCGTTTTGATGAATGAAATACGCTTTAACGACAATCTTTCTGCCATTGTAGTGATTGACGAATGCGATCCGAGCAGGCGGTCTCGTATTTGGTATGATCTGCAACATTGTAGCCCAAGGATTAAATTAATCACTATTTATAATGATTATGAGGAAAAGTCTGGAGGTATTACTTACTATGATATGCCGCCTTTAGCGCATGAACAGATTCGTGACATCATGATTCAAGAGTATGAAATACCATCAGAGCAAGTAGACCGATGGGCAGAACTCTGTGATGGTTCACCGAGAGTTGCGCATGTCATTGGTTGGAACTTAGTGAATTACCCAGCAGATGTACTCAAAATACCTAGTACAGTTGATATTTGGGAACGTTATATTGCTGCAGGTGATCAAGACAGCGAAAAGACAGAGCGCCGACGGGTGGTGCTTCAACATCTTGCACTTTTTAAACGTTTTGATTATGGAATTCAAGTTCAAACTATAGCACAAATGGTGGAGAAGGCAAATTCAGACATCACTTCATACAAATTTGAAGAGATCATCTACGAGCTTAAAGAGCGGAAAATACTTCAGGGCGATCCTACGCTTTACATAACACCAAAAGCCTTACATATTAAATTATGGGCACAGTGGTGGGAAAGGCATTATAAGGGATTCAACCTTGAAAGGTTTACCGAAGGCTTAAATCCAAAATTGGTTGAGTGGTTCTATGAGATGTTTAAGTATGCTGCTGAGTCAGAGGCAGCATCTAAAATTGTCAAAACTCTTCTTGGTCCTGATGGTCCATTTCAAGATAACGAATATTTGAAGACAAGGCTGGGTAGCCGTTTTTTTCTCGCACTGACTGAAGCAGATCCCAAATCAGCCTTAAGATGCCTGATGCTAACGTTAGGGACATGGGATACGGAAAATCTTTTGCAATTCACTATTGGACGACGAGATGTGATATGGGCACTTGAAAAGATTGCTATATGGCGTGAGTTTTTTGTTGATGCCGCGCGGTTACTCCTCGCCCTCGGCGAAGCTGAAAATGAAAGTTATTCAAACAATGCCAGCGGTGTATTCGCCGGACTTTTTTCGCCAGGAAGTGGTAGAGTAGCTCCAACCGAAGCGTCTCCTGCAGAACGTTTACCTGTTTTGAAAGAAACATTTGAATCGGATTCAAAAGAACGCCGTGCACTTGCCTTGAAAGCTTGTAATGCTGCGTTAGAGTCAGAGCACTTCGTGTGGGGAGTGGGTGCTGAATATCAAGGGTTGCGCAATGCCCCTAAACTTTGGAAACCCGAAACGTACAGTGAACTTTGGGAGGCTTACCGTCAGGTGTGGCAACTTCTATCCGAACAATTAACCCGTTTGTCTCAAGATGAGTGTAAAGAGGTCGTAGATATTCTCCTCGGACGTGCGGAAGCACTTGCGAAAATTCCGAATCTGAGTGATATGGTTGTGGATACGGTGATAACAATTGTCGCCAAAGGGTATGTGAGTCAAAAGGAGGTTATTGAAACAATAAACCGCATCTTGTACTATGATGACAGCTATGACAACAACCTTCCTATTGAGACACGACAACGTTTTGAACAACTTCAAGGTGAATTAGTTGGTTCTGACTTTCATTCCCTGATGCAGCGGTATGTCGGAATGGATTTACTTGAAGATCATCTTGAAACAAACAAAGATGGAGTAGATCGGGTACAGCTTCATCTTGAAAAACTTGCCCAGCAAGCCGCTGAGGATCCAACACGTTTGCAAGCCGAACTCTCGTGGCTTGTAACAACTGAGGCAAAAAATGGATACAAGTTTGGATATGAACTTGGAGAGAGAGACAACGGTTTTTGCCTTCTGCCAATACTTCTGGATGCCCAAAGAAACGCAGTTGACAATGCAAGTGTCTATTTTCTGGGAGGCTATTTCCGTGTAATCTTTGAGAAAGACCTGCCACAGTGGGAAGAACAACTTGACGCATTGGTTGAAGATACGAAACTGAATGTGATGATTCCAGATCTCACGCATCGTTCAGGTTTGACAGACCGAGCGGGTATACGCCTTCTTAATCTCGCCCAAAATGGCATCATTGGTATTAATCACTTTGGCACTTTTGTTTATGGCAAAGTCATTGAAAACCTATCTGAGAAGGTATTCACAACGTGGATTGAGTTTTTACTGAGTTTCATGGACAAATCTGCTATTTCAATCGCTTTGAATCTTTACCATCGCTATTACGATCACCGGAAATCAAATATAGTTTTATCGCGCGATCTAACATTTAGGTTGCTCACGCATCCACTGCTATTTGGAGAGTTAGACAAAGGTCTGTTTAATCAAATGACAGATTATCATTGGACAGAAATTGGAAAAGAGTTTGTGCAACTCTATCCAGAAAGAAATTTGGAACTTGCCAAAATAATGCTTGCTCACTTTGGTGAAAAAAGATCTATAGTTGGTAATTACTCAAAAACTTGTTCTGTGTTAACAGAATTAATGAAACAGAATCCTACAAAACTTTGGGAGTCCGTTAGCAAACACTTAGAGACACGAGATAATTTTTTAAGGATGTTTGCTCTTGAAAAATGGTTAAGAGAAGCGGATATTTCTACAGCAGAAAAAGAAAGAGGGGCACTAACACTCATTCCACGCGAAAAAATCTGGGAATGGGTTGATGGCGACGTAGAAAATCGCGCAGAATATACAGCCTTTAGTCTTATTCCTAAAAAACACTTAGCAGAAGAATGGAAAACTTCTCTGGTGCGGGCATTTCTCAAACGTTATGGGATGCGAGAAAATGTCCGCCGCGCTTTGATGGCGAATTATCTGACAGGTGTGTGGGCGGGCCCTGTAAGTTCACACTATGAAAGAAAGAAACAAGATCTGCTGCGAATTAAGAACATTGAAAACGACAAAGATATAAAACTCTGGATTGACAACTTTGTAGATGGTTTAGAAAAAGAGATTGAGCGCGCAAAAGTTGAGGAAGAAAGAGAGTTTTAGAAACTTTCTCATAATACAAGTCCAAAAGCAAAGGTCCAACATGCAAATAGAAGATTACTTCAACTTTTTAGCAGAAGATGATATTCGTATCAAGGGAACACGTAATGGCATTCATGACATCTCCAGAACGGAATTAGATGAGAATTCGGGGTTTCCGCGATTCAATATGCCTTTGGAATTCGGTGTTTTCCTTGGGGCAAAGAAATTTGGGGTAGTCGAGCAGAAAAGAAAGAAATGCCTTGTTTTAGATAAAGAGTTGTATCGGTATCAACAGTTTATTTCGGATATTGCAGGACAAGATATTCAGGCACATAATAACGAAGTTGAAACACTTGTGAGAGTGGTTCGGAATTGGCTCCGCACCGCCTCGGGCCGGCAGACAATCCCAGGTGGGAACATCATTTGGGAACGTTACCAAACTTTTTTGCGGGATCTGCCTCAAACAGTTGAAGAATGTCGATTAGATATTGAAGATTTGATTTTTAATGATTACATTTTGGTGGTCGAGGAATGGTTAAAAACCAGTGATGGTTAAGTTGTTGAATTACAGTTCAAGGAGGTGATTCAAATGGCAAGGCGAAGAATCATCAAATCTACTCCGAAACGAGGGATACTTACAAGAAGAGAGGTTAGACGGGCAGTACAGAAGGTTGTTCGCGAGCGGTTAGAACGAGAAGCGAAAGAAGCAGCAGAACAAGCAACCTCCAAAGTCTCCGAACCTAAGCCTTCGTCTAAAAATGCCTAAAAACATGGTATGAGGAGATGATTCACATGGCAAGGCAAAGAACCATCAAATCTACTCCGAAACGAGGGATACTTACAAGAAGAGAGGTTAGACGCGCAGTAAGAAAAGTTGTCCGCGAGCGGCTGGAGCGAGAAGCGAAAGAAGCAGCAGAACAAGCAGACGCGCCCCTTTCCGAGAAAAAATAAATTCCGTATCTATGAAGATGTCCCATGCAATAGGTATTGAAACTGTCCTGTACGAGTATATTCACAACGACAAGACAGCAGAGGCAATTGCTGATCGCTATCATACAGTCACACTGGAACAGGTTTACGCTACAATTTTATATTTCCTTCAAAATCAGCAAAAAGTAAGTCCTTATTTTGTGGATTATCTGGAATTCTGTCAAAAGGCACGAGAAGAACAGGCGAAAAATCCGTCACCCGCCGTTGTTCGCCTGCTTCAACTCAAAAAAGATAGAAGGCCTTCATAACCCTCCCTGTTTTTCACAAAATCCACAAATCCTTGAGAATCCTGGTTCAGACAATCAACCGTTCCATTCACAAACCTCCATCCGTGTAATCAGTGTAATCCGCGCCAATCCGCGATTCAGACAATTAACAAAAACCTACACCTGAAAACTTGCACAATGTCAATAAACAGTGATATAATTTGCCATTATTCATAAATTGGTTAAGGGGAGAACATGAAACAGATTTTAACAATTGCTGGTTCAGATTCCGGCGGGGGTGCGGGGATACAAGCGGATATCAAGACGATCTCGGCAAACGGTGGATTTGCTATGTCCGCGATTACCTCCGTAACCGCACAGAATACGGTTGCTGTCACGGACGCGTATGACCTGCCTATTCCACTGATTGATGCACAGCTGGATGCTGTTTTTACAGATTTTGATGTCGCCAGCGTCAAAACGGGGATGCTTTCATCACCAGCAATCGTGGAAGCAGTAGCACGAAAGTTACGTGAATACACGCCGCAAGTTATCGTTGTAGACCCTGTGATGATTTCTAAAAGCAAGTTTCCACTGTTGAAAGAGGAGGCAATAAATAGCCTCAAGCAGGTGTTAATCCCGATTGCAACGGTCCTTACACCTAATGTCTACGAGGCAGAACTGCTTGCACAACAGGAAATCCGAACCCTTGATGACGCTAAAGATTCCGCGAAAACTATTGCTGAATTGGGTTGTCAAGCAGTGCTTGTCAAAGGGGGACATCTTGACGATGAAAAAGCGACAGATGTACTTTATTGCAATGGAGCGTGGTCATTTTTTGAGGCAGATCGGATAGAGACAAAAAATACACACGGCACAGGATGCACCTATTCGGCTGCGATTGCAACGCATCTGGCACTTGGAAAGGACTTAATTGAGGCAATTGGTGATGCAAAAACGTACATTACGCATGCTATCCAACACGCGTTGGATATCGGTAAAGGACATGGACCAACAAATCATTTCTATTTTTTGGCCTAATTACAAAGGCTTTCGTCCTGCAAAACCGCTTTCAATCTCATGCCAATAACGGATCTCCTTTTCACCAAACCGCCAACAGAGATAAACCTCTTTCCCATCGCGCATGTGCGGAAAATCGATTAAGGCGGGATCAAGCCCTTTAAGATGGCATCCACGGTGTTGGATACGTTCAACGATCTCTCTGAACTGATCTCCGGTTTGCATAAGCAAAAGTGCGTTTTTGCTGCCCCCGTTAGATGGAATCACTTCTAAAAAAGGTGTTAGTTCAGCGTGTAACTTTTCCAATTCTTCTTTCAATTCAAGTAACGCCGAGATGTCTGTAGTCAATTCAGGAATACATTCATTTGCTTCTTCAACTGTAAAATATCTTTTCTCTTGCACTGGTAGGTCTCCTCATTATTTTACTTTCAATTTATACGAATTCAGGGAAGATGTCAAGAATCAAAATCAATTTGGTATGAAAAAAGTCGTCAATTTTATAGAAAAGTGCTATAATATCGGTGAAATATAGAATATATTGATACTACTTGTAGGCGCGTTTTGTAAGCGCGCTGTTAATAAGGGCTGTAAATAGATAGATATAACTACTGTCCTCAGACTTCTACTATGAGGAATTTAATGAACCTACAAAAACCGATCCTGAATTATATTAACAACACATGGCACGAATCTGTGGCAGTCAACCTACTTGATGTTACAAATCCGGCAACTGGTGAGATTTTGACCCAAGTCCCGTTGTCACCGGGTGATGAAGTGCATCAGGCGGCGACAGCCGCCGCATCTGCGCTTAACGAATGGCGCCGCACTCCACCTGTTGAGCGTGTTCAATACCTATTCAAGCTAAAAAATCTTTTAGAAGAAAACATAGACGACATCGCGCAAACGATTACGATGGAGTGTGGAAAAACAGTTGCAGAAGCGAAAGGAGAAATGCGGCGCGCTATTGAAAACGTTGAGGTGGCGTGTGGTATTCCTACGTTGATGCAAGGCACAAATTTGGAAGACATCGCTACCGGTATTGACGAATTCATGATCCGTCAACCAGTGGGTGTTTGTGCGGTGATTGCCCCCTTCAATTTTCCTGGAATGATAACTTTCTGGTTTCTGCCTTATGCTATCGCTTGTGGGAATACCTACATCGTTAAACCTTCTGAAAAAGTGCCGCTTACAATGCAGAAGATATTCCAACTCCTTGAACAGACAGGACTCCCGCAAGGTGTTGTAAATCTTGTTAACGGTGGGCAAAAGACTGTAGATGCTATCTTGGAACATCCAGAAATCCGAGCTATCAGTTTTGTTGGGTCGACTGCTACTGCGAAAGCGATTTATGCCAAAGCTGCTGCAAATGGCAAGCGGGTTCAGTGCCAAGGCGGTGCTAAAAATCCTTTGATTGTCTTACCTGATGCTGATCCACAGTTTACTGCCAATGCTACTGCTGATAGTGCGTTTGGGTGTGCTGGGCAGCGATGCCTCGCAGCATCTCTGGCGTTTGCCGTTGGTGGTGCGCAGAACTGGTTTCCAAAAGCCATTAGCGACATTGCCACGGATAGAGTTGTTGGAAACGGATTGGAAGAAGGCGTGCAGATGGGACCTGTCATCACGTCTGAAAGCAGGAAGCGGATTGAGGGAGTAATTCAGACAGGTATAGATACGGGCGCGCGGGTTCTCGTTGATGGTCGGTATCCGAATATCAGTGGATATGAAAACGGAAACTTCATTCGTCCAACCGTCCTCGGTAATATTGACCCACAAGGTGAAATTGCCAAAACAGAAATTTTTGGACCCGTATTAGGACTTATCCATGTTGAAACGATAGACGATGCTATCTCACTCATCAACAGCGGTGATTATGGTAATATGGCGTGTCTGTTTACAAGCAGTGGTGCATCCGCGCGCAAGTTTCGCTATGAGGCACAGATAGGAAACATTGGCATAAACATTGGTGTTGCTGCACCGATGGCGTTTTTCCCATTTAGCGGTTGGAAAGATAGTTTCTTCGGCGATTTGCACGGGCAGAGTTGGGATGCTGTTGATTTCTTCACACAGAAAAAGGTTGTTGTGGAGAGGTGGAATTAGCGCGTATTAAGACAAATTTCAATAAGCACAAAACCACTGCGAATTTTGGTTATAAGCGTGAAGGGTTTAACTTGATACATATTCATATCTGTAGTATAATTTGGACAATGCATTGAAGGACAACGTCTAAGGAGATGCCAGATGAAATTGAACGATATAAGAAACGAAAACTGCATTGACACCATGAAAATGATGGGTGCTGAGTTCGTTGATCTCGTTGTAACTTCGCCTCCCTATGACAAGATGCGAGAATATGAAGGATATAGGTTCGAGGAATTTGAGCAAATTGCTATTGATCTGTTTCGAGTTGTAAAGACTGGTGGTGTGGTCGTATGGGTCAGCGGCGATCAGACGGACGATCAGGCGATAAAAGGAAACGAGGCGGACATTTCATTTCGTCAGGTACTTTATTTTAAAGAAATCGGATTTAACCTGTTTGACACAATCATATACTTGAAACCACCCAGAGGGGCAGTTAGCAACAATAAAACTTACTGGCAATCGTTTGAGTATATGTTCGTGTTTAGCAAAGGGCAGCCAAAAACAATCAATCTGATTAAAGACAGGAAACGCTTACCTGATGGGTCTTTATTGAAGAAATTAAACCGAGAGGGTTACGGTGATTTCGGAAGGAGAACGAATGTCTGGGAGTATATGTTTGGAAAAGGACACTCGGCATCGGATAAAATCGCACATAAACATCCTGCTATATTTCCAGAGAAATTGGCTCAGGACCATATACTTTCTTGGAGTAATCCAGGAGATTTAGTATACGATCCATTTTTAGGAAGTGGCACTGTGGCTCTAATGGCTGAGTTAAATGATAGAAATTTTCTTGGTAGTGAGATAAACGCGAATTACTGTGAAATTGCCAGAGAAAGACTGCAAAGGAATCGTACCTCCGCAAAGCAACTACTGTTTTATCAAGTGCTAATTGATGGGCTTGAAAGGAATCGGAGTTCCCTTTCACCATAAGCAGTCCATCAGTAGGAGCGATTTCCGAATCGCGACCTACAATAATATGTTGACAAAGCACTTGTAACGCAAGACTCGAAAATTTTCGAGACAATACCTTCTTCATCAAACGGGCTATACAGTGGTTGAAAGGAACACTTAGTTTTTGTTTTAATAAAAAATCTGTGGTTGTTAATCCAAAACAGCTAATTCTGTATATTCGCGATTCCCAAAATCCAATCTGAGCATTGCCGTTTTTTTAAGGAAAGAAGTATTGACTTTTAGCCTCCAAATCAACCAATAACAACGCCCTTCTATTATGAAATATAAATCAAGCACATCGCTACTTATCTCATTTGCTTTACACCTCATCGTTGGCATCATCGGTTTCTTTTTCTGGTTTAGCGTTGTACCAAGCCACGATGCAGATAGCATTGATGCGATTTTCACAAATGTGGAACCGCCAAAAACCAAGCGGGTTATTCCACCAAAACGTCCGCAAATCCGCAAACAAACCACACAGAGTACGAATCAACCGCAGATGAAGATATTAACAAGCAATCAACCCGTAACACACCGCGGTGTTGTTTCTGCTGAAGAACCGACTACGTTTGAACCTTTTGAAAAAGTCAATTTGGGTGAAGGGCTTGCCCCTGGGCCGACTTCTATCAAATTTGAAGGAGCTCCCAGCATTCAGAGAGGGGTTGAACAACCTATTAAGAATCAGGAGAAGGCTCCTGAACGGACTAAGAGTCGGTTGGTTAAGTTTATTGAGGCACAAGAGGGTCCACAACGTATCGTTTACTGTGTTGATTTATCTGCCAGCATGCAGAATTTACAAGATCGGAAGTTGAAAAAAGTTGTGGATATTATGCGAGATTCGCTAACTTTCCTTGAGCCGCACGACAGTTTTAACATCGTTGCGTTTAGTACCGAATTAGTCATCTATCAAGACAAGTTTGTCCCTGTGACTGAAGAGACAGTAGATGCATCGTCAGCGTATTTGGCGGATATTAAATCACAAATCCGGACAAAAGGCACCGACCACGATATGCTCACAGTATTGACAGAGACAGCCAAAACTTCACCAACAATCGTTGTTCTCTTTAGTGATGGAATCCCGACAAGTATTACGCAACCAGACCTTACGTTGGTAGGCAACCATGCCGAAGGAAACGGAAAGGTTTTTGCAATGGGCATCGGCATGGCACCGAATTTTCCCGGTGCAGTGATGCTAAAGCAGCTAAGTATTGTGAGTAAAGGCGATTTTTGGCTCGTTGATAGATAATACCGAATTAACTTGATCCTTCTCAGTAGGCGCGTTTTGTAAACGCGCCTAACACCCAGAAAAACAAGATAATTCCCGTTAATTTCGTATAAGGTATCGGTTAGAAATCTTTGTCCGAAAGGAAAACTGCATGCAGGAAATAAGCGTCAAGCGTGCCGAAGAAATTGCAGAAGGTTTATTTCCCCACCAAGTAGAAGGTATTGCATTTCTGTTAGGTCGCCGCCGTGCTCTCCTTGCCGATGATATGGGGTTGGGCAAAACCCGCCAGTCCATCATCGCGATGGTTGAGGCAGAACCGGAAGGCCCTTACCTCATCATCTGTCCTGCCTCTATTAAACGCAACTGGGCGCGCGAAATCGAAATTGTTTTCCCAGATGTTGAACCTGCAATCGTCGGTCCTGCACCACTCCCCTCCATAGACTACAACGGTTGGGTTATCATCAACTATGAAATTCTCGGTAAAAACCTTGACAAACTGCTTGCATTTGACTGGAAAGGCGTTGTTTTCGATGAGGCACATTATCTGAAGAATTATCAGAGCCAGCGGAGTCGAAACGGTGCCAAACTTGTAGAATCTATTGAGAATGATCCAGTAGTCCATGCGCTAACTGGTACTCCGATGACAAGCCGCCCTCGCGATCTTTTCCCTTTGTTGCAAATTCTAAATCATCCGCTCGGAAAGAGTTTTCTCAGTTTTGCGAAACGTTATTGTGAGGCGTATCAAGGAGATTTTGGGTTAGTGGCAGATGGCGCCAGTAATATTGAGGAATTGACCGTGCAACTACACGGTGTGATGCTACGCCGCACAAAAGATGAGGTGTTAGACCTGCCACCGAAGGTACGAACATGGATGGACGTTGAGTTGCACCCTTATGCAATCCAACACTACAATAGATTAGTACAAGATTTCCTATCTAAATTTGAGTCACCTGAAGCCATTGCTGGATTACCAGAGTCCATTGGTCTATCAACGGAACAGAGCGAGGAATTAGATGAATCGATAGACACTACGGATTTAGGGACTGGAATGGGCAGGATAACCCAAGTGCGCCGAGCAATTGCGTTTGTCAAATGCCGTCACACCATTAAGTTTGTTGAAAACGCGTTGGAACAGGGTGAAAAGGTTATTATTTTCACATCTTTTCTCAATACAATGCAGCGTTTTCGTCAGTATTTCAAGGATAGGGCGGTTTATGTTTCCGGTGCAGTGCCTACACATCAGAGGCAGGATCGGGTTGATCGGTTTCAAAATGACGACAGTATCAGAATCTTTGTGGCAAACATGCACATTGCAGGTGTGGGCATAAATCTCACAGCAGCGCGACAGGTTGTCTTCAACGACTTAGATTGGGTGCCTGCTAACCATTGGCAAGCAGAAGATCGCGCCTACCGTATTGGACAGACTGGGACTGTCAACGTTACCTATATGATTGCGAATGGCACCGTCGATTCGTTTGTTAAGACGGTGTTGGAAACAAAAGCAGCGTTAATGGACGCCATCGTTGAAGGCTCAATTATGGTGCCGGGTGGTGAGGCAGCACTTCAGTTAGATGTTCTCAGTGAACTCAAGCGGATGATGAACGCGTTGTCTGTTCAACCCAATAAAATTGAGGAATCCAATATCCATGATGTGCTTCAGAAAGCAGGCGATGCTTATCTTGAAGAAAACACCTCACATCTTCAAGAAGCGACACGCAAGCAACTCCGTCCATATTCCGAAGAAGCCATCCGAATTTTAGCAGAAGTTCTCTCTGGACCACAGCGAACCGTGTATCATGCCGAAAGCGCATCACAAAAAGGTAAGTTTTACACGCTGGAAGTAGTCGGCGCAGATATAACATGTGATTGTCCAGGGTTTACCCATCGTGGTAACTGCCGACATGTGCGTCCTCTTAAATCTGCCCTTGTCGCAGGTAAACCTTTACCGAAAGGTTATAAGAAAGTTTCGTCAGAGAACTGATTTAAAACTTTTCTGCGTATAGGAATGACGTAAAACTTCAGAGAAGCAAACACCTACCTTAGGGTGTGTAAAGTTTGGTTATAAATGTCATGCTGCTTGTGGAAGTTCATTCCAATATCTGTCCCAGTCCCCATTTTCACTAAACACCTATTATTAGGATAGGATACCAATTTTTATACCCGCAATATCTCATTTCTTTACACACCTAAAGGCATAAATAAATTTGTAATTTCTGCATTACCATGATATAATTTACATAAAATGTTAGGATGTTTATGTTCAGAGAACCTTTTTAATCCCATCCGGAGAGGTGGAAAAAGGATGTTGTGTTACATTTCGGTAGACTGTCTACAAAAAACATGCGCTTACAATATATGTTTTGCAGAACGGAAAATCATATTGGAGCAAAAAATACTTGTGAATCTTGCAAAATTGGTTTTGCATTTGAAACATCCCATCTGTAATAAAAAATATGAAATTGTTCCTTCTCACTTTTAGTGAGGAGGTTTTTTTATGGTGTCATGCCATAGACCTATAGACGGAAAATAACCATGAAAATGCGTGAAAAAGCACAAGTCATGAACGCGGAAGAAATGCGCCGCGCCTTAATCAGAATCGCCCACGAAATTTTGGAGCGAAACCATCAACATATTGAAAATCTTGTCCTTGTCGGTATCAAAAGCCGAGGCGATATCCTTGCTGACCGAATTGCTGAAAACCTGGATAGGATTGAAAATATCAGTGTCCCAGTCGGGGCAGTTGATACCAGACTCTATCGGGATGATGTCAATCTTCATGAAATAAAGATTCAGGTTAGCAGTACTGAAATCGATTTTGATGTTACTGAAAAATGCGTTATCTTGGTAGATGAGGTGCTTTATACAGGACGAACTACCCGTGCAGCAATGGAGGCAATAATAGACTTTGGACGGCCGGCGGCAATCCAATTGGCAGCATTAATTGACAGAGGGCACCGCGAACTACCAATTTCTGCAGATTATATTGGAAAAAATGTACCCACTTCCCGCAAAGAATTCGTTAGAGTACAATTAGAAGAAGAACACGGTGTAGATTCTGCAATGATTTGCGAACCAGATTCTGAATGACAAGCACGAGGGAATACCAGAAAGAAATGAAGAGTGTGCTTATCCGCAATGGACATATCATTGATCCGGCGAATAACGTTGATGAGGTAGGGGACGTTCTTATCATTGATGGTAAAATCGCTAAGGTTGGCGGAAATCTTGCAGAAGATGTTGGTAATGTGATTGACGCTACTGATCTGACCGTTACGCCCGGTTTAATTGACATGCACGTTCATCTACGTGAGCCTGGATTTGAGCATAAGGAAACCATTGCCACGGGAACAGCAGCGGCAGCAGCAGGTGGGTTCACGTCCGTTGTTTGCATGGCAAACACGTCACCGGTAACAGATTCTCCTGAAAAGATTAAGCACATTTATGACATCGCAAATCGGAATTCGGAGCAACAAGCATCTTCTACAGCAAACGTTTTTCCTGTGGGCAGCATAACCCAAAACCTTGCAGGTGAAGAACTGACTGATGTCCGTGGCATGCTATCAGCAGGAGCAGTCGGTATCAGTGACGACGGTGTTACCGTCATGAATTCTGCACTGATGCATGAAGCATTAAAGTTAAGTGCGGAACTCGGTTTTCCTGTGATGGTTCACTGTGAAGAGCACAATTTGAATGCTGGTGCCGTGATGAATCTCGGTGAAACATCAAGAAAATTGAATCTCGTGGGGAGCCCGAATGCAGCAGAGGATATTATTGTAGCACGCGACATCATGCTCGCGGAATTGACAGGAGGGCACGTACATATTCTACATGTCAGCACGGCAGGTGCAGTTGATTTAGTGCGATGGGGTAAACAGAGAGAAATAAATGTCACTGCAGAAGCATGCCCCCACCACTGGATTCTAACCGATACGGAGGTTGAAAAACAGGGAACGAATGCCAAAATGCACCCGCCCTTGCGGACACAAAAGGATATTGACGCTGTTCTTGAAGGTTTGCGAGATGGCACAATAGACGCAATTGCTACTGATCATGCCCCACATACACCAACTGAAAAGGCACTCGGCATGGAAGATGCGCCTAACGGAATTATTGGGCTTGAGACATGCGTGCCGCTTGTCCTGACTTATGTGGTTGATGAAGGACATCTTACATTGAAAGATGCGATTGCAAAGCTGACATGTATTCCAGCAGAAATAGTTGGAATTGACCGTGGAACACTCTCTATTGGTGCAGTGGCAGATGTTACATTAATAGATACACAAAAAACTGCAAAGGTTGATGTAGAAAAATCGTGTTCAAAAAGCCGAAATACACCCTTCGCTGGTTGGCAGCTGAAGGGATGGCCGGTAATGACAATCCGAGAGGGAAATCGGGGTTAGAAACCCCTCCTACAAGAGGAAACTATGAAAGCAATTCTCGCATTAGCAGACGGAACCGTTTTTGAAGGACAGCAGTTTGGCTCGACAGGTGAAACTGTCGGTGAGGTTGTCTTTAATACAAGTATGACGGGGTATCAGGAAGTTCTAACCGATCCGTCCTATAAAGGACAGATTGTTACAATGACCTATCCGTTAATTGGCAATTACGGTTGTAACGAAGTGGATATTGAATCTATCGGTCCACAGGTAGAAGGATTCGTAGTGCGTGAATACAGCGCATATCATAGCAATTGGCGTTCGAAATGGAGTTTGGACACCTACTTAGCCGAAAACGGCATCATCGGAATTCAGAATATTGATACCCGGGCACTTACCCGACGGCTTCGTGTTCACGGTGTAATGAACGGCTGTCTCGCGACAGAAGATACTGATGGAAATCTTGATGCAGCAAGCCTCGTGGAGAAGGCACAAGCATGGCGCGGTTTAATAGGTTGGGATTTGGTGCAACGTGTTACTTGCCCAAATCCTTACGCGTGGAATCAACACCCATCAAGTTCTAATGGGTTACAATCAGGAGATTCAACTCCATCAGAAAATGGAAAATACCGCGTGGTTGCAATGGATTTCGGCATTAAATATAACATTTTACGGCAGCTAACCGAACATGGCTGCGAAGTCCAGGTTGTGCCTGCGAAAACAACAGCAGAAGAAATCCTCGCTGCAGAACCTGATGGCGTATTCCTTTCAAACGGTCCTGGAGACCCGATGCCGCTTGACTATGCGATTAAAACTATCCAAGAATTGCTGGGTAAAAAGCCTGTATTTGGTATCTGTTTGGGACACCAACTTTTAGGGCTTGCGCTCGGTGGAAAAACATACAAACTAAAGTTTGGACATCGCGGGGCAAACCAACCCG
Source organism: Candidatus Poribacteria bacterium (assembly GCA_022825825.1). Taxonomy (GTDB): domain Bacteria; phylum Poribacteria; class WGA-4E; order WGA-4E; family WGA-3G; genus MSPOR6. The sequence goes on from JAJDWA010000062.1 coordinate 51,366, forward strand.
TAAAACACTTTGAAACCGATCAGGTTGAGATTACCTCACAAAATCACGGGTTCTGCGTTGATATTGATTCACTGCCAAACATCGTTGACATTACACATATCAACTTAAATGACAACACACTTGAAGGGATACAGCATCGGGAGTATCCCGCTTTTTCTGTACAGTATCATCCAGAGGCATCACCCGGACCGCATGATGCGAGTTACCTATTTTCAAGATTTACACAAATGATGGAAAAAAATTAGAAAAGTCCTTAAACCTTCTTTCTCAAACTCAAAACTGATAATTGATAACCATTAGAAATGCCAAAACGAACAGATATAGAAAAAATCTTAATTATAGGCTCCGGCGCGATCATTATCGGTCAAGCGTGCGAATTCGATTACTCTGGAACACAAGCATGCAAAGCCCTCAAAGAAGAGGGCTATCAGATTGTTCTGGTCAATAGTAATCCTGCCACAATTATGACCGACCCAGATTTCGCTGATCGCACCTACGTTGAACCGATTACTGCAGACACGGTCGAACTTGTAATAGCGGAAGAACGACCACACGCGTTGTTACCAACATTGGGTGGACAGACCGCCTTGAACGTCTCAGTTGCCCTTGCAGAATCTGGTGTATTAGATAAATACGATGTTGAACTGATCGGCGCAAAACTACCAGCAATTCAGAAAGCAGAAGACCGCGCTTTGTTCAAACAAGCGATGGAAAAAATCGGTTTAGCTGTTCCTCATAGCGGTATTGCACACTCTGTGCAAGAAGCAATTGCGCTTGTTGATGAGATCGGTTTTCCCGCAATTATACGTCCCGCCTTTACACTTGGTGGTACAGGTGGTGGTATCGCCTATAATATCGAAGAGTACGAAAAAATGGTCGCGGCGGGTCTCGCTTTAAGTCCGATCAACGAATTGCTCATTGAAGAATCCATCATCGGTTGGAAAGAATTTGAATTAGAGGTAATGCGAGATGGGGCGGATAACGTTGTTATCATCTGCTCCATTGAAAACGTGGATCCGATGGGTGTTCATACTGGTGATAGTATTACCGTTGCGCCGATCCAAACATTAACCGATAAAGAGTATCAGGAGATGCGGGATTCAGCGATTAAAATTATCAGAGAAATTGGTGTTGATACGGGAGGATCTAATATCCAATTTGCTGTTGATCCAAAGACGGGGAAACAGGTTGTCATTGAAATGAATCCCCGTGTCTCCCGTAGTTCTGCACTTGCCTCAAAAGCAACAGGATTCCCAATTGCCAAAATTGCAGCGAAGTTAGCTGTCGGCTATAATCTTGATGAAATTCCAAACGACATTACTGCTGAAACCCCTGCCTGTTTTGAACCAACTATTGACTACGTTGTTGTCAAAATTCCGAGATGGGCATTTGAAAAATTTCAGGGTACAGATGAAACACTCACTACCCAGATGAAATCTGTTGGCGAAGCAATGTCAATCGGTGGGACCTTTAAGGAGGCACTCCAAAAAGGCTTGCGGTCTTTAGAAACAGGATGGTACGGATTTGATAACCACCCACTTGAAGAGCTACCGCTCTCAGAACTATCAAGTAAATTGACGATCCCGAATGTTGAACGAATCTTTTACATCAAGTCAGCCCTCAAACGTGGGATGAGCATCGATGACATCTATTCTTATACACATATCGATCCGTTCTTCCTCTACAATCTCCAAGAAATAGTTGACTTTGAAAAATCTCTTAGCGCTCCACACACACAACCCTTCACAGAAAACGGGAAGTCAGATGCTGATGTAGTTTCTCTCTTACGGCAAGCAAAACAGTTCGGTTTTTCGGATCGGCAGCTCTCCGAAATCTATGATGTGCCAGAAACCGAAGTGCGAGAAACCCGTAAAACGCTTGGGATTGAGGCAACGTTTAAAACCGTTGATACCTGCGCAGCAGAATTTGAGGCAGAAACACCTTACTATTATTCGACCTGTTCCAGTGAAGACGAAGTACGGCCCACCGATAAACAGAAAATCATGATTTTAGGCGGCGGACCTAACCGTATCGGGCAAGGCATTGAATTTGACTATTGCTGTGTGCACGCCGCAATGGCACTCAAAGCAGATGGTTATGAAACCATCATGGTGAACAGCAATCCTGAAACGGTAAGCACAGATTACGACACCTCTGACCGCCTCTACTTTGAACCGTTGACGTGTGAAGATGTCTTGAATATTTACGACAAGGAAAATCCATCTGGTGTCATCGTGCAATTTGGTGGGCAAACGCCATTGAATCTTGCAATGGCACTTAAAGAGGCAGGCGTTCCGATAATTGGCACAAGCCCAGAGGACATCGCTCGTTCTGAAAACCGGCAGCTTTTCAAGGAGGTGTTAGACCAAATTGGACTGATGCAACCACCTAACGGCACAGCAACATCAAGCGAGGAAGCAGCACCTATCGCCGCATCGCTCGGGTACCCTGTAATTGTCCGACCCTCATTTGTACTTGGTGGCCGCGCTATGCAGATTGTTTACGATGAAAAACTCCTACAAGAATATATGGACTCCGCAGTGCAAGCCTCACCTGAACATCCTGTACTGATTGACAAATATCTTGAAGAAGCAATCGAAGTGGATGTAGATGCAATTTCTGATGGAAATCAAACCGTCATCGGTGGTATCATGGAACATATTGAGGAAGCAGGCGTTCATTCTGGCGATAGCGACTGCGTCCTGCCTCCTTATACACTGGTCGACGAACAAATTGATCAACTCAAAGAGTATACTTACGCACTTGCAGAAGCACTCAACGTACGCGGATTGATGAACGTACAGTATGCGATTAAGAACGAGGAAATTTATGTGTTGGAAGTGAATCCGCGTGCTTCTCGAACGATTCCGTTTGTAAGTAAAGCGATCGGTGTGCCGCTGGCAAAATTGGCGGCGCGGGTGATGGCTGGAAAAACACTTAATGAACTTGGGTTTACAAACGAAATTGAACCGCCTTATTTTAGTGTGAAGGCCCCTGTTTTCCCCTTTAACCGATTTCCCGGAGCAAACTCACGATTGGGGCCTGAAATGAAATCGACAGGAGAAGTCATGGGCATTGATGATGATGTTTCCCGTGCATTTGCGAAGGCACAAAAAGCGTGTGGATATACATTACCTCTGAAAGGAAATGCGTTTATCAGCGTCCGAAATAAGGACAAACGAGCGGTTATCTTTATAGCGAAAAAACTTACTGATATGGGATTTGAGCTCATAGCCACACACGGCACAGCGAAAGTACTCCTTCGAAACGGAATGGACGCTGAACTTGTCTATAGCATCGGCAAAGGTAGACCGACAATTCATGACTATATTAAAAACCATGCGGTTGATCTGATTATCAATACACCAACAGGCGATTTACACCGAACTAACGAATTACTCATTCGTCAGATGGCGATAGAGAACGATATTCCGATCTTTTCAACTATTCCAGGTGCTGCTGCTGCTGTTAACGCAATTGATGCACTACAAAGCGGAGAAATTTCAGTCAAACCACTCCAAGATTATCATAAGTAAGGTAAAAGATGGCAAACGATTCTGTTCAAAGAAACACACGATGGGTTCAAGCACTTGATAGACTTCTACAAGTCCTTAACCTTGACGAAGATCATCCTATCAGGATTCTGACAATTGAAGACGGTAGAGAAGTGGTTGTCGTACAACCGAACGCTTTCACAGTTTCCCGCATTTACGCTACAGGACGTCCCGACGGCGCACGTCCGCACGGAATGGATTCATACTACGATTATTTTGATGGAAAATTAGAAAAATATGAAGAAGAAAACGGAACACGCGAAGGTTTTGAATTGACAGAAGAGGAGTGGCAAACGTTGTTTGAGGAATCTTTCCACCGCTATACTAGATATCTTTTATTTGCAGGTATTAAACGATGGGAAGATGTGAAACGCGATACTGACATGAATTTATCTGTGACTAATTTGGCTCGTGAATATGCACCATCCGAAATTGCTTGGCAAAGTTACCAATATAAAGGGTATATGATTATGATGAACAGCATCGCTAAAGCGGAATTGAGTTTGCAAGAAGATGATCCTGACACCGCTTTACAGCAAATTGACATTGGAATTCAACAGATTGGTGAATTTTGTGGTGAATGTTTACGTGAAGAGCACGGCGAAGCAGAAAATATTACGCGCGAACGTTACTTGAGTAATCTTATCGAATTTCGATCCGATTTAGAAGCACTTGGAACAGAAGACAGCAACGATGATGAAACGAATGAAGAACGGGATGATACAGACCTTTTGACCGAATTAGAACGGTTGTTGAACGAGGCAGACACCCCAGACACAGAAAGAGAGTAGCTGGGACAGCATATCAATCACTTCCATGAAGCGATAACAAATACGTGTCCCACTCACTTCTACTTATAATTCTACAACGACATCTACAGTGCCCAAAGTCCTGACCTGGATTTTGCTAACAGAGATTACACTTCCCATTCCTCATTAATTTTTTCTCTGGATGCCTGCATTAGCACACCCCCTAAAAATAGGAATGCAATACCTCGGCTCAAAATGTGCCAATAGAAACTTACGCCTGGTGTGAAAGTAATCACGAAAACGATTGCGGACAATGTCAACAGATACGCAGAGGCTGGATTTCCCCACGTACGGAGAGATATGCCGTAACACAATGCAGCCACAGAGAATAAAGATGCACTAATGAGTGTAAGTGCCAGTCCCCATTCCTGCCATACCTGATTGAATCCCTCCCCGAATTCCTGTGTTGCTGATGCTTGTATCAATTCATTGAGAGTCTTCAACGGTGCAGTTTGGGAACAGTGTGCTATTAGTTCCAGCACTATCCAAAGCACTGCGAAACCTACTCCTAAAAGTGCACCTGTTTTTGCATCTTTTAGGAGTAGGACAGTCGTTGCAATCACTGTTGGCACTAACAAAATAAGCATCGCTACACTAATACCATGCATCACATCAGGACGTTGATCGGCTCTAAAAATAAACCAAATACTTGTGAAGGCCATGAGGAGTCCGCTGAGAACTGCCGTGGAACCACCGAGAAAACACAAACTTTTTGAATTATCATTCATTTACATAATCCCCTTCTATATCACTTTTGTGTGAATTGATAAATGTCTTTGTATGTCAGCCTAAAATAATTGAAAAATTCAAGTATTAAACATAAATACTGATTATGCTACGAAAACCAAATCGGGACAATTGAAGTATATAATCAGAATCAAATAAAGTTGATAATCAAGTGAAATATAATCGCAATAAGTATACCTGAGAGCTGCTTCTGAGTCAATAAAAACTCTGAAAAATATCAACTGTCAAATTACAACATTCTTGTTGACGAAAAATAGGAACATTAGGTATAATTTATATAAACAGTGTGTCAACGAATATATTTTCCGATAGACACATTTTCAACAAGTTTCTATTAAGATATCCATTATACCGAAATTCCTAAAAGACAGAGTGACAAATGAACATTCAAAAAAACGTCCTGATTGTAGATACTGACACGAGACAACGTGAAATTGTTTGTCAAGCACTTGATGGAGAAGGGCTCAATCTAATTGTCACAGAAAATATGTATCAGGCTTTTCACCGGATTGAGCACCTGACAATGGACATCCTGATTGCACCTCTGAAAGCAGAACGGATTGATGGATTGGCTCTTTTGGAAGCTGCTACGCGTCATCATCCGGATATGGGTATTATTTTTATTACGTCTCCCAACGTTTTAGAAACCGATATCGGTATCAAAGCTATGTTGGCACATGAAGGTACTTATTTTCTCTACAGACCGCTGAATCCTGTTCATCTGAAGGCACTCTTACAGAAAACACTCCAGAATCAACGGCTTACATTTGAAAATAGACAACTACGATCACAAATTGACGAAAAAGAGGGGCTCTGCAGACTTACGGGGAAATCACCACAAATCATACGAATTCGAGAGATGATTACCCAAATTGCACCAACAAAGGCGACAGTGATGATTTATGGCGCACGAGGGACTGGTAAAGAATTGGTCGCACGTGCCATACACCATCGGAGTTTACGACAGGGTAATCTGATTGCCTTTAACTGCGCTACGCTTAATGAGAATTTGGCAGAGTCCGAACTCTTTGGACATGAACGCGGTGCTTTCAGTGGTGCATATAACCAGCGTAAAGGCAGATTTGAACTTGCTCACGGTGGTACACTTTTCCTTGACGAAGTTTCTCAGCTTAGTCTTTCCAATCAAGCTCGTCTCCTACGCGTGCTTGAAGAACGTGAATTCGAACGCGTAGGGGGAAATAAAACAATTCAGGTGAATGTACGAATTATCTGTGCTACCAACCATGACTTAGAAGCTGCTTGTAGTAGGGGTGAATTCTTACACGATCTCTATGATCGGCTTAATGTCGTATCCATTAACCTACCAACACTTCAGGAACGAATTGAAGATATTCCGTTGCTTGTCAAAGATTTTCTTGAAGAATTTTGTAGAGAAAATGGAAAAACATTGAGAACTCTCACACCCGAAGCAGTTCGTGCATTGATGAAATTCAATTGGCCCGGCAATGTGCGTGAGCTGAAAAACTGCATTGAAGGGCTTGTTGTAATGTCAACACAACAAGCTTTACAACTGGCAGACCTACCCGAACGTATCCTCAAGGCTATGGAAGCGAATTCGATCATCTCCTCTGTTCCAACCCTCCACAAAACAGATTCTTCTGGCAACGGAAACGCCCACCTTAATGTTGAAATCGGAATGTCACTTGAAGAGATTAACCGTGAAGTTTTTCGAGCCACCCTTGAATATGCGGATAATAACAAGGCAAAAGCTGCGAAAATACTTGATGTAAGTCGACGCACTATCCAACGGAAAGCTAAAGAATACGGGTTTTGTGATGAATAATCAAATTTTTAACGATGTTTAGCCAGTTTAAAGTGGCAGGTCGTTCTACTGAGACTGAAGTTTCAACTTATTGGCATAAGACCGTTTATAGTATTCTACTTCTTTGAGATCAGAAGCAGCAGATTCATCAATTAAAACAACCGTATTTGGATGTGTCTGTAAAATTGATGCTGGTACCATTGATGTAATAGGGCCTTCTACTGCTTTTGCTATTGCTTCCGATTTTGAAGCACTATTTGCTAAAAGCAGGCACTGCTTTGCTTCCATGATGGTCCCAATCCCTATCGTAATTGCCATTTCTGGAACCGCGCTGATATCATCTCCAAAATGGATAGCATTTGCCGCGAGAGTGTTTTCTGTTAGGGTTACGATGCGAGTTCGTGAAGCGAGAGACGAACCCACCTCATTAAAACCGATATGTCCATCCGTGCCGATACCCAGTACTTGAATATCAATACCGCCAGCACGTACAATTGCTTCCTCAAACGCTGTACAGAATGCTTCATGATTTTCCGCAGTATTCTGAGGGATATGTTGATTCTCTACGGAGATATTGACATGGTCAAAAAAGTGTTTCGCCATAAATGTGTGATAACTCTGCGGATGTTCACGGGGAATGTCAACGTACTCGTCCAAATTAAAGGTAGTAACCCTTGAAAAATCGAGTCCATTTTCTTTGTGCATGCGTACGAGTGCTTTGTACAACGCTATCGGGGTACTACCTGTTGCTAATCCTAAAACAAGGTTAGGTTTCCTTAGGAGTGCGTCTCGAATGATTTCTGAGGCAATTGCAGCAAGTTGATAATGAGAGGGTTGAATAATGATTTCCATTTAAAACTGAACTTTAAACTTCTCCAGCGATAATTTTGCCCATATCTTCACTAATTTGGTGAACTGTGCCTTCCGGATCGTCTGCACCAACAGGAAGTTCGGCAGTCATGTAGTCATCATATCCAACGTCATTTAAAGCTGTCATCACTGCGTTCCAATCAATTGTGCATTCTTCAATCAGATAGGTAAACATGTGTTCATTGGCATTGAAGCCTTTCACATGCACCTTAGAAATGCGAGAACCGAGCGAACGGATCCAGTGTTGTGGAAAACCGTACGCCACAATATTGCCGACATCAAAATAAGCTGAAACTGCATCACTCTCAAATTCATCAAGGTAACGCGCAAATTCCATTGGACTCAGCAGAAATTTATTCCATACGTTCTCTATCGCAATGGTGAGTCCTTTTTCTTTTGCGGTTGGGATCAATTTCCGAATTTCTTCTTGGGAACGTTGGTATGCCTCTTCATAAGTTGTCTTTTGATTGACAACCGCACAAACAAGTAGCACTGTATCTGCACCAATTGTTTCCGCAGTTGCAAGCGAATCGAGCATGGCATGATGAGACACTTCACGTACCGCAGCATCCGCATCTGAAAGTGGATGTGACCAATGTTTTCCATTCATCACGCTGCACAACTCAATTCCGTTATCTGTTGCCAACTGTTTTATTTCAACGCGTTCCTTTTCAGTCTTTAAAGTTCCAATTTCAACGCCGTCAAAACCGGCTTTTTTCGCAAGTTTAAACCGCGCATCCGTTGAATCGCCAGGCAATGACCCGATACATATTCCTTTTTTCATTATTTCCTCTGTATGTAGATTTTTATTTGATGTGTCCCGAATTTTAAAATTCCAACCTTATTTATGAAAAGAGCGTAATCAAGGATATTAAGAAAATGAATAGGGACAGCACCGAAGCTGTCCCTATGTTATTGATTGTAAAATTAGTCACGATATGTCTTCAATTTTCCCCACGTAGTAGTGAGTTTTTCCTGGGGTTCAACAGGAAGGAGCAAACCATCCTTAACCTCTGTAATTTCATCTGCACTCAAAGCCCTATTGAAAACATAAAGATCATCAAGGTGGAACGTAGCAGCTCGATACCTAGGACTTTTACCGACATACAGTGTATCCGCACCTTGGTCAATATTTACAGGAATATCGTTGTATTCGGCTGTTGACGCTCCATCCACATAAAAGGTTAATTTTGTTCCCTCTCTAACGCCAGCAATGTGGTACCATTTCTGGAGGTCAAACTGGGTATTGTTCCCACCGGGGCCAACGTAACCGGCACCTTTGTTACCTGGGTTAAACCGGTAGTGAATCCCTAATTCATTTGGACGGACCCAAATGCCGGGTGAGCGATCTGCCCCTGGGGCCGGTTTAGCAATTATTTGGCTCCAAGCACCGTTCGTGCCTTGAATGAAGTATACCCAAAAAACATAACTGTTATCCTGATATTCCGCTAACTCTTTGAAAGATTCAACTTGGAAGCTCGCGTTCTGGTCTAAGATTTCCAGAGATCCTGCTCCGTGAACCTTCTCCTGGGTTGTTATTTCTGCACCGGCAGTAAGTTCACCGTCATTTCCTCCACCGGTTCCATCTTTAACCTTTCCACCACTTTCTTTATCAAAACCGAAGTAGAGGATTAAACCTTCATCGCTGACAGCGGCGTGTGCTCCCCCAACTCCTACGAGAATTGCAAGGGTTGCGATGCATAGATGTGTAATAAATCTCATTATGAATACCTCCTTAAGGTATACAAATAGGTTTATGTTATGGTGCAGATCATTTTAGGTGACCTGCATATTGTTTGCCATCAAACCTATTTTACAAAAAACGATTAAATTTGTCAAGAAAAACCGAGAATTAAACCATAGAATCTTATGTTGCTAAGTACTTTTGTGGAAGAACTTTGTCTGTTCACTGAATCTCAAATGTGCATGCTGCGGGTTTGTAACCCCGATTTACGAGCAGCCTCGTTTGTAGTTGCGGATGTGTAAAGTTTTTGGCAAAATCATCTCTCCGCTTATTGTAGAGGCGGGTCCCTGTGCCCGCCCGTTGTTTGGCGCATTCGTCTTTAGGCATTCCCGGGGACCCCGCCCTACAGTATAAAACATTACATGTTCTCCGCAATTTGAACCTTTGTGCCAAAATATTTACACACCCTGTATGTTTTATTCATAACTTGTTTTTTTTTAGTATTTGATATATAATTTTGACTATGAGAAAAGTCTATAACCCGAAACTGTCTAAATCAGAAAGTGATGTGCCAAATGCCAAATATTGATAGCCAAACCATTTATGTGGTAGGTCTATGTGGTAGTCTACGGCAAGGCAGTACCACACACGCAGCACTAACGATTGCCCTTGCAGGAGCGAGAGAGGTCGGTGCGGAAGTGGAATTATTAGACCTGAGTGAATACCAACTCATTTTTCACGGCGCAATTGCGGATGAATCTGAATATCCTGCCGATGTTTTCAAACTCAGAGAAAAAGTTAAACGCGCTCACGGCATACTCCTTGGAACTCCTGAGTATCATGGAAGTTTCAGTGGCGTTCTCAAAAATGCTTTGGATCTGATGCGGTATGAAGAATTTGAAAATAAGGTTGTTGGGTTAATTGGTGTTTCAGGAGGCAGGATGGGTGCGGGAAATGCGTTGTCTATGTTACGAACAGTAGGGGCAACATTGCGGGCTTTGGTTATTCCTAACGATGTTTCAATCCCACATGCTTCTGAAGCCTTTGATGAGAACGGCAACTTGCATGATCCAGACTTGGCAGCACGCGTCAAAGCTGTCGGACGCCAAGTCACCCAATTTGCTGCTCTCTGTAATTCAGGATAGATATTGACATATAATATGAATGATATACATGATTGGAATGAATGGATTGGGACAGACGAGGCTGGAAAAGGTGATTACTTTGGTCCGCTTGTTGTTGCAGGAGTTTATGTAAACGCTGAATGCCGTGATGATTTTTTGGATATGGGTATTACTGATGGAAAAAAGATTTCCAATCTACGCGTTCGTAAACTTGCCGATTTGATGTGGAAGCATCACGAACAACACATTGTTGTCGTGGAAAAAATGCCAAAGGAGTACAATTCTTTTTACGAAACTCTCAAAGAGCACGGTCAGAACCTAAATACGATGCTTGCAAAACTACATGTTAAGGTCATCCAAACGCTTGCAAATCGAATGGGAGCGAAGCACGCGCTCGTGGATAAATTTGCAAGTAATGATGTTATCACACCACAGTTGACACAACGAGATATAAGGATAAAACAGGAAACTAATGCAGAAAGAGATATCGCGGTCGCTGCCGCTTCGGTTATAGCACGCGATGCTTTCCTAAGAGGTATAGAATCGTTATCCAAAAAATATGAATTGCCATTACCGAGGGGAGCATATCGGGTTACGGACGCAGGAAAAGAATTCATCAAATTACACGGCGCTGAAGCACTACGGAACGTTGCAAAACTCCATTTTAGTTTAACAAAGGTCGTTCTCTATCCAGAATCAGAACGTCTTTAGCAATGTAAGGATTAATAACGATGTCTCATACCGAAAAGTTTTTTGTTATTCATTACGCTGAAGTTGGACTCAAAGGAAAAAATAGAATATTTTTTGAGAAGAAACTTGCACGAAACATTAAGCTGTCGTTGCGCGGCACAGGCTATGCAGAAGTCCAAAGACTTCACGATAGAATCGTTGTTCATCTTAAGCAAGGGACAGATATTGCTGAAATTGAAAAACGACTGCGCCGGGTTATGGGGATCGCACATTTTGAACTGGTCCACCGTGCCCCCAAAAATATTAAGGCAATTAAAGACATCGCTTTGCAGCTAACAACAGGAATGTCTTTTGAGACACTTAAAGTTGAAACGAAACGTTCCGACAAAACCTTTCCACTCACTTCGCCCGAAGTAAGTGCGGAAGTAGGGGGACACCTGATTCAACAGACTGGCAAACGCGCAGATATGCACACACCTGATCTACGCTTATGGATAAATATATCACATAACGATGTCTATATCTACACGGATAAACTTCAAGGAATTGGAGGATTACCGGTCGGGGTCAGCGGTAAAGTGCTGGTAATGCTTTCCGGTGGAATAGATTCTCCTGTTGCTGCATGGCAAATGATTAAACGCGGCGCGAAAGCCGTTTTTATCCATTTCTACAGTTATCCCTACACAGATAAAGCATCTTTGGAAAAGGTGATGGAATTGACCCGTATCTTGTCAGAACCGAATTATCGTAGTGTAATCTATCTGGTTCCATTTGCAGACCTTCAACAAATTATCGTTACAGAAACACCTGCACCGTTTCGAGTTTTGCTGTATCGGCGTATGATGACACGTATTGCACAGCGAGTTGCAGCGCTTGTCGACGCTGAAGCACTTGTTACAGGAGAAAGTCTTGCACAGGTGGCGTCACAAACGCTTCCCAATCTTCGGGTAATTGAAGCAATCGCAGATATACCAATTCTCCGCCCGCTTATCGGTGATGATAAGGCTGATATTATCGCAAAAGCTGAACAGATAGGTACTTTTAAGGTGTCTACACTTCCACATCAGGATTGTTGTTCTCTCTTTGTGCCGAAGCATCCCGCAACGCACGCATCACTTGCAGATTTAGACAAGGCAGAGGCAGGTCTTGATATAGCAACACTTGTTGAAATAACAATGAACAGGATTGAAAAGGAAATTGTTAGTTTTTCTTATGAAGATGACAGTTGACATAGACTTCGAACAGAAAAGGAACTGTTAACTGAAAGCCGAACGGCAGCAACCGAAAACCGATTGTAATATCATGGAAAGAATCTTGCTCATTCGCCTCAGTTCACTCGGAGATATTGTACTGACAACCCCAGCGATCCGAGCGATTCGCGCCCATTTTCCCAACGCGTATATTGCGATGTTAGTTGCAAAACAATCAGCGGATATCCTCCAACAAAACCCACATCTTAATGAGATAATTGAGTTTAATAGGTCAGCCAAAGATAAGGATACGGGAGAAATGCTGCGGATTATCCGTATCTTACGCCAACGAAAATTTGCTCTTACATTTGACTTTCAACGTAAGTTCCGGACAGAATTGCTAATGTATTTCAGTGGCGCCTCCGAACGAGTCGGCAAAGGCAAACTTTGTACTATTCGTGTTCATGAAAAGGGTAACAAACATGCAACGGAACACTATTTTGATCTGTTACATGCAGCCGGAATTCCAGCTGAAAACTGTCAATTGGAAATGTTTCTCACAAAAACTGAACGAACAGACGCCTGTTACGCTTTTGAGGAAGCAGGTGTGAGGGAAATGCAGTTGAAAGTGGGACTATTTCCGGGCGCAGGGTGGAAGCTACGAGAATGGATGCCGGAACGTTTCGCATCCATTGGTGATAGACTTGTTCAGCACTTCAACGCACAAGTGATTATTTTTGGAGGTCCAAAGGAAAATGAACTTGTACATTCAGTTGCAAACTTGATGAACGGCCCAGCGATACTTTTTGCTGGCACACTTCAGATTCGACAGTTAGCAGCATGTATTGAAAAGTGCGACCTCTTTCTCACAAACGACACCGGTCCGATGCACATTGCATCTGCAGTGGGAACCCCTACCGTGGCACTATTTGGCCCCGGAAACCATATCCGATTCCAACCTCTCGGTGATTTACATACTATCATTCGTCATGATGTGCCATGCAGTCCGTGTAAACAGTTTACAGATAAATGTAAAGATAATATCTGTATGAAACAGATTACGGTAGATGAAGTATGGGATTCTATCTGCCAGATTCTTGATCAGTGTTGAATTAGGGTAAAGATTCAACTTAGACTATTGTAGTTCTACTGTTTTGGCACATCCCACAAAAGCACCGTTCCGTCCCTACCCGAACTTGCGATTGTCTTGCCATCAGGTGAAAACGTAGCTGAAAAGACTGTGCCGATATGTCTTGAAAAAGTAGTAATGATGTCCCCTGTGGTAGCATCCCACAAAATCACTGTAAAACTGTTCCCGCCTCCCCCAACGATCATTTTTCCATCAGGTGAATACGCAAGTGAATTGACAAAAGAGGTATGTTTGGTAAGTGTGGTTTTTGCGTTTCCTGTGGTAGCATCCCATAGCTGGACTTCTCCCTCACCACTTCCACTAACGATAGTTTTTCCATCAGGTGAAAATGCGACTGAAAGAACACGTGCGGTGTGTCCGTTAAGGATTGCTTTGACATCTTGCGTCGCAGCATCCCACAAACGTAAAGTCTTGTCAGAACTTGCGCTCACAATGGTTTTGCCGTCAGGGGAAAATGCAACTGAACGGACTTCGTCGGTATGACCAACGAGTAAGGCTTTGCGTTTATTTGTTGTCAAATCCCACAAACATAAGTCGTTACCACTACCGTTCACAACAGTTTTTCCATCGGGGGAATAGGCAACTGAATAGACAGCACCAGTACCTTTGGTAAGTGTGGTTTGATGTTCGGTTGTGGTGACATTCCACAACCCTAAATTGCCATCATATTCTCCCGCTGCAATAGTTTTCCCATCGGGGGAATAGGCGAACGAATCAATGACATCTGCAAAAAGCATGAACGTGAGATGTCCTGTCTGTGCATTCCACAAACACAAGTGATTTTCAGATTCATCACTTGCGATAGTTTTTCCATCAGGTGAATACGCAACGTTGAAAACAGCACCAAAATGTTCAATCAGCGTAGTTTTAAGTTTTCCTGTCTGTGCATCCCATATTTTTACGGTCGCGTCATCCTCACTCACACTCGCTACCGTGGTGCCGTTAGGCGAAAACACAGCGTACTTGACTGCACCGGTATGTCCAAACAGCGTAGTCTTGAGTTTTCCTGTGGTTGCATCCCACAATCCTACGATCTTGTCTTTTCCTGCACTTGCGATAGTTTTTCCATCAGGTGAATACGCAACTGAAAGCACATCGTCTAAATGTCCAGCAAGGGTTGTACGGATCTGCTTTGAATCGACATCCCATAGAACTATGTTTTTGTCTTTTCCTGCACTTGCGATAGTTTTTCCATCAGGTGAATACGCAACTGAAAGCACATGATGACGGTGACCAGTAAGTGTATCTACTTTTTCTCCTGTTGCTGTATCCCACATATAAATTGAATGGTTTCTCCAATTACCTGCACTTGCGATAGTTTTTCCATCGGGGGAATAAGAAAGTGATTTGATACTACCACGAGGATACGCAAATTTAGTTTCTTGTTCACCTGTAGAGATGTCCCACAAATACAAATAATGATCCCTTCCTCCGACAATAGATTTTCCATCAGAGGAAAACGCAATTGAATGCACACTCCCTAATTCGCCTCTAAGCGTAGTCTTTAGTTCCCCTGTAGTAGCGTCTATTATGCGCAAGGGTTGATGATTTAGATTTTCACCGCCACATGCGATAGTTTTTCCATTAGGAGAATATGCAATACAACGTCCCCATTCGCTGGAATGTTTATTGAACAACTTAAGTTCTTTACCAGTTTCTGCATCATAAATCCATATTCCAATTGTAGTACAAACTGCTAACTGTGTGCCATCTGGAGAATACGCTATATTCCCAATTAGCATACCTTTGCCAAGACGCGCTTTAGCACCTTTGGGAAGGCCCCATTGTGAATAATCTTGGGCAAGAACGGTTGTTGAATGGCTCGTTAAAAAGAGAATTGTGAAAAAAAGTAAACCAATAACGAAAGGTCTTGCTTTCATTATCTAAAACTCCTTGTGGAATATCTATAATTTGGTGGTTAACCACATGCCGCTTCAAAAACACGAAAATGATTTCCGCCCAACACTTTCTGAATTGCTGCATCCGAGTAGCCGCGTTCGCTTAAGCCTTCGGTGATTCGGGGGAATTCGGTTGCATCTTTGAGAAGATCACCGCCACCATCAAAATCTGAACCGATGCCAACATGGTCAAGCCCAGCAACATCAATTGCATATTCTACATGATTGAGAAGTTGTGCAAAGGGTGGTGTTTTTTTCCAACCATCTTCTGTGATAAATCCCGGTACAAACGTTATCCCTACTACTCCACCGTTGACCGCAATTGCCTTAAGTTGTTCGTTAGTCAAATTACGAGAATGATTACACAACGTTTTGCAGTTACTATGAGAAGCAATGACAGGTGCATCTGATATATCCAATACGTCCCAGAACCCGCGTTCGCTGATGTGCGACACGTCAACCAGCATGCCAAGTTTATTCATCTCTTTAACTAACTGGACTCCAAATTTCGTTAAACCGCCACCAGTTTCTCCTTCATCATTCCCTGTTGATGCCCACGTATTTGGATTATGCGTCAACCCAATTGAGCGGACACCAAGTAGATACAGGGACCGCAGAATATTCAAACTACGTTCTACAGCCTCACTGTTTTCAATGGCAAGCACAGCAGCGAGCTTGCCTTCAGTCTTTGCCTTGTGAATATCTGCTGCATTCCGAACGATGCAAATATCAGAGGGATTTGCTACCACCTCTGCATCGAACCAACCGAAAGCGTCTAACGCATAAGAGAGATGGTTCTTCCATGCTCGCGTTACATCAACAGCAAAAAACGCTACATCAATTCCACCCTGCCGCATTTTTGGAATATTGAGTTGAATGCCGATGGCGTCCTCTTCAGGCGGCACCCGTCCACGTAGGTAAGCTATAGTACCACTGTGCTGATCAGGGTTTTTAGCATGTTCGTCTGCAAGGCTAACGTTGCCACGGCGGATATGTGCTACGATGGCATCGTTATGGGAATCAATTACAAGAGACTGAGTATGTAAATCAAGAATAGACATAGATACCGACATTCACATGTTCCTTCATTTTAATTCAAAATTTGATAGTTGCACAACTCAAATTCTTTGAGTTCAGATAAGATCAATACAGTAAATCTGCCGTGAGTCTTCATGCACAGAATCAAAGGTAATTGTCTTTCCATCTGATGACCAACGCGGATGCAAATCGCACCTAATATCACCGCTGAACTGTTCATCATGATGGAATTTCCCGATTATAATTTTCCGATTTTCAGCAATATGATAGAGCAAAAGTTCTGCTATACGTTCAGAGCCCCGCGGATAAGTATCGCAGAGCAGCCATTGTCGATCAGGTGAAAACGAAGCGTGTCCATCGTTCGGTAAAACACCTCGTCCGAGCGGTTTAAAATTTTGCATGCCATCGGTAAATTCAACGAAACCCATTTCATCCACTATATCGGAAGAGACAAGGATTTGCGTTGGGGTTTTCCAATCAAAGTGCGAAACGCGATAACCAAATGGAATCTGCATCTCCAAATCAGATCCATCTGGATCGACCGTCCATAGCGATGAGTAAAAACCTTTTTCGTGTCTAACGCGGCAAAAAAATAGAACCCGAGTTCCATCCGTATTAAAAAGTACATGATTAAACCATGTACGTCCATCTGCCAGTCTTTCATCGCTAACTGTTGAAATAACGTCAGCTATTGAAAGCACAAGTTTTGATGCTCCATCTTGAAGGTCAAGCAAGTATAAACCATCATCTTCTGGTTGTGCCTCAATTTCAGTTGGTTCGATTTCACTTGCATACCCTACAACACTACGACAAAGTGCCATACGTTGATAGTTCAATCCTATAGCGATAGGTGCTGTAGGTGAGACAGCCGCAATAGCACCATGAATCGTACGAATCTCTTTTGTCTTTGGGTTCAACGCACGTGATACAAGCCTCCCATCCTCCCAATCGTTAAAAGTAAATTCCTCGCCTATCCAATGCATCATGCTTCCTTGTTGTAGGTTGAAAGCAAAAGTTTGGGTATAAGGTATAAAGTTTTGTGTTTCACGATCTACAAGCCCGACACTTGCAATATCCGATGCTATAGGGCGATGTGTATGAAAGTCTGTTTCTAAAGCGAGGTGGTATTGACCTGATTTGTCCCATGGATTAATGCCGTAGTATCCAAAAAAATGGTGTTTCGGTGAAACTGTTAGCCGACTAACTTTTGAGTTAAATTTAGAAGACATATAAACTACCCAATTTGCTAATTTGAAACAAAATTACTTAATTTGCGTTAATAGTATACAGCATAAAGGGAAGGGCTTTGATTCGATGAACTTTATAGCAAAAACAGACATCGGTGCTCTTAGAGAAAGAAACGAAGATACATATTTTTTCGACGATGAGAATCGATTATTTGCGATCGCGGACGGTATGAGTGGACATGCTCGGGGCGATATTGCGAGTCGGCTTGCGCTTCAAATCTTTGAGGAGTGGGTTGCTAAAACCCCTATTCCTGCAGGTGATTTAGGCCCCATCAAAAGACTCGATATCTTAGAAAAACTCGCCACCGAAGCGAATCGTCGCGTCTACGTGATGAGGCAAGACTCTAATCAGTACAATAGGATGGGAACCACCCTTACTGCAGGCTTTGTTACGCCAAGCTACTTAGCTTATGTCCACGTCGGTGATAGTCGGTTATATGTCCTCCATAACGATGTTCTTACACAAATTACAACTGATGATTCGTTAGTTCAAAAAATGATCGAAGAAGGCGAGATCACACCTGAGGAAGGACGTGTCCATGCAAAACGGAACATCATTACAAAAGCTATCGGTTTAGCAGAAAAGGTTTCACTCACTACAGACATTTGCCCTCTCTCCGCTGGTGACATCATCCTTGCGTGTACCGATGGCTTGCACGATTTAATTATCGACGATATCGAAACTCGTAATATTATTGCCTCAGCACCTACACTTGAAACAGCCTGTGATAACCTGATTAGTAAAGCTCTCGCTTATGGAGGAACGGATAACGTCACTGTCCTCCTCACTACTGTTGATTAGTTATGCGGTATATTCTGCATTAAGCAGAATAACCACGCGTAACAACGCCTATTGTTAGGATTGGTCCTCTCTGTCTGTTGAAACAAGCCCCAACACCATTTCATCTTCATCATATTCTTCTGGCTCTTCCAATAAAGGAATTTCATCCATTTCCGGTAGTTCTACATGTGGAGCTTCTGCCCATAAACGCTCCAGACTATAGTAAGAACGTCTCTCTTCCAAAAAGATATGTACGACGAAATCAACATAATCTAATAGAATCCAATCTGCTTTTTGAGCCCCTTCTTGATGCCATGGTTGTTGATTCCAGTTTAATTCAAGTTCTTCCAAGATTGCTTCTGAAATACCTTCAACTTGTACATCAGACATACCGCTGAAAATTGCGAAATAGTCAGTAAAACAATCTAATTCGCGAAGATCAAGAATTATAGGATTCTGCGCGCGTCGGCTCACAGCCGCTGATGCAGCAGCCTTTACTATTTCTAATGTATTATTTGTTGTCATCAGATGGGTCTCCAAGTAAAATGAAGGCGTTCATAAGTTCCGTCTCGATGTCCAGTTTGAAAGTCCACAAAACATTTGAGCGTGGAAAAAAACTCCAAGACTCAGGATGTAATATTCACCAAGTACGCATTATAAGTTAGGATAGTGTTTGGATGAATTATCCAGCCTTTCTGAAGAAGAAAATCAATCTTATAACGGGCGACACTATGGACTGCTTTATCTAAGTCTATTTCTGCGAATTTCCTCACCTGAGCAGCTTCCTTATATTCTCGTGTCGGTTCTATAAAATCTGCAACATATATCAATTTTGCCGTTAATCCCATTGATGCGTTACCTGTTGTGTGGTTTCTGATCGCTTCAAGAATCTCCAAATCGGTTATGTTGAATAATTCAATTGCGTACTTTACCCCGACAATCGCATGTAGTAACGCAGGCATTATTTTTTCGATTGGGTCAAGTTCAATTTCATAGTTTGCTGCGGCAGTGTACAACTGATCGTCACTCATCCATTTTACGACATCATGCAACAGTGCCGCTAAATTAGTTTTCCATACATCGGCATGATGACATAGCGCTAATCCTACTGCTGTTTCCTGAACAGATAAAACGTGTTCGTAACGTTCTGGGGTGAGTTTTTCTGAAAGATAGCGTTGAATTTCTATAGATTTTGGGTGATCTCTGAGTTCTGTTAATGTAGAAAATGATGATTCAGAATTTCTGTTTACCAAAAAAGATTTATTCAATGTCATGTCTATTCAGATTCCGTATCATCTCTAAGTAGTCTCGCAAACGCCTCTTCATGAAATTCAGTAAAGATTTGTTCCATTTCAGTTATTTTTTCTGTTTCTGGCAACGGTGTGCTGATACAGTACTCCTCATTGAGCCATTTTCCTAAATCAATTGACTTGCAGCGATCGCTACAAAATGGAAAGTTTGAAGGTAAAGGCTCATCTTTCATGTAAATAAATTCATAAATGGTTCCGCAGAGACTACATTTCAGTTTCATATTAACTCCCTTTGCACTTTAGTTTAATCAATCGGGGACGGATTATGTTCGACCTGTCTTCAGTAGATCAATCGCTACACGAATCGCTGTAACCTATTATTGGTATAATTGGTGTTGTTTAATATACGTTTCAACGGCTGCGGGAACAAGGTAACGAATTGAGACGTTGTTCCGAACACGTTCACGAATCTCTGTTGCTGATATATCGGACCCTGTTATCCGAAACGTTGCTACACGGTTACGTATTTCAGATGGAACACGTTCCAAATCATAATTTGGGCGTGTCGTAGCGATCATTGTACACTGTGTTAACACTTCGTCAAAATCTTTCCAAATTTTATACTCAATAAGTGAATCAGCCCCAATAATCCACGCAAGTTCTGTTGTTTTTCCATATAGGAGTCGTAATGCTTTTATTGTTTGGACTGTGTATGAAGGGCCAGCGCGATCCAATTCAATTCGAGACACTTCAAAATATGGGTTATCCGCCGTTGCTAACAATACCATCTGATATCTATGCTCAGCAGAAACTATTTCTGGGTGTAATTTATGTGGAGGACGTGCTGCGGGGACAAACAGTATTTTGTCGTAGCCTAAACCCTCACGCACTTGTTCGGCACTCAGTAAATGAGCATAGTGGATCGGGTTAAAAGTTCCCCCCATGATGGCGATCTTCATCTGCTTTTTATTCGCCTGCTGCCCGATAAATATACAAATCATTCTTCATAATTATCGGTTGGGATGTGTTTTGAAATAGACACACATGAATAGATATATCCGATATGAAACTATGTTTCCCTGATGTTTAATTATACCAAATATTCGTCACATAAATCAAGACAAATTCTCAGATATAGTGAATTATAAAAATAACTTGACTCCTTCGCTCCCTGGTAGGCGAGGTTTCCTAACCTCGCTGGAGCAGGATACCCAAGTAATTGTAAAATCTACTATACATTAACCATTTTACACTGTTTTTAAATACCATCCCCGTGTCTTAATCTGTAATTTAAGATAAACCTTCTATGATTGGAAATTAAACGCCTTCATAGAATTACTTAAAATAATTGGCACAATTCTTGCAATAACAGTTTATGAGGTAACACAATGTCGGAAACGCACATACCAGTTTTACGTAACGAAGTACTTGATTTTCTCAAACCAAACCCGGAAGGTATTTATGTAGATGCTACAATCGGATTAGGCGGGCATGGTTTCTGGATTTTAAAAAAATCACATCCTACTGGACGATTGATTGGTGTTGACGTGGATGCAAGTGCACTTGTTATTGCCGAAAAAAGATTACATGTTTTCGAAAAACGGATTCGTTTGATCCACGGTAACTTTGCTCAACTCCGACATTTATTGGAAGAACACCAGATCAACAAAGTCGACGGTGTCTTACTGGACCTCGGTGTATCTTCATTACAACTGGATACGCCCGACAGAGGATTCAGTTTTCAACATTTAGGGCCCCTGGACATGCGTATGGATGGTCGAATATCTATATCAGCAGCACAGATCATCAATAAGAGTAATCCGGACAAATTGGTTAAGATATTCAAAGAATACGGAGAAGAACATTATGCAAAGCAGATTGTTCGACACATAGTAGCGAAGCGATCAGAAAAACCGATAACTTCAACACTACAACTTGCAAAAATCGTTAAGGATGCGTATCCGATCAAAACTAAACGTTCAAAAGCATTCACACAGAACGGGCAAAAGAGGGAGATTCACCCTGCCACTCGTGTTTTTCAAGCATTGCGAATTGAGGTAAATGCCGAACTAAACAATCTTGATATTGGGTTAGATATGGCTGTCTCTGTGTTAAAACCGGGCGGGTGTGTTTGTGTAATAAGTTTTCATTCACTTGAAGATCGTATTGTAAAGCAGCGATTTCGGCATTTAGCAAAAACGTGTATCTGTCCTCCGAAAACACCTATTTGTATCTGTGAACATCAACAGATGTTACAGATTGTAACAAATAGACCTATTTTCCCATCTGCAAGTGAAATTGAAGGGAATCCGCGGGCACGTAGCGCGAAATTACGAGCTGCAATTAAAATATAGCCCAAATAAATAGATTTCTATCCGAAAAAATTGTATCTTAGATTTGAAATCAACGTATAAATTTATTAATGAAGAATTTAAATTCTTACTCATCAACGTTTGAAAAATCGGAGTCGAAACCAAAAGTTGCGATGTTTTTTGTCTATCTCGTTTTAGGGTTATCTTTATGCGTTTTTGGTGCAAGCGTCTGGTTTTCATCGTATGCGAAAAAAGTTTATCTAAGGCGGAGACCTCTCCTTATAAGGGAGGCAGACAAAATTCAGCACGAAATTCGTAAACTGGAATTAGAGGAAAATGCATTAACTGATGTTGAAAGGGTTCGTTTGCTCATTAAAGAGTTAGGATTGGTTGAACCCACAAGAAAATCAATTGAACTCCGAGGTAGGTAATAAAAGTTAGACAAACAGTAGAAAAATGGAGGCGTTAACTTACTTCTTAAGGTGACAGAAAATTTGATGTTGAAATATGCGTCTTACCATAACATTCTGGTCTCACCATAATATTTCAGTAAAGACACGATTAGATTATGAAGAATAACAGTTACCTCTCAATTCGCCGGCTTGTTTTCACTCTAATAGTCTTACAATTAGGCTTTTTAGTGTTGATAGGTAAACTTTTTATGCTCCAATATCCGGACGAGGATGGACCGATGACCTCACGCCAAGACTGGCGTTCTCAAAGAAAACACGAGGTCAAACGCGGCAAAATTCTTGATCGGCACGGAAGTGTGTTAAGCACCAGTCAAGACCAACTTGCAGTTTTTGCAGACCCGAAAACCTTCAACAGGAAATCTAACGCACACATTGTCGCTGCCGAACTTGCTCCATTATTAAATACGACTACATCAGAACTGCTGGCGCAGCTGAAACGAAAGCGAAATGGGGAGTACGTTGAATTTGTCTGGCTAAAAAAAGGAATTGATTATGAAAAGTTGGACGCAATTCAAAAGATTATTAATAAACACAGAGGACTCAAAATTGACATTGAACAAAAACGGGTTTATCCGAAAGAGATGCTCGCCTCACAAGTCATCGGTTATCTTAACGATTTAAACGTGGGAGAAGGAATTGAATATCAATATAACGCATACCTTCAGAGTTTGCATTCACCGCAACCGCAGAAAAAGGCGGAAGTAACATCTGTTTCTCTCCAAGCCCAACCAATCACCGAAACACTTGGAAAAAACGGATGTAACGTAGTCCTTACACTTGATGAAGTGATTCAAAATATTGCCGAAACAGAATTAGCGAAAGGATGTAAAGATTGGAATGCCCCAAAGGGGACAGCCATTGTGCTTGCAGTAGAAACTTCAGAGATATTAGCGATGGCGAGTTATCCTACTTATGACATTAATGACCAAACGAACGCTGATGAAGAAGCAAAACGCAACCTTGGCATCTGGTACCTGTTTGAACCGGGCTCCATTTTCAAAATTATTGCCTCCTCTGCAGTTTTAAATGAAGGTATTATGACCCCCGCATCAACTGTTTTCTGTGAAAATGGAAGGTACCGTCTCGGTAATAGACGTGTCATAAAGGACGTTTCAGCAAAAGGATCGTTGTCGCTTGAACAAGTAATACAAAAATCAAGTAATATCGGAATGATAAAAATTGTTCAGAAGTTAGGTCCCGAACTATTCCAAATGTACGTGGATAAGTACGGTTTCGGAAAAAAGACAGGTGTTGATTTGCCTTATGAACAGCAAGGCAACCTATATGCGTTGAGGCGGTGGGATATAAATTCTCTTGGCTCCGTTCCTTTTGGTCAAGGTATATCTGTTACGCCGTTACAGATGGTGAATGCGTTAGCGGTCATTGCTAATGGTGGCATATTACACCAGCCGTATATCACGAAAGAAATCCGTGACGCACGAGGTAACCTTATTAAAAAGAACCGTCCTACTCAAGTTCGCAGGGTTTTACGACCAGAAATTGCAAAACGGATGACAGATATCCTTGTCGGAGTAGTTGAAAATGGAAGTGGTAGGAGAGCGAAAATAGAAGGGGTTAGCATTGCCGGTAAGACTGGAACTGCACAGAAAGCAGAAAAGGGTAAAGGTTATGCAGCTGGCAAAGAAGTAATGTCTTTTATGGGATTTCTTCCCGCTGACGCACCCAAAATTGCTATTATTGTAACTATTGATGAACCCACTGGCGCAAGGTTTAGTGGTCAGATTGCTGCACCTGTTTTCAAGCGAATTGCTAAGGAAGTTCTCCCATATATTGAGCAAACGGAATTTTTCGACTCGGCACCAGCACGAAGAGATTCCTCCGACTATAAATATGCTGTGGGAAACAAAACTGCCACCTCAGGTACTAATACGCAATTATCAAACCAAAATGGGACCACTTTCACCAAAAATCGTCCTAATACTGCGGCACAAGAAAACAGTCGTTCACTGATTAAACACGCACCAACTCCTGATGACACCCCTGTAAGGAAGGAAAGAGGTTTATGAAACTCCAAAACCTTTTGGACGGAATTGAGGTCACCGAAATCACAGGTCCCCGAAATCCGGAAATTACCGGTGTTGTCAGCGACCACCGAAAGGTCAAACCAGGGTATGCCTTCATCTGTTATCAAGGACTAAACGTTGATGGACACTCTTTTGTTGCTGGTGCTATCAAAAACGGCGCAAAGGTAATTATTTCTGAAAAATGTATATCGGAACTATCTAACGATGTTACTGGTGTAGTTACCCCTAATGGACGGAAAACACAAGCCCTATGTGCCTCCAATTGGTTCGGAAATCCCGCGAAACGACTGAAATTAACTGGTATTACCGGGACAAATGGAAAGACATCTACTGCACATTTGACATACGGGATATTATCGGCGCATGGGTTGAATACTGCTGTTTTAGGCACAGTGGGGCATACGTTTGATGCACAAAGTTCAACCTCAAACGCAAAGCACAGATCAAAAATTGAGATTCCCGCCCTTCTGACAACACCTGACGCGTTTCAACTCCATGCCATATTAAAGCAAATCGCCGATGCTGGAGTAGAACATGTTGTCATGGAAACCTCTTCCCAGGGACTTGCACAACACAGATTGGCTGGCCTTACCTACGACACCGCCGTCTTTACCAATTTAACACAAGATCATTTGGACTATCACGGCACAATGGAAAATTATCTTGCTGCCAAATTGATGCTATTTGAGCAGTTGAGTCCAGGAGGCGTAGCAATTTTGAATGCAGATTCCCCCACTACGACTCGTATTATTGAACATATCTCTTACGCGAATATCTTAACATACGGACTTGAAAAAGAAGCCGATTTAGAGGTGCAAGACGTAAAAATTTCTCTAAAACATTTAGCGTTTACAGCAGTGCAAAAAGAAAACCTTATTTACACCCCATCGGACCTATCTTCCAAAAAAATTAAGGCGTCGATCCGCTTACTTGGAGCGTATAATATTTACAATGCCCTTGCTGCAATTGGTGTAGGACTACGTTATAACTGCAGTGCAGCATCTATTCGCGAAGGGCTTGCCACGACAGTCGTCCCTGGACGTTTTGAACG
The DNA here is from genome assembly GCA_022825825.1 of Candidatus Poribacteria bacterium. GTDB lineage: Bacteria > Poribacteria > WGA-4E > WGA-4E > WGA-3G > MSPOR6. Next base: position 77,062 of record JAJDWA010000062.1, read on the forward strand.
TGTTAACTCACATGGAAAACCTGATAAAGACTTTGCTGTTATCGTAGATTATGCACACACACCTGATGGATTAGAAAATGTGTTGACTGCAGCCCGTGATATTACAGATGGAAGATTAATCTCTGTGTTTGGCTGCGGTGGCGACCGTGATAGAGGGAAACGTCCAAAAATGGGAGCAATTTCCACTCAACTTGCAGATATAAGTGTAATTACTTCTGATAATCCACGCACCGAAAATCCGGATAAAATCATATCAGACATTGTGTCAAATTTACCACATGATGCAGCATATCTGTGTATTCCAGAGAGACGTGAGGCGATTCGCCACGCTATTTTGGATGCACATCCAGGTGATGTTGTCGTGATTGCCGGTAAAGGACATGAAAATTATCAGGAAATTCATGGAGAAAGGTTTCCGTTTGATGACCGTGAAGTAGCATCAGAAATACTGCAACGTTTACCGCTACAGTCGGAACATCCAAGTGTTTAGTAGACGACTCCTGTAATTGATTTGTGCCAACGGGAACAAAATAGTTTGAAACCTAAAAAGGGCGGTTCTAAAATCGGACAAATCTTCTGAGGCAGTTAATTCACAAATTAAAATGTTCACAGAAATTGATAATTTAAAGATTGCTTATCAGGTCGCAGGATCCGGTACTCCCATTGTTCTGCTACACGGATGGGGGGGCGAAGCGAATAGTTTTAAACCTGTCTTCGATTGGCTATCAAGTTCTTACCAAGTATATGCCCTTGATCTTCCTGGTTTTGGATTAAGTGAACTTCCACCCGCTGCATGGGATGCTTCCGACTATGCCAAATTTCTTTCTGCCTTTTTTCACAAACTCAATATTAACAAAGCACATCTGATTGGGCACTCCTATGGAGGAAGAATCTCGATAGTGCTGGCAGCCGAAGAACCGGAAAAGGTAGAAAAACTTATCTTAGTGGATAGTGCCGGTATCATCCCACGCCGAACAGCCAAGTATTATATTCGGATTGGCTTTGCAAAAATCGGACGTGTGATGCGGTATTGCGGAACCCTTGGCGACAAACTGGCAGATAGTATATCGCAGTGGGTAGGTTCAAAAGATTATCGAGAAGCAGGGCCAATGAGATCAACAATGGTAAAATCTGTAAATCAAAATTTGCGTCCATTATTATCCAAAATACAAGCATCTACGTTATTGATCTGGGGAGAAAATGATACTGATACACCTGTATCATTTGGCAAGATAATGGAAAAAGAGATACCTGATGCGGGGCTAATCGTCCTCAAAGATGCAGGACATTTCTCGTACCTTGACCAATTGCCGCAGTTTTGCGAAATTGTTACTAAGTTTTTAGCATGAGTAACTACAACCGGTAGTCAGTTTTGCCATATAAATAATTTTATTGAGGGCGACATTAGATTTTGTAGTTGTACTATCTAAATGGGTATGATGGCGCAATGAATGGTGTCGCTGCTGCATCTATTTCGTAGCAGCACAATTCATTGCGTTTTTGTTAATATGAGTAGATATTATTCAAAGTGTGATTCTGAGCTGCTACATAAGATAAGTAATACCCAATTAATGGGATATATCTTTTTCCGACGGTATGTGTGGGTTTCCTAACCGCATCCCAAACGAGACAGATCACGTTAATTGGTATAAATGAATTAGGAAGATTTTAGACATGTTAGAAAAAGTTAGCACGTCACTTTTTTATATTTTGGTTGTTGTCTGCTTTATAAGAGCAGTCATTAGGACAACCCGCGGATTACATATACTGCAACTTGACGGTTATAAACCTGCACGATTCTTAAAATGGATTTCAACACACATTAAGCAATGCTTTGAAATCATAGAGATTATCGTTGTCGCGGTTTTACTGGTAATTGTGTCTATCTATCCTAAAATTGTGACCAATTGGTTTTTTCCGACGATTTTTTTCATCGGGATAGCATTTCAAGTTTATAAGATTGTGTGGCGTAAAAAGGCTACTGCGAAAAAACCGCTCGTCTACACAGCCCGCGCAAAACGGCTTTTCGGATTAGCACTCGCGCTGCTCACTGTACTAGTGCCTGTCCTTGTATTTTCTGTAGAAGAAAACCGGTGGCGAATAAGTCTTTTTCTGTTTAGTGAACTCACCGTACCGATTCTCGCTGTGAGCAGTTTTTTAATTTGGCCGTTAGAACAATTAATAAACGGTGCTTATCTACGCGATGCAAGAAAACGTATAAAAAACCTGCAACCAAAAATCATTGGAATTACTGGCAGTTACGGCAAAACAAGCACCAAATATATTCTCCACCAGATTTTATCACAAAAATATAATACATTAATGACGCCAGATAGTTATAACACGCCGATGGGTATTTGTAAGGTTATCAGGGGTGATTTATTACCAGAACACGAATATTTTATCGTTGAAATGGGCGCCTATAAACGCGGTGATATCCGTGAACTGTGTCGCCTTGCACCACCAGAAATCGGAATACTGACTGCTGTTGGTCCTCAACATTTAGAACGATTTAAAAGTATTGAGAATACTGCCCGCGCAAAGTACGAGTTAATTGAAGCGTTACCCACAAATGGTCTTGCGGTTATTAATACCGATAACGAGATTTGTGCAGCATTGGCAGATGAAACCACCAGTGTTCCTGTGATACGATACGGTGTAGAGACAAACGGGATTGAGAATACATCTATAAGGTTGAAGGCACGCAATATTAGACAGAGCGATAAAGGACTTACTTTTACTGTGGCTGACGAGGTGGCAGGCATAGTCGAAATTACAACTCGACTTCTGGGACGGCATAACGTTTCGAATATCCTTGCTGCTATTGGTGTTTCACTGCAATGTGGGATGACATTAAATGAAATTCAAGGTGCACTTAAAGCATTAGAACCAGTTCCGCACCGTTTACAGCTGATAGCTGGGGGCACAGGCGTAACAGTAATTGATGACAGTTTCAACGCAAATCCCGAAGGAGCTAAAGCAGCACTTGAGGTGCTTACTGACTTTGTGAGTGATAAAAATGGGAAAAAAGTATTGGTTACGCCAGGAATGGTGGAACTTGGCGAACGTGAATATGATGAAAATAGACAATTTGGCTCTGAAGCAGCCAAGGTATGCGACCTTGTTATCCTTGTTGGTCCAGCGAGAACAGCACCGATTTTAGACGGCCTTAAAACAGCGAACTATCCTGAACAACAAATTTATATCGCTAAAGACCTCACGGAAGCCCAGCAACAACTTGAAAAACGTTTGAAACCGGGTGATGTAGTCCTTTTTGAAAACGATTTACCGGACAATTACAATGAAGTTTTCTAACACATCGAGTGTAATTAGATCGGGAATCTTGTCGTAATTTATAAGTAAATTGTAAGGGAAATAGAATTTGATTTTTTAACATCATAACATGAACAGCATTTCTACTGTTATAGCAGGATTCTGTACGCTCTTTAAAGGAAAATAAACATGAACGTAGCTCTCATATTCGGTGGTCGATCCCCTGAACACGAAGTATCCATCGTCACTGCTCACCAAGTTAAAGCTGCTTTGGAAGAAACCTATGACGTTATCCCAATTTATATAACAAAAGAGGGAGCATGGTTAACTGGCGATAAACTCAAGGAATTAAGCACATTCTCCGAAGGAAACTTGCCGAGTGTTGCTGATTTCGACACAGTTAGCGTTGAATTTGAAGCAAAAGCAAAGTTTAGTGTTCTGCCGAAACGCGGCGGTTTGTTTAGAAAAAAAAGTGAACTTGCTATTGATGTAGTTTTTCCTGCAATTCACGGTATACACGGCGAAGATGGTTCGCTTCAAGGGCTTCTTGAACTTATTAATATACCTTACGTCGGTGCAAATGTTGTTGGCTCTGGTGTCGGCATGGATAAGATTATGATGAAAGCCGTTCTCAGTGAAAACGGACTCCCGATCCTTCCTTATGTTCCGTTTACAAAACATGATTGGAATTCAGCGAGCAACGATTTTCTGGAAATAATTGAAGACAAATTGAATTATCCTGTTTTCGTTAAACCGGCAGTCAGTGGCTCAAGTATAGGTGTTAGCCAAGCAAAAAACGAGGAAGAACTTCGGGATGCAATTGAGCTTGCTTGTCGGTATTGTCGACGTATCCTCGTTGAACAAGGAATCGAAAACGGTTTTGAAATAAATTGTTCAGTGATGGGAACACACACGCCTACACCTTCAGTGTGCGAGCAACCGATCGCTAGTACAGATTTCCTGAGTTTTGACGATAAATATATCCATCAAAACTCAGAAACCGAATCCACCTCTGACGACTCGTCTGAAACAAATATGGCTTCTGGAATGGCAGGGGCACAGCGTGAGATTCCTGCACCTATTCCTGAGGAATTGACGTTACATATTCAAAATCTTGCTACCGTGGCTTTTCAAGTGCTTGACTGTGCAGGTGTTGCCCGGATAGATTTTTTGGTTAGCGATGAAGGGCATGTATACGTAAATGAAATCAACACGATCCCCGGTTCTTTTAGTTTCTACTTATGGGAACCGGTCGGAATTTCATTCCCAGAATTGGTGGCACAATTAGTTGACCTCGCGTTAGAAACATATCAGGAAAAAAATCGATTAATCTATTCTTATTCAACAAACTTATTAAGTCAAGCGGGGGCAAGTTTGGCAAAGTTGAAAACCGATTCGCAATCAGAGGAAACCGTCTAAGTTTACCTAATGCTTTTATTTTTTATAATGGGTGAACATCGTAGCAGAATTCGATCATCTTCATCCGTATTCTTTTTTCGTCTTTAATTACCCTAAGCAAACGGTATTTACCTCCCTAAGAAGTTAACAAAGAAGCATTAAAAATGTTTTATCATCTATTTTTTGAAACCCTTGTTAAAATTTTTCAACCCTTTGAAGTTTTTGGTTCAATTCCTTTCCGTGCTGTTTATGCTACTGCTACAGCGCTTGTTATTTCGCTTGTTTTAGGGCCGTTTATGATAAGACAGTTGAAACAGTTACGAATCGGTGAACATATTCAAGAAGAGGTAGAAAAAGCTCAGCAGTATAATGAAGACCAGAGTAAAGCAGGCACCCCGACAATGGGTGGGATCCTTATCATTGTTGCGGTATTAATATCCATCGTTTTTTGGGCGAAGTTAAATCAACCATTCATTTACCTGATGATTTTCACGACACTCTGGTTCGGAGGGCTCGGTTTTTTAGATGATATGTGTAAAATTAGTAAAAAGCAGTCCCTTGGTCTTCGCGGTTGGCAGAAAATTGTGCTGCAAACTGTGGGTGCCTTAGCGATTGCATGGTATCTTTACCAATGGGGGCCTATCGAAGCAGATAATGCGGCAAGTCGTACTGCACTGCATCTTCCATTTTTTAAAAACTTCGAACCTAATCTGGGATTTTTTTTCATACCTTTTGCTACCTTAGTGATCGTTGGCACCTCAAATGCTGTGAATCTTACAGACGGTATGGATGGATTAGCGATCGGGTGTACTTTATTCGTAGCGGGTACTATTGGAGCACTTGGGTATATGGCAAGCCATAATCTTATTGCGGAACATCTGAATCTTTTCCACCTTCCAGTTGGAGGAGAAGTTACGGCGATATTTTGCGCATCGTTAGTTGGGGCAGGTTTAGGATTTCTATGGTACAATGGACATCCCGCACAACTGTTCATGGGAGATACCGGTTCTCTACCGCTCGGTGCAACGCTCGGAACATGTGCACTGTTAATAAAGCAGGAATTTCTCCTGATTATTGTAGGCGGCATTTTTGTGGTAGAAGCATTATCTGTCATTATACAAGTTTGGTCATACAGAACATTTGGGAAACGGGTTATCAAGATGTCCCCACTGCATTATCATTTCTTACTATCGGGTTGGAAGGAATCAAAAGTGGTGATACGTTTTTGGATTGTTGCACTTATCTTAATGTTGATAGCGTTAAGTACGCTAAGATTGGGATGAGTGTGTATATCTCTGAATACGTCCTGCTTTTCAAATGCTAAAGCGAGGTAATGTTTGAAACATCCCAACTTGGACTGCTTTTCGGGAAAACGAATCACCGTTTTTGGAGCAAATCGAAGTGGCATAGCAATTGCGCACTTACTTCATGATCACGGAGCGAATATTTCTCTCACAGATACACGCGATAGAGATGCGTTGCCTGCCGCAATTGCTCAATTGGACGATTTCCCGATCCAATTCCATTTCGGTGGACATGAAGAATCTTGTATAGCTTATGCTGAATTGATCGTTCTTTCACCTGGGGTACCCTTAGATATTCCGATTCTAATCGAGGCGAAGAGAAGAAATATTCCGATTTTAGGTGAATTAGAAATCTCTGCCAGCCTTTGTCAAGCACGTATTGTTGCGATTACAGGCACAAAAGGCAAATCAACAACAACACTTTTGACTGCGGCAATTTTAGAGGCGGGTAACCTGTTTTCTAATGTGGTTGTAGCAGGAAATATTGGTGTAGCGTTAGCAAGTAAAGTCGATGCGCTAACGTGTAAGGATATTGCAGTTGTAGAAACGAGTAGTTTTCAATTGGAGAGTACTGTTTCTTTTCGACCAGATGTGAGCGTAGTGTTGAATTTTTCCCGTGACCATCTTGATCGCCACGGAACAATGGAAGCATATTTTAATGCGAAACGAAAAATATGTACAAACCAGACAGGTGCCGAGTGGGTAGTGCTGAATGGATCCGATCCAACTGTTAAAAGTTTGACACAAGTTACCACAGCGAAAAAAGCGTATTTCACAGATAATCTCTCTAATACAGATGAAGATTGGGAAATATTGTACGAAAAAATAGGTAGTGGAATAGGGGCACGACTACGAAGCAAAGCGAACGGCATCGGCATTTATACTTACAAAGACAATCAAGAATACAAAGTCTGTGATATTGAGGATATGCCGTTAGCAGGCGCACATAATGTCCGCAACGTCCTTGCAGCTGTAGTTGTTGGGACAATCTTCGGTGTACCCCATGCAAGTATGCGTGAGGCAATTCTCAAATTTAATCGGACACATCCTGCCCTTGAACACGCCTTTGAAAAGGTTAGGACTATCAACGGTGTAGATTACATAAACGATTCTAAGGCGACGAACGTCATAGCAACATGCGCTGCTCTTGAATCAATTCAAAAAACAACGGAACTTGGTAAAGATACTAAACAGGTTTTCTTAATCTTAGGTGGATATGATAAAGGAAACGACTACAAACCTCTTATTGAGCCTGTCAACACCAAAGTTAAAAGTTTAGTATTACTTGGAGAACACACGCAGAACATTCAAAAAACGTTTATCGATTTTGCGGATATGCGACATACTTCAACAATGGAAGAGGCAGTTAAGTTTGCGTATACACATGCAATACCAGGAGATATCGTCCTTTTGTCGCCAGCAAACGCGAGTTTTGATATGTATGAAGATTATAAAGAGCGCGGGGAGGCGTTTAAAAACGCTGTGAATTTGCTCAAACCCTATAAATCATCGGATCAAGAAAAATCTACTGATGGCACATAGCGTTGCTTAAATAATAGTGCTGTGAAACGTGAGCTTGATAATTAGATTGAGTACAGTCCGTTGGGTAGAGCACAGCGAAATCCTTATGTGTCAACTTAGTGGTCCACACCCCTGGTAGGCGCGTTTTCTAAACGCGCCGTTAGGCAATCTTCAGCACAGGGACAGGCGCGTTTCCAAAACGCGCCTACCAGGGGGTACTAAATCGGACTGAGAAAGCGTACGGGATTTATCAAACTCACGTTATTAAAATAAATATTCAGTAAGCATATTCTACATTCTGATAAATTCAGAAAACTTGCTCGATTTAGGCTTTATTGGGAATATACTAACGACTTATGCAAAATTACAATACCCTTAATTATGCCAATCCAACGGCTCTGCCTTCTGATGGGAAGCAGCGCCAAATTACAAGTCTTGGTAGAGTAGACACCGGTTTGCTTGCTGTTACACTCTGCTTGGTTGGAATAGGTATTTTAATGGTTTACAGTGCTGGACATGTGTTGTCTGCCAAACAGTACGGGAATAGCTACCATTACCTAAAAATGCAAGCGGTTGCTTGTGTAATAGGTTTAGTTGGAATGGGAATTGCATCATATATTCCGTATCGATTGTATCAAAAGTATAGTAATATATTGCTATTTTTGGCTTTTGGACTGCTGCTTCTGGTTTTCACACCGTTAGGCACTGGTGTGCAAGGAGCAGAAGGCGGAAGATTTAACCGATGGATCGCTGTAGCAGGTGTCCAATTTCAACCTGTTGAGTTTGCAAAGATCGCCCTGCTTATCCATACAGCCCATTTTTTAGCCCGAAAACCTGAACGTATTAAGAGTTTCTTTAATGGCGTATTACCAAATGTCCTAATTATAGGATTAATGTTTGGGTTAGTAGCAATACAGCCTGATTTCGGTTCAGCGGCACTATTAGCAGTAACGGCAGGAAGTCTCCTGTTTGTTGGAGGAATTCGCTTGTTCCATACGTTTATATTAATAGGAGCCGGAGGCGTATTATTGGCAGGATTTATTATCAGCGATCCGTACCGATTAACACGCTTAACTGATTATTGGGCATCCCTGCAATCTCCAGAAGCCACCAGTTTTCAGTTGGGGCGTTCATTTGATGCACTTAAGTGGGGTGGCTTGTTCGGAGTCGGAATTGATGACAGCGTTGCGAAAATAGATTATTTGCCTTATCCACACACAGATTTTATTTTTGCGGTATTAGGAGAGGAGTTTGGATTTATTGGTACAGCGAGTGTCACGATAATTCTAATGATTTTTGTTTGGCGTGGCGTTTCAATTGCGAGACGCACGGAGAATCGGTTCGGAGGACTGTTTGCTACCGGGCTTACGATAATAATAGGGCTTCAAGCGTTCATTAATATTGGCGTTGTAACAGGACTATTACCAACAAAAGGTATCACCCTTCCTTTTCTCAGTTATGGGGGTTCATCTCTCATAATCAGTTTGGTAAGTGTTGGAATGCTTTTGAACATTTCTCGAAGCGCAACCCGGTCATTACCAAAAACAGTGAAATGAGTTGATGTGAAAGAGCAAGATACACAGAAACGAGAAGATACAATTCACGGAGGCAACAAGAGAAGGTTTGTCCTTGCCGGGGGTGGCACAGGCGGGCATATCTATCCTGCTATTGGTATTGCCCAAGCTCTTCAACGTCTCAACTCAGAAGTAGACCTCGTTTTCATCGGTGGACGTGACCGTTTAGAATCGACACTCATTCCACAACAAGGGTTTCGATTTTTACCCATTTCCGTAGAAGGATTTCCACGCAGTTTGACATGGAAGTGGTTACCAGTTATTATAAAAGTTTGTAAGGGGTTCGTACAGTCGTTGCAGTATTTAAAGCAATTTAAACCGGATGTCGTTATCGGAACAGGAGGTTATGTCTCTGGACCTGTTCTCTTTGCTGCGGTGCTGCGGGGTATTCCGATAGCGATTCAAGAACAAAATGTGTCCCCTGGTTTGACAAACAGTATACTTGCGCGTTTTGCAAAAGCGGCCTATCTGGCATTACCACCGGATACGCAAAGGTTTCCACATCATATTGTGCAGATAACGGGAAATCCGATTCGTCTTGGAATTACGGATTATCCGCGTAACAACGAAACTTATAGAAAATATGAATTATGTGCAAATCGCAAAACGGTATTCGTTATGGGAGGTAGTCAAGGTGCTCGTGCTATTAATGAAGTAATGATAGGAGCAAGTTCATTAATAGCCAAATCTGCTGCGTCCTTTGTATTAAACACGAGCAGCACAAACACTGTTCAACCAGATAATTTAAACACACTTCAAGTTCAAATTATTCATCAAACTGGAAAAACGGATGTTGAGCGGGTACAAGCAGCTTACACAAAGCACGGAATACCACATCATGTTCAGTCTTTCTTTGATCCAGTTGAAGAAATATATAGTATCGCTGATGTTATGATTTGTAGAGCAGGTGGAATGACAGTATCTGAAGTTACCGCATGTGGTATCCCTGCGATCTTTGTTCCTTTACCCGCTGCCGTAGGTAACAATCAAGTTCGCAATGCAGAAACAGTTGCTAATGCGGGTGCTGCTGTCGTTCTTGAACAGGAAAAATTAACACCTGAGGGCCTTGTGGAAGAATTAATGTGTATAATTTCAGATGAAAGAATCTATCAACAAATGAAAACGGCAAGCCAGGACCTTGGTCGTCCGGACGCAAGTGATACGATTGCCGAATCAATTTTTAAACTTACATCTCCCACACAAATATAGGATAATACAAACGTATTAAGAAATCAATTCAGGTTTTTGGACTGGAGATCAGCTTTGTTTGGAAAGACACAACACATTCATATAATTGGTATAGGTGGAGCAGGGCTGAGCGGAATTGCAGAGGTTCTTCTTGATCTGGATTTTAACGTCACAGGTTCGGACATAAAAAAAACAGCGACTACAGAACATCTGAAGTCATGTGGTGCGAAAATTTGGTACGGTCATGCATCCTCACATGTTGATGGAGCAGACGTAGTGGTCATGTCCCCTGCCATTCCAGAGGACAATTCAGAACTACAAGCAGCGATGCTTTCCAAAATCCCCATCATTCGGGGAGCAGAAATGTTGAACGAAATTACACGCATGCGGTATAGTATAGCTGTTAGTGGCACCCATGGAAAAACAACAACAACAGCAATGACCGCTGCTGTTTTGACAACACTTGACCCAACGGTCGTTGTCGGCGGCAAATTAGTCAATGGTAGTAACGCACGCAGTGGACACGGTGATGTTATGGTAATAGAAGCGGATGAAGCGTATGGCTCAATCGAAATGTTTTATCCGACTATTGCTGTTGTCACCTCTGTCGATGCTGATCACCTGGACTATTACGATAACGTAGCAGAAATTGGAAGAACGTTTCTAACTTTTATTAATAAAGTTCCCTTTTATGGAACTGCCGTTTTATGTCTTGACCAAGAAAATATCCAAAAGCTGATTCCGGAAGTAGAAAAGAAATTCGTGACTTATGGGCTTGATACACGCGCAGACTTGATTGCTGAGAATATTAAAATTGACGGGCCCACTTCCCACTATCAAGTTAGAAATCAGGGCGAAGTGTGTGGCAGCGTGCATCTCAAGATGCCGGGACGACACAACATTTCAAACTCATTAGCTGCAATAGCAGTAGGGTTTGAATTAGAAATTCCGTTTGACAAAATTCAGAACGCGCTTGAATCATTTGAAGGTGTACACCGTCGGTTTGAAGTGTTGGGGAACGTTGATGATATAGTTGTAGTTGACGATTACGCACATAACCCTGCTAAATTAATGGCAGCGCTCCGGGGTGCCAGAGAAGGTTACAATCGACGAATTGTGGCTGTTTTTCAACCGCATCGATATGCACGTGTTCGAGACCTCGCTGACGAGTTTTCTCGATCTTTTTATCAAGCAGATGTTTTGATTGTTACCTCAATCTATGGAGCAGGCGAAGAACCGATAGAGAATGTAACTGGTGAAAACTTAGCCAATGCAATAGAAGCGCATGGACATCCGAATGTAATTTATTTATCTGATATGAATGAGGTGGTAGACCATCTCATAAAGATTACGCGCCCGAATGATTTGGTTATCACGCTCGGTGCAGGTGATATAGTGAATGTCGGACATGAATTTTTAAGTACACACTCATCCGAGATGGGTTGAAGGACAGATGAGACGCAAGCGAAAAAAAGATGGTCCCTCCCATCGAATTTTTAAACCAAGACAGATTCGCACACCGAAATATCGTGCACGGAGGATAATTATATTAGGAACTTTGCTCATCACTTTGCTGTTTTTAGCGAAACTTCTCCTCGGATTATTTGATTTTGAACGCGTCCAGGTTTCGATTGCACTTTTCGGTAATTCACACTATACAGAAGGGCAAATTTACGATGTTTTAGGTGAAAATCTTGATAATATCGTCACAGATTCTGAAGCACAAACTGCTGCGTACCTGAAGGAAAATATGAGTTACATTGAAGAGGCTCATGTTTCCAGAAGTTTCGTAAAACGTCAATTAACTATTGAAATTACTGAACGGAAACCGTATGCAAGAGTAAACCATATCTTATTAAAGCATGCAAAATCAGAAAGCACACTTCAAAAAGTAGCAAGAAGGAAAAAATCGAATGCCTTTTTTTTGATAGATGAAGCCGGTTATGTGTTAGAATCTATAACACCGGAAAAATATAACGATATGATACTCATTATAGATGAAGGAATACAAGTGCCTGAGATTGGTAAACAGATCAGAACAGGAACAACGCAGCTTGGTATTGGCATCCTAAAGTTAGCAAGGTCGCGAGAACCCGAACTATCAAAATATCTGAAAACCGTTGACGCGCGAGTTTCGCAACAAATAGAAATAGACATAGGAAATTTACCGATGCCAGTGTGGATTGCGGCAGATTCGATTGAAAGAGGGTTACATCATATCGGAATATTTGTAAAACAAAAAGGTCTCCTTACCCTTCAAAGAGAAATACAAATGTCAAAAGCAAATACATTTATGAAAACACGTGCAGGCAATAAGGAAAACCTCTTGCCAGAAAAATATACATATTTAGATGCACGGTACGAAGATACACTTTATTTAAGAGGTGAAAGTAAATAGATGGCAAAAGGAACCATTATCACTGGATTGGATATTGGCTCAAGCAAAATCTCGGTTGTCGTATGCCACACCCTACCGAGTTTGGATGGGCAGATGGAGATCATAGGTGTTGGCAGTGCAAACTCAAAGGGTTTACGGAGAGGCGTTGTCGTTGATATTAATCTGACGGCAGAAGCAATTCGAGAGGCGATTTCCGAAGCAGAACTTATGGCGGGTGTAAACATAGAGTCAGTATGTTTAGGCGTTTCCGGTGAACATGTTGTTGGTCAAACATCACGTGGTGTAGTAACTGTAAAAAATCCTGCACAGATCACGAAGGATGATGTCGACAGAGCAGTACAGTCTGCAAGGTCAATTGCTGCTATCCCTGAAGGGCAAGACGTTTTACATGTGATTGAGCAAAACTTTGTTATTGACATGCACAACCGGATCAAGGAACCGGTTGGAATGTCGGGATCTCGTTTGGAAGCAAATGCCTATATAATTTCTGGAAACTCGAGTGGGATTCAAAGTTTGTTGAATAGCGTAGAAAGTGCGGAAGTTCCGAGCGTAGAAACAATTGCTGTTGCCCCAGTTGCATCAGCAAAATCTGTCCTCCAGAGAGATGAACGGGAAGTAGGAATAGCGCTTGCTGATATTGGGGACCAAACGACAGAAATCATAGTCTATAAGGAGGATGCTATTGAACACATAGTCGTATTTCCTGTTGGGGGCCAACATGTAACAAACGACATCGCCCAATACTTGAAAGTAACGCTGCCCATGGCAGAAGAACTGAAACTTCACCGGGGATGTGCATGGACAGAGTGGGTGCCAGAAGACGATACTAATCCAATTCCGATTACAACAGGTTCAACACCGCCAAAGTTTATCAGTCGTTATGAATTAACACAGATCATTGAATATCGGATGGTCCAAATACTTGAGGGAATAGCCAACGAACTCGGAGATATACAACTCCCCGGCGGACTCGTGCTGACAGGTGGAACAGCGCTCATGGATGGTTTAACAGAACTCGCTGAGCAGATATTACAACTTCGTGTTCAAGTGGGTTATCCTATGGAACTAAAGGGTTTAACAGACCGAATAAATTATCCGATGTATGCCACGAGTTTAGGATTAGCAATGTACGGTGAATCCTTAAGGCGTGAAGAAAAACAGGCGCAAGCATTAAGGCGGGGTTCGGGACCAATTGGAGGGCTTTTTCGTCATATAAAAGAATGGTTTGGCTATTAGGTTTAGAAACCCATTGGGACAACAATTCATTGTATTGATTTAATTTTGGATTATTTGTATAATTTAGATATAGTATAATTTCTAATTTCAGTGAATAATGCATCACGTGTATTAAAATTGTATTGGCGTAGCACTTAACTGTGTAAAGTGCTTATCCAGAAGGAGGAATTAGGTTGCCGTTGGTTAGACAACGTTCATAACAAAATCAAGGGGAATTATAATGCTACGGAGGCACCGAAGGATGTCATCCAAAGGTGACTGAAATAAATAATGATAGATTTTGAACAAGAAGAATTTGAAAAAGCGAGTGCAAAAATCAAGGTTATCGGTGTAGGTGGAGCAGGCGGAAACGCCGTCAGGCGTATGATCGAAGCAGGACTTACCGGTATTGAGTTTTATGCTGTTAATACGGACGCACAAGCACTCAGTTCATGCCATGGCGCCGAAAAAGTTCAGATTGGAATGAGCACAACTAATGGTTTAGGTGCAGGAGCCAATCCGGAAATAGGGAGAAAGGCAGCTGAGGAAGACCGAGAATATTTACAAGAAATTGTTGATTCTGCCAACATGGTTTTTGTCGCAGCCGGAATGGGGGGCGGCACAGGTACAGGTGCAGCCCCAATTATCGCAGGGCTTGCGAAAGAAAAAGGGGCTCTAACAGTTGGAGTGGTAACACGACCGTTTGATTTTGAAGGAAGACATCGCGCAGAAAAGGCTGAACTGGGGCTGGGTGAACTACGCGGCAGTGCCGACTCAGTTATTGTTGTCCCTAATCAACGGCTTATCGACACACTTAACAGAACACTTCCGATCCCGGAAGCATTTAAGGCTGGCGATGAGATATTATTACATGGTGTTCAGAGCATCTCCGATATTATAACCGAAACAGGTGAGATTAATGTTGACTTTGCCGATGTGGAAACAGTTATGCGAGATGCCGGTACAGCCTTGATGGGTATGGGGAAAGCAACTGGAGATAATCGTGCGCAAGTTGCAGCATCACAAGCCATCTCCTCACCGCTACTTGAAGAAACCAGCATTTCAGGTGCTGTTGGGATGATTGTTAATATTACCTCTCCCCCAAATTTTACGATGCACGAATTGGACGAAACCATGAAAGTTATTAGGGATGTTTCCGATGATGCCCAACCGATTTTCGGGTTAGTCTATAAAGATGAATTGGAACTTAGCGATGAAGTGTTGGTCACCGTAATTGCCACGGGCTTTGACCCACCTGCAGATTCATCTTATACATCGACCCAAGGTGGCAGGTTTAATCCACAAGGAGGACAACCCAACCCGATGCTACAAGGAAGCCGGGTTCGGAGTACTGAATCTGGCATGCAAGGGCGGACTCAACCAGCCAGCCAGCGTCCTCCTTGGGACAAGCAGTCACAAAGGAGAGGGAACGAGAAAACTACCAGCTCTACAACGCCACCTCCTGAGAATCGGCAAAGTCCCTCACCTCAGCAGGCAGAACGAGAAAAACCTGAAGAAAATGGGAACGAAACTAATGGCGAACAAAATCAAGACCGTGAAAAACAGTGGGATATCCCTGCATTCCTTCGAGTTCAACAAAAAAGGGATAAACGCAAAAACTAATTCTTCAACATTTTATTTTTCCAAATACACGCGAAATAAAGAGGGATTGAATTGGATTTACGCAAGCATACGCAGCAGCTGCTAAAAACAGAAAAGTACGCGTTGTCAAATCAAAACAAATATAGCCGGTTCAGAAAATCAAACAGATTCGCGCTGGTTTATCCAAGCACGTATCAACTCGGTATGTCGAGTCTGGGCGTTCAGGTGATTCATGCCACTTTGAACAGTCGTCCGGATACTGCTTGTGAACGCGTCTTTATACCGGAACCTCGATATGTGCAGGAACTCATAAAGAAGAAGATGCCCCTCTTCTCTTTAGAGACGCAAAGTGCACTCCACACTTTCGATATTGTAGGATTCTCTGTCTCGTTTGAATCTGATTATATTAATATCCCACGAGCATTGGAATTAGGTAATATCCCGCAGCTGAGTGAGGAACGCTCAGAATGGGATCCGCTTGTTATCGCAGGTGGAATTAATATTTCCTATAACCCCGAACCGTTGGCTGATTTCATTGATGTCTTTGTTGTAGGTGAGGCAGAATTGATAATCCATCAACTGATGGATAAATTCCACGAATGGAAGATGTCAAATGCCTCTAAAGCAGACCTATTGCAATCACTCGGTACAGAACCTGGACTGTATGTGCCAAGTTTTTACGATGTTACATACCACTCAGACGGGAAGGTTGAACAGGTTACCCCGAAGCAAGAGGCACCTGATAAAATTCGCTCCGTAGCAGTGCCTGACCTGAATAGTGTGGAAACCTGCACACAAATTCATACTCCCAATACAGAGTTCTCGAATGCACATTTGATTGAAATAGTACGTGGATGTGGCAGGCAGTGTCGCTTCTGCGTGGCAGATTACGCGAGGCGATGGCCGAGACACCGTTCCGTCCAAAATACACTTGCACTTGCAGAGAAGGCGAGAGGTATTACCGATAGGATTGGGTTAGTAGGTGCATCTATCTCTGACCACCCTGAAATAAATGAAATCGCAACAGGTTTAGTTGACAGAGGATTCCGTATCTCATGTGCATCACTCCGCGCAGAAACAGTAGAAGCCCCGCTCCTTAATGCGCTTGCTGATAGCGATCAAGGCACAATTACCATCGCACCCGAAGTGGCGACTGAAGAACTTCAAAAGGTCGTAAATAAAGCAATTCCCCGAGAACGACTCTACTATGTTTTTGAAGAGGCATTAAAACGCGATATTCTTAACCTCCGTCTATATTTCCTCATCGGTGTGCCTCAGGAAACCCCTGCAGATGTGACAGCGATTGCAGAAATGGCGAAAGAGATGCGCACCATTTTGCTGCCACATGCCAAACGGACAGGAAAAATAGGGCGTATCAGTTTTACGATTTCGCCAATGGTACCAAAACCGCATACCCCGTTTCAATGGGTTGCAATGGAACCGCCAAAGACTATCGCCAAAAAACTTGACTATCTGAAGCGGGAGATTAACAGTCTCGGCAGTATAAAGGTATCATCTGCCAGTGCGCGCATGGCACACCAAGAAGCAGTTTTTGCACGTGGCGATCGCCGACTTGGTAAGGTTATATTAGAACTTGCACAAGGGACATCGTGGAACAACGCTTTCCGAAAACATGGATTAGCCCCCGATTTTTATGCGCTGCGTCAACGTGAATTTAACGAAATTAACCCATGGGACCATCTTGACCTAAACGTAAAACCGCAATTTCTTCAACTTGAACACAACAAGCACGAAAAAGGCTTTATGACAAGCGAATGTGATACCACAGTGTGCAAAAAGTGTGGTGCTTGCTAAATAATTTTCTGTGTTCAAAAATTTTGGAAATACCTATTAAAAAGAATAATATAACCTGTTAAGGAGGATACAGTTGTGCGCAAATTAATACGATTTACAACGGGATTTGTTTCAATATTAATGCTTTTCATCGTTATTTCACCATCGGACGCAGCTTTGGACGATAAATCGCTTGTGTTATACCTCTCCTTTGACGAAGGTAATGGCGATACTGCCAAGGATAGTTCTCAATATGGACATGATGGCGAACTTTTCAAAAGTCCTTCATGGGTTGATGGGCAATTCGGTGGTAAGGCCCTTGAGTTTGATGGCACAAAAGGGCAGTATGTCATGGTACCTATCAACGACACTTTACAACTCAGAGAACAGTTTACCATAGCATTTTGGGTCAAACGTGGAAATCAACAAATTCGGGCATGGAACTATATGGTTTCTGCTGGTTCACTTGTCTGGGCAACTATTTTTAATAACGACAATAAAAAAACTTATCTCTATTCCAAAGATCCAGGCTGGTCTCCAGAAGCTATTTCTGATGTAGAGCAACCCGAAGATTGGGTGCATATTACTGTAACACATGACCCTAAATCTGAGTCAGCCATTTACTATGATGGTGATAAAGTCGGTTCTGATAATAAACCAGCCCAAATCATCGAGATTGACGGTTCCATTATGGTCGGTGCAAGGCATCCTGGTGACGAATTTTTCACTGGTGTAATTGACGAGGTGTATCTCTTTAATAGAGTGCTTACCGAAGGTGAGATGAATACAATTATTGTTGGTGATTTTGCGCCGGTAGAACCCGCGGAGAAACTCGCTACGACGTGGGGCGTTATTAAGGCAAACCGTCGTCGATAAATATAATTTTTTACAAGGGCAGAGGGTAACTCTGCCCTATTTTAGTTAATTTTTCAGAATATCAGGACGAACGCAACATATTCAAAAGGCCTACTGATAAGGAAGGGGTTGGGGGGTAAAAAGTCGTTATTTCAGTGATTTACCCCCCTAACCCCTTTTATCAAGGGGAATACGTAAGTCCTAAATAAATAGGAGTGTTTGATGAAACGTATAGTGTTTTTGAGCCTGATGTTCTTGATAGTTTCAATGTTTCTCTATGTCCCCAGCACGACTGCTGAAAATGAACCCTACACCCAATGGAGTTTACCCGAAGATGCAAAAGCGAGACTTGGCAAAGGTGGAATAAATGATATAACGTGCTCACAGGATGGGGCGTTGTTTGCTGTGGCGAGTAAGATCGGTATATGGATTTATGATTTCCAGACAGGCGAAGAACTTGCCCTACTCCCTGAGCGTACAGGGTTGGCAAGACCGAATGTTTATGTGCGTCAAAACCAACTCACTGAGCGTACAGGGAGTATCAATTATATGTCATTCAGTCCGGATGGCCGCTTCCTCGCAAGTGGGAGTCATGACGGCACTGTCCGTCTGTGGGATATGAATACATGGTCGGAAATAGGCAGACTTGAAGGGCATACCGATGCTGTTAAAAGTGTATTATTCAGCCCAGATGGCAGCACACTGGCAAGTAGGGGTGATGATAACACCCTGCGTCTATGGGATATAAATACACAGACGCAAATATATACACTTGAGGAACACCCCTGGTGGGTAGAGAGTGTATCGTTCAGTCCAGATGGTCAGATAATCGCAATTGGAGGTAAGGACGATATTGTGCGCCTGTGGGATGTGGATACACGATCAGAAGTAGGCACACTTGAGGGACATACCGGATACGTCAGTAGTGTGTCATTCAGATCGGATGGCCGCATCCTCGCCAGTGGGAGTCATGACAGCACCGTGCGTTTGTGGGACGTGGATACACGAATAGAAATAGGCACACTTGAGGGACATACCGCTGCTGTCAATAGTGTATCGTTCAGTTCGGATGGCAAAACAATCGCAAGTGGGAGTAACGACGGTACTATGCGTCTATGGGATATTGCTACACGGACAGAAATACGCAGACTTGGGAGTCCCTCCATCATTGTCACGGGTGTATCGTTTAGTCCAGATGGTCAGACATTCGCATATAAGCATCCGTGGGTCAACGACCTGGTGTATTTCTTGGATGTAAATACGCTGAAACGCATAGACGGACCTAACCTCGGCGGCTCCGAACATACCTGGGATGTCTTGTGGGTTGTTGCTGCACAAGTAAAAAAAAAGGGATTTTCATGGTTCCGCACTATGCTTGAAGAGCATACCGATCCTGTCTTGGGTGTGTCGTTCAGTCCGGATGGCAAAACAATCGCAACTGGGGGTGGGTACGGCCGTGCCCTTTTGTGGGATGTTGCGACGCAGACAAAGATAGGCAGGCTTGATACCGGATATGTCTATAGTATATCGTTTAGTCCGGATGGCAAAACAATCGCAATTGGAAGCTCGCACGGTCTACTTTTGTGGGATGCTGCGACGCAAACGAAAATAGATTCACTTCCTATAAGGTATGTCCATAGTATATCGTTTAGTCCCGATGGCAAAACAATCGCAAGTGGACGTAGGGACGTGCGTCTATGGGATGTTGCTACACGGACAGAAATAGGCAGACATTGGGAACATATCGGGGATGTCAAAAGTGTATCATTCAGTCCGGATGGCCGCATCCTTGCAAGTGCAGGGAGTATTGACGGCACTGTCCGTCTGTGGGATGTGGAGACATGGACAGAAATCGCTGTCCTTCGGGGACATACCGGTTGGGTCAATAGTGTAGCGTTCAGTCCGGATGGCAAAACAATTGTAAGTGGAAGTAATGACCGCACTGTGCGTTTATGGGATGTTGCTACACAGACAGAAATAAGCAGACTTGAAGGGCATACCGAAAATGTCAATAGTGTATCATTTAGTCCGGATGGCCGCATCCTTGCAAGTGGGAGTGATGACAACACCGTGCGTTTGTGGGATACACGGACAGAAATAAGCAGACTTGAAGGGCATACCGAAAAAGTTAATAGTGTATCGTTCAGTCCGGATGGAAAAACATTGGCAAGTGCGAGTGATGACGGCACCGTGCTTTTGTGGGAACTCACACAACTCACCACAGAAACAAACAGTATCGCAGCAGATGTCAATATGGATGGCGTTGTCAATATACAAGACTTAGTGATTGTCGCAAATGCCTTTGAAGCAGCAGAACCAGACTTGAATGGCGATGGTGTTGTCAATATATTAGATATTGTTATTGTGGCACAAAACTTCAAATAGGAGAATGCTCATGAATAAGAAAATCGGACAATGGGTAGTTACTCTCATCATTCTCATTGGTTTATTCACAGTAGGGCAGGCGATTGCAGAATGGGAAACGACTACATATCACTGGCAAATAGATGAAGTCCCTTCAGGACAAGAAACGGTCTTTGTTCCAAAACCGGTAGAGGTGGAAATCGAAGGGACTGACATAAAAACGTCTATATCAGATAGTGCGAGTATGACATTAGCAGAGCGGTATAAAGTGTATTTATCGCCAGAATGGGATGAGGATAAAGCATATCTGCTGCTACAAGCATTAGAGGATATAACGGCGAAAAGTGTTGGCTATGGTACTTCTTCATCTTGGAGAGTGAACCCCAGTTATTGGCTATTAAGTGATGTTCATGTGGCACAAGACATCGACTTAGGACCTGATGTGGAACGCGGTAGTCTGCGGACAATCACAATTGCATCAGAGGCTTTCACTTATGCCCATCCGTTTGTCGCAAAAATAGATGGCATTCGAGGACGCTATTTTTCCAAGCGCCTTTGGCGAGCTGTCCTCAGATTTGCGACATACATACCCGGCATGGGAATCCAACACCAGGCAATAGACAACATGCTGCAGAGAAAGTATGGTGTTACGGTGCATGTGCCTGACTACGAAGCTTTAACAGGTGAACCTGCTCATACGTTTGGCAAATTTACTTATGAAGAAATCCTGGGGATCATGGTCATGTTCGAAGAATATCCATCCGGTATGCACGTAACACCCGGATTGAAATATCTTATCAGACGCGCCCCCGATCCGTATGTTAAATACGTTGCACGCGCAGATACGGGAGCAGGCTATATAGAGTTTACAGATAATGCGTTTATAGATGGGATCACACACAACACACAACGGATCATTCTTCATGAAAAAGCACATTTCTTGTGGGATTATCTATTTGAGGAACAACTCAAAGCAGACTGGATAGAACTGGGCGGGTGGTCCTATGAAGATGGCAGGTGGTTGACAACCAATCAGACCGAGTTTGTATCCGACTACGCACATGGCGTAAATCCAAATGAAGATATGGCAGAAAGTATCGCTTACTATATCGTTACACCAGATAAACTGAGGTCAAGATCGCCTGCCAAGTATGAGTTCATACAGAACAGGATTATGCACGGCACACGCTATATCTCGCAAATACGCGAAGACCTCACCTTTGTTGTCTATAACTTATATCCCGATTATGTATACCCCGGCCAAGTCGTCCGGGTGGATGTGACAGTGGATGAATTTGAACGGTCTAAACATGTTCAGATTGAAATAGAAACCCATACAGAAAACAAACTGGATTACTCAACAGGGGGACGGGTATTCTTCAGATTGTTAAAGGGGGATAGTAAGCGTAAAAGTGACTTCAATGTTGAATTACGTCCTGTAGCAAAAGGTGGAAGCAATATATTGCGCGGGAGCGTGCATATCCAGGAGTGGCAAGCTAAAGGGTATTACACAATAACACAAGTGTTTACTTATGATGCGAATAGACTCACAAGATATAATTCGGGTGGCTTCGGCTTACAAATCTATATCAATAACATATACGAAGACTTATACCCACCGGAATATGTGCCGAATTCCGCAACATTGAAGGTAGCAGACGCATACACCGAGAAAAACGAGCATTTCTACGTCGTAACCGCAACGTGGCAAGTCCAAGAGGATAGGACCCTCAGTGGGTCTACGCATCTCAACCTATTTACGGGTTTCAACTATCTAAACTCATCCGGGGGTGATCCTTCTGTCGTGCCTGCTAGAACAGTCAATCGCGAGGGAGATATTTGGACATTGAGAGCAACTTTTTACATCCCGCATTATATGTCCGGCGGGGTGTATGAATTAAAAAGACTCTACTTTCAGGATGCTATAGATAGGGTAAGTGTGTACTTACCTAAGATTGATGAACAGATACAAAAAGTAACAATAGAAACGAAGCACCCGGATACGACCCCACCGACACTCGATGTGAACAGGATCACTGTGGATGCCAAACCCGCAAATCTGGAATTTCCAGATGGTGAGACATTCGTCACTGTAGAGTGTTATGTGAAAGACGATATAAGTGGGTTTGAAAGCGGGAGAATTGTTATCAGAGACCCTTTGGGGGGTGAACGAATCTATCCTATTAGCGGACCCTATACTTATAGCGGGACAGGTGGAATGTATTTTCAAGATGACCCAACTGTTTATCGGAAATATACCGCATATATTACATTACCGGAAGGGAGTTTTCC
The DNA here is from genome assembly GCA_022825825.1 of Candidatus Poribacteria bacterium. Classification (GTDB taxonomy): domain Bacteria; phylum Poribacteria; class WGA-4E; order WGA-4E; family WGA-3G; genus MSPOR6. Next base: position 99,840 of record JAJDWA010000062.1, read on the forward strand.
CGGTATTTGGGGGGTTATCGGAATATCGGTTAAGGACAAAGCAAGGAATACCCTTTACCACGATTTTACGGAAATCACGCGCTTTGAAGTAATCGAAACGCAAGCAGCACCGACCGTCAATGTTACCTTACCCGACAAAAACGCATTACTTGTGAACTACCCGAACCCGTTCAATCCAGAGACATGGATACCTTACCAGCTCGCAAAACCTGCAGAGGTTACTTTGACGATTTACGACATGCAAGGCATTGTTGTGCGTGAATTGAAGTTGGGGCATCAGGCTGCAGGTGTTTATCAGAGTCGGATCCGTGCGGCGCATTGGGATGGCAGAAACAGCGTGGGTGAGTTTGTGGCAAGTGGTGTCTATTTCTATACGTTAACCGCAGGTGATTTCACTGCCACGCGGAAGATGTTGATTTTGAAGTAATTTTAAGAAAGCGTAGGTGAGCACAAAACTTCACACTTTAAAACGTTTGCAACTTTTTTATCATTTTGCTAAACTAACGAGCGCGGCATAGAACGTGTTCGGAACTCAGTTTACCCCGCTGTAATAGGTTTAGACATTATATCAAAATCAATTCCGAGAATTAAATTCTGTTTTTCTCGGGTTTTATGGAGGTAATCTTATGATTGCTAAATATCAGGTGATACTTGGTTTAATCTTCTGTTTTGTGCTAATGACTGTTGTAACAGTGTTTGCCGTAGAAGTGGTTAAGGTTTCCGAATACGGAAACGGCAAACAAATTTGGTTTGAAGCGGAACTCTTTGATGAACGCGATGAAAATGAAGTTTACAAATTAGGTAAAGGTGAAGGCGCAAAAGATCCCACTGATGGAGCCTACGGTGATATTGTCACCAACTCAGGTGGGAACGGGTGGCTCCGTTACAATTTTGACATCAGTCTCGCCGGTGGAGAAGCAGGTGATTGGCGGTTTATCGGACGTGTCATTAATCCAAATAATCATTCAGATTGGTTGTGGGTTTTAGGTGACGATGGAGATGAAATCCCCAAGGAAAAACCTGGCCACTTTCAGAAAAATGTGGAAATCATTTTTGAAGAAAATACACCTGAGTGGGCATGGGTACGAACCGGTATTTTTGGTGCGGATGGCGGCACCGTCAATAAATTGCGAGACGGTGAAAACGTCATGATAATATACACGCGTCAGAGTTCAAACTTAGTTCAATATGACGTTTTTTGTTGGTCAAGCGATTTAGAGTATGCAGCAACAGATGAGGACTATGAAAACGCTGAAGTTGCAAGTTTACCTGTTAATCCGAAAGGATTAGTGACAACAACTTGGGGCGATCTCAAGAATCGATAGAGGGGGAGGGTTCTGTCTCAGTAGAATTGGTAGACTCTAACTCTGCCTGACATTCAGAACAGTAGCCAATTATCTCATTGCGGAAGCGTACTGGTTTAAATTGGTGCGCTTCACACACAGATTTTTGCAAAGCATCGATTTGGGGTTCTTTAAATTCAACGATCTGACCACACCGCAGACAAATGAGATGGGCATGCTCTTTAAGCGAATGAATGCTTTCGTATCGGGTGTTTTTGTGTGCGTCAATAAATTCTGTGAGTAACCCACTTCTAACAAGCAGCGGCAGTGTGCGATAGATAGTCGGACGCGAAACACTATATCCGTTCTGACGCATCTGGACCAAGAGGTCTTCGATTTGGAAATGTCCTGGGTAGGCAAAGACCTGGTTCAAAACGTCCATCCGCGTTTGAGTCAGACGGAGTCCGGAACTTTTCAGGAAATCTTCAAACTGTTGCGTAACATCGTCAGCAGTGGTGGATTCTTCAACGGAATTCATTTTTTAACCTATTCGGTTTTATGGTAGATTTTAGAATTACTTGAACACTCTGCACCGGCGAGGTTAGGAAACCTCCAAATCAACGGTATGAATGCACGTATGGCATTCACCGCCTACCGTGGGGCAAAAATGTCTATTAATTATAATTTACCGTTTATTTAGGATTCAAAAATTAAAGTTCGTTCTGATTTTACGAGTCCGTTTTTTACAGCAAGTTTGTAAAAATGTTCAAGACCTGCTATTTCTGATTCATCCAGGTCATAGTGTATATGATGTTGCAGATAATCTTTACAAAGGTTTTCGGGTAAACCGAGTTTTTGCGCTTCAATTCGTGCTATTTCAGATATTTGTGTGGTCCCTCTATTTTTCGCTTCTAAAAGCAGGTTCGGTGCATCACCAAGTTCCACATCTCCTCTTGCAACCCAACAAGCATAGACGAAAGGTAATCCTGTTAATTCGTGCCATTCTGCGCCGAGATCAACACTATATTCTGTAGCACCGAGGTTTTTGAGTGCTGCATCCCCAATAAGCAGCACTGCTTCTGTCTCTGCCGTAGCAGGATCAGTTGAAGGATCGCAAGGAACAAACGTTGGAGCAAGTTGGTATTTTTCTGTGAGTAAGATTTTCAGCAACGCTACAGATGACCGCGAATTTGTATCATAGGCAATTTGCTGGACGTCCTGAATCCGCACACGACTGAACAATTGAATGCTGAGGACACTACCGCGCGACGCTATTGATATATTAGGTAGAATACGATAACCTTTGCCCCTATCATTTGCACGAAAGTATTCAACAATTGGGATCAGAGCGATATCTAATTCGTGATTATTTAGAAATGTGGCGAGACGACTTGGCACATGAATGCTGAGGTCAATCTCTTCAGTTTGGAGTTCACCATTCAAAAGCGGGTAGATGAGCGGTTTCGTGTTCAAGAATGACACCGCGCCGACCTTTAGGGCGCCGCTTGCAAGCCCATATTGAGACGTGCGGCTTTTCTGTACCACTGATCTCCCTCTCGGATGATTTCGTTGTAAAGTGTGTCGCGCTCTATTGGAACATAACCCGCCTCTTCAATTAGGCGCGTGAGTGCATCCACAGAAACAGCCTCCGGTGTATCTGCCCCTGCCATGTGTGTAATTTTTTCCTCTGTCACCGTGCCATCAATATCATCTGCGCCAAAACTAAGTGCGATTTGTGCTGTTTTTAACCCTGTCATAATCCAATAAACTTTGATATGTGGCATGTTGTCCAGCATCAGTCGGGATACTGCGATGTTTCGCAAATCAGTTAAGCCTGATGTTGACGGCAGATAAGCCATGCGCGTGTTAGCAGGGTGGAATGCAAGCGGAATAAACGTTACGAAACCGCCAGATTTATCCTGCTGTTCCCGCAATCTAATGAGATGGTCAACCCTATCCTCATTTGTTTCAAGGTGTCCATAGAGCATTGTTGCGTTTGTTGGGATATTGAGCCGATGCGCAATGTCGTGAATTTCAAGCCAACCATCAGCACTCAGTTTACCGGGGCAAATTTTTTCACGCGTCTCTTCAGCAAAGATTTCTGCACCGCCACCCGGTAGAGAATCTAAACCTGCCTCGCTGAGTTGTTTTAAAACATCTTCTACAGACATTTTAAAGATACGTGAGAAATGATGGATTTCAACCGCAGTAAAAAATTTGACATGGACAGCGGGCATCCGTTCTTTGAGTCCACGAATAATCTGTAGATAGTAGTCAAATGGGAGTTTTGGGTGTAAGCCACCCACGCTATGAATTTCGGTGCATCCGTGCTCAATAGAATACATCGCTTTGTCTAAAAATTCATCAACACTCATCTCCCACGCGCCTTCTGTTTGCATATTTTTTCGGGCAAAAGCACAAAAATGGCACCGCGCATGAAGTATACACACGTTTGAGTAATCTATATGTTGATTGATGTTATAGTATGCGACATTTCCGTTTATGCGTTCACGGCTTTGATTCGCGATAAATCCGACCCCTGTAATATCAGGGCTTTCGTAAAGCGTGACACCTTCTTCAAAAGAGAGTCGTTCTTCCGCCTTCACCTTTTCATAGATGGGAGGCAACTTAGGGTCTGTAAAAAGGTTATAGTTTTCCATTGTTTCCTGTGGCTTCTCCAGCATTTGCAAAAACTGCTTGACACTTATCTCTTAATAAAGGTATTATAGCATAATAACATTACAGACGCAAGGAATCTTTTTAGAAAAGGACGAAATAAAATCATGTCAAAACTTGGACTTATTCATTACAATTATGCAGGTAAATCGCTTGATGATTTTCTAAAATTCACAAGTGAAACAGGGTTCGGATATGTTGAACTTTCAATCGGTGATATTTGGAAATCGGACACTGCTGATCCTGAAAAGAGTGCTGAAGCTGTGCGCGAACAGGTTGAGTCTTACGGTTTGCAGGTATCAGCTCTTGGGGCAGGAAACGATTTTGTTGTGTTAGAAGAGGAAGTGATCCAAGCGCAAGTTGAACGGATGGAACGTATCGCTGCACTCGCAAAACGTGTTGGCACTTCAGTGCTTCGGACAGAAGGTGGTTCTATGAAAGATTCTGTCCCAGAAAGCCGATGGGTTGAGGCGATGGCAGGCTGTTTAACCCGTTGCCTTGAGTTTGCTGAAAAGGACGATGTCTATTTAGCGGTAGATAATCACTGCCTGGTTACGAATGATGGCGATTTGCAGGTAGAACTGTTTGAACGCGTGGGGTCTAAACATGTCGGTGCGAATATGGACACCATGAATTATCGTTGGGCGGGTCATGATTTAGACACAGTTGGCAGATATTATGAAATTATTGCCCCTTGGACATTACACACACATTTAAAAGATGGAACGGGTTCACGCGGGGATTATCGTGGGGAAGCACTCGGTGAAGGTGAAATTGATCTTGCAAAGGCAGTTAATTGCCTGCGGGATGCAGGCTATGATGGGGTCTGGTGTTGTGAATATGAGGGAAGAGAGAACGATGGTACTGGGCAAAGAAAAAGTTTTGCATGGATGCAGGAAAATCTCCTATGAATGTAAGTTACGCAATAAATTGCGATTAAAGGTGCTTTTATCTGAACCAGGATTAGTTGGGGTTCGCTTCGCTCTATCCATAGCCGTCAACTTAAGGAATTTGTTTCAGGTTTCACGCCTTTTAGCCAAACCAACACCGCAACCCCGATTGTAGGGGCGGGTCCCTGTGCCCGCCCATTGTTTGAATACATCAGATATGGCGGGGCACCAAATCAACGGTATGAATGCCATTTAGGCATTCCCCGGGGACCCCGCCCTACAATGTGTGACGGGATTTATCCCCTAAATTGACGCATAAGGTTTTCGCAAGTTCTACCCAACCTACGTAACTATAAATGGACAAATTTTCTCCAATCATCACTTTAACAACCGATTTTGGCATAAGCGATGTGTATGTTGGCGTGATGAAGGGTGTCATCCTAAACATCAATCCGAATGCCCAGGTTGTTGATATTACGCATGCCATTTCTCCACAGAATATTCACGAAGCAGCTTTTGCAATCAACTCAGCATACCGCTATTTCCCGAAAGGCACAATTCATGTCATCGTAGTAGACCCTGGCGTTGGTAGTGTTCGGCAAGCAATCGTTTGCCAAATTGACAACACGTTTTTTGTTTGCCCCAACAATGGTGTATTGAGTTATCTGCTTCAGGACATTGAAACTGAAGATAACCGCATTACCGATACAGTGTTCATTGAAAACTCTGATTATCTTTTACCTCACATTAGCAGGACTTTCCACGGTAGAGATATTTTTGCCCCTGTCGCCGCGCACCTATCGCTCGGTGTTCCGCTTGCAGAGATTGGGACATCGATTCAAGACCTTGTCCGTTTTCCTGTCCCAACGATACGCATTTCAGAAGACACATTGACGGGGCAGATTATCAATGTTGACAGTTTTGGAAATTTGATAACGAACATTTCGGAAAACGCGCTTACCGCTTTTTTGCTATCGTCTGCATCAAACGAGGACGCAGTTGGACAGCTTGATAAGCGCGCGATGTCTGCAAAATTTGAAATTATGGCAGGCAGTACGAGGCTAAAAAAACTGAATGGTTCTTACGCTGAATCTGAAGTAGGTGAACCGTTGGCAATTATCGGGAGTTTTGGATTGTTAGAAATTGCGGTCAACATGGGTAATGCGCAGGCGCGTTTGGGATTAAAAAATGGTGGTACTGTTATTGTGCGTAGGTTCGATTGACACATCAGTTTCTGCAAGTTATAATAAGATGAGAACAAACTAAGGAGAACGGAATTGAAACAGATCGCTTTAACAGGTATAAAACCGACGGGCCAGCCGCACATCGGCAATTATCTCGGTATGATCAAACCTGCCCTTGAACTCGCGCAGGATTATCAGGCACTCTACTTTATTGCTGATTACCATGCGCTTACCACAGTCAAAAATAAAAAAGAATTAGAAGATTTGACGTATCAGGTGACTGCAACTTGGTTAGCATTGGGATTGAATCCAGATGACGTCATTTTCTATCGTCAATCAGATATTCCAGAGGTGTTTGAATTGGCGTGGGTATTAGCTTGCTTCACAGCAAAGGGATTGTTAAACCGCGCGCACGCTTACAAAACAATTGTTGACGATAATATTGAGGCAGGTCGTGAAGAGGATAAAAACATCAATGCGGGACTGTATACGTATCCTGTTTTGATGGCGGCAGATATTTTGCTATTCGGCACACATGTCGTTCCCGTCGGTTTAGACCAAAAACAACACCTTGAGATTACCCGCGATGTGGCACTCATTTTTAATAAGAATTATCGGGAGGTTTTGGTCGTCCCTGAGGCAGTAATTCGAAAAGAGGTGATGACTATCACCGGACTTGATGGTAGGAAAATGAGCAAAAGTTATAACAATGTTATCCCGCTTTTTGCACCATCAAATCAGGTTCGTAAACAGGTGATGCGGATCGTGACCGATTCCAAACGTCCTGAAGAGCCGAAAGACCCTGATGAATGTAATGTCTTTGCGATCTACCGTCATTTTGCAGATGCAGATGCTGTTGAAGCGAAACGGCAGCTCTACCTTGATGGTGGACTCGCGTATGGTGATATGAAAAATGATCTCTATGAATTGTTAGAAACAACCTTTGCCGCACAACGTGGGCAGTATGATACGTTGATGGAAAATCGTGATGAATTGGATAAAGTGCTTGAAAAGGGCGCGGAAAAGGCGCGCGCTATCGCTGTGCCGATTTTGGCGAAGGTGCGTAAAGCGATTGGGGTGACAGGAAACCGGTAAAAACGCATTATTGCTATAGAGCGAGGTTATTTTAAGTGTTTGTATGCTACGATGTGTTTTGTGCTTTCAAACGCTCAAGTTCCTCCCGGAGTCTCGCTGCTTCTGCTTCAGCCTGCTTTCTCATCTCGGCTTCTTGGTCCGCTCTTGCAGCTTCTTGGTCCGCTCTCGCAGCCGCTGTATCTGCTGGGGTTTCTAACCACTTTGACGAAACTGTATCGTAAAAACCGAGAATATCACCTCTTAAACGCAGTTCTAAATTCAATGTTTCAGACATAACACTCCCATCAGGACTCATCGGTATCGGAACATACTCTCCTTCAATAAGACGAAAGCCCATGAGGGGTGTCGGCAGATATTGCCTTTCAGGATCATATAGAAAGTATTCTTGCACACCAATTGAGGCATACAGTAGTTTCTTTTCATCTTGGTCTGTCCTGTGAGTTTTCTCACTTGAAAATTCCAACACGAAGTCTGGTGGTTTACCCTCTTCCCAAATGCGATATGTGCGCCGCAGCTTTTTGCCTATACCAAAAGAAACAAATACATCAGGTGAAATTGATTTCCTGGGGTCTCCTTCAACATAGTACATCATCATATTTCCGGAAACACACACATCAGGTTTATCTTTGAAAACTTCAGTAAGGATTATTAGCGTATTCATAAGTGCATTTCGATGGAATTCTGTTTCTGCCATAGGTTTCCCATCTGATTCAGGATAAATAATTGCCCCATTCGTCGGAGCATATCGTATACGGGATTTGGAAATATCATATCCCATTTCTTCAAAAACTTCTTTATCAGTCACAATCGTCCCTCCTTATATCCAAGAAGTACAGGGGTTTAGAACAATTGAGAATTATTAGGACTTGCGTCCATTTACTGATTCAACATTCTTAAACCGAACTCACGTTAAGATTATAACGTGAGCTTGATAAATCCCGTAGGCTTCTCAGCCCAATTTAGGACCTCCTGGTAGGCGCGTTTTGGAAACGCGCCTGTTCCTGTGCTGAAGATTAGCTAACGGCGCGTTTAGAAAACGCGCCTACCAGGGTGTGGACCGCTAAGTTGACGCATAAGGGGCTCGCTGCGCTCTACCTAACCACTATGCTCAATCTAATTATCAAACTCACGTTAAGCTTATACTAATTTTCCTCATAAGTCAAGGGTGATGGATCTGTTCAATTACTTCAAAATTAACATCTTCCGTGTAGCAGAGAAATCCCCTGCCGTTAACGTATAGAAATAGACTCCGCTTGCTACAGACTCACCGTTTTCATTTTTGCCATCCCAATATGCCGCACGGCTACGACTTTGATAGAGTCCCACAGCGTGATTGCCCAATGGTAGAATCCTAACCAGCGTCCCATCCGCAGCATAGATGGATATGTTAACCTCTGCAGGTTTCGCCAACTGATACGGTATCCATGTTTCTGGATTGAATGGGTTTGGATAGTTGGGAAAAAGTGCTGTCTCTTTTGGTAATGCTGCTATCAGTAGTTGTTCAAGTGTTAGAATACCGCGTTTAAAAGTTGGATCAGTGATGTTAATTTTTTGTGCTTCACTTAACCATTGCTGGATTTTGGATGCAGAGAACATCTCTTGTGCATCTGTATAGACGGCTGGCGCGCCCGCCGTCCCTCCAATAGCACCCGCGACTAACACAAGGTCTATAATATCGACGCTCCCGTCACTATTAACATCCGCTGCAATTCCCCCTCTATGTCCAAATTTAGTGGCAACAAGCACTAAATCTTGGATATTAACAACACAGTCTTTATTCACATCTTTTGTATTAGTGGTTTCGCAAACAGTCCTTTCACCATCCTCATTCGTAATACTTTTTAATAATTGTGCCCCATCAATCCATGCATAAGATTTATTTCCTTCACTGTTAGATAGGATAACATCTCGTAAACCCAATTTTGAAGTTCTAACTGATCGGACTTTGAATTTAATAGTAGCGAGTGTTCCATCGCCACTACTGCCGGTCCCAGTTAAGGATAACGACGCGAGTTGAACTGTGCCTGCATGTTGGTTTGCTATAGGTTGAACGGGTACGCCGCCAGATAAATAGTCACTGTATTTAGTTTCAATATACTCAAGTGCATCAGGATCAAATTCTATTGTTGCTTGATATCCCGATAGGTTTTTACCGTTCGTAATTTTAACATCAAATGCTAATTCTTCTCCAAGCGTTAAAGATGTAACCGAATCTGGTGAAATACTAACAGTGGGATAAGATGTAACATCCCATAACAAAATGGTTCGATCTAAACTTGTGCTGGCAATAGTATTTTCATCGGGAGAGAAAACTACAGAATATATTTCTTTTTCATGTCTTGGCAGTGTATATTTATACGCCCCCGTTTCCGTATCCCAAAAATGAATTTGATCGGTTCCAGCATCGGCACTGACAAATAGTTTGCTATCTTGAGTAAATTGTATTGAAGTCACGTGCCCAAGAGAAGATCGCTGATGTGTTTTCGTTTTAGAAATTGTAAACTTGAGTTTTTTTGTTATAGCATCCCAAACATCTATATAGTAATGTCCCCCATTACATACTAATGTATTCCCATCTGGTGAATAGGCTAAGCCGTCTACATGTATATGACCCGTATCTTCCCGTTTCAGTAATGTTTTCTCACTGTTAGATTCTACATCGTATATCCAGACACCCAATTCACAGGGAATGGCTAATTCTTTCCCATCTGGTGAATAGGTGATTCCCTTAATCCTGGGGACTGTTGTAGATGAGGTGGCGATAGGAATTGATGTTGGACTCGCTTCAGGTGTATCTATAACCGATGTCCCTGTCGGCAGAACATTTATAGGCATATCCCCCACAGGCAACGCATCTGTCGTTGGTTCGTCTACATTTGATTTCCAAAAACGAATTCCTTTTGGTCCTGCGCCAGCTAAAGTCTCACCGTCAGGAGAATAGATTACAAACCTGTCATATCCTTCTGCATCTAAAAGTAATAATTTCGGTTCTCCAGTTGTTGCATCATATACAACATCACCACAGACAAATGACTTACTATCTGGCGAAAATCTGACATAAGCTCCATTCGCCTCAATCGTTATTTTTTCTACCTTGTTTTCAATATCCCAGAGAACCACTATCCTGGGATACCAAGTTACGCTCGCCAATGTCTTGCCATCTGGTGAAAAATCTAAATCTACAAAATGTTGGTCATCTTGCGTACATAAACGAGCAATAGCGTTTTCAGGCAAGTTTAATTGTGTGCAACTCTGTGCTAAAATATCTAATGAAGATAGATGTAATCCGAGAAGCGCCGATAAAAGAATCAATAAATAGTGTTTTTTCATATAATAGTTTTCCTTTTGAGAAATTTGGTAATTTCAAGTATACCATGAAAACTACGATCTGTTAAGTTTTTTGTGAAAAAGGGACAGTGCCATTCAATTTTCCAATAATTTTTAACTTCTTCCAAATGTCTCTTCCTTATAGGATCGATCGTGTCTAAAATATTGAGAAAAACCCGACAATTGAATGGTTCTGCCCTCTTTTGCATTTTCCATTGACAAAAACCGCAAAAAAGGGTAAAATATGTGATAGTTAACATTTTCGAATTCAGTAACTTTTCCTGTGCAATCTAACATCTTAGTTTGTGTAGGGTGCTTTATTGAGAGCTCTTTCCCAATACACTATACGTAAATGTGTGTAAAAAATCTTCTCTATTTATTCTAACTTTGTGCCCTATTGCTTGGAGATGACACGATGCAGCAAAAAATACAGTCTGCGCCGACATTTGTCTATCCGGAATCGGACGGTAAACATATAGCAGAAACGGATGCACATCGAGATCTAATGGTGGATTTCATTCAGATGCTTCAACACCATTTTATTCGTGAACCTGTTTATGTGTCTGGAAATCTTCTAATATATTATGAAGAAGGAGATATGAAAAAGTCGGTATCACCTGATGTCTTTGTAGTTCAAGGCGTTGCTAAAAAACGGAGACGTACCTATCTGACATGGGAAGAAGGAAAAACACCGGATTTTGTGTTAGAAGTATCAAGCAGAAGTACTTATAAAGATGATATAGACAAGAAAAAGGATCTTTACGCCGCGGTGCTTAAAGTTAAGGAATACTACATTTATGATCCGGAAGGTGAAATCTATCCCAGTTTTATAGGTTATCGCCTCATTGATGGCGTATATCAGGAAATAGATTTCACGGAGTCACGTCTACCGTCCACTGTTTTGGGATTGGAGTTAGGTGAACGAGAAGGCGTTCTCCGTTTGTATAACCCTAAAACACAGCAATGGTTGCAACCTCCTCCAGAACGCGTGGATATTGCAGAGATGCGAGCGGAACAGGAACAACTCGCACGGCAAGAAGCAGAGATGCGAGCGGAACAGGAACAACTCGCACGGCAAGAAGCAGAGGTACGTGCAGAAAACGCTGAAAACGAAGTTAACAGATTGTTAGCAGAACTTGAACGCCTCCAAGCAGAAAAAAACAGTTGACCGTGAAGGACGAAATCTAACAAACGGTATTATCGCCCCGTACACCTTATACCAAATTAACACGATCCGTCTCGGTAGGTGCGGTTTCCTAACCGCACCTGGACCCAATAAAACAAGATTAATCCTGTTAATTTGGTATTATACCTTATTTGAGGAGTTTTATAAAGTCAATGAAACAACTTACATATCTATTTACAGTTTTTTTTATTATAGTATCTGGACAGGTGCAATTTACTGCTGCTGATGATTGGTCACAGTGGCGTGGAGATAACCGAGATGGCGTTTGGAAAGAAACCGGTATTATTGAAGAATTTGATGGACCACAAATTCCTATCTGCTGGAGCGTCCCTATCGGCAGCGGCTACAGCGGACCGACTGTCGCTGATGGACGTGTCTATGTCACCGATAGACTCACAAAACCGAAACAGGTGGAGCGAGTTCACTGCTTCGATTGGAAAACAGGGGACGAAATCTGGTCTTACACTTATGATTGTGTTTATAGGATTGAATACCCTGTAGGACCTCGCGCAAATGTCACAGTCCATGATGGACTCGCATACACATTAGGTGCGATGGGACATTTACACTGTTTTGATGCTGTCACTGGTGAAATCAAATGGAAAAAAGACCTGAACACTGAATACAACATTAATATGCCGATCTGGGGGATCGCATGTGCGCCTATTGTGGAAGCTGATCACCTCATCGTCCAAATCGGCGGCAAGCCTGAGGCATGTGTCGTTGCGTTTGACCGAAAAACGGGTGAGGAGAAGTGGAAAGCATTGGAAGATAATGCCTCTTATTCTGCTCCGATTATCATAGAGCAAGCAGGGAAGCGGGTACTAATTTGTTGGACAGGACATAACGTTACTGCGCTGGATCCGCAAACAGGCGAATTACATTGGAAATATCCGATGCCGCCGACCCGATGGGAAATCGGAATTGCGACACCTATTTTTCACGAAAATCAGTTGTTTGTTACCAATTTCTATGAGGGTGCTGCGCTTCTGAAATTATCGCCTGATGAATTGAATTTTGAACTCGGTTGGCATCGCAAAGGCAAAGATGAGAGAAATACAGATGCACTCCAAACTACAATGTCAACCCCTATTCGTATCGGGGATTACATTTACGGTGTTGACAGTTATGGTGAACTCCGATGCCTTGAGGCAAAAACAGGAGATCGGATATGGGAAGACCTGACTGCCGTGCCGGTAGCACGTTGGAGTACCATTCATTTTGTGCAAAATGCTGACAAAGTCTGGATGTTTAACGAACGCGGTGAACTTCTTATCACCGAACTTTCCCCTAAAGGTTTGAATATCATTAGTCGTGCTAAATTGATTGAACCCACTCGCGGGCAGTTGAATCGAAGAGGGGGTGTTACTTGGGCATTCCCCGCGTTTGCATATAAACATGTCTTTGCACGGAATGACAATGAACTTGTTTGTGCAAGCTTGGAAAAGAAATAAATTAGAATAAAAATGGAGGTAAAATGGATTCAAAAGTTTCGGTTGGTACTGGAGGGGCATCATACCCGCCCGTTGATTTACAACAAGGACAACATCTTCACGGATTTGAAGTTAAAGCCATTACACCAATTGATGAATTGCGTGCAGTCGCAATAGAGCTCTTGCATCCACACAGCGGCGCGCGGCTGTTGCATCTCTATTCAAATGACTCCAGAAACCTGTTTTCAATCAGTCCACTAACACCAGCATTTAATGATATAGGTGATACAGGATTAACTCATATCCTTGAACACTGTGTAATGGAGGGATCACGTAAGTATCCAGTAAAAGGTGGGGTCTCTGAGATAATGAAGATGAGTCTCGCGACTTATGACAGTACAAATGCGATGAACTGGCCTGATCATGCCTTCTACTACACCTCAAACAATGTCAAAAAAGACCTATTTAATATTGCAGAAGTCCACTTTGATTCGGTTTTTCATCCGCTACTGACCGAGGAGACCTTTAAACGCGAAGGACACCATCTTGAACCTGTGGACCCGGATCAACCGACAGGAGATTTAAAAATAAATGGGATCGTTTATAATGAAGTGAAGATTGGTTTGTTCACTCCAGAATACCTTTTAATTTTCACCGTAGTGGATAATCTTCTGCCTGATACCTGCTATGTCAACAATGGTGGCGGAAATTATCTGGTTATGCCTGACTTAACCTACGAACAAGTGAAAACGTATCATCAAACCTACTATCATCCACACAACAGCTACTTCTTCTTCTACGGTAATATCCCAACACAAGATTATCTCCTGTTTCTCGCCGACAAACTGGCGGCAATCCCAAAGATAGATACAAATGGGTTTCTACACCCTCTCCGACCAGAAATCACACGTCAACCGAAGTGGAATTCTCCACGGACTGTAACGGAAACCTACCCAATTAGTGCAGATGAGCCCCTCACTGAAAAGACGGACTTAATGCTGAGTTGGATTATTGGAGGGACAACGGATCCTGAAGAGGCTATCTTATGCGATATATTACGCAGGGTACTACTCAATAACGCAGGCTCACCTCTCCGTAAGGCAATTATCAATTCAAAACTTGGTACTGATATACGATACAATATTTTTGATATTCTTGGTGGTAAGATAGGACCAAATAGAACATTTAGTGTCGGTTTAGTTGGAAGTGAAGCAGATCGCGTTGACGCTTTCACGGAATTGGTCATCAGAACACTCACGCAAATTGCAGACACAGAAATTGACAAAGAGCAGATAGAAGCCGCATTTCAACAAATCGCCTACAACTATCAGGAAGTCACACCGAGTTTCCCGTTTCAAATGGCGATCCGTGTTATAGACACATGGATATATGAAAAGGAACCGACTCTCTTTTTAAGGATGGGGACACACCTCTCTGCTGTCCGTCAGCAATGGGAGCAAAATCCGTGCATTTTCAATGAATTGATTCGCGAGCGGCTCCTTGACAACCCACATCGGTTGACGACCATCCTTACGCCTGACCCAGATATGCAGGCAAGGCTTGATGCGACAGAAAATAAACGGCTGAAAGCAATTCGCGCACAACTCACCGATGAACAGATGCGGCAGATTGCTGCCGATGCCGCTGAACTTGAACGTCTAAGCGGACAACCGAACTCACCAGAGGATTTGGCAAAGTTGCCGCAACTGAGCATCTCTGACCTACCTGATAAACCTCTACAAATACCTACTACTGTTGAAATGGTCAAAGGATGTCCTCTACTTAGGAACAACGTTTTCTCAAACGGTGTGAACTATCTTAAACTCAATTTAGACTTGCAAGGATTACCGCAACATCTTTGGCAGTATCTCCCAAGTTATACCGATGCTGTAGGCAGACTCGGCGCGGGTCCGATGAATTACGAACAGGTTGCACAACGTAGAGCCGCTGCCACCGGCGGCATTGGATGCTCGCCAAACTTTACCACACATGCACTTGGTGCATCACACACAGTTTTTGGAATGCAGTTTAGTCTAAAAGCACTTGATGGAAAAATGGAGAACGCATTGGACATCCTTCATGATCTAATTTTTGAGGTAAACCCGCGCGATAAAGAACGATTCCGCGAGATACTCAAACGTGCAATAACGTCTAAACAGGACTATTACTGGCCACATGCCGCCAACCATCGTGCAGCCAGTGGGCTGTCACATCGCGGTTTTCTCAAAGATATTGTCTACGGACTACCACGCCTACGCACAAGCGAAATGTTATTCAATCGTTTTGAAGATGTTTATGAAGAACTGACATGTAATATTGAACAGATTCGAAAATTTCTATTAAACAAAAATCGCATATCCGCAAGTTTTACAGGAACTGAAGCAGCTTTTGAGATGTTTCGTGGTCGGTTTGCACAATGGATTAACGCCATGCGTGATGAACCAATCGTCCCAGCACCAATAGGTTTTAAACCTTTTAGGACGCCACCACGTGATGGCTTAGCCGCTCCTATTCCAATTGCACATTGCACAAAGATAATTCCAGCTCCACACTATTCACATCCAGATTCGGTCCTTTTAACAATCGGGTCGCACATCATTAGCAATGATTACATGATACCTGAGATCAGACTAAAAGGAAATGCTTACGGTTTTGCTTTCTCATACAACCCGTTTGAATCCTTGATCTATCAAGGATCTGAGCGTGATCCGCACGTCGCTCGTACACTTGACGTTTTCGCACGGACAATTGACTATGTAAAACAGACAGAGTGGACACAGGTTGATATTGACCGGGCGATTATTGCTAATTCATCAGGATACCTTCGAAGTATTCGTCCCAATCAGGCATCATCCAGAGCACTATTACATTATTTAGAAGGACAGACAAATGATATAATTGAAGAAAAATATGCTCAATTACGACTTGCAACACCTAAGGAAGTCCAACGTGCACTCATTGAAGTTCTTGAGGAAAATCAGGATAAAGCCGCAATATGCGTCATCGCGAGTCGTGAGAAATTAGAGGCAGAAAATCAGAAAATGGGTCATCCCCTTGTAATTGAGGACATATAACGTAAACTTGTAGACCATATTTTTACTAAAATGTAAAATCTAATAAAATTGGAGGCATAATGGATTCAAAAATCGCAGCTGGTAATGGCGGGGCCCAGCACCCGCCCATTGACCTTCACCTCGGACAACAACTACACGGATTTGAAGTCAAAGCCATTACACCCATTGATGAATTGCGGGCAGTTACAATTGAATTGACGCATAACCATAGTGGGGCGCGTTTACTTCATCTCTACACAGACGATACAGAAAATCTTTTCTCAATCAATTTTCCTACACCACCGACAGATGATACAGGTGTCCCCCATATTCTTGAACATGCTGTCTTGGCAGGCTCACAAAAATTTCCGGTGAAAGAGCCATTTTTTGAAATGATTAAGATGAGCATGGCTACTTTTATCAACGCCATGACAAGCTCAGACCACACCTATTATCCGGTCGCGAGCAATGTCAAAAAAGACCTCTTTAATCTTGCAGAAGTCTATTTTGACGCTGTCTTTCACCCGCTACTGACAGAGGAAACTTTCAAGCGCGAAGGACATCATCTCGCCCCTGCAAATCCCGAAGACCCGACAGGTGATCTGAAGATTACCGGCATCGTTTACAACGAGATGAAAGGTGTCTTTTCTGACCCCGAATCGCGGTTATATCGTTCCATGACGAGCCGACTTCTCCCCGACACACTCTATGCCAAAGAATCGGGTGGAGACCCAGACGCTATTCCTGATTTGACATATCAGCAGTTAAAAGGGTTTCACGAGACATATTACCATCCGAGTAACGGATACTTTTTCCTCTATGGAGATATTCTAACAAGCGACTATCTTGCATTTCTTGCAGATAAACTGGAAAAAATACCAAAAAATGAGACCGTTACCTCCATGCAACCGCTTAATTCGGAAGTCACGCACCAACCGAGATGGAAATCGCCGCAGACTGTGACCGATACTTATCCCGTTGCGCCAGATGAATCTCTCACAGAAAAGACATATCTGATGCTCAGCTGGCTTATCGGTGATGCAACTGATCCCGAAGATGTCGCTATGTGTCACATTCTAAGTTTAATTCTTCTCGGTAATGAAGCGGCTCCACTGAAAAAAGCGATTATCGACTCTAAATTGGGGACTGACCTCATTTATTCCGGTGCAAGTTCTATTGGTCCGAACAGTACTTTTTATGTTGGAATCAAAGGGAGCGAAGCAGATCGCGTTGAAGCATTTACTAATTTGGTAACCAATACCCTCACTGAGCTTGCTGAAAACGAGTTTGAAAGCGAATTGGTCCAAGCTGCTTTCCAGCAGTCAACGTATCACTATCAAGAAGTAGCGCCGATGTTCCCGCTCCACATGCTTTTTCGTGTTATAGGTGCATGGATATACGATAGGGGGACGGATACTTTCTTGAAGATGCGAGAGAGTCTCACTACTATTCGTCAACGTTGGCAGGAAAATCCAAGTATTTTCAACGAGATAATTCGTGAACGACTTATTGAAAATCCACACCGATTGACGAGTGTGCTTTCTCCTGATCCAGACATGCAGGCGAAACTTGATGCTGAATTGGAACAACGGACGAAGGATATCCGTGCACAACTTTCCGATGAACAAGCAAAACAGATTGCTGCTGATGCTGCTGAGCTTGAACGGATGAACGGGCAACCGAATCCGCCTGAAGCGTTGGCTAAGCTGCCACAACTAAAAGTGAGTGATCTCCCCGACAAACCGAAACATATTCCTACCACTATAGAGAAAGTTTGTGGGCAAGACCTTCTCCACAATGATGTTTTTGCGAACGGGGTTAACTATTTTGTCCTGGATTTTGATATACGGGGATTACCGCAACACCTCTGGACTTATGTGCCGAGATATATTGACGCTATTCATAAACTCGGTGCAGCAGAAATGGATTTTGCTGAAATGGCACTGCGAAAATCGTCGGTTACTGGCGGAATCCGATGCGGTGTCGGATTCCGCACACATGCCCTCGATCCGAACCGTTCACTGCAAAACGCATACTTTCATCTCAAAACACTTGATGATAAAATGGACGTAGCACTTGATGTGCTGCATGATCTCGTTTTTTCTGTAAACCCACGTGATACTGAACGTCTTCACGATGTCATGGTACAAGCTGTTGCTGAATACCAAACAGAGATGGTTCAGGACGGCTCAAGTACCGCAATTCATCACGCGTCACGAGGACTTTCGCCACAAGCGCACCTCGCTGAAATTGTCCACGGTCTTCCACAACTTAGACACAGTGAAAGCCTGCTTAACAGTTTTGACGAACTAAACGCTGACCTTATGGGTCATATAGAAGAGATTCGTGATTTCTTATTGAATCGTGGACGTGTGACAGCTGGGTTCGCTGGTTCCGACTCCGCTTACAAGACAACACGGACAAAACTCGATGGTTGGCTAAGTGAGATGGGAGATGAACCACTCGTTCCCGAACCGATTACTTATGAACCGTTTGGGACGCCGCCACGTGAGGGTTTGGCAGGGCCGATTCAGATTGCGCACTGCGCGCATGTGATGCCAGCGCCACATTATTCGCATCCAGATTCAACCTTGCTTACTATCGGTACGCATCTTGTTCGGATGGATTACATATTGAGTGAAATCCGATTTAAAGGTAATGCTTACGGTGCAAGGCTTTCTTATAATTCTTTTGATGCGGCACTGTACCAATCCTCGTTTAGGGACCCACATGTGGCACGTACGATTAATGTCTTTGAACAAACGGTAGACTACATCAAGCAGGTAGAGTGGACGCAAACGGATATTGACCGTGCTATTATCGCAACGGCAAAAGATGCGGAAAAACCGATCCGGCCAAGTCAAGCAGTAAGTAACGCGCAATGGTACCACATCAGCGGACAGACGCGCGAGATGCGGGAGGAACGTTATGCACGACTTCGTAGTGCAACACCGGACGAGGTCCAACGTGCGTTGCTCCAACTTTTTGAGGAAAATCTGGATAAGGCAGCGGTTTGTGTCGTTTCAAGTCGTGAAAAACTTGAGGAAGCAAACAGTGAATTAGATCAGCCGCTTGATATTGAGGATATATTGACATAATAGTTGAGTCGTTAGGTTTCGCTACGCTCTACTCAACGGATGAATTACTATAACAAACATGAAAGGAAATTAAGATAATGAAAAAATTTGCCTTCTTGACGATATGTCTCTGTGCTCTTGCGATGTTCGCAGCATGTAGTTCAAAAACCGCTGATGAACAGGTAACCGAGACTGAAGAAGCACCCAATTTTGAAAAAAATTGGCATCACTGGCGTGGTCCACATGCAACTGGGATGGCGATAAACGCTAACCCGCCCACTACATGGAGTGAATCAGAAAATATCCGTTGGAAAGTGCCAATCCCCGGTTTAGGTCATGCAACGCCAATTATTTGGGAAGATATGATCCTTATTCAGACTGCCATTCAGGGTGAGATGCTAAAGACCGAGAACACAGAAGCGGATAATCCACCCGAAGAGGCGCAGGAGGGAAGCAGACGAAATAGAAGAAGAAATAGGAATAGAAACCTACCTAAACATAAGTTTGAACTTCTTGTGTTAAACCGAAGTGATGGAAGCGTTAGATGGCAGAGAACGCTACGAGAAATCGCTCCTCACGAGGGTATGCACGATCATTCAAGTTTCGCATCCAACTCACCAACAACCGATGGAGAACACATTTACGCTTATTTCGGTTCTCGTGGCCTCTACTGTTTAGATTTCAAAGGGAATCTGATATGGGAAAAAGATATTGGACAGATGCGTAAAGCGGGTACTTTCGGTGAAGGAAGCTGCCCTATTATCCATGGCGATGCTATTGTTGTTTTGCAAGACCATCAAGGTCAATCCTTTATCATTGCATTGGATAAACGCACAGGGGATGAATTGTGGCGTATGGACAGGGATGAACCCACAACATGGACATCGCCAATTGTTGTTGATTATAACGGTATCTCACAGGTAATTGTGCCAGCAACAAACCGTACGCGTAGTTATGATTTAGCAAATGGTGATTTGGTTTGGGAATGTGGTGGCATGACGCGGAATGTTATACCATCTCCGATGCATAAGGATGGACATATCTATGTAATTAGTGGTCATGGTGGAAGTTCGTTACAATCGATTAACCTTCAACTTGCATCGGGTGATATTACCGGTACTGAGGCAGTCGATTGGCATTATGACCAAGACACACCTTATGTCCCATCACCCCTATTGAGTGATAATACTATCTATTTCCTAAAAAGAAATGGTAATGTACTCACTGCTATTGATAGAAATAGTGGAGAGGTGTTATTCGGCCCTGAAAGGGTTAACGGTGTATCCAATGTGTATGCATCTATTGTTGGTGCAGCGGGTCGGGTATATATAGCGAGTCGGAACGGAAACGTTGTGGTGCTAAAAGACGGCTCTACGCTTGAAGTCCTTGCCGTGAATCAACTTGATGATAATTTCAACGCTTCTCCTGCGATTGTCGGTTCAGAATTATATCTGCGTGGAACAAAACATCTATATTGTATTGCAGAATAATCGTATATAATACTTTTTCAAATAAGATGAAAGGAAATTAAGATAATGAAAAAATTTGCCTTCTTGACAATATGTATTTGTGCTTTAGCAGTGTTCGCAACGTTTACTCTAAAAACCACTGCTGATCACCATGCCGCTAAGACTGAACAAACCTCCAAATTTGAAAAAAATTGGCATCATTGGCGCGGCCCTATTACAACAGGTGCCGCTGTTAATGCAAATCCGCCTACAACATGGAGCGAAACTGAAAACATCAAATGGAAAGTCCCGATCCCCGGTATGGGACATGCCACACCAATTGTCTGGGAAGATAAAATCTTTATTCAAACAGCAATTAAAGGTGAGATGCCCGAAACGCAAACTGAGGACACGGAAGCAGAGAATCCTCCTGAAGACTCGCGCCGCAGGAGACGCGGTAGAAGAGGAAACAGAACCTATCCGCCCCATAAGTTTGAACTGCTTGCACTCAATCGAAGTGACGGCAGCATTGCGTGGCAAAAAACGCTGCGGGAGACGAAACCACATGAAGGTATCCACAGCACTGCAAGTTTTGCTTCCAATTCCCCCATAACCGATGGAGAACATATCTATGCATATTTTGGTTCGCGTGGACTTTACTGCTTGGATATGAAAGGAAACATCAAGTGGGAAAAGGATATTGGGCAAATGTATAAAAGGAATACCTTTGGTGAAGGCAGCTGCCCTATCGTTCACGGCAACACAATTGTTATTGTCCAAGATCACGAGGGCCCTTCCTTTATCATTGCACTTGATAAACGAACTGGCGATGAACTGTGGAAAATGGATCGTGATGAACGCACTACGTGGACATCGCCTATTGTTGTGGAACATGGTGGAAAAGCACAAGTTATTGTCTCTGCTACAAATAGGTCGCGTAGTTATGATTTAGAAACTGGCGAAGTGTTATGGGAATGTGGTGGTATGACAGGGAACGTTATTCCCTCACCTGTAGCTACTGATGGCTTTGTCTACCTTATCAGCGGTTTTAGAGGTGCTGCATTGCAAGCGGTTAATCTTGCCAATGCAGCGGGTGATATTACAGGATCCGAGGAAGCTATTGCTTGGGAACATGATCGCTATACGCCTTATGTACCGTCGCCATTGTTACACGGTGATATCCTATACTTTCTCAATGATAGCAACATTATCTCAGCGATCAATAGTAAAACAGGCGCTCTACTTTATGGGCCTAATAGGTTAAATGGGATAAGAGGTTTGTATGCTTCAATCGTTGGGGCTGCTGACCGTGTTTACATTGCAAGTCGGAACGGTGCTGTCGCGGTTATTCAACACGGCCCTAAATTTGAAGTATTAGCTGTAAACAACTTGGAAGATAGTTTCAATGCTTCACCTGCAATTGTGGGTTCTGAATTATATTTACGTGGAAGTCAGTATCTCTACTGTATTGCAGAATGATCGTAACACTGTTTCATTGTAGCGGCGGGCCTCTGTGCCCGCCCTATATTTTTAATAGGTAGCCCTGCCACCGCTGACATCGTAGCATTGTCCCGTCACAAAACTCGCCTCATCTGACGCTAAGAAATTCACGACAGCCGCGACCTCTTCCGGTTTCCCAACGCGTCCCAATGGAATCTTACTTACCATATAGTCAATTGTGGACTGTGCCATGCCTTCCAAAATCGGTGTGCCAATAACCGCAGGCGATACTGCATTTACGCGGATATTATAGTCTGTCACCTCTTTCGCGAGTGCTTTTGTCAGGCAAATAACACCCGCTTTAGACACAGAATACGGAATTAAGGTCGGGTTGCCCTCTTTGCCAGCAATTGAGGCGATATTTACTATCCTACCGTAATCCTGTGCAATCATTGTGTCAATAACCGCCTTACAACAGAGGAAAACACCCGTCAGATTCACACCTATCACTGCGTCCCAGTCTGATTCATCTAAATCAGTTAGCGGCAGCGTTCTCCCCGCAATTCCTGCGTTGTTGACAAGAATATCAATCCGTCCATATTCGGATAGGACTTTGTCAACAGCAGCATTAACATCAGTAGACTGCGAAACATCCGCTTGAATAGGAAGTGCGCGTCGGCCAAGTTTCTCTATCTCCTTGCCAACAACTTCTGCTGATGACAAGTTTAAATCCATGATAGCAACATCAGCCCCTGCCTTCGCAAGTCTGAGCACAATTGCTTTCCCAATGCCTTGTCCAGCGCCTGTTACAATTGCTATTTTATTATTCAGATTCATCTCTTACTCACCGATGACGACACCGTATTCACCAACGACTGCACCTCTGTGTCCAGATTGATAATGTAGATGTCTTTCACCAACAATAGGCTGTGAACTTTGCGCTTCAACGGAACCTCGGATGTTCCCCATAGCGGCTTCATCAACATCTGCACAACAGCGTGGCTTTATCCGCCGATGAATCGTCCGCCGAACATCACCTTTTTTATTTCGAACTACGATGTTAACCAATGCGTCGTGTTCTCCGACATTAAGGAAACGGAACCAGTCTCTTGCCCCACTCGCAATTTCCGGGAAAAACAACCGAAGTCCGACGTGCCCGCCTTCCTCGGATGCCCCAGGTAGATCAATTACGGCTGTTCCACTGTGCATGTGTCGTTCAGCCACTATCGGTTGATCACTACGTATCAAAATAGAAGATTTAATTTTAATATCCTCCATCTTCGGAATCCAGCACTCAAAAGGATCCAATTCGCGTTCCATCGTCGTCACCGGTTTTCCAGTTCCATCGTCATGTGCAATCATTGTTACCTCAGCGCTTTCTCTACCGACGTTGACAATAATTGCCCAGTCTTGCCATGCCGGTCCAACCTCTGGAAAGTATAAGGTTTTCGGGGCGTCGGAGATCACTTGTCCATATTGTCCAACACAAGTTTTCCCACCTTGGTAATGGAGATGTCGTTCGCCAACAATGGGCTGCGTGCTTTGTACTTCAAGTGTACCTTGCACATTTCCCATTAAGCCTTCAGCAATGTCCCAACAGCATTGCGGTTTAATTACATGGTGACGTTGTCTGGTTATGTCCCCCCGACGATTACGGACGATTATGTTTAAATGCGCATCCGCCTCGCCAACGTTCAAAAATCGGAACCAATCTAATGCCCCTGGAACCAATTCTGGAAAGAACAAACGCAACCCGACTGTTTCATATTCCTCCGCCGCACCTACAAAATCGAGAATATTTGTTTTGTTGTGCATGTGTCGTTCCGCTACAATCGGTTCATCCGCAGTAAGCTGCATTGATGAATTCTGTTTAATTGCCTCCACGTTCGGTGTCCAACATTCAAATGGGGAAATCTCTTTTTCATCAGACCAAGTGGGCTGCCCGTTGGCAGCGTGTCTTGCTATGCCTGTTACACGGGTTTCTTCTGTACCTACATTAATAACCTGGACCCAGTCTTCCCACTGCGGACCGACCTCTGGAAAATATAACGTTGTTGCAAGTGCCATTTATCGCTCCTTCTATTTTTTACAACGATTTTACTTGATATTATCTTATGTTTCTACTACAATTTTAACTTAATCTAATCTAATATTCCACTTAAATTTTGCGGAGGGACTCAATGGCAAGGAAAAAACTTACTGATTCTGAAATTCAGAAGAACTTAGAGAAACTCGACGGTTGGACTGTCCAAAACGGTAAACTCCATAAGGAATTTCAGTTCGATAACTTCGTTTCGGCGTTCGGTTTCATGACACAACTCGCTTTAATTGCAGAATCTATGAATCATCATCCTGAATGGTTCAACGTTTACAACCGCGTGACAATTGACATGAGCACACACGATGCGGATGGCATCACTGAATTGGACTTTAAATTCGCAGAGCATGCCGATGTACTTGAGTAGCGGGGTTGATTGATGCACCAACAAGACTACACGCAATGGCATCTCGTTGAAGGTGCTATTGCACGCTTAGGAAAAGGCGAAGTCAACGACCTTAAATTTTCTCCAGACGGTTCACTATTAGCAGCAGCAACTGCAATTGGGATTTGGCTGTACGATGTGCATACCGGCAAAGAAATCACAATGTTACCACATCCGAAAAAAGTTAACGCATTGGTTTTTTCAAACGACGGTAAAACACTTGCAGCTGGAGAATCTGAATACCAGGGATATGATAGCACTGTCCTGCTATGGGATGTTGAAACAAGTAAGGTTATCTCGTCTTTCACAGGAAATTGGCATCAGATTAAATCATTAGCCTACACAGCAGATGGTAAGGAACTTGTTATTGCTGGCGGCAGCAAAGGCTGGACAGAAGAAATTTGGACCTGGAACCCCGCAGCCGGTACACATCAGGAGAACGTTATAGATTTGTCCCATCTGAAAGAGTATCCAGGAACAACACTGGTTCTCTCACTGGATGGACGTTATCTTGCAAATGTCGTAAAATTAAATAATAATCATAGAAGAAAAATTGAAATTTGGGAAGTCAACACGGGCCATCAGATATCTACACTAGATCCTCCACTTGGATCAGTTTCAACAATTGTATTTTCCCCAGACCAGAAAACATTTGTTAAATCAGGGTATGAACCCGATACTGATCAAATTCAGTTATGGGACATAGAAACCGGTAGATTGTATTCTAATTTTAACACATCAACATATCTTAATTCCTTCACATTTTCACCAAATGGTAACCACATTGCGACAGGAAGTAGAGATGGTATCGTTCGGGTGTGGAAAGTCCCTGTTCATGCTAAATCTTCAATCTTGCATCGTGCGTGGGGTCTTATATTCGGTCCACAGCCAAAAACGTACTTGGGACATACAGAATCATTCAGATTCAATGCAATCACTATTTCACAAGACAGCAAAATGGTTGCAAGTGCAAATACTGATGGAACTATCCGAGGGTGGGATATAGAAACTGGTACTGAGAAAATCTCATTAGCACAACATTCATGTGAGGTAAAGACTTTTGCGTTCTCCGAAAATAATAAGGCACTCATAAGCATCGGCCTGGATATGGGCAAGAAGATTGCATCTGTATGGAATACTGAAAACGGTAGGGAACGCACAACTGAAATTATTGATGAGAGCACTCCTGGAATTGCGGCAGTCAGACTGTCAACAGATGCAAGACTATTTGCTACAGAGAGTGCTGACGAATCAGTTCGGTTGTGGGATGGTTCTACAAATCGCTTTATATCACTCCTGAAAGCGAAAAAAGTGGCCAACGGTCCAAGATATGCTTTTGAGCGAAAATTGGTATTTTCACCTGACAATAAAATATTAGCAAGAGGACACAGCGACGGGACAATCCAACTATGGAATTTGGAAAACCGTCACGAATTGCCGACACTTGAAGGACACACTGGCAACTGCCGTAGGTTAGTCTTTGCACCAAATAGCAAGACATTAGCAAGTACGAATTCTGACGCTACTACACGTTTATGGGATGTCACCACTAACACCGAAATCGCACAATTCGAGGGTGAAGAAAGCCGTACATTGGCGTTAGCATTTTCACCGGATGGAAAAACATTCGCAAATGGGGTAAATATTTTTCGACTTGGTGAAACAAACGATAGTTACGTCCACTTATATCGACTACAGAACGTTAAATATAACATCGTAATGGGATTGACATTTTCGCCAGATACAAAATACCTAATTGCCAGCGGATTTGGAAAAATTGAGATTTGGGACGCAACAAATGGTGAATATCTCTCTACAATTAATGCCCACACTGGTTGGGTTGAGGAATTGATGTTTTCCTCAGATGGCGCAATACTGGCAAGTAGAAGTGAATACGATGGCACCATACTCCTCTGGGACTGGGATAAAATAAAACCTAACACCATTCAAAATGAAAATCCTAAAAACTATGGTGAATTAGACAAATAAATCTACATTTTACTCTACGGTAGGCGCGGTTTCCTAACCTCGCCGTTTCAGAGTATCCAAATTAATTCCAAAATTTACCATAACACATAAGGATTATAACATACAAAATGGCACATACAAGTTTCGTTTTAATCGCAGGACTTATCTTTCTGATTCGCTATGAACCGCCGGAAACAGCAGCAGAATTCAACAACGCGCAAGTTGCCCTTTGGATATGTATACTTACCACAGCCCCAGTATTTCTTGCATATCTTACAAAGCGGCTCTTCACCTTACGTCCGATGATCGTTTTTGAAATCTTGAGTTTAGTAGGGTTCGTTTACATCCTGTACCAGATGAACTTGCCAGGATTCATCAATAAACATCTCGTCTTTTTGGAAAGGGTCCATCATTCACGTGAGATTTTTTCTTTAATTCCGCTTTTCGTCGGGTTGCTCGGTATTCGAGTCGTAATGCAGGAGATACCGCTAAGAAAAACCAAACTACGGTGGGAATTCCTTAGTTTCAATTTCAGATTGCTACTCCTCCCACTGATTCCACTATTAGCAATTAATGCGGTTCTTGATCTCACTCATTTGCTTCCTGAAACGGTTCAACCTTTTGTAGGTCTTGGGCTTCTTCTTCCGTTACTCGTGCTTCCATTCATCATCGCACCTTTAATGATGCAATTCTTGTGGAAAACAGTACCGCTAACAAATACAGTGCTGAAGCAGAAACTGCAGCTGTTAACGGAGCGGAGCGGGATAAAGTACCGAGATATCACAGTGTGTCAAACGCGGGGTTTAGCAATAGCAAATGCTGCTGTCGCAGGCATAATTCCACGCAACCGTAAAATCTTTATTACAGATGCACTCTTACGCAATTTTACAGATGAACAGATTGAGACAATTGTAGCTCATGAAATCGGACACATTCGTCATAGACATCTCCTTATTTCTGGCTGCCTTGTGTTCGGTTATTTGATAAGTTCAGTCCTGTTTTATCAATTAGTAGGGGAACCGTTAAATTCACTTCTCACGGGATATCCGATTATCTTATCAATTGTTTCGGTACTCTTTTTTGTCCTCTATTTTAAGGTTTTCTTTAATTATCTGTCTCGACGTTTTGAACATCAAGCAGACTTGTACGCTATTGACCTTACCAACAATCCGGAAGCCTTTAAATCTGCATTAGAAAGCCTCGGATTTCTCAGGACACTTCCTAAACCAATTCGTTTTATTCTCGAAATTTTCAATACACACCCATCTATAGATCGAAGAATCAAATTTTTAGATAGATCAACGGAGGAAAATTCCCACATTCAACGTTATAGAAAGTGTCTACTTGAGGTAAAAGTATTGCTCGCTTTAATCCCGATATTCGGGATTCTCATTTTTCTGATAAATTGGTAGACACAGTTTGTTATCCTATAAAAGAGGTGCTATTTTTATGAGTCAAAAGACATATCGTGCGGCAGCAATTGGACGGACCGGTGCTGGAAACTTCGGACACGCATTGCATACTGCATACAAAAATATAGAAAATGTAGAATTTATCGCTATCTCTGACCCCGATGAAGCGGGTAGGGCAAAAGCAGCTGAGGAAACAGATGCTTTGCGTAGCTACGCTGATTATCGAGACATGTTGGAGAAAGAAACACTTGATATTGTGAGTGTCTGTCCGCGCTGGACATCAGAACATGTTGCTATGGTAACTGCCTGTCTTGATGCGGGATGCAGCGTCTATTGTGAGAAACCGATGACGAGTACACTCGCAGATGGCGATATAATTGTTGCGACAGCGAAAAAACATGGATTAAAGGTGGCTATAGCGCATCAGGCAGTCTACCTTCCTGCAACGCATGCCATCAAACAGATGCTTGACGATGGTAAGATCGGTACCGTCCAAGCTATTTATGCCAGTGGTAAGCAGGATCATCGCGGTGGCGGTGAGGATATGATTGTACTTGGTACACATACATTCAATATGATGCGTTTTTTCGTAGGTGATGTTGCATGGATGCAATCTCATGTTACCAAAGATGGAAAAGAGGTTGCCTATGGCGATGACCATGAACCGACTGAACCCGTTGGGCCGGTCGCAGGTGATTGCATCAATAGTTACTTTGCTTTTGAGAGCGGCGTTTCCGGTTTTTTCCAATCCCGCAAGGATCAAGCAGGCTCAGGCAGGTATGGCATGGAGATTGTTGGAAGTGAAGGGACTTTCTCTTTACGTGGTGATGTTGCGAATCGACTTATGGTATACCCTTATCCTGTGTTAGTTCCTTCAAATCCTAAACAGGAATGGGAGGCGATTGACCTTGACCAAACGCCTTTTTCCAGTGGTAACGAATTGGCAATTCTTGATCTGATTGATGCGATTGAGAATGACCGCAAACCGATTTCCGCTGCTGAAGATGCTGTTGCTGCATTGGAGATGATTTTAGGTGCCTATGAATCCCAACTCACAGGTCAAAGAGTTCCGTTCCCAATTGAGAATCGCGAACACCCGTTGAGTCGTGGTGCTTAAGCAGCGCATTCCTAAATCTCAATTCAGCAGTCATCCCCTTGGTAGGTGCGGTTTCTAACCGCACCTAATGACAAAAAAATAAGAAAAATAGCGTTAATTTGGTATTATATATGCACAATGATTTCACTTAGTCTTTTGAAACAAGACCTATATTTGACGAAATTGCCTTATCCCAGTCAGCAGTGAACAGCCACCAATTTGTCATGTCTTTGTTCTCATACTGAATGCCGTTTTTGTGTCCGGGCATATTCTGCATCCAGTAGATATACCACTGTGACTCTACACGTTGCACAATTTTTTCAGGATCGGCATCAGACCATGCATATTTCAATTTTCCGTAAGTATCAACGTTAACTAATTTCTTTGTTCCGCTATTATCTGGTGTCCAATCCTCAATATCGCTTTCTACCAGCGTCATCGTTTCAGTATAGTCGTAGTGTTTTGTAGTATTTGGTGGCATGTGTGTCCAACCTGCACGTCCAGTGATAAAGTTACCGCTTTCGTCTTGGCCGACAAATTTTTTCCAAAAGAGGTCTGTATTACCGAACTGTAGATGATTGACATGGCTCAATATTGCTTCCAACTGATGTCCATGATTATGCACCGCTTCTGCATGGCTTCGTCTAAAATTCTGCCCGTATACTGTATATGTTGAGTTGTAGATAGGTAGGTCGGTGTTATCTCGGTTACTGTTGGATATGTCCCCAGTCAGTGGGCTTGACATATTCGATTCCCACCAGTTTCTGAAATCTTCAGGTTTATGGATTTCCGGGTCATAACAAGGAAAATCAGAGTTCACACCACCCATCCACATCCAAATCTCTTTGACGCCCAAATCATTAATATAATGTTCCATATTGAATCGTTCTAAAATTTTATGGTAATCGGGTGAATAGAGAGGACTACCATCCTTTAAATGACCAGTAACAGGACCTTGCGGTGTTTGCTCATAAACGGTAATGTATTCTACCACCCGATAACCTATTGAAGGCACAGCAGCAGCGTTTTTATACCCTCTAAACCGAGTTCCCTCTTCAAGCATAAACTTTACCCGTTTGTCAAAAAGATCGATCCTTGCTTTCAATTCCTCTAATGAAATTTCCCCTAATTCCCAAAAATCAGGGGCTTTGGAAATATCTAAATTTACACCGTCTGTGGTAGGTAAAAACCGCATAATGACAACTGGAATTTCATAAAGGTGTCCTGGTGCTGGCGTGGTTAAAAAAGGATCGATTTTCTCAAATACAGGTGGAAGTTCCTTGGTATATCCCCGCATGGGTTGCATTAGCATCATTATAAAAACTGTTCCTAATAATATATTCTTCATTTTTGTGTTGAAATGGTGGGTTATGAAAAAGAAACCTCATGTGCTTTGTAGCGCATGAGGTTTTTACTATATCAACAAAGGGCTGAAAAAGAAAGTTTTTTCTAAATGGAAGTGTGAAAATACTTCCGTATTCAAACCCAATTTATTCAATCACTTTTGCCTTAAAACGAGGATCTGCTTCAACAGCCTTTACCAGAGCATCGTTTGTAACTTTGCCCTTTTCTACTTTAACGACAGCTTTATTAGCGGATCTGTCAACACTAACAACCTCTTTAACACCTGAAACCTTAGCAAGTGCAGACTGCACTGCTGGTGGACACGCACTTCATGTCATGCCTGTAACAGTTAAACTGATTTCTTCAATAGCAACCGCAGCTTCTTCAGCCTGTTCTGTTGTCTCAGTTTCTTGTGCTTGTTCTGTTGTCTCAGTTTGTTGAGTCTCTTCTGCTGGTTTCTCTTCAGTATCTTTTTGCTGGTTAGCACACCCAAAGACAAATGCCAGCATTACAATGCAGATAAGTGCTTTATTTAACATTTGAAATAACTCCCTTAGATAGATTCACCACAATAATTAAGAATATTCTTACGTCTTGCAGTTTATCTTTCACTATCTCCAAAAGTATTGGATATTGGACAATTTGCCCAAAATAAGATGAAGGGCGAGTAAACTCGCCCTTACAAGTTGTTAGTTAACAACACTTGCCGTAAAGCGCGGATCTGCTTCAACAGCTTTAATCAGAGCATCATTTGTAACTTTGCCCTTTTCTACTTTAACGACAGCCTTCTTGGTGGCTCTTGTAACACTGACAACCTCTTTAACACCCGTGACCTTACTAAGTGCATCCTGCACTGCGGCGGGACACGAGCCTCATGTCATGCCCTCCACCTGAAGTGTCACTTCCTGATAGGCGGCTTTTTCTGGCGTTGGCACCGATAATTCTTCCATCGGGACCTCTTCCGCAGTCATTGTGGTTTCTACGGGCATTTCTGCTTGCTGCCCGACCATACCACAACCCATCAGGAATGCAAAGGTAACGAGAGTAATCAGCGTAAATCTCGCGATATTCATCGTTTTACCTCCTTTGTTATTTACATAAATGATAATATCATATTTTTTTATTTTGTGTCAAGTCTTTTTTTCGCAAATATGAGGTTTGCCGAAAACCTACTTAAAATGACTACCCGTAGGTGGATTTATTTTGGTTGTCTCTGTGGGCATCAAGGAATGGAAAAATCTTTTGTATTCGTTGAAGCTGCTGATGAATCGCAGCTGCCCGCTCAAATTGCAGCAGCGCGGACGCACTATTACGCCTTGATACGAGATTCGCCTGCACTTTTTCATATTCTCCATCAAGCAAATTAATAATGTTCATTATTATTTCTCTGTAGAGTTCGCGAGTAATGAGTGCAGCGCAAGGCGCATAGCAACGTTTCATGTCGTATTGTAAGCATGCCCGATATCCTACCATAGGTGTTATCATTTCTTGGCACGTGCGAACCATAAAAATACGTTGTAAAACATCAATCGCTTCATCTGTCCATCGTCGACTTGATAGCGGTCCGAAATACCTTGCACTATCTGCTTGAGGTTCTGGAACTCTTTCAAGCCGCGGAAAATCTTCATCTATATTTATCCGAATATACCATGTTTGAGTGCCATACTTCAGCGCAGAATTATAGGATGGTTGATGTTCTTTGATTAGGCGCGATTCCAAGAAGAGCGCTTCCTGTTCTGATTGGCAAACCTGATAATGGACAGACGTTGTCCATCTTATGAGTCGTTTGATTTTTGAACGGCGATTTTTGATGTTATGGATGTAGGAACGTACCCGCTTGCGCAAGCATTTTGCCTTACCAATGTAAAGGATTTTCCCAGAAGCACCATGAAAAAAATAGACACCTGGTTCAGACGGGATGTCCTGGACCATTTCTTTCGTTAGCATTTCATTTTCCGTATCTGTGTTTAGAAAACATTGAATAAATTGTCTACCGGATTGAGCAGGTGGAGTGGAAACATGCAGATGTCAATATTTAAAAAACGAATTGACATTGTATTCAGTATCTGCTAAATTGCTTTAGCAGGAATACAAAATGAATAAAGTAAATTTCTCTGTTGATGTAGATTTTTGTGTCGTCAATATAGAGAAATTTCGGACGATGCCTTTAGCAGCGTAGTTTCCTTCCTATTCATAAACCTTCTTATTAAAAGACTACGTTTAAAAATAGGAAGTGGTTACAAAATTTTTACATTTTTTGTAAAAAATCTGTATAATTTGGACAATTTTCACCTAAAACAGAGATATGAAACGGGTGTATTTATGAAAAAACCATCACTTACGGAAGAGAACCTTAGTCTTTTTTCTAATACGACTGATGGGGACAAAAACAGTGTTTTCTCCACTGAACGGACCGTGCAATCTCCGCATATAGATTTACCAGATATATTGAAACCTAATACGAGGTTGAAGATGGACGGTCTAAAGTTTCTATCTCTTCTTCCGTCTGATTCTATACCGATAGCATTCCTTGATCCACAGTATAGGGGTGTACTTGACAAAATGAATTATGGGAATGAAGGGAAAAGCAGAGAGAAACGCAGAAGTTCACTGATGCAAATGTCTGAAGAACTGATTAGAGAATTCATTCGAAACATTGACGATGTGCTTATTCCCTCTGGACATCTCTTTCTGTGGATGGATAAGTTTCACCTTTGCCAAGGGTTCAAATCTTGGTTTGATGGCACACATTTAGACATCGTTGATTTGATCGTCTGGAATAAAGACAGGTTTGGCATGGGGTACCGTTCCAGACGGGTGAGCGAATATTGTGTTGTTCTACAGAAGCATCCCAAAAGGGCTAAAGGGGTTTGGAAAGTCCACAACATTCGTGATGTCTGGCTTGAGCGTACAAAAACAAAGGAACACCCTCATCAAAAACCTATCGGTTTACAGGCTGAGCTCATTACGGCTGTTAGTAATGAAGGCGATTATGTGATTGATCCTGCCGCGGGTTCCTTTTCTGTGATGGAAGCAGCGCTTTCAAAAGGACGCAATTTTATTGGGTGTGATTTGGTAGAACACAATGGCAACAACGTGTAAATCAGATTTTGATGCGGGAGTTATCTACAGATTAACGGAAAATCTGTAAAATGTATATGGGAAACTTGAGACGCAAAGATGAATCGTGGGATTACCGAACAGCAGATACAAAAGAGTATACTCACTGCTTCCACACTTACCCAGCGATGATGATTCCGCAGATTGCAAGGAGGCTGCTAAATCAGTACGGTGTTGAAGGAGAATGGCTTCTTGATCCGTATTGTGGCACTGGCACTTCCCTTGTTGAGGCATCTCTATTCGGCATGCACAGTGTTGGGTGTGACATCAACCCACTTGTGCGTCTAATAGCCACGACTAAATTGACCCCAATTCCTTTGAAAACGTTGGACAGTGAACTAAACAAGTTAAACGATGCTCTCTTTCAAGTTGAATTCGGAGTTGATAAAATCCCTGACACGCCGATTCCGAAAATTCCGAATTTGGATTACTGGTTTTCTGAAGAGGTTATCATAAGTATCGTGTACCTATTAGATTGTATTAACAAGATAGAAGATGAAGCAGTTCGGAATTTCATAACGGTAGCATTTTCAGAGACGGTGCGCGAGGTGTCTTGGACAAGAACAAGCACATTTAAACTACATCGGATGCCAGCAGAAAAACTTGAAAACTTTAATCCTGATGTCTTTGGGACCTTTCGCAAAAAACTGAATAGGAACAGAGAAGGTTTGGCAGCATATATGGAAAAACGCAAAAGTGTTGAAGCTTCAATTTGCGATGCCAATACAGTTGATGGTGAACTACCAATGCCACGCCCGCTTGGAGGCTATAATCTTGTTATTACCTCTCCACCTTATGGGGATTCGCAGACTACGGTCGCGTATGGTCAATTTTCTCGGTTGTCTGCAGAATGGCTCGGTTTGCCAAACGCACGAAAAATTGACAGGATTGCTATGGGCGGTAGCCACGCCAGTGAAACACTTACAGATACTCCTGTTTCGTCTGCCATAGATAGAATACGTTCAATTGATGAAAAACGGGCGCGCGAGGTTGCTGCCTTTTATATTGACTTAGAACGTAGCATCAATTCAGTGGTACAGACGGTTTCACCGCGTTCCACAGTTTGCTATGTTGTTGGAAACCGTCGGGTTAAAGATGTTATGCTGCCAACAGATGAATTTGTTGTTTATGCTTTTGGCAAATACGGTTTTACACATAAAGAAACCATTATTAGAAACATTCCAAATAAACGGATGCCTATAAAGAATAGTCCCTCCAACGTTGCGGGACAAACCTCTATAACGATGAACGAAGAAAATATCGTTATTTGCCAGAGAACGGATTGAACATGTCCGTAGGTCAAATTATCCTCTCATCTATAACAAAAAAGTTTGGAGACACAATTGCAGTAGATGATGTGTCGTTGCAGGTAGAGGGTGGTGAGTTTTTTTCCTTACTCGGACCGAGTGGGTGTGGAAAAACAACAACTTTGCGGATTATCGGTGGATTTGTGTATCCTACCGCAGGTGAAGTTTATATCAACGGTGAACTGATGGCAGAAACACCTCCCTATCGCCGTCCCGTCAATACTGTCTTTCAGAATTACGCCTTATTCCCACATAAAACTGTTGCACAGAACATTGCATTTGGATTACAGATGAAGAAATTTTCTAAAGCGGAAATTTCAGATGCGATTGAACGTTCACTTGATTTGATACAGCTGCCGGGCTACGGTGATCGAAAGCCAAACGAACTCTCTGGTGGCGAGAGACAGCGCGTGGCGCTCGCACGTGCGTTAATCAATGAGCCAACTATCCTGCTATTAGATGAACCGCTATCCGCACTTGACCTGAAACTCCGCAAACAGATGCAGTTGGAATTGAAAGCGTTGCAACGCAAAGTCGGGATTACGTTTGTATATGTTACCCATGACCAAGGCGAGGCGATGACCTTATCAGATCGAATTGCGGTGATGAACGAGGGTAAAATTCTTCAAGTAGGAACACCCTCTGAAATCTACGACTCGCCACAGAATCGTTTTGTGGCAGATTTTATCGGCACTTCTAACTTTTTTGAAGGGACACTCATTAGTATTGATGATCAAATTGCAGAGGTCGTATCAAATACTGAACCTTCCTTTAAATTCGTTTGTCCGCACAGCGAAGGTATACCGATAGACGCACTTGTAACAGTAGCGGTCCGTCCGGAGCGGATAGACATATCAACAGAACCGAATCCAGATTTACCAAATTGTTTACGCGGCGTGATTCAGGACGAAAGCTACCTCGGAACTATCCGGCAATACACGGTCCAGACTGATTACCCAACGCCTGTGATTGTTAATCAACAGTGGCGAGGAAACCCAGAATCCTTGTCTTACAGTACAGAGGAATATAGTCCTAATAAGCGCGAAACACATCATTTTCAGCAAGGTGATACGGTTTATCTACAATGGGCTGCAGAGAACGCGATTGTTTTAAATGCGGATTTGGATTAACCCCGTGGCAACGGCAACTTTACCTTCCCGTTGTCCTGCTGTTGCGAAGTCAAGAAGCCGATGATAATCTGGACTACTTTATACCCTTCAGTTCCAGGAGAGACAGGTTCTCCACCTTCTGCAACAAGTTTCACTAACTCTTGAACGCCCGCAGGAATGCCAGTGATCTCCCACGATGGAGTTTCAATTGATTCGACAGAATCACCTTGATGAATTGTGGCCCCTCTATCACTAATAAGGATATAACCGTTCGTGCCGACAATCTCTGCACGGAAACCTGATTGGGAAGTTTTTGGACCGCCCGCATAATAACCACGCACACCATTCGCAAAATGGATATATCCGTGCGCTGATGGTTCTGTTGATGGATTGTGTCCGCCATCGCCCTTATATTCGCTATAGTCTTCGTAGCCATCTTCTAATTCTGCTGAAACCCACTCAGGATCAGAGTCAGCGAAATAGCAGATAGCATCAACACAGTGTGTTCCGTTTCGGAAAAGCATGGCGCGTCCGCCGCTCAACGTGCCGATGACATACACGACATCCCCAATTTGTCCACCGCCAACGATTTCGTCTCTGGTGCGCCGCCACAACGGTTGCCATCTCCGCGTGTGGTCAATAGATAGAATAGTACCGTTCTTATTCGTTGCTTCCAGCATTCTATCTGCATCTTCAACGTTGGTTGCCATCGGTTTTTCACAGAAAATGCCTTTAACGCCTGCGTTTGCAGCGTCAACCACAAGATCAGCATGCCGATGGTCAGATGTTGCAACCGTCACAATATCTAAATTCTCTGCAGCAAGCATCTCTTGATGATTTGTGTAAAGAGAGATGTTATCCCAATTGTCTTGGTATTTTGCTTTGAATGCATCCAGTGTGCTTTGCACAAAATCGCATCCCGCGGCTAATTCAACGTTCTGCAATCCGACTAACCCGGATGCGTGCGTTGTCCCGATACCACTACACCCTATAACGCCTACACGTAGTTTTGCCATGTTTCTATCCTCCGCTATCCTAAAATTTTATCCGGTAAGATTAACGCATTATCTTTGGCAAGATTGTATGCTGCATCGGTTTAGATGTCAAGTTTTTTTAGAGAATAAAACGATTTGATATAAACCGGAAACTTTGGTAAAATATTGATGTAAGGTTAATAAATTTGATAATGGAGGAAAATAATTATGGTTAAAATAATTGCTAATCCGGGAATCCTTGGAGGAAAACCGGTAATTGAAGGCACAAGAATAAGCGTGGAACAGGTCCTTGGACTGTTGGCAAACGGTATGACAAACGAAGAGATTATTGAATCTTATCCAATACTAACTGAAGAAAGTATTCGGGCGGTGCTTGGTTATGCAGCGCGTGCATTAGGGAATGACATCGTGATAGATATGCCTTTTCCGCGCGAGGGGGCATCTTAACGATGCTGCCTCCGCTTATTGCTGATATGAATATAACTACCCCGGTTGTTCAGTTTCTCCGTTCACAAGGAGTTGATGTGGTTTCTGCTTTTGAAGAAGGTTGGCATTTTTACGAAGACACGAAGATTCTCGCTAATGCACACCTGATGGATAGATTTGTCTTAACACATGATTCTGATTTTGGACATCTTGCAGTCTATTTGAAACAACCTACTACCGGGATTATCCTTCTGAGGCCTGGTGGACGTACACCAGACGAAGTGATTTCCGACTTGCAAGATTTGCTTGAAATGGAAGTGGATTGGACACCTCCGTTGATTGCAGTGTACAGATTCGGACGTTTGCGGATCCGCCGACTTTAGCGGATTGACAATTCAATTATGGACGATGCGATCGTTGAATACCCACAAAACGTTAAGTTTCTATTTTCTTTCTCTCAAGGCGGGAATGTGTTTCGGATGCACACGCTTGTTGGATTCGCAAGTGATTGAATTCTGGTTCATCGCGTTTTATGGCAGTAATTTTGCCCTTTAATTCTTTAGAATTTTGGCACCCAAGGGTTACACCTATTATAACGTGAGTTTGATAGTAATACAAAACGGACGCATTCCTCTTGTAATACAAAACGGACGCATTCCTCTTAAAGTCCCCTGATAAGGGATAAATCAGTGAAATAGCGACTTTTACCCTCCCTTATATGAAGATTAAGTTATTAATTAGGTAATTTTGAAGAATATCCAGTGCGGTTAGGAAACCGCTCCTACCGGATTTGGGAAAATTAGAATTACCGAAACATTTTATTAAACTTCATTTTGCAAGGCCCGCCACACAATTCATGCAAAAACTTTACACACCCGTTAAATTCTAAACATCATCGCTTGTAAATTTTGGATAATTTTGATACTCTATTATTCATCATTACCATTAACTACGGAGAAATTAATGTATACTATTCATTCCACTTTAACCGAAGAGGAAAAGTGGTATTTTGATTTACAAGGTTTCCTTGTCTTGCGAAATGTGATCCCTAAAGATGAGATTAAGGAGATGTTGAAAGTGCTTCAGCATTGGTTGACAATTGATGAGTCTGACATCCCTGCACCTTTACACCGTGGCAGACAAGAACCGTGCAAAACACATATAGGACATATCCAATATGGACATCGCTTGTTTCAAGACCTTGCGATGAACCCAGAGATTATGCGGGTTGTAGGGGGATTAATGATGAACGCTCCGCGTCTCTTTCATAACAACTTCACGATGATGACAAAGCATGACTACCCTCAACATTTTCATCGTGATGATAGTGGGTTTAAGTTTCCACCCGGATTCCGCAATCCGCATAACGATTATCAAGCTGCCGCTGGGCATATCTATTGTAACCATATTGCGACATGGGTTGCATTGGTAGACGTGCCACCGGGAACAGGATTTTGCCTTGTCCCCGGTAGCCATAAATCCCTGTTTCAGACGCCAGAACATCTGCCTGTTCGGCACGATCCACCGACCTCAATTACGTTACCGATGCAAGCGGGTGATGTCGCTATCTTCTCAACGAACCTGCTCCACGATGCAAGCCCGTGGACAGAAGATTATCCCCGCATGAACATTTTTCAACGGTATCAGCTGAGCGTTTATTTCAATGAAAATGGAAAAGGAGGATATCCTTTTGATGAACACCGTGATAAAATTTCGGAAGAACAGTATGAACTGGAGTCGTTTTCAAAAGAGGTGAAGGCGGCTGTCCAACGTATTTTACCAAATGGAGGTGAAGAATGAAATTAAAAGATCAAGTGTGTATCATTACAGGTGGTGGGAGTGGCATAGGTCGTGATGCCGCAATCAAAATGGCACAAGAAGGTGCCAACGTTGTGATTTTCGGTAGAACACGATCAAAGTTAATATCTGTCAGTTCAGAAATTGAGGCTGTGGGTGGTACCCCGATGGCTTGCATGCTGGATGTCGCTGATGATGAAGCCGTGCAACATTTCGTTGGGCTTGTGCTTAACAAATATGGTCGAATTGATGTGCTGGTGAATAATGCTGGGCACAGTTCACACAATCGACGGCTTCTCAATACGACACCAGAGGAGACGCGCTCGGTAATTGATTCAAATCTGATCGGCACGTTTTTCTGTACGCAGGCGGTTGTGCCTGCAATGTTGAAAACGAAATCGGGAACGATTATCAACATCTCATCGCTTGCAGCGGTTACGCCTGGTCCTTTCAGTGGATTTGCTTACGGCGCAGCAAAAGCAGGCGTAATCAATTTCACCGAGTTTCTCAACAACGATTTGCGGAATACAGGTATCCGAGCAAGCGTCATAATTCCTGGTGAAGTAGCAACCCCGATTCTGGATAAACGTCCGATTCCACCCGATGCCGATGCACGCACAACAATGGTAGACGTTGCTGAAACCTCAGCAGCGATTCTCCTCATTGCGACTTTACCACAACGGAGTAACATACCGGAATTGGTTATTCGTCCGACAATGCATCGTGATATGGCGGGTGAAGTCGTCGAATTAGACGATTGACAGTTATGGCTTATAGATTGTTGTTTCGGGATAGTAGCGTGCCCAAGCGAACCAGTAAATATTGACAGCGGTCAACCGTTCCAAACGCGTCCCTTTCTCTTTACCCGATATTGCCACACCTGTGACCAGATTCCAGCGTGTTCCGGTGTTGTCCTCTACAAAATGTCCATCTTGAGATCGAAAGGTTCGCACATCTTTTCCAATGTTTCGCTTAAAGACAGCCGTTGCGAATGACACTTTATCGTGAAAAATCAGCAACGGCACTTCACCGACCATATCGTTAATCACGGCCGTTTTGGCAAAGTGTGTTAATGGATACGCGCGAAACTGTGTATTATAGGGATCGACAGAACCGCTTCGTCCATCAGCACCGTCTTGCCCAGCAGTGCCGGGTTGTCCATCAGCTCCATCTCTACCATGGTCGCCATCTCTGCCCGGAGCACCATCTTTTGTCTGGACTTGGACTCCGATCACAAGGGACTTATTAGGCAGTCTCTTATCGGTGTATCTTGTCCCACTCACACCTGCGCGTTGGCTTTTATGATAGTCTGCGTAATTATCGCGCTTGAAGCTTTCGCGCGCACCTACAGACAACACTTTTGTCTGAGGGTAATTTGTTTGCCATGTTTTCCACGCTATCTGTGGCATGGAAGCGAGTGGTTTCAACTGCTTGCCTTTCAGTGGTCCCTGTATCGCTTCCCCAGTGATGTGAGACCAGAGAGAACGGGTTTGGTGGTCGTACATTAACAACGCATCACGCCACAATTTACCGCTGACACCGAATGTATAGGTTTTACCGTCAAGTTCCCGGCTATACACGATAGCCGTTTTGCAGAGCGGTCACCATGTGGTAGCGATTTTGTTTCCGCCGACAACATCGTTCACAATCTCGTGTCCGTTCAGCAGATAGAGTGAGTAGGCATGACTTTCACCGTTGAAGGTTACACCAATCACAGGGGCATCCGCGTCTAATTTTGCTTTGGCAGCAGGCACAAATTGCGGTTTTGTGATGGCGGGGATTGCATCAAAGGGTAGCAGGGTTCGGATTGGGTCTTTATCGTCCTCTGCTGCGGTTGCACTGAGGGAGGCGCCGAGTAATAGTGTGAGAATGAGGATATAGTTTTTCATGTTTTTCCTTGTTTTTTCTGCATGGAATATGTTATAAAATTCTTGTCTAACTGAATAATATTTTACCGTAATATACGCAAGAAAACAACTCAAAATTATAGGAGTTAAAAAATAATGGAACCACCGAAAGTATTTGCCTCATATTCTCATGATTCAGATGAACACAAACAGTGGGTGCTAAAACTTTGTAATAAACTCGTTGAAAACGGTGTAGATGTGATGTTAGATCAGTGGGATGTACGCTTGGGCACAGATCAGACATTTTTCATGGAGAAACTTAGTACTGCTGATAGAGTTCTTATGATATGCACAGACGCTTATGTAAAAAAGGCAGATAATCGTGAGGGTGGCGTGGGATATGAAGGACTTATCATCACTGAGCAGATTGCTGAGGACGTGAAAACTGATAAATTTATACCAGTAATTCGCCAATCCTCAAATGAAAGGAAAATGCCGATTTTTTTGGGAAAGAGGCAATATATCGAATTCACTGATGACGACAGATTTGATGAAAAGTTCAATGAATTGCTTCATGACATTCATGGTGTACCAATTATTTCAAGACCTCCGTTGGGGGAAAATCCACTTACTAAACAGTCATCTGAATTTGAAACCTCAGATCATAACCTCCCCGAAATTCCTGACAAGATTGAATCGGTTTCCGATGCTTATGAGTCTGCATTTGAGTTTGCAAGAGCCGATGATACACTTGGTTGGCAAGAACTTGTTGGAAAAATTCGATCTAATGTGCAAAATTCATTAGAGCAATTGAAACAAGAAAATTTAAATAGTGGAAACTTGGAAAACGCCGAACAACGCATTGGGGTAGTGGATAAAGCGATTAATATTATTTCACCTCTCATTTCTGTAGCATTGGCAGGGGTCAAATCGCAGAATCAACATTTTAACAATCAAACATTTATATTTGAAAGTTTACGTAGTATAGATGGATGGAACCGTAACTCTGGCGATGAGTACCGTATAGGTATTCCTAATTTCCTTGGATATGTTTACCAGAGTCTGCACGGGAGTATTAGTCTTAACACAAATCAATTATCATTAGCACTTGATTTAGCACGATTCAAGGTTCCTATAGTTAGAAGTCCACAATCACAACACGATATGGTATGGAAAATCACTATGCTTATGGGGTGGTCTCAGGCACTCAACCAGAAATGTACAGAAAATTGGCAATATTTGGCAGACGCTTATGAGAGATGGAAGTGGTTACGTGACGTATTTGAAGATAATTCAACCTATCTTACATCCCTCGTTGCTTACTACATGGCACTAAAGATACATGAATGGGCGGTAAAAATTGCTTCCAAAAGCAAGGAAAGTCTAAATGCACAATACCTCAATGTGCCATTAGATTTTTTATTTGAGGAATCCGAAATAATAGAGCGTGCAACTTCGCTTCTCCTTCGCACCCTAAAAGTATCAGAACTTTGGGAATGTGTAGGTGTAAACATAGATCAGATGAGGGATTCATGGGAAATGTCAATTGAACAGTATAGCAGTCAATTATTACATTTCTATGATTCAAGTCATCTGGAATTTCTTAGCAAGATCCCTCGTCAATATTTAACTTTTTTTGACGTTTTGTAATTTATACAATTTAATGCATTCCTCTGA
The DNA here is from genome assembly GCA_022825825.1 of Candidatus Poribacteria bacterium. Classification (GTDB taxonomy): domain Bacteria; phylum Poribacteria; class WGA-4E; order WGA-4E; family WGA-3G; genus MSPOR6. Next base: position 142,513 of record JAJDWA010000062.1, read on the forward strand.
AAATTGGAAAGCATGTCTGTAGAATACAATATTTACACCTCCTCCGCAGAGGTAACAACCCCATAATTAACATTTAGCGCATCACAGAAATGCCGCCTACCACAGTCTATCTTCCATTCTTCATGGTGGCGGAGTTTTTCCGAATCCGTTGTACTTTTCGTTTCTATGACCAGATACAGTTTTTCTTTACCTATGGGGTCGCCGTGTACATCAAGATCATCTTTGACTATCGCCCAATCTGGATTGTAGTTTCCTATCGGAGTTGGTACGGTGAAGAAAGCAGGAAGTTTCAAGTAAAGTATAATATCCTGTCGTTTCTCTAATCCCTCAACAAATTGCTTTTCAACTTCCGAATCCCAAATCACGTGATCATAAATGGAACGCGACGCGGGTTCCATGCAGTCCTTCCAACTTTCCAGTTCACAGTCGAATTGGCTCATTTCATACACTTCACCGATTTTTTCGTACTTTATGCCATCAATTAGTTGCGTTATAATTTTCTGTCTGATTTTCTCAACCACGATCTTAGCGAATTCAGGAGGGTTGTCTAAAGCAGCTTGCTGGTTTTGGGTACGCTTAAGAATTTCCAAGAGGGTTCGCCGTGTTAGTTTCATTGCTGGTGTTGTATGTGCCAAACGATGCTCAATTGACTTCAAGACGTTTGCCTTACCCGATAAACTGTATGTCAAGCTTCCATCCGCAATGAGCTCAACTTCAAAAGCGTTATCTTTATTAACTTTCAATTCCCCCCTCCTTATTGATATTTGCGGAAGTTCAATGTCGGTGTCATCTAATATTTTTACAACATCTTCAATCAGTTTTTCTGTGTCAATTTGCACCTTGTATCGCGTTTTGTGTTTTATACGATCCCAGAGTGCCTCAAATTCCGGTTTAAGTGTCATTGCTTTTTTTAGTTTTATTGGACCACGTTCTCTTGCATTTTTCGGTTTGGGCATGCTATCACCAGTTCCAAACTCATCCTGAACTTCGGTTTGAAGTTCTCGAACATAATTGGTATAACTTTCGTTGGCAACGACAGTAAGCACGTTAAGTTTTTCGTCATGCACACGTTTTCCCTCTTGATTGACAGCAAGGCGTACACCACGACCAATTTCCTGTCGTTTTTTCATATCAGAAACTGTCTGGTTCAACGTGCAAATCTGGAAGACGTTCGGACTATCCCACCCTTCACGGAGTGCAGAATGTGAAAAGATAAAACAGGTCGGTTCCTCAAAAGACAAAAGACGTTCCTTATCTTTCATAATCAATTGGTAAACCTCGCGATCCTTTTCTGCATCGCCTTTGGTATCTTCGTAAACAAGTTCTTCTTTTTCCGTTTGGCTTTTGGCTTTTGCGAAATAGGCGGCTTGTACATCTTCAGGTTGTTTTTCTCGCCATTCTGAGTACCTCTCTTCTTGTTTTAACTCATTAAAACATTCGTCAAAGAGTTTGCGAATGATTGGGTCTTTTCCTGCATAGTTGTCAACTCTATCAATAAAAAAGAGCGAGAGCACCTTAAGACCGGTATCTTTAAGCTTATTCTGTTTCCGAAAGTGTTCCTCAATTGTATAACGAATTTGTGCCTTAAAAATTGCTGTTTTATCAGCACCATGCGTGTCGCCAGTTTTTAAAACCTCGTTATTATCAAAATGCACCTCACCCCATCTAACGTTAATTTCTCTAATCCGATAGCCTTGATACTGAGGCAGATTCGTCTTTGTCTCTAAATCATCGCCTTTTTTAAACGTAAGTGTCGTCTGCTTTGCCGTGTTATTTTTCATGAGTTTATGCACTACAAGTTTTGCTGTCACTCGACTTTTTTGGCTTTGAACACTCTTAACATGAACAAAAGCAAGATTTGTATTTGCGCTCTCTTCAACACCTGCAACCTCTATCCTTTTTACTAAACCCTCACGATAAGCGTCATAGGGCGTTAAGCAGTAGACTCGATTGTGAGGGGTCTTATGTGTCGCACTATATCTCAATGCAAACAGTGGGGAGAGACTGGAGAGAGCTTCCACACTGAGGTCACTTTCCATCCGCTGTGGTTCATCTAATATCAGAATCGGACGAGTCGCCCGGATAAAATTCATCGGAATATCCCCTTGCAATCGATCAGTGCTTTTGTGAATCACGTTTTTTGAAGGTTGATTGAATGAGGCCATTGTTATAACCATAATTTCAACACTATCGGATAACGCAAACTGGCGGACTTGTGACAACTTCTCGGAATCGTAAACATAATAACGATATGGGATGTTGTCATATAACTCTTTAAAATGTGATTCTGTCATTTCAAGCGTTTTTAGCACACCCTCTCTAATCGCAACGGAAGGCACTACGACAATAAACTTACGCATTCCGTAGTTTTGAAAAAGTTCCAGCACAGTACGCAAGTAGATATAGGTTTTGCCTGTGCCTGTTTCCATCTCAACAGAAAAGTTCGGAAATCCGTTTGTGGAAAACTCGCCCACCTCTATTCCGTTTGCCTCCTGAATTTCTTTTAGACGATCACTTATTTGTTCAGGATCTAAGTCAAGGCGGTTGGATATAGCAGAAAAGTTTGATTCCCCACTAAATTGTAGGGTTGTCCGGACAGGGATTTGTCCTTCAAACAATTGGACAACGGCATCAATAGCATCCCGTTGGTAGTCTTGGTTAGCGTCAAATTCAAATTTCATTTTTCTCTTTTTTGGCGTAATTTGCAAGCGAAACTTGCTACAGAAAAGTCAGATTGTTTTGAGACGGCATTGCAAAGCAAGGTTTGCAGCGAGCGTATCATCTAACGCAATATCACGGCAGATAAACACAGAATCTTTTGATAAGTCCAAACTTTCTATATCTGTTTCTGTTAGTTGTTCATCTAAACAGATATGGAGTGATTGTGTCCCATTAGGTGTAGTAATGCAAAAAACGGTGTTTGTTGTGAGTTCTTTAACGGGTTGAATTGCACTGTCCAGCGGGTATCCTTCCTTGAGAATAATTTCATAGAGAACGTCCTCTGCAAGCCATCCTTCTCGGAGTGGGTCAAGGGTCCCTTCTAACTCACTGAAAAGAGTCGGTTTTTCATCGGTTTCGGAATTGCTTTCAGTCTCATAATTTGATGGTGAGAGTTTAAAAACGCGAAATCCGGACGATTCGGAGAAATTCTGACAGACGCGCCGAATTCGTTCTTTGCCAATCTCATCGATAGTTTCAAAACCTGCTTTACGTCCTGCAGATTTTTCAGGTGTGGGTTCGGGGAGTTGAACCATGATGTATTGCCTATTACCGTTATCCTCTTGATTAAGTTCCAAAACAGCTTGTGCTGCTGTACAAGAACCTGCAAAAAAGTCTAAAACAATAGAATCAGAATTCGTGCTGAATTGGAGTAGATGTTTGATTAATCCAACAGGTTTAGGGTTACTGAAAATACCATCAGAATCGAAAATCTCTCTAAGTTGCCTTCTACCTTTGGGATTCTTTTCTACTTTAGTTAACAAACTTCGAGGTACCCTTTTAGATTCGTTCAAGTAAATTTTCTTTTCTACCTGCCATTCCCCATTCTGTTTTTTCCTGAAAACAATTCTGTCTTCGTCTTTTAATTTTAAGAAACCGGTTTCTTTTTGACCCCATTCCTTGTAAACCATTGTACCATCAGGACACTCAATTTCATATCGTAATCCCTCTGCAGGATTGTCTGGTCGCATGGGTTCAAAAACACTAGTTTTATAAGGGCCACGCGTTTCATAGTAATCGTCTTTTTGTTTAAATGCAGTTTTTTCTGTTTCAGTAAGTGGGCGTCTTAGCCTATCAATCGCATGAAGGTTTTTCGCATAAGAAAGAATATATTCATGGTCAGTTGCAAAATATTTAGAATCATTACCACCACCCCCGTGTCGTTGCCATACTACCTGCTGAAGACAATTTTCTTCACCAAAAATCTCGTTCAGCATAAGCCGAAGGTTGTATACCTCCCGATCGTCAATGCTTACAAAGATAATGCCATCATCGGTAAGCAGTTGACGTGCTAAAAAGAGGCGTGGATACATCATAGATAGCCAAGCGGAATGATAGCGACCACTCGTTTCTGGATTGGTAGTTTGCAAATTGCCTTCTGAATCGACTTGTCCAGTCAATTGAAGGTAGGTGTCTAACGGCTTTTTATAGTTGTCGGGATAAATAAAGTCCCCGCCAGTATTGTAGGGTGGATCAATGTAGATAGCTTTGATACGGCCGAAATAGGGTTTATAGAGGAGCTTGAGTACCTCAAGATTGTCGCCTTCAATAAAGAGGTTTTGGGATGTCTCAAAATTTAGGGAGTCGTCATGGTCAGGTTTTAACGTCGCCTCGGTGGGGATGTTGAGTAGACGGATAGCGTTACGTTTGCCTGCCCACGTGAAGCGGTAAGTTTCGCTTTTTTCTATTTCGTTAACAGATTCTGTTAATACCCCCCCCCAATTTCACGAAGTAGTAAATTATTAAGTTTTTCAGGGTCAATCTCGCCTTCGGTAAGACATTCGGGGAAGAGCTGCTTAAGTTGTTTGAGTCTTTCCTCGTTGGGAGTCGTGGTGGTTTTTTGGACTTTATCAATAGTTTTTGTCATCAACGCTTTCCTTTTCCTTTATGAATGAACCCAGTTACCTCTGAAATTTCTTATCACGTTGTTTGAACTGAGTATATCCGACTCACTTACTCCGGGGAATGAATTGGGACCTTGTCCCTTTTGGGTATCAATACTACCCAGTTCCAATTTTTCCGAAGTAAATTCTGTCTGTGTTTTGGGGCTCAAGAACGGCAGCATTCTACCTAATAATGGTTCAATACGTGTAACTAACAAAATGTAGGCTATGATTGACAAACATACCGTAGCGATTGTCGCGATTTTTACAGAAAATCCGAGATGCAGCAGCATTGGATAACACACCAAAAGTGGAATGGTAATTAATATCAAACCGATTAATCTGAGAGTTTTCTCTTTAATGGTCTCTCTTATGTTCATCTCTTAGTTCCTTTTTGATGTTCCGATAATTTTGAACTGCAGTTTTAATGATAAACTGTAATGCTCCAAGAGCACTAACAATAATTAAGGCACCATAAGTAATAGTATCCGCTACATCTGTCCATTTTTCTCCAAGGGTATACTCGATTAGCAATGATATAAGATATGTCGCAAGAATAAAAAAAACAACCAGAATCGCTTCAAAAATAAGATCAACTAACGAATTCAGAAATACGATAAACTTTTGTTTCAAATTATATCTCGTTGTTGTAGATGTTTTACTAGTGCTTAGTCAATCGCTAATTGATGGACTTGAAAGGGGGCGGGAATCGGAGTTCCCTCCTACCATAAGCAGTCCATCGGTAGGAGCGATCTCCGAATCGCGACCTACAATAACATGTTGACAAAGCACTATTATGCTTGATAAGTTAGGAAATTCCCAAGCAATTAGGAGGTAGCTCCTTGTGTCTGTCCATCTTCTGTTGTGGAAGCAGCATCAGCATTAGCAGTTTCTTCTCTTTTAATTATGATTCCATCAGGCCCGGTTAAGTCTGGAATAGATAAAGTTTCGCCCTCTTTAAGTTTATGGGCGATGAATGCTATACTCTTAAAAATATGTTCATTGATAGCATCATTGTCTTTGTCAATATTTAGAGCTTTCGCCATTGGTAGCACAAATTCCTGAAGTATCTCATTGAAGATAGGGTGTTGACTGTGTGTCAATAGTTCTAATAGCAACATAGCTCTATCTATAAGCGTATCGGTATCATCAGCGGAAACGGATTTTTTATCTGCCATACCGCGTAAAATGACATATCCAACGCTCCACCACATCGGTGCCGTAAATTTAGATGAGTCTTTAGCAGTAACTTCTTTAAAGTAGGGTTGGCATTGTTCCGCGAGATAACGTTCAAAATCGGCAATGTGTTTTTCTGCCCACTTGAGGTTAGCTTTGTGCTTTTTGTTTTGTGTCATTTGTTTACACTTTTAGGATAGTAGTGTTCTCGGAGTAATCTTAGAGTTTGTTGCGTGCTTAGTTATTCACTGGTAGATGTTGGAGGCTTCTGCATTGGTTTGTAGTGAAGGACCATAAGTTGAGAGGCACGAAATCCAAGGGATTCATAAGTCCGCCCATCTTTGTCACTAAATTCAACTTCAAAAGCGTCCCCGTTTGCAAGAATCTCAACGACTGTCCCGACTTGTCCTCGCCACAGATTATGTTCAGGCAAGTCGTGTATAAGTGCCACCATATCAAAAAGTTCAATTTTCTTTACATCTCTTTGTCCTGGATGGTAATCAGGCAAGTTCTCGAGATGTGCATTATTTGAAAAATTGGTTTTCACAGTTTTCCTCCGAATTTACAACGGATAGGCAGTTATCAATCTTGGCATGTCAGAACCTTGTTCAATAATCCATACGCTCAGAGTTTAGACAATAATCCCGCAGCTTGTGAATGTCCACAATAACTCGTCGGCATTTGGTATTTTCATGAAACTTGATTTACCGTATGCACCAATTCGGAAACGGAGTAACTTTCTGGATAAACGTTGCCTTTGCCATATATAAGGCATTGGGTTTTCCAGATTGTATGATTTAAGGTATTATACCAATTTACCAATCTATTTGTCAAATTTTTGATGGCAGTACAGTTTAGGTTCGGTAACTATTTTTTGTAACGTTTTCCTTTGATCTGAGCCAAAGCCATAAGAGCCTCAATCCGTTTCAAGTTGCAAGTTTCCAATTGGTGCGACAACATTTGATACTCGGTGAGTTCATCATCACTTATCGTTTCATTTTCACACTTGCGCCACAGCTGTTGATAACGTGTCTGATCTTTTTCGGGCAATCGTGAATTTTCTTGAATTATCGCCAACAAGGAGTCTTCCGTATCGGTGGATTGGATTGATGTACAGGCGCTGTTGTGATTCTGTGTATTTGTATGTTTCATTGCTCCATCCTCCGCTAACAGTACCGAGAGTAATTTAGAAGTAGATGTCTGTGTGAAGCATCAACGTATATTTTGACATTTTTATGATTAAATTTAGTGTAACATTCTATTTGGTCAGTGTAAAATAAAAGAGTAGGTATTATTCGTATTTAGATCACTAAACGTAGATAGTACTATTAGTGTTTACATGGATAAACATTAATACTGGATTTGAGGGCTTATCCTGACCAAACAATTGGATTTGACTCCGAAAATTTGGCTTATTTTAACGGACACAATAACAGTGGTTCAGAACGCGTATTCTGCTGATTCTAAAAGTTGGTTGGACCGAACTCACGTTAAGAAAAATGCCGCAGCTATCTCTGTTCGTCAAGAAAATCAGACTTATTTTCTTGACGTTTTTGCCGACATCTGTTATCTTTTTAATAATTGAACGATTGTGGACAGCAGTGTTGTAGACACTGTTATCCCATCATTAGTTAACCGAAAACCCTCGATTATTTTATTTTTCTTATGTGAATACTCTTGTGTAAGTTTTCAAATATTAGGAAAGAGGAGAATCTCCATGAAAAAAAATAATACCTTTGAAAAGGTAGTCCTATTCGTATTGAGTATAACATGTATAGCTATAATTAGCGCGCCTGATGCGGCGGCTGCCACAATCGGTAAAATATCCGGTATCGTTACTGCCGAAGTGACAAAGCAACCGTTAGCGAACGCCAAAGTGACGATTGTCGGGACAAGTACTACTGCAACAACAAACGATTCTGGTTATTATGTCATGACCAATATTGATCCAGGGGGATATGATATCCAAGTTGAACTTACTGGCTACCGTTCTAAGACCGTTCAAGCAACGACGGTTTTCGCTGGACTCACCACGACCATAAACTTCGCCCTGGAGGCTTCTGAAGTTGTGGAACTTGAAGGCGTAACGGTAATTGCTACCAAACCGCTCATTAAAAAGGATGTTACGCAAACAACACGGATAATTGAAGCGGACGAAATCGCCTCTATGCCACGCGATACCGTGAACGGCATTCTCCAAACACAAGCAGGTGTTGCAGTGCTAAACTCAACGGGATCCGTTCATATTCGTGGGGGTAGGTCAATGGAGATTAAATATCTTATTGACGGCATTCCAGTAAATGATCCGATTGGTAGAGGTTTAGGGCTGCAAATTAGCACAAACGCGCTTGAACAGATGGAAGTTATCACTGGCGGGTTCAATGCGGAACACGGTGATGCACAATCTGGCGTAATTAATCTCATTACAAAGGCTGGCACCCAAAAATTTACCGGCAGAATCAGATATCGCGTAGGTCAATGGGGACAGCACCATGGCGACCCGATATACGGACCCTGGTTAGACCCGGACAACGGCTTCCGCCCCGTAGCACTTGAGCCTTTTAGAGGAATATTCATCGGAAAACCTTACGATTATCAAACACCTTATCGTGGGAATTCTGTTACAGTTGGGGAATTAGCAAATCGAGAAGGTGATGATCAGGTAACCTTCACGGAAATTGCGCCCGGTGTATATGCAGATAGAACAGAAAATCCACTGCAACCCGTTATTGACCCAGAAACAGATGAACCCAAAGTGGATGCAGAAACAGGTGAAGTGATCATGGCACGCCAGCCCTATAGGGATGCGGATGGCACTGTAATTGACTATGAAAAGAAACAGGTTACGCTATTCGATGGATACATTGTGGATTTGGAACAGTACAGCGGACTGTTCAACGGGACAAAAAATTATAATCTTTCTCCGAGTCATATTGGTGAATTTGCCCTCAGCGGTCCGATATGGGGCAATCGGTTGACGTTCTCCTTCGCCAGCCAGTTCCGACGCGATGAAAGTTATCTGCCCAATAGCGGTAGCGGTGGGCATACGCTTCAAGGTAAACTCAAGTTTGAGGTGACTCCCGAACTCAAACTCACTGCAAGTGGACTCTATGATGTGCGGGAATTCAACAACTATGGTGGGAGTCTACGTTTTGTACCCGGTGCGATTGAAGTTGACAATAGGGATGGACGAAGTCTTTCCGTTCAACTTTCACACAATATCAACTCAGGCACCTTCTATACCTTGACGTTCGGGCAATTCCACCGTTCTTTTGCCAGTCACCAACCCGGAAAAGTGTGGGATCCGTTGAATAAAACGTTTGATGAAAACGCCTACGACAAAGATATATCCTTTGAGGAAAATCAGGAAGAGGGCAGAATTAGAAACCCAGCGCAGCAGGCGTATAACGACACAACTTACGATGTCGCAGGAGATAACAACTTCTGGACAACCCGTAATTCTACAACTTCAATTTTCAAAGGCGTTTTTGCGAGCCAAGTTACGGAGAATCATCAAATCCAAACCGGTATTGAATTCTCAACGAACAACCTCTATAATCTTGGGACAACAAATTATGGGAGTTCAAACCTCTATATGGAGTATTATGATGTAACGCCTACATCCATCAGTTTATATGCCCAAGATAAGATGGAATATGAAGGCATGATCGTCAACGCTGGTTTACGATATGATATGTATAATCCAGATGGTAGGACACCCAAAGACCTTTTGGATCCGCTTGAACTGAATGAGGATGGCACAATTAAACTGGACTATGAAACATATTCAGTTGGACAGCCAATCATCAAAAACCCGATTGAACCCGCTACGAAACACATGATCGCACCACGGCTCGGTATCTCGTTCCCAATTACTGATCGGGCAAAGCTACACTTTACCTACGGGCATTACTACCAGATTCCACGCGGTGATGATCTTTATGAAAACCTTAGCTTTGATATGCGCGGTGCAATCCGAAGAAGAGGAAATCCTGACCTGGAACCGGAGAAAACCATCGCTTATGAAGTCGGCATTGCACAGCAATTCACAGATGATTTAACCGTTGACATTACTGGATTTACCAAGGATATTAACAACCTTGTGAGTAGTGTGCATGTTGACATTTCCAACGATTATAGCTATTTTATCAATGACATTTACGGTCGCGTGCAAGGATTTGAACTCGCAATCCGTAAGTGGCGCACAGGGAATAGTCGGGTTTCCGGGTCGCTTAGTTATACCTATTCTGTTGCCAAAGGGAAAGGCTCCAGCCGAAATCTGGGATACCTCACCTATTACCGACAACAACCTGAAGTCACTGAAAGCCATCCGTTAGCGTGGGATCAACGTCATATCGTTTCCGCATTTTTAGACATTCAGTTGCCCTTCACTTCTGCTGTTAATTTTGTCGGTAGGTATGCCAGCGGTTTACCCTACACGCCAAATCCGAGAGCACCGATAAAACCCGCTATCAATTCAAAGCGTTATCCCGCAACTTACAATGTTGATGCACTTGTGAGCAAACGTAGCCGCATTGGTGGAATGACATATACCTTCTTTGCGGATATTCGGAACATCTTCAACACGAAGAACCTTGATAACTTGCTTGATGAAGTGACGTATGACCGTTACGGTATTCCGTTGACTGCCCAGAAGCATTCCAGTCCAGCTTCATGGAGTTCTCCGCGTTTGGTTATGGTTGGTGTGAGTTTGGATTTTTAACTTGTTCGTAGGCACGCAATTCATTGTGCCTCGGACATTCACCGGTAGGCGAGGTTTCCTAACCTCGCTTGTTCACAGTGTATAATTAATTCTAAATTTACTATAATCGTAAAGGTAAATTCTAAATGAAGGAAATCCATATTGCAGAAGCGGATATCACTGCAGTAGCAAAAAAATTGGAACAAATTGCTCCGTTTTGTAGACCGATTGATCCCGATTTGAGATCTCCTGCTATTAAAGTGATTGACTGTGTCTTATCACTCCGTACAAGTTATGACAGAGTTGTGGTTCCTCGACTCAAGAATTTTAGGGTTAAACATCCTGACACACAACAGGTCACTGATTTAGCAAATTTGATGGCAAGTTATCCAACACCCTATAAATTCATTCAACAAGAGCTTAACTACAATTCCGAGCGTAAAGCAAAAATGCTACAGCAAGTAGTAAAATACCTTTGCCAAATCGCTCAGAAAACACCAAGCATTCCTGAAGAAGAGAATCTGAAAGAATGGGCAATGCAAGCTAATCCTCAGGAGTGCTATACGCTAAATATTAAATATTTTGCGATGGCTGGTTTCCAGTATCTCCGAATACTCTTTGGGGCAGACACAACTAAACCTGATGTACACATCATCAGGTTTGTATATAAGACATTAAATCGAAACGTGTCAGATATTGAGTCACTTTTGCTCTTAGAAGCGGCCTCAAAACGTTTAGGATTATCCGTTAGAGCTGTTGACAGTTATATTTGGAAAGAAGGGGCACGACCAGCGGAAATGACTAACAAAACCGACCTCAATGACGAATTACGTACTGAGTATGACGAAACTTTGCTGAAAAACGGTGTCCGTGGGAAATATGCGGAGCAGGCCGCTGCTGGTACAAACCTTGTCCGTCTTGATCCAGATGTTGCCGCCGCTTTTCCTACTGAAGAAGCCGTTAATGAAGCGTTACGATCTATTTTGAAAGAGAGAAATAAGGAGAAATAGCCATGTCTACAACTATTGAAGGCGTATATCACAACGGGAAAATTGAACTTTCGGAAACACCCAGTGATGTGTGTGAAGGTGCACGAGTCATTGTAACCTTTCTTCCACCGGGTTATATAGATTTGCGAGAACGTGGTATTGACGAAGCACAAGCGACAAATTTACGTGCTCGCTTTGCCACCTTTGCTGAAGATTGGGAAAGTCCTGAAATGAGTGTGTATGACAACTATGATGAGGAGAAAGCCAAGTTACAAACGCGGTAGTGTATGGAAAATCTCTTACAAAACAAATCTGGTTGTTATTACAGGAGAAGCAAATGAACCTTCAAAAAACAATACGGCTATCAAAAATCTACACACGAGAAGAGGAATTTTCAGAAGATCTTGCAGATAATCTTGAGGCACTCAAAGTCGGCAAATTTGAAGACGCAGAAACAGAAGCAAGAGTTGGAACAAAAAAGGCGGATATTGTCGCAAGTGGAGAGGATGGGACAATTGTGGTTGAAAACCAATTTGGCAAAGCAGATTGGGACCACTGGGGGAGACTTGAGGCTTATGCGCGCCTAAAAGAAGCTGATGTAGCGGTATTGGTAGCTGAAAATTTTGAGGAACTGATGATCGTAACCTGTAATCTACGTAACGAAGACAGCAAAACTGATTGGTATCTAATTCAAGTACTTGCAAATTCACACCAAGAGTTGTCCTTTCATTATGTCGCAAGACCTGCTATAGATATCCAAACTGAACAATCCAATATTGAATTCAGCGAATTCTGGACACCTATTCGCGAAGGTGACGGTCTTTTTAGTGGTAAACTTGTACCTGTTGGTAAAGATTATATTTCAAAGACTATTCGCGGAATACGAATGTGGTTATGGCTTACAAGACATGAATGTAATATACGATTGTGGTTCCAGGGAAAGGACAGATTTGAACGTAGAGACAAGGTGATGGAACTTTTTCCAGAATCAGATTACCCTTACGAATATAAAGATGCAACAAGAGCTTTAATCGTGATTTTTCGTGTCCTTGAAAAAGGGCTGGAAGACAAGGAAGATTGGGATGAAATCCAAGAGGAATTGGTAACTATGGGGACCGACATATACAATAAAATAAGCGAATCTGGTTTATAGAGCGGAATTAGCATTAGATTGAATAGGAAACCAATGGACTACACCATCACAGAAGCCAAACTCAACGATGTCCCATCCATCGTTGAGATAACGTTGCAAAGTTTTCAAGACGCATTCAATAAGCCATTTTACCTAACTCGTGAGGATGCTGTCCACAGATGGACTGCTTATATGCGTAAGGAACACCACCCACAAAAAGCGAAAGACCCGCGCATAGTATATCTTGCAATTGGAGATGGGAAAACAGTCGGTTTCGTAGCTGGACATTTAACAGAACGTTTTGACCTTGAAGGTGAACTTCAATCTATCTATATTCTGCCAGAACATCAACGTCAGGGGCTTGGAACACAATTAGTCATCACGCTTGCAAAGTGGTTCAAAAAATGGGATGCCAAAGCGGTATGTGTTGACCACAAAGGCGGCAGCGAAGGTTTTTATATCAAATTAGGTGCGCAACCCAACGAACACGGATGGTTGGTATGGGACAATTTCCTTGACCTGCTCAATCCGAAAGAATAAGAAAGGAATTGATAATGGACAAAAACTATAAGGTAGCAATCATCGGTTGCGGTGGTATTTCTCACATGCACGCCGGTTGGTATGTGAATGAACCGCGGGCGACTATAACTGCAATTGCAGATATTGATGAAGAACGGCTTAAGGCGTATGGTGAAAGATACGAGGTTGAAAAACAGTACACCGATTTCATCGAAATGCTTCAGACAGAGGATATTGATCTCGTTTCAGTCTGTACGCGCCCGAAACACCATGCACCGTTGGTGATTGAAGCGGCGAAACACGGTGTCAAAGGTATTCTGTCTGAAAAACCGATGGCAGAAAATCTTGGACAAGCAAAAGCGATGCTTGAGTCCTGTTCACAGCACGGTGTGAAATTGGCAATTGATCATCAAGTACGATTTAGCTCACCCTACCAGCATGCACAAGAGATGATTGCCGATGGTGCTATTGGTGACATCTTTCGCATTCACGGCATTTGTGGTGGCGGCGACCTGAAGGACAACGCTACGCATACTGTTGACCTTATGCTGTATCTCTACGGTGATCGTCCTGTGAGTTGGGTAATCGGGCAGATTGAACGTATCGGCACACCGACCAAATACGATCTGCACTCCGAGGATTTCGCGATCGGATACTTCAAGTTTGAAGACAATGCGCGAGGCATCATTGAATCGGGGAATGATACTGCACCGGGTTATCACCATATCTACTGCTACGGCACAGAAGGCGAAATAGAACTCGCTGCCCCTGGCGGACCGGGCATCCGTTATCGCAATCAAGAGACGGGTGGCGAATGGGCTACCCCCGAACTCCCTTCAGAAATTACCCCTGTGCGAGACCTAATTAACGCCATTGAAGAAGACCGAGAACATCGCTCAAGCGGTCATTGTGGATATGCTACCCTCGAACTGCTCATGGCAATTTATGAGTCATCACGGAAACGGCAACGGGTTCGTTTACCTATGGAAGAGATGGAATCCCCATTAACACTGATGATTGAGGATGGGTGGGTATAAGCGATATAGAGGAACATTAACGTAACCCTTAGGAGGGAAGAGATGGATTTAGATTTCTACATTACACTGTTTTCAATCGTGTTCCCAATTATATTCGGGGTGATAGCAGTTTTTTTCTTAATAATCGGGATGCGAGGCATTTTAACGCGGCGACCTTTCCTGCTCTCAAATAGATGGTTGCTGTCTATGATGTTTATTATTTTTGTGCCAAATATCATCCTACCTCTCATTTTGCCACCATCTACGCCGTTTCTTATTAAATGGCTAAACCCAGTCATGTTTACAGTTGTTCTTGTGATGATGTGTTTTGTATTGAAGGGATACGTCGCATTCGGTGTTACAGATACTTCATTTCGGGACGCATTACTTGATACTTTACAAAAACTTGAATTATCTTATGAAGAAAGTCTTTCTGCTATACGAATCACCTCTGTTGAGGTTGACCTTCAGGTATCTGTTCAGTCTTGGATAGGATCAGGCATGATTAAGATTAAGCAGCGCGGACACTTTTCGCTGCTTACAGAGATTGTCACTGCAATGAATGAATATTTCCGGGTGTCAGCTACCCCCGCAAAACTTTTGACTTGCATTTTCTATATGATTATGGGAGTAATTATGGTTATTGCCGGAATAGGAATGTCAATATTATTCCAAAACATCACTTGAAATAATACTGAAGAGAGATAAAAAGGTATTAATATTCAGATTACTCAGGACATAACAGATGATTTCTGAAAATTCAAACGCAAAGAGTGAATCTATATCAATAAATATTATCCTATGTTGCATATTGATTGCATCCTTTAGTTTGGTCCTGCGAAACCTCGGACACAGCAAGATTCACTTTTGGGATGAAGGTTTTCATGCAATCGTCGCTCGAAATTTAACAAAACATCCGTTGAAATTCACCCTGTATGATCAACCGTGGCTGCAATATGATTACAAAAACTGGGGAGGAAACCATATATGGCTACATAAACCGCCTGTTGCCATGTGGAAAATCTGTGTCTCACATTTTATTTTTGGCATCAACGCTTTCGCGCTACGTTTACCGTCTGCTATCAGTCTTGTGCTGTCAGCATGGTTGACATATAGAATAGCCTCTGATCTTTTTGATAAACGCGCAGGGCTTATCGCAGCGTTTCTTCAGGCGTTTAATCCGTTTCTGTTTGCATCTGTTCACGGCTATCGCTTTTCGGATCACATTGACATAGCGCTGCTGCTCTGGGTTCAAGTTTCGTGTTGGTTTTTACTTCGTGCAGTCCGAACCGGGAAACGAAGGAATTATATCTTATCAGGTGTGGCGATGGGGATAGCCTATCTCTCAAAAAGTTATCTGGCACTTATCACTTTTGGGATTGCGTTTGTTGTCTGGTTTGTAGAATGGTACAAACATAGAATTCGAACGCTTAGGGAATCTTCTGATGATATGGAGACGGTTGATATGCAAGAGTCAGATGAAAAAGACACGCGAATTCGACTCAAAGATGTTGGGTTGCTTCTTCTTGTTGGTATTGGGACTGTCGCGCCTTGGGCAGTTTATTGCTTGATAAGATATCCGAAAGAATATATATGGGAACATAGACGTGTTCTTGAGCATCTTAACACAAACATTGAAGGGTGGAAGGCAAGTTGGGATAGACCTCTATTTGAATATATGCCGCTGTTTTATCCGTTTTTCTATGCCGCACTCTTTGCTATTGTGTTGTGTCTATTGGTAGTAATGTTCAAACGTTGGCGATTACCGGAACTGTTTATATTAGCATGGGCTATCGGTGTCATTGTACCGCACACACTTGCCCAAACGAAAACACCATCTGCAACAATGATTGCTGTGCCATCGTTGCTCATCTGTCTGGCAGTAGTCATTAGCTGGGCATGGCAGCGAAAGAATTGGCTTTACACATCAATTTGGGGCGCATCAATGCTGTCGATTGTTATCATCACTACTTTAGCAAAAAGAACTAACGGGCGTGTCCAAATTCGCAATGTTCTTCCGATTGATTGGATCAAAAGTTTCGCACCGTTTATGCATAAACATTTCTGGATAACTGAACAGCTCATCGGATTTGGTATCTTACTCGGTTTATTTACTGGTGTGTATTTTCTAATACGTCAAAGAGATTGGCAAAGATGGGTATGGCTCGGTGTTCGTTATGTAGCACTTGTCCTTGCTATATTTTACACAGTGAGTTATGTTGAGGCAGCATATAAGGTTACACAACGTAATGCACAAATTCCGTTGTATGTCGTAAGTGGTAAACGTATTCAACAGGAAATGCCAAAAAATGCTTGCTTCTTTCTTGACGATGAACGGACTGGTGCACATTTTGATCTGATGTATTACGCTGACAGGTCAACATATCAGATTAATAACGTGCACGCGAAGGCACCACGTAATGTTGCTCTACAAGCGAGAGAAGCGCGTGCAGCAGGCGCGATTCCCTATCTTTTTTCAGTCAAAGAAACTGAGTACAGTTATCCACTGCTGATTGAAGGTGAGGTAGATATCGGAGATGGTCAGAAACAAAAGTATCGCATTTATGAAATCACAGAAACGCAATGACTAAATTTACTGAAGGACAATACTGTTGTTATGGTATAATATGCATAAGAATTATATCATGCCGTATTCTGATGCAAAACGACAACTTGAAGCTGAATGTATCAAAACGAAAAACCATGGAAATTAAACCAATCAAAACTGGAGCAGATTATAACGCTGCACTAAAAAATATAGAACAACTTTGGGACGCGAGTTACGGTTCACCAGAAGGTGATAAATTAGATGTCCTTGTGACACTTGTTGATGCTTATGAAAATGAACATTATCCGATTCCACCACCAGATCCTATTGATGCAATTCTTCACTATATGGAGAGCCAAGGACTTACCGAACATGATCTTGAACTCTATATCGGTTCACGTTCCTGCGTATCAGAAATCTTGAATCGCCAACGCACTTTGTCTTTGGACATGATTCGGAAATTACACAAAGGTCTTGGAATTTCAGCGGATATTTTGATTCAATCGTATCCATTACGAGTCATGTCTTGAATTCCAAACCGCATTCTCAGTGATAACGATTTGTCATCACATCCACAATATGGAGGTAAAAATATGAAATTAGTAAGATATAGTCTTTTATGGACGGTCTTAGCATTTACTGCACTATCAGTAAATGCAGGAGAAGATTGGAAAGCACTTGACGTCGGCAATCTGTCGTCTGCTATTTTTAACACAGCAGTCGTCGGTTATCCCGAGAACCCTACCCAAAACCCCTCAGGATGGTGGCCCGCAGGAACAAACGATTCCTATATCTTTGAGGGAGACATCTGGATCGGTGCTAACAAGAATGGTGAAGTCGGTGTTGCTGAGGCAGATGGAAGGCAAAGCGAGATTTGGCCAACTGATGACGTGCCTGAGGTTATTTCAAATAAACCCGGTGTAACGACTAAAGGAACACCAACAGGACAATCTATTCGGTTCAAATGTAATGACACTAATCCTAATGCAAATAAAGGGTTGATCCTCGGTTTAGAAATTGAAGTCAACGGATTCCAGTGGAGTTACGCACCGCTTTACGACTTCTTTATCCTTGAGTACAACGTCAAAAACGTTGGTAGTGACACCCTTGAAGATGTGTTTATGGCGTTCCGTTACGACGTAGACGTTTCCAGTAACGAAACGGGCACAGCAAGCTACTCAGCGGATGATTTTGTAGCATTGGATCAGACACCGGACGGTCTCAATCCTGATGATCACCCGAACCGTTATCTCTCTTATGGGTTCTCTAATGCATCTGCCCCAGGATACATCGGTCTACGTGTATTGGATGCTTATATAGGGGATGACGCACAAGATGCAGCAGCAAAAATCCCTTTTATCGCACACAAACGGATTACGATAGACACGGACCCAACAACTGACGCAGAGAAGTACGCTTTAATCAGCACCCCAGGTGTTGAACCGCTCCCTGCAAACTATGACGATCAACGTTTTATTCAGTCCTACGGTCCAATTGAATCGCTTGCTCCAGGAGAAACATTCAACGTCATCATTGCAGTGGCTATCGGTGAAGGGCTTGCAGGTTTGCAATCATCTTCGGACTGGGCACAAAAGTTATATGATGACGAATATGTTGCCCCTGCCCCACCACCTTCACCCATGGTAACAGCTTATCCCGGTGACGGACAAGTATCGCTTATCTGGGAAAGTGCTGGGAGATGGGTTGATAACGGAGTCAACAAAAGTATTGAGGAATATGTTGATGTAACCGACCCAGAGAAAATCTTTGAAGGCTACAGAGTTTATAGACGAGATACTGCCTACGATGAAAACAGTGGCAATCCTGTTGAAGACTGGGAATTGTTGATGGAATTCGACAAACCGAGTACTACGGGTAATTTCTTCACGGTTGCGCACGTCGGTAAGCAGTCAGACGCTACCATTGAAAGCATGGGTGATGAGCCTTTCTTCGCTGCCTTCTTCAAAAGTGCAACCTACGCTATCAAATTCAATTCCAGCACAAGTTTTGAGGTGATAAACACAACATTGTGGGAAGTTATGGAATATAATGCTGAATTTCCAGCGAACGGTGGCGGGTATGTTGTCGTAAAGGATCCTGCTACAGGGGAACCGTATCCGGATGGAACATACCGTTCTGGTGAACAGATATATTTTGGTGGACTCTACGTGAAAATTACCGATGGACCCGCAGGACCGCCGGTAGCCGGAGATATTTTCCGTGTTGTTTCCACCCCGTCAATAGCGCTTGGTGAAGACGTGGGTATCAAAAATTTCTTTTCTGACACAGGATTAACAAACGGTCTCCAATATACCTACGCGGTTACCTCTTACGATACAGGTAATCCCAAGAAAGGGTTGCCAGCGATGGAAAGTAGTCAGATTGAAACAATGCTTCATGTTGTTCCGCGTGCACATCCCGCCGGATATAAAGAACCTGCTGTTGAGGTAGACACAACCGGAAAAGTGGCTGTTACCGTTGAACCAATGGTGTTAGCACCAGATAAAGTTACGGGGCATCAGTATAAGATTGTTTGGTACGGTGCTAAACAAACTGGGCCCGGTGCATATATCACAGGTCCCGGACACCAACCCCCTGCTTATGAAATCGTTGATACCACAACAAATCAAACCGTAGTAGAGAGGCAAACGTTCGACTGGTATGATGCTGGGCATCTTGCAGCGTTTGAGGCACTTTCTCCAATGTTTGATGGTATCATCTTGAAACTTACAGGCGTTGACGTGACTTACGGAAGTCCAGACGAAAACCCAATCAAAGATGTTAAACTGACAGCAGGCACAGTCACAGATTGGTCAGTGAACATTGAATCCCCAGGAGTTAGCGAAAATACGTGGCCCAACATCTATTGGGCTACCTATTATCGACCTCATACCTACTCTATTACGTTTACTGACGATACACACGTTAAGGTCGTAGACGAAGATACGGGCGAAGAAATCCAATTCAACCCTGAACGTGCCGATGGATATGCGATTTGGAACGGCGCGGCTTGGAGTGATGAATATAACCCGGAAGGAACACCAGGGTTCTTCAGAATTTTCATTCGTGGTGCTTACGTTTACATCAAAGACCCTAACGGTGAAATTTCCGCAGGTGATGTATTCACTGTTGAAATGGGCGGTGTTGCTGCGCCACAAGACGGAGACGAACTGATGTTAACAACGCAAGGTGAATCCCTTGCTGCTGAGGACATCAAAGCCGATCTCGAAAAAATCCGTGTCGTGCCAAACCCATACTTTGTCACAAACAGAGCGGTAACCTCAGAAGGAACGGATAAGGTCTTTTTCACGCATCTTCCACCACGATGCACAATACGTATCTATACATTGGTAGGTGAATTGGTGCGTGAAATCAAACACGAAAGTAACACTCCCTTTAATCCGGATGAGCGATTGGCACAGGGCGACAAGGGCGGTACAGCGGAATTTGATCTGCTCAACCGTTACAATCAGGCGCTGGCAAGTGGCGTTTATATCTTTCATGTTGAAGCGCAAGATGAAAACAGTGAAGTCATCGGATATAAGATCGGAAGGTTTGCAATCATTCGATAAGCGAACACGTTTTAGGAGAAACACATGCATAATACTAATTTTTCTCAGGATAGACAAGACTATAAGACAGCAAAAATAAGAAAGACGGACACATCGCGATGCCGTATTTCTCTCTTCTCAATTTCGGTTTTAGCGACTGTTTTGCTTTTGTCAACAATTCCCAGTTATGCGACCACGAATGTGGGAACTGCAGGGGCACAATTTCTCAAAATTGGACCAGGCGCACGAGTGGACAGCTTAGGCGGTGCCTTCGGTGCAATCGCTAACGATGTCACTACCATCTATTGGAATCCCGCAGGATTGAGCCAACTTGAAAAGACCAGTTTTTCAGACACACACACGATATGGCTGGCGGATGTCCGATACAACTATCTCGCGTTTGCTACGCCGATAGAAAAGATTGGCACATTCGGTGCAAGCGTTACCTTCCTCAACGTTCCCGACACAGAAATCACAACCCTTGCAAAGCCAGACGGCACGGGACTTTGGTACTCAGCATGGGATACTGCCGTGTCGTTAGCGTATTCAAGGGAACTTTATCAAAAGGAGTCCGGTGCGAATCTCTCATTTGGCATCAATGCAAAGTATATCCATCAGCAAATTCATCGTGAAAGTGCAAGAGGTGTGGCAATAGACATCGGCACTTTATACTGGACGGGGTGGCGGAGTTTACGTATCGGTATGTCTTTCTCAAACTTTGGACCTGAGATGAGTTTTAGCGGACCTGATCTTGAGTCTGGCGCAGAAGTGGCTGGTGATGAACAAATTGCGGATTACTCACCCCACCCAGATACCACGAACCCAACGCGTAAAGCGGAATTGGAAACCATCGAATATCCGCTGCCATCCAATTTTCGACTCGGTATTGCCTACGACCTAATTGATAATGACAGCAACCTTCTCACGATCGCGCTTGATGGTAACCATCCGAACGATAACAGCGAACGGTTGAACCTCGGCTTAGAATATTGGTACAGAAAGATGGCGGCAATTCGTGCAGGTTATAAATTCCGTTTAGGTCCGGATCGCATTGATGATGAAGAGGGACTTACACTCGGTTTGGGTGTCCACCTAAAATTCCGTGAAACAGTGCTTTCTCTCGATTATGCCTTTGCGAATTTTAGATACCTACAAGACGCACACCGGGTTAGTCTGGGACTAAAGTTTTAATTCTGCATAGACATCAATTTTAGAATATCACCATCTTTTGGAGGACTTTCCTAACCTCGATTAGACAGATTTTTCTCTCAAATCGAGGTTAGGAAGCCTGTCACAAGTGATTGTAGCACTAAATTGACCCTTATGACGCGGTTTCCTAACCGTACCTACCAGGGATGAACATATTTTAGATTTGCTATTACACATTACCGAATGTTAAAAAACATTCCAGAAAACCATGAAATATAGAATATGTCTAATTTTTTTATTCATAGTTGCAATGTGTAGAACAACACATGCTAATCCAGGTGTTCTTGAGAAACTAAGATCATCTGAAAATCATATTATTTGCCTGGACTCTGTCAGAGATCTATTCCTAATGGAAGATGATGCCATTCCATTCCTTATACAAACACTTTCAGATGAAAATGAAAATGCGCGACAAGGGGCAGCTTATCTATTAGAAAACTACTTCGGAGATCCCAGTGCTTTATCAGCACTCTCAGTAACTTTTCTGCACAACACAGACAATAAGATACGAAACACCGCAGCACGGGCGATTGCTAATATTGATGCTGAATACGCAAGGGATTTTATGGCAAAACATCTCGACGCAGATGTAGGGACACAAAAGATTGTCCTTGATGTGTTAGTAAACCTGAAAGACAGACGAGTCATACCAAAACTTGTTGAGAGACTGAAGGATACAGAGAGCCGAGAAGATGCAGCTTATGCATTAGCGGATTTCAAAGATAAAAGGGCTATACCCATTCTAATTGACATACTCAATGATCCCGAAATTAAAACATGGACCTTAAAAAGAGTCGTGATGAAACTTGCACACATCGACGACGTGCAGACTATTCATATACTATTGAAATTTCTTGACCCGAATACAGATATAGCGAAGGGAGTGAGACGTGGCACACGTTCCGAAAATTGGGTTATAGAAGCATTGTCACGATCAGGACCAGCAATTGTGCCACTATTACTGAAAATGTTAGAACAGTCTGAACCAGGGTATGTTCGGAATGAGATTTCGGGAATGTTTCGTGCACTGAGAAATCCGAAACTTGTCCCTGTTTTAGAAAAGGCATATCTCGAGATCTATGATTTTAGCCACCGTCGCGAGTTGATAAAGGTTTTGACTGCAGCATTGACAAATATGGGGACTGAAGGGTTTGAAGCACTATTGCGCTTAATGAAACAGAAACCGGATGCGGATGTGTTGCAAGCACTAACAACATATAATAGCGAGGCTGCCATTGAGGCAGTTGCAGCTTTTGCGTTGGGTAAGTTCAAGTTGTCATACGAAAATGAAGACCCTGAAAGTGGAATTGAGGTTTTTACACTTCATGGACTGTCCCCGCTTCGCCAGGTTGCTTTTCAGGGATTGTCAAGCTTTGGAGACTTAGGGAAAGCAGAAGTATCTAAGTATATTCCGCAATTACTCACTGATCCCGAACCTAAAGTGAAATTACTGACCCTTGACCTCATCAAACAAATGCAACTAATAGAGTTTGCTCCCGCCTTAAAACCTCTTACACAAGACATAGATGAAAATGTCCGCAACACCGCACTAATTGTTTCAGATATACTTTCAGGGAAAACACAGTTGAAACTTGAGGTGGAACCTGACCAACAACAATACGATTATGGGCAACCTATAAAGTTGACCTATCGTCTAAAAAATGTGAGTAACCGTCCTATTAAGATTGGAGGTCGTGCTTGGGGCCCTGTCGTACGTTATGAGCATTTGCATGTAGGTATCTTTACGTTGGAAGAAATAAGAATAGAGATTCTAAACCCTGATGGCACCTCAGCAAGATTTAGCTATGATGATTTTGACTACATAAATGTAGAGCTCTGGGGTTTAGATACCGGCGACTACAAAACACTCAACCCTGGTGAAGAATTAAGTGATACAATTACCTTATCTGAAAGGACACACTGGCTCCATCAAATAGGAAGGTATACCACCCATCTACACATTATTCCTTTTGGTAATGATATTCCATATAGCACTGATATTGCATGGTCCAATCGGATTAGTTCCACCGTTCATTTTACTATTAATCCACCTACAACTAAACAAGTTAAGACAATTCTCAAACGTATTGATGCAGGACGTATTCATATTCATAGTACTGAGAGTCGCAAAACCTATCATCAACTCTGGGAATTAGATAAGACGGGTTTATTTCCAGCACTAAAAATACGTGCATTGGTCCCATTAAATAAGATAGGTGGTCCAGGAACTGTGTTTTGGGCATGGCGTTTGGGATCAACGTTCTTGGAACTTTCAAATGAAGAATTAGTCCCAAAATGTATTGAAATGTTAACACAACCAACTATGAAAATTATCTTAGGAAATTCAGGGGACAGACGAGCAATAAAACCCTTGCGCAGTCTTGCTATTGAAGGATCGGCACGTGCTGCAGCTGCACTTCAAGAACTTGGTGATACTCTGACTGTTAAATGGTGTCAAGAACATGCACAACGAAAGCTTAGACATTGGAACAAAGAGAAACGTGCAGAAGGTGCTGAGATGCTTTCAACACTAAAGCAGAAGTTTGATATAAACCAAGGTTACACCCAGCAGTGGTTTTGGACTCATCGAAGTTTAAAAACTCGCGGATTTTACAATCGAAACGATTCACCAGCCCTTGCATCAAATTGGGTAGAAATCGTTGAAAAAGCAGGAACTATGCAAGGACTTAAGGCGTTACTTGAACATCCAATTCCTGCAGTGAGACTCGGAGCAGCGTATGAACTTGCATATCTTGGAGATAAATCAGGAGTGCATCTGATCGAAGAAGATTTGCATGCAAATGAACTTGAAATTCGCAATCAGGCTCGAGACACGCTTCTCAAATTGCATTCTGAATAGAAAAACGTGAGTTTGATAAACCAGATTTTTGAATCCGGTGCGGTTAAGAAACCGCACCTACCGGGTCTATGAGTGTAATATTTTAAAGAAAATGAAGTTCATATACCTATTATCAAACTAACGTTAATTTAACAACATTGTTGGTGCGTAAGGCGTGAACTATGCATCCAACTACCTAAAAAGGAGAGAGAAATGACAGACGAACGTCTGACGATTGAGGAAATGGAGCAAAAATATCCTGATGAATGGCTGCTTATTGTTGATTATGAACTCAGCGAAAATACCGAACTACTATCAGGAAGACTTGTTGCACATAGTAAATCACGTAAGGAGATACGGGATATTTCAATGAACTACACAGGACGAATCGCAGTGCATTCTACACGCCAAACCCCAGAGGGCGTAGGGTACCTCTTATAATGGCAAGTATATCATTTGATAGTACACGACATTTAATTGTCCATAGTCTTGAAGTTGGCGGCATAAATCCGAATACTGTCCAAACCATATCTGTTGGTTTAGATACGGGCGCTTCAATTACATCTATTCCAATACAAGTTGCTACTGATTTAGGATATGACCTCTCAAATCCAAAACAAGAGGTAAATATTCTAACAACAAATGGAATTATTACCGCAAAAATCATAACCGTACGCAATTTAACAGCAATTGGTGAAACTGTTGACAATATTGATGTTTTATGTCATGACTTGCATGAAGACTCAATAGTTGAAGGTCTATTAGGATTGAATTTTCTACAACATTTTGATATTACTATCTTGTTTTCGTCAGAAACAATTGAACTTCACCCAATATAATCTATTATTGAGATTACATATATGACAAACAAACCGAACATCGTTTATCTCCTTGCAGATCAAATCCGTGCCTGTTCATTGCCGGTATATGGCGAAAAACAGATTGAAACACCGCACATTGATAGACTCGCACAAGAAGGCACCGTTTTCTCCAACGCAATTGCCACCGCGCCAGTATGCACACCCTACCGCTCCATGCTACTCACCGGACGACACCCACAGACAACTGGTCATCTTATCAATTTTGTCAGAACCAGACACGATGAAATCGGACTTGGTGATGTTTTCAATCGAAACGGCTATAGAACAGCGTGGGTTGGCAAATGGCATCTCCACACAGGTTCATTCCCAGAAATCGGGGGACGCGATTACGTCCCTGAAGGACGCGACCGACTCGGATTCCAACACTGGCGCGGTTACAACTTTCATACCGACTATTTCAACGGCACTGTAAACCTTGACGATTGGCGAAACGAAAGATGGGAAGGATATGAAACTGACGCGCTGAACCGATATGCCTTTCAGTTTATGGATGATGTAGACGACGGGACCCCATTTTGCTTGTTTATCTCTCCGCATCAAGCGCACTCTACACCTTATGACTATGCACCGCAGAAATACTATGATCGACTTCCTGCTGAACTTCATCTACCTGAAAATGTCCCAGATACGCAGCGAGAACAATCGCTAAAAATCTACCGTCACTACCTCGCTATGACGTTAGCAGTAGACGATATGCTTGGTGAACTGATGGTATACCTTGAAAAGACGGGACGTGTCGAAAATACCCTGCTCATTTTCGGATCAGATCATGGAACACAAGGCGGTGCACAGGGTATCAATTTCTGGGCAAAGAAAAAACCTTACGAGGAATCCATCAAAGTGCCGCTTATCATGCGACTGCCCGGTGTGTTTGATGGCAACCGAACCTGCAACACGCTCACATCTCCCGTAGACCTGTTTCCCTCCCTCTGCGGTTTATGTGGAATTCAACCACCCCGGACGGTGGAAGGCTACGACCTGTCTGCCTCTTGGCGTGGCGAAACGGATGCCTTTGAACAGGATGCTGTCCTAACCATGAATTTCGGTGCAACCTACGATTACCTTGTTGGTGGCGATGAATGGCGCGGTGTTCGCACGAAAACGCATAGCTACGCACGTTGGCTTGACGGTAAACGAATGTTGTACGATATAGAAGCAGACCCACTGCAGATAAACAACCTGATTGACAATTCCGAAGCAAAACCTTTAGCAGACAAAATGGAGAATACCCTCGCAAACCTGATGGATGCTCGAAACGACAAACTCCAACCTGCCACGAGTTATACGGATTGGTATGATGCACAACGCCGCATCGTCCGTAACGCACACGGCCCCCTTGGTGCCCCCGAAGATGAACCGGATTGGTCATTATTGAAACGTTGAGCGGGAGAACAGAGCTGCGGCCAGCAAGTGCCATATATTTCTGATTTATATTACAATGTCACGTATTTTCTTTTACTTCAAACCTCTGTTAATAATCCTACGTTTTAGAGTTGATACAGTCAGATCAAACAATTCTCCAAAACCAATTAAGGAATATGCATTTTTATCAATAGTGATTGTACTGTGTTGCATACTTGGGGCAGGGTGTACCAAGGAGAAATCAGAATATGATGTAGGCGTAGCTGCATACAAACGTGGACACTACCAAGTAGCGATGTCTGATTTTGATAAGCGGGCAAATCAGCGTGATCCCATCGCGCAATTCTGTCTCGGTTTTATGTACGATAACGGCAAAGGTGTGGCTAAAGACACAGAGAAAGCCAAGGAATGGTACAGAAATGCAATAACACAAAACTACGCCCCAGCATTAAACAACCGAGGTGTAATACATGTCCGTATGTATGAACGTTTTGTACGAACACAACCTGAATTGGCAAAAGAGCAGATTGCCAAGGCAGTGAAATTTATTCAAGAGGCAGCAACACAAGGGAATCCCACAGCACAATATAACCTCGGCATACTGAGCAATCGGGGTCATGGAGAAGATAGTGACACTAAAACAGCTGTCGAATGGATAAAATTGGCTGCCTCCCAGGGGTATGTTCCGGCACAAAACAAACTTGCACATCTTTATCAGAACGGATTGTGGGGAGTAGGAAAACACCTCGGAAAAGCAGTGGAATGGTATACAAAAGCAGCATCCTCGGATTGGCGAGGCGATAGTTATTCTCCTGCTCAATACAACCTTGCGATAATGTATTATTATGGAAAAGGGGTAACACAGAACTTTGAAGCATCTAAAATCTGGTGTTTTGACGCGGCTTCTCAGTCCTTTCCGTCTGCGCAGTATTTCATCGGTTTCATGTACCATAATGGAGAAGGTCTCGCAAAAAATCTCAAAAGAGCCGTTGATTGGTATACGAAGGCATCAAAACGAGGTTACGCTCCCGCTCAATTTGCCCTTACTAAAATGTACGATAAAGGTGAGGGGGTACCGAGGAACGCTGAAAAAGCTATAAGATTTGCTTTTAAAGCAGCACAGCAAGGCTATGCTGCTGCCCAATACTATCTTGGTCGGACATTTGAGAATGGGATGGATGAAGTGCCGCAAGATAATGTGGAAGCGTATTATTGGTATAGTTTGGCAGCCAAAAACACTAATGAATTGGATCGATCACGAGAAAATATCTGTGTTGAGGCGAAGTTATCGCTTGATAGAGTGAAACATAAACTTACAGAAAACCAGAAGAAAGAGATTGACGACTTGGTTATGGTGTGGATACCGAAAACCTTAATTTCTCGCGGCACAGGTTTTTATATTGACGAAAATCACATTCTCGCAAACAGACACGTTGTGCGTGCCACATTTAATGAGGTACGTATCCCTTTCCGACGCGTGAAAATAAGTGTAGTAGCAAGCGATAATGAAGCTGATTTAGCACTTCTGACAGATCCACGTAAAAATGAGATGATGGCAACATTTAGGCGTAATCCTGTTGATGTCGGAGAAGATATAATCCTATTTGGATACCCAAAGAGCAATCTCTTGTCTTACAAAGGAAACGGGACGTTAGGTATTGTCAGTGGCATCTCAGGCGTAATGACTGGCTTCCATCCTGCAAACCGATTTCAGCATACTGCACCAACCCAGAACGGGAACAGTGGTAGTCCTATCTTTGACTTTGCAGGTAATGTAGTTGGAATTAGTGTGACCCAATTAGTAGACTACCAAAGTTTAGAGGGGTTTCAAACTATTCAGATTAATCCACCTCAGAACGTAAATTTTGCTATTAAATTTGATGTAATTGAAGCATTTCTTAAAGAGAATGGCATCACGGGTTATGCTACTACAAAAAGTTCTGGTAGAGTGATTGATTTAAGTGAAATTTATAAACAAGCACGAAAATTTACAGTGCCTGTGTTATGTTATAAGGATAAAGATGAGCAACCTCTTCCCATAGAGCAGGTTAGCATTGAGGAACTTGTGCCTTGAGCACATTTTGCTGTTAATAACCCAAGTTGCTACGGACAAGATTTAGACCTGGAAATACCATCTTTAATCAAAAAATGCTATAATTAGCACATATTTTGTAGAGCAAACTTTTAGTCTGCGCTTATTTGACATCAGAGAATAGTAAGCATTGTAACTTTTCTGTTTTATTTCACAACTATTCAATTTTGTGTTATAATAAGGGTAAGAACTTACAAATTTGATTCTATATCGTCAAAACGTAAAAAATGCCCTATAACAACCCAATACATTTGAAACAAATAGGTGGTAAGTTCCATGAAATATAAAAAAGCTTACCTTGCGATTATCCTACTGATATTATTCGTCACCCCGCTTTCCATAGGAAAAGATATTGAATATGATTTCACATTTGTCCGTTTGAAATACAGTGGAAGTTTTCGGCATAAGAGTTTATGGCATATAGACTACCCTGCGGCAGAACGAAATTTACTCTTTCAACTCAACAAACATACAGATATTAAAGCGAGTCCTGAAGAAAAAGTCGTTGAAGTGGGTTCACCTGAACTTTTTGACTATCCGTTTGCATACATAGCGGAACTGAGTCGGCTAAACCTTTCCAAAGCAGAAGCTGAAAATCTTCGAGAGTATTTGCTACGCGGCGGGTTTATCATGATGGATGATTTTCACGGCACAGAACAGTGGAAAAGATTTTACAAACAGTACAAAAAGATATTCCCTAAACGTGAGCCAAGAGATATTCCGATAACACATCCACTATTCCAATGCTTTTTTAAGATTGACAAACTGATGCAAATCCCCGCTCCCGCTGCCTATAGAAGTGGCAGAACACATGAAAAGGATGGGTATCAAGTGAAATGTATGGGAGTGTTTGATGATAAGGGTAGGCTTATGATGATGATTAACTTCAATACAGATTTAGGCGATGCGTGGCAGAATGCTGCTGAGGACTTCTATCCACGTAAGTTTTCGGATATGGCATTCAAAATGGGGATTAACGCTATTGTCTATACGCTAACCCATTAAAGTGATAACATCCGTTTTCATACCAATACATTTTCTCGCCCGCTAAATATCTTCAATTTCTTCCATTTTTACACTCACCTTTCATTTCTTTTCAAGAAAAATTCATTTCTCCTCAAAAAATTGCATTTTTTCCGAGAAAGTGCAATTATTAACCTCAAAATTGTGTCTAATATTAAAAGACCAATTTGTTTTTGAGGTGTGCGATGAAAGACAATGATGCTGACCTGATTCAACGAACCTTAGAGGGTGATCAACAAGCTTTTACAGCGCTTGTAGAAAAGTACCAAAAACAGATCCACGCGTTAGCGTGGCAGAAAATTGGTGATTTTCACATCGCGCAAGAAATAGCACAGGACACCTTTCTCACGGCTTATCAAAAGCTTGAAACGCTGACACATCATAGCCGATTTGCAGGATGGCTCTATGTCATTACCAACAATAAATGCAAAAATTGGTCCCGAAAGAAACAGTTAGCACTACAATCGTTGGAAGATACGGCCCCTGTTGAATTAGAGGAGGTGTCCTATTCAGAGTATATGACCCAACAACGCGAAGAAGCAGCAAATCAGAAACGACGCGCAGTAGTTCAGAAGTTACTCAGTAAGCTGCAAGAGAGTGACCGCACGATCGTCCATCTATATTACATCGCAGAAATGACATGTGAGGATATTGGCAAGTTTTTAGGTGTATCTCCTAATACGGTCCGTAGCCGGTTACACCGCGCACGGAACAAATTGAGAAAGGAAGAAGCAATGATTAGAGAAAACTTGAGCAGTTTCCAACTGCCGACACAATTTACAGAAAACCTTATGAAGGAAATTTCACAGCTCAATCCAATAGCTTCGTCTGGGAACAAACCGTTGGTCCCGTTAGCAGTTTCCGCCGCTTCTGCCATTTTAGTCCTATTACTTATAGGAATTGGGTCGCAGAACTTTTTTCGTTTTCAGAAACCGTATAGCTTAAACGCACAATCAGAACCGACAATTGAGATAACAGACACACAACTCGTGATTGACACGCCAACAAAACCGGTTGTACGGACTCAGGTTGGGAAATCTAATGTAACTGGTAATACCGAGGGGATAGGACAAAAACCGGACGCGCCACTGTTCGCTGCAGCACAAGTGGATGAAGATGAAATTTCAAAACCGAAACGACAATGGAGTGATCCCAAAGGACCAGAGGGTGGTCCAGTTGCTACCTTATTCACAACAAATCGTGGTGACGTGTATGCAACGTCAAAAAACGGTCTCTACAGACTCACGGATGATGGACAGTCGTGGAAACTCATAAACACTATCAAATATTCCATCCGTGATGCACTAACAGCAAGGAATGTATTTCGGCACGTGGCAGAGTGGCAGAATACACTCTACCGCGCTGTTGATAAAGAGATTTTTGCTTCTACAGATGGAGGTGAAACATGGAAAGAATTTTGCGAGTGTATTAAAGGTGAACTTGTTGGTATGGTGATAACGGATAAAATACCAGGTGGACAAAGCGATATGACAATCTACCTTGCTTATGAAAAAGGAGTATTCCGATCAGATAATGCAGGTAAATCGTGGACACCGTTGCCCGAAGGTATAAAAGACAGGACGATTCGGGCATTCACTGCTGTTGGAAACACAGTCTTTGTCGGCACCTATAAAGGTCTCTATCGCCTCAATGGAGATATTTGGGAACAATTGTTTTACGATCAAACAAATCGAAGAAATAACACTTACCCTATACTTACTTTAGCAGCTTCAAAAAATAATCTCTATGTCGCAAGACCTAATAGAAATATGAGCCAATCTAAACTCAAATTTGGAATTTTTTCGAAAATGAGATTCGATTCTTGGTTGGCAAGAAGAGCAACGGAAACAGCATTCGGAGGATGGTCACTATTCTGTTCTACTGATCAAGGTGATTCATGGGATCCGATAACACCGACACAGGACAATATAGAGAAAAAAGCCATTTCCAAGAGTAAATTATTGAATACATTTACACGGCGCGAGAAAGATAGTGAATTGCCTTATAATCATAGAATTAGAATATTTCTCAATATTGCCGCATCCGGAAAACAGGTGTTGGTGGTAAGTGATAAGGAACACTTCTATTCAACGAACGCTGGTAAAACTTGGAAGACGTTGGGCAATACTAACGATATGGGGAGTGCTGTTGCTTTGGTATTGTTAAATGAGAATACTTTTTATAGATCTGGAAGATTCGGAATTTTCCGCACCACAGATGGCGGAAAAACGTGGCATCAATTCAATACTGGATTCGTAAATACACATGTTAAGGAACTGATTGCTGTTAACGGTGTCCTCTACGCGCATACGTCAAGTGGACCTCTCAGTTCAACTGATGGCGGAGAATCGTGGATACCTATTCCCGGCGATACAGGTTATCTAACGCGTATGACGGAATCTAACGGGGAACTCTATGTAAGAGATGATAAAATTGGGACACCTCGGTTTTACCGTTTTTCTACCAAAGACAATAGACTCATTGACGCTTCCAAAGTACCCGCCTTTAATGTATATGACCCAAACAAAGCAATGGAAGAATTGTATGAAATGAATACTACTTATAGCAGACCAATAATAACTATGGGAAGTTTTTATACTTCAATGCTTGGCAGTTTTGCTGTTAACGAGGAGACGTACTATGTGGAATACATACACAAACTCTTTAAATGGAACCCTGGTCTTTCTGAATGGTTGGATACAGGCATATTTGATGAAGGTGATAGTCATGACACTACTTTCTTTACTCTCAACTGGTCTGAAACTATCGGTTTTAAACTTGCTGTATCAGGAAATACTGTTTACGTCGGAAAACAAGATGATCATCTCATGCAGTCTGTTGATGCAGGAAACACGTGGAACGATGTCACCGCAAATCTTCCATTTTCTGTAGACCGTTTTAGGGCAATAGTTTTCGCTGGAAACTTTGTCTATGTTGCAACCGATAAAGGTGTTGTTATGTCAGCTAATGGCACTGATTGGCATACACTCACCAATGCCAAAGAGAGACCTCTCGTTATGAATAGACTGGCAGTGGAGGACACAACGGTTTACGGTGAATCTAATCAAAAAATATACCAATTTAACAGGAACATTGGCACATGGCAGCAAGTCACGCCAAAAATCTCACATCATGTTACCTGTCTTGCTGTTGATGATAACACCCTCTATGTCGGGACAGATGGACAGGGTGTATTACGTTTTTCACTTGATAAGTAGTTTTGATTTTTTTATAGACTCTATCTCGGACGCTGAATGTTATTGATGCATTCGGAGTTGATTTTACGTAAACCCTGCACTTCACCTCTTTCCATTACACATTTCACTTTTTCATACATAATAAAACGAATAATATATTGATACACTACGAGTCAACGCCTCATGCGCATGGCATTCGGACCGTTGATTCGGTGTCCTCTGTGTATTCCGTGATTCAGACAGAAAAGAGATCTGAAGCACTGCACGACAATTAATGACTATGACCTATCCTGATATTTCCTTGACATCATAAACAGGTTTATTGTAAAATTGAATGAATAGGGATGGATAATAACATGAAACAAACATATAACAAAATCCATATAATTTCTTTTTTTCTAACTTTGACTTTGGTTGGGTGCGCGTCTCACGATGTGACCCGTGTAGAAGATTATAATCAGTTCGCCATAAAAGCGGCACAGGCGGGGCTTTGGAATGAGGCAATTTTTCGATGGAAGCAAGCTGTAACCATTGATCCAGATAACGCTGCTGCACATAACAACCTTGGAGTCGGTTACGAAGCTTTGGGCAAGATAACTGAGGCAGTATCAGCATATCAACGCGCAACCGAACTTGACCCTGACAGTAAATATTACCGCATCAATTACCGTAGGTGCCGCCTACATATACGGCGAAGCGGAACCGACAGCGAGGAAATATTGTCTGAATCTTCAGAAGAACTTATGGGAAATTAACCTTACGCCAGCTTGATAATAAATGACATCAGTTCAATAATAGGTCTTTTCTCCGAAAGCCTATCTTGCGTTCTTGTCCCACAAACTTTCCAGTATGTGTCGAATGGGCTTTTATCAAATTCACGTTAACCTTGGAATACTCCTGATGCAGAAAAAAATAAAATCTCTCATTTCACAATCCTATATGCGATGGATTCAGTTTTTAAAACAACATCAGTTAACCTGCATGTTGGTTATAGGGCTCTTAACCTTTTGTGCTTGCGGTAATAAAGTAACGCGCGTCCCCATCCCAATTAAAGTACAGTCCGAAATTGATATTGATACCTATTCAAACTTTGCCGTGCTGCCTTTTGTCAGCGAAAAAAGTTCTACCAAGTTGGGTGAATTACCTGTTGAAATAGGCTCCGAAATTGCTGCAATCCTAAGAGGTCGTTTAGCACGGCAAAAACATTTTGAGGTCGTAAATAAACAAGAAACCGCACGAATAATGACCGGAGAAGTTGTGGAAGAAGGATGGCTGGCAAACACCGAACGCTTGAGCGAGTTAGGTCGGTACTTTGAAGTCAAAGGTATCATTGTTGGCAGCTACCGATTTTTCACAGATACCCGGCCAAGACGCTACTACGGTGAACGATACTCAGTCCGTCAACAACGGTATATCATGGACTATCAAGATTATATGGAAAAAACCTATCAACTTTTACTCCGTGTAGTGATAATAGACGTTGATACTGAAAAAATTATATGGGATGAAGCATATCTTCAAAAGACTGCTGAAGCACACAGTATAGGTTCCTTTGTCTTTTCGCAGATGGCACCACAGGAAACCACACTGAGAGAACTTAGTAGACGTGCTGCCTCTGAATTTACACGCGACATCTCACCACACTATGAACAAGAGGACCGATTCCTGATACGGTAAATATTTCGGTAGCACAAACTGTCCGAAGTTTAAAATTAATTCCGTAACCATGCCTAGTGCGGTTAGGAAACCGCACCTACCAGGATTGAGGAAAATAAATATTACCGCATTAATAAATTAATGCGGTATTTCAGATTTCTTTCTGTGTTCTCCGTGTTTTCCGCGATTCTGACAAAAAGAAAATAAACTTAACAACAGAAATCGATCCTTTATAGAAAAGTACCGAAATATTTTTTATCTTCATAAAATTTGCACTACAAAGACTTGGACTGAGCTTACGTTAATCTTAAATCCAAAATTCTTGATGGGAACAATTACACAAAGGAAAACTGATGAATACTATAAAAAAACGCACAATAAAAAATATATTCGCGGATATTAGAATCACGCGCTTTTTCCTCT
Source organism: Candidatus Poribacteria bacterium (assembly GCA_022825825.1). Taxonomy (GTDB): domain Bacteria; phylum Poribacteria; class WGA-4E; order WGA-4E; family WGA-3G; genus MSPOR6. The sequence goes on from JAJDWA010000062.1 coordinate 177,429, forward strand.
GTTTTTGTCTAACGATGCTCATTTCATCAAACGTTTTGGCACAAGGCTTTGGAAAAAATAAGATCACTGCACAACGTTTTGATTGGCATATCCATCGAACAGAACATTTTGACATCCACTACTACCCCAGCGAGGCAAAACTTGTACCGGTGATGGCTGCCATTGCAGAAGATGCTTATGAAAAACATAGCGAAGACTTTGAACATGAACTTAAAAATAGAACCCCGCTCATCCTTTATAAATCACATAAAGATTTTCAAGAAACCAACATCATTCTTCAGGAGTTACACGAAGGCATCGGAGGCTTTGCGGAACTCTTTAAACACCGCATTGTCATACCCTTTACAGGATCACTTGAGGCTTTTCGCGAGGTCATTTATCATGAACTCATTCACATCTTTCAATATGACATTCTCTACCAAAAACCACATGCAAGAATCTACAGCGGAGAGTTCCTCTACTCGCCACCAATATGGTTCATGGAGGGAATGGCAGATTATTTCGCTGAGGATAACGATGCTATCGGCGAGATGGTCCTAAGAGATGCAAGTATCAACAATAATATTGTGCCGCTAACAGAATTACAGAACTTTAATCGACTGAGTTCCCCTTACCTCGGATATAAGATGGGACAGTTAGCTGTTGATTATCTTGTACAGACTTATGGACGGGAAAAAATCGCTGAGATTCTGCGGGGCTTAAGGCAGAGTAGAACAAAAAACATAGATTCAGTTTTTAAAAACGTCTTGGACAAAAGTCTCGCTGATTTTGATAAAGAATGGCGACAGATGGTGCGCAAACGTTACTGGCCATTAATTCAGGATATGGAACTTCCTAACATCAATGCTAAGGTCCTTACTGAAAAAGCAAAATTCTCTCATAATATTAAACCTGTATGGTCTCCCAGTGGGGATATAATCGCTTATATTACGGGTAATGAAGGATTTTTGGAGATCGTCCTCATGTCCGCTAAAACCGGGGAACCATTGGACCGGATTACAAAACGCTTTTTCCGTAATAAATATGAGGAAATCCGAACTGATGTGAGCGGATATGATCAAAGCCTTACGTGGGCACCAGATGGTGACCATATTGCGTTTATCGGCAAACACCACAATGCAAATTACCTATTTGAAATCAATGTACTTACGCATCAATTGACACATTACGTTAAACTTGATTTCGATACTGTTACTTCACCTAATTATGATGGCGCTGGCAAACGTATTGTATTTTCCGCTTTAAAAGAGGGGCAAACAGATCTTTTTATTATTGATTTAGAAACCGAAATGATCAACAGATTGACTCGTGACCCCTTTAACGATACGCATCCATCTTGGCATCCAACAAAAAATACGATCATTTACGCTTCAGAACGGGAACGTAAGAATAGACTCGTGCTAATTGATATTGACCAACGTACTCAACAGACGCTTACTGGTCCTTCCTCAAACGCTATCAGTCCTGTTTGGATGCCTGATGGTGAATCTGTGTTGTTTTGTGCCGATGATACTGGCGTTTTTGACGCATACAAACTCCACGTTCCTAACATGGAAACAACACGTCTCACTAATTTTATGACGGGTTGTTTTAATCCCAGTTTTTCGCCGAATGGGAAACAACTATTGTTCAGCGCATACCAAAATGGTAAATACGATATTTGTGTTATGGAATCAGCAAAAATACTTAACGAGAAAATTGAGACGCCTCCATTAGAAACACAACCGATTTCTATCGTTTCAGATTCCGACACCTCTGAACCAAACTATAGAATCGCCAAACGAAAGTATAGCACAAGGTCTTCTTTCCGTTTTGATGCCATTTTTCCACAATTTAGTTACGGCTCAGATGGACTACTCCGCAGCCAAATTCAAATGAGTGCAAGCGACATGTTAGGAAATCATCGTGTTGAAGTCAGTTTAATTAATCAGTCTGGTGGTTATCTTATTCCTGATTTTATTGCCCAGTATGGGTTTTTGACACATCGTGCTGATGTTGGCGCAGTAGTTTACAACTACCATCAATACCATCTTCTCGGTTCAATACGCAATCAGCGCGGAATTTTACAACGTGTTACTGGACTTGGTAGTTATCTAAGTTACCCATTTGACCGGTATAGACGGTTAGACCTTCGATTTTCAATGTATACAGCGCCGTTTTCTTACAATTTTCAGACGAGCGAACCTTTTAACTTTTATGAACGCGGGTTTCTCTCACTGGGTTCTATCGCTTTTGTTGGTGACAATACAATGTGGAGGGAATGGGCACCGTATAGAGGCAAGCGTTACCGCTTTGAAATTGAACGTTCATTTCCAGCTATTGGAAGTCAGTTAGCGCTCACAAATGCTCTTTTCGATTTTCGAAATTATTTCGGTGTGGGAAGACGTTCCACAATTGCGACCCGTTTGCTGCTTGGCGGTAGTTTTGGCACTGACAAATCTCTATTTTATCTCGGAGGAATTGATACACTCCGCGGTTATAGTTATGAGGATTTTGTTGGTTCTCGTGTCGGTCTGTTCAGTGTTGAACTACGCATTCCATTCATAGATGTCCTCTACTTTGGATGGCCGATTCGTTGGTCAATCGGTGGCATCGGTGGCATTCTTTTTGCAGATTTTGGCGGCACATGGTCAGATTGGCAGTACGGTCCCGATAACCCTTTCCAAGCACTTAGACGCGACGGCAACAGCATCCGTCTTGTAGATATAAAAGGATCCGTAGGTCTTGGACTTAGACTACGGCTCGGCATATTTTCAATAGATTTTGCCGCAGCGCGGCACACAGATTTAGCAAGTATCAAACCGGGATTCAAATATCAATTTGGTTTGGGACAAGCGTTTTAGTTAGCTTATCCCGTTCATAGCTGGTGCAGAGTGTCCAAATAATTCTAAAATCTACTATAAATGTAAATAGAACATAGGAGATACATTCTAAAAAGACATAATCTAAATAAGGAGAAAAAATGGAATCACGGACTAAACGTTTTTTTATTATTGTTGCGATTTTAGGGGGGCTCGGTGGGATTTTTGCCGCTTGGGTCAATATTTTCCCCGATTATTTATGGTTTGAGATGGTAGAATACGACAATATTTACATCAAAATTCTTACAACAAAAATCTTCTTTGGTGTAATCGTTGGAATTGCCTACCTTGCTATCCTCTTGGTAAATCTCTACATAGTTTATCGGTTCACTCCGGCACATCTCAGTCCTGCTTTCATGGGAGGCACCGAATTTACTGGCGGAGAAACAGACACGCGAAAGATGATTTATGGAGGACTCCTGGTACTCACATTCCTCTTTAGCATTTTAATGGGATACTCAGCGGCCGACCGGTGGGAAACCTGGTTACGATATACTCACGCTGATGATCTGAATTTCCAGTCCGCAACGCCTATAGTTGTTACAGAGAACCTTGATTCAAACGAAATTCCTGTTTCAACATTAGAACTTGAGGCAAAGAATGTCCAGGTCGGAGATGAGGTTAACGTTTACGTTGATGGGAATGAACCAATTATTGCACAAGTTGAAGATGTGATTACAGAAGGCGGTAAACAGGTTGGGCTCCGCTTAAATGAACCGATACAAGCAGAAAGCGGGCAAAAAGCGTATTTTACATCACTTGCACGTGACCCAATTTTCAGTAAGAATGTCGCCTATTATGTTTTCAAAATGCCAATGGAACGATATATTATCGGTACACTGTTTGGTATTTTCATGTTGGTAACAATTTTTGCAGTAATTATCTACTTTTTCCATGGATTAATTACAGGTGAAACAAATCAACTTCGATTTCAACCTCCCGCCCGGGTGAAAGCACATCTGTTCATACTTATAGGGTTGACACTTTTATTCCGCGCTTGGAACTATCGTTTTGTCATGTTTGACCTGCTGTATACCTCAAACGATGTTGTACGAGGCGGCGGTGGATATGCTGCAATGAACGCACGTCTTCCTGTTCTATGGATTATGTTGGTTATAACTGGTTTATGTGCTGCTGTTTTCGTTATTAGCATTTTCTTACGGCGCAACACTTTTGCTTTTGCTGGATTCATAATCTTCATAATTGCTGGTTTTCTTGGACAATTGTACCCACGACTTATACAGACATGGCGTGTTGAACCTAACAAACAGGTATTAGAGCAGAAATATATTAACTATAACATCAAGGCAACGCTCCATGCTTATGGCTTAGAGAATAACACTGTGACCGAAGAAGAATATCCGATTACAGAGAAACTTTCTTATGCTGATATAACAAGTCCCGAAAACGAACCTGTTATCAATAGCATCCGCCTCTGGGATTGGCGCCCCTTACGCAGAACCTTCCGACAATTGCAAGAATTACGTTCACAGTACGATTTCTATGATGTAGACATTGATAGATACACTGTCAATGACAACATCCAGCAGGTGATGCTCTCCGCACGCGAGCTAAACATCAACGAACTCCCAGCTGCTGTCAAAAATGATTGGTATAAGCAGACCTATACCTATACGCATGGCTACGGTGCTGTTGTCAGTCCCGTAGACGAAATAGATGACGGAAGCCCTAACATGTATGTTAAAGGGTTACCACCTATTGAATATGAATCGGAATGGCCGCATCGGTTTAACACGGAACCAGGCCCCCGTATTTACTACGGGGAACGCACCGATAGGTACGTCATCGTACACCCAGAACGCACTGAATTAAAACTTGAGTTTGACTACCCGCAAGAAGGACAACAGTATGTAGACTATGCTTATCAAGGTAAAGGAGGGGTAGTACTCGCCTCTTTCTGGCGCAAACTTGTCTACATGCTCAAGTTTAATAATGAAATTAAGTTTGTTCTACCTGGTGAAATTACATCAACAAGTAAAGTGCTCTACGAGCGAAATATCAAAAAGCGGATTCATAAAATCGCACCTTTCTTGCGATATGACAGGGATCCGTACGCCGTTATACATGATGGAAAACTCGTGTGGATTATTGATGCGTACACACACACGCACCAGTATCCTTATTCCATTTCAATGAAGGGGATCATTCAGCGGGATTGGGGAAACTATATCCGGAATTCTGTTAAGGTCGTTGTTGATGCTTACGATGGCACAGTCAATTTTTACCTCATTGAACAGGTACAAGATCCGATTGTTGAATGCTATCGTAAAATTTTCCCGGACCTTTTCAAAACGTTTGACGAGATGCCTGCTGATTTAAAAGCGCACATACGGTATCCAACGACGATGTTCTCCATCCAATCCCGCGTCTATCAAGATTACCACATGAAAGACCCAATAACATTTTATGCTGGCGAAGACCAATGGGAAATTGGCACAGAATTGTACGACAATACGGACGCAGAAACCACGCAAGTTATCACGCCTCAGCAAACCGGGCCTCTTGCTCCGCAACGGATAGTTGAAAAAAGTTTACCGAGTAATGTACAACCGGTTGAGCCTTACTATGTTATTCTCAAACTCCCTGGTGAAGAGAAAACTGAATTCATGCTGATGCTGCCTTTCACGCCACGGAACAAACCGAATCTTATAGCTTGGCTCGGTGCTCGATGTGATTTGCCTCAATATGGACAACTCCTCGTCTACCGATTTCCGAAGCAGGAATTGATTCCAGGTCCGATGCAGGTCGAAAACTACATTAGTCAAAAACCAGAAATATCCGAACAAATCAGTCTATGGAACCAACAAGGCACACGTGTGCTGCGTGGGAACCTATTAATTATGCCGATGAACAACTCGCTTCTCTATGTTGAACCTATTTTTATTCAGTCTGAACATGAGGAAACCGCAATTCCCGAGCTTCGACGTGTCGTTGTCGGCTACAGAGAGATTGGAAACGTCAATCCTCAGGTTGTCTGGGGTGAAACGCTTGATGAGGCACTCAGAGAAATGTTCCTTAAGAGGATAGGGGTGGAAAGCGATCCATCGGCTACAGTTGATGATACACTTGAAGCAATCGAACTCCCAGAAACCGCAACATCATTGCGTGGATTAATTGAGCAAGCAAATACTTACTATAATAGCGCACAAAATGCACAACGCAACGGCAACTGGGCTGGATATGGACGGAATATCAAACTCTTAGAGCAAACCTTGAAACAACTTCAGGAAAGCACACAAGAGTAATCAAGAAGTTTTATAACAAGACATGTAAAATCCTACGATTTTAGACAAGGAGGTGAAACAGATGTCTCTCGATTGGAAACCGCGTCACAGGGATATGATTATTGGCGGCATCCCCTGGCTTGCAAGAATTTCCGATAAAGCTAACGCGAAATTGCAAGGCATTATCGGTGAATACATATATCCGTGACCGCAAGACAAAATGTTCCTGGAGGAACATAAAATATCTGCTGAAGAATTTGTTGAAATGGTAAAAAACAATCCTTCAGATGATGAGATGATTGCTGCCATGAAAAAGTTGAACAGTTAACACCGTTTTGTGTGCAGCATTAGAACATTCAATAATAATAACCGGTAGGCTACGTGTCTGTCGGGCAAACTAATTCGGAGCGGTTAGGAAACCGCTCCTACCGGACTTAGGGTTGAACGGTTATGTTTTTAGATTGATGCCCACGGTGCAATTTTTTGTTAAATGCCGCAGGCGCATTTAGCGTTGATTTGTCGCGCCTACCGTGAGATGTTGACATGTTTCCGTTTATACTATAAAATTTTACAGGCCAATATAGACAACCACAGACTCAATTCTGTCATAATATGCGACTCACTTTCAGCGTTTCATAGGAGATAATTTCTTTGAAACTAAAAGAATTACGCGATAGAATCAATAGTATAGATGACCAGCTTTTAAAGCTGCTTCAAGAACGCGCAGAGATTTCCAAGAAAGTCGGATCCCTAAAAGCGGACACAGGTGCGGGAATCTATGTGCCGCAGCGTGAGTACGAAATCCTTAACCGTCTAAAAATGCAGAATCGCGGTATATACCCTGAAGATGCGATTGAAAAAATTTGGAATGTAATTTTTGCTGCTTCACGAGCCGTGCAAACTCCAAATAGGGTCGCTTTCCTCGGACCATCCGGTAGTTTCGGGCACACTGCAAGTTTGTCGTTTTTCGGTCCTTCCGCTGAAATGATTCCGATCACACCGCAAATTGATATCTTTACCGAAGTTGAAACGGAACGCGCTAACTTTGGCGTGGTAGCAATTGAAAATTCTGTTTATGGGACTGTCCGAGACGTTTTAGAACGTTTTCAACATACCTCTCTTAATATATGTGCAGAAATTTACCAACCTATCAGACACCATCTCATCTCAAAATCATCGCTCCCTGAGATTCAGCGTGTCTATTCACACAGCCAGTCTTTTGCCCAATGTAGATTGTGGTTAAATAGATATATGAAATCAGTGGAGCAGGTTGAAGTTGTCAGTACGTCTGACGCTGCACAACGCGCAGCAGATGAACCAAACACCGCAGCAATCGCAAGTAAGCTGGCAAGTGAAATCTACGAGGTGCCAGTAATAGCGGAATCCATCATGGATGAGCCAAATAACACGACCCGTTTTCTTGTTGTTGGTGACCAAATAGTTGGCAAAAGTGGTTATGATTGTACTTCTTTCTTTTTTGCAATTAAAGACAAAGTCGGCGCATTGTATGAAATCTTGGGCGTGTTAAAAAATCATCAGTTAAGCTTTAGTTATTTAGAATCGCTTCCCTCGCGCACCAAACCGTGGGAATATATCTTTTTTGCCGATATTGATGATGGACATATTGATGATGATAACGTTCATTCTGCCCTTGAACAGCTTGAAGGTTTATGTCGCGATGTCAAAATCCTCGGTTCTTACCCACGCGGTACAAAATAATATCTTCGCATGCTGTAAGTTATTTTTACGCTTTCTCTATTGAACAATTCTTCTTCATTTCCGAATAGAGAGCAATGGCAAACACATTGACCCAACAAATCCAGACTCGCGCACACGAACTCGGTTTTGAACTTGTTGGGATTACCCCTGCCGAACAGAGCCAAACCATTCAACGTTACCGGCAATGGATTGAAAGCGGATATGCCGGTAAAATGGGCTACCTTGAAAGACACCTACCCCTCAAGGAAGACACCCGAAGACTTCTTGAAGAAACAAAATCTATTATTAGTCTGGCGATGAACTATTATACGCTTGATACACCTAAAGCACTTGTAGAAGATCCGAGTCGTGGACAGATCTCTCGATATGCATGGGGTGATGATTATCACGATGTTATTCGTGAACGCTTACTACTACTTGTTGACTTTATTAAAAGCACTGCTGAAACCGAACTCAAAAGTCGTGTTTTCGTGGACTCTGGCCCGATTCTGGAAAGGGAATATGCCCAAAAAGCCAACCTTGGTTGGATAGGGAAAAATACTAATTTAATCAACTGGCGTTCAGGGTCATGGTACTTCCTTGCAGAGGTTCTGGTGAGTATTGAATTGGCATCCGAAATGCAACCTTTACGAGGCAGTTGCGGCACCTGCACGAAATGTATTGAAGCATGTCCAACAGATGCGATTATTGAACCGAACTTACTTGATTCTCGGCTATGCATCTCCTATTTGACAATTGAATTAAAAGATAGCATTCCGAAAGAACTTCGTCCCCAAATCGGAAACCTGATTTTTGGGTGTGACATCTGCCAAGAGGTTTGTCCATGGAACAGCAAAGCGGTCCCTACAACTGAACCTGCATTTCTACCACGCGATGGAAACTTCGCTCCTGAGTTGCTAAGTCTCATCGGCATGACACAAACCGAATTTAGCAAAAAGTTCAAAGGAAGTCCCATTAAACGTGCCAAACGTAGAGGTTTCTTACGAAATGTTATTGTCGCGATCGGCAATTGGCGGTCGCGTGCTGCTGTGCCTGCTCTCCAAAAGGCGTTGACTGACGACGAACCCTTAATCCGTGGACATGCAGCATGGGCATTAGGACAAATCGGCGGGAAAAATGCTAAATTGGCATTGCAATCTCAATTGACGTGTGAAAGCGATTCAGAAGTAATTTCCGAAATTCAGGATGCTCTCCAAGTCATTGCTAATGGAGGGGACAACCCATAGATGTCAATAAGGAAAGCACGACATCACTAAATCAGTAAGAAAACTGAAAAGGATAAGCGGTATCATCACATGCCAAAATAGAGCAAAATATTTGCGATAAAAATTCAAGACACCGCTAAAAAGTTCAGGTATTCTCAAAGTACGTCTATTTTCTATTTGTCCTATCATTTTATCCGCCTTGGCGCTCTGCCACCATCTCAATATCAAATCCTTCTTTCCGAATACGCTGATCGAAATAAAGAAGTATCGCCCCGATAACCCAAATCGGCATCGTGATAGTATCAACACTTAAGTTGATTGCGTACAATAAGATGTTCAAAAGATTCAATTCGTCTTGAATAATTGGGAATTGAATGAACATGAGTGAACCTAACTTTCTCTCAAACTCTGCCATATTAATTAGTCCTGTTAAAGCGAACAGCAAACTGAAAGAAAAACGTAGTATAAAACTAATAACTGAATACAGCAGAAAGATTGCCATCGTGGTCCCAACGATTTTGAACGACATTCGCCTGACTAATTCACGTCTACGTCTTATTGCATCCTGTATAGATTTCCCCTCTACTAAAACTGCAGCGGCGAAGAAACACCAATAGGTACCAAAATAGGCTGCTATAAAAATTGTTATCAAAAAGTAAAATAGTCCCAAAACAACATAAAAAATATAATTCATCGGCAAGGTTTCGGAAATTAGACCGAAAGGAAACACTATGAGAATTGCCGTGATTATCGCGAGTAATCCATACAAAAGTAGACCACCGAAACAAGCAAAAAATCGACGCACGCCCAAATCAAATACTTTTATTGTGGCAATATTTCCAACAAGATAGGCTTGGGCAGTTGCGGACATGAGTGCATTGACAACGATAATAGCAATACAGAAGATGACAAACAACGTGGGCAACCAGATGGCTAACCATTCATGGCGAGGTATAGATCCGTTCAATAAACTGATTAAACTTGCAATGACCATTATAAAAAAATAAAATGAGCATATTCCAAGATATCTAAGGAAATTTTTTCGATACAGACTGAAGGTTGTATCAAGGAGTTCACCGAAACCCATCGGACGTAGTATAGGAGAGGCGTTTTCAATTGCTGTCCGTGATTCAATTTCCATAACCTACTCTACTCTGTAGGCTCAAGTTGCCTACCATCATTCTCCTGAACGGTTTTAGGATGCTCTGATGTTTTTAGCACGTAGATTTCCTCTAAAAATTTATCGTAGCGAATATTACTACCACTTTCCATCTTTTCGGCAATCGGATAACCGATGGTTCGTGCGAGTTCCATACGGCGGATAGCGGAAAGTGTGGGACGGCGGGAAAGATATTCACGTATCATGCTCAATTCCGACTCTGTTACCAATTCCGGTTTTATCCAATCGGTATAAAGAAATTCTTGCGGTGAAATATTGACCGAAGGGGTAGAAATCTCTGAATTGACACCGGTCAATTTACGACTTTTTCGCGATGTTTTAACCACAAGCGTCCCTGCGGCTAAATCACCTAACCTTTGCCAATTCTTATTTATCAGCATCACAAACAGACCTGCACCATAAAAGAACGGCAGAAAATCAACGACCCGGACTAAATTACGGATAGCTGAATCAGCAAAACTAATCGGGTAACCTCCCTCTTTAATAACGCGCAATCCGAGTGCAAGTTTCCCAGGTGACTGACCGTTTGTCGTGATCTCAAACACCATATAGTACCCCCAGAATAAAGCGAAGATAACAATACCACCAACTGCTCCAAGCCAATTACCGAGAATATCTCCAAGTTCAGTGACAAATCTGATTCTGACGTAAGTTCCGACAAGCATAATGAACACAAGCAATGAAGTATCAAGCAGTGCCGCATAGAAACGCGACCCGATTCCCGCTTTCTGATAATTGATGTCAATTTGTTCTGGTGTTTCTACTGATAATTGTTCGTTCATAATATTTACAATCGTTATTCCCAGCGCGCCCAAGCATTCGGCGTAACATAACCTTCATCAGAATAAGGATCATCGCCTGAAACAACGACTACGCCGCGATAGTTCCGTTGCCCTTTCCATCCGAGCCACGATGCTGTTGAGCAATAATGGCTTACAAGAACACGACGATAACTATCGCTTCTGTTCTTTTTAGAGCGATGCAAAAGGTAACCATTGAAAAAGAGGACGCTTCCAGCGGTCATCTCAATCGGGATTTCTGCGGAATCGTCAAAACCTATCGCTTCGTGGCAACTGTCAAACTCGTCGCGCTTATTATGCGGATGTCGATCATAAATTACACCGGAACGGTGGCTGTTCGGCAATACCCACAGACACCCATTTTCAACTGTGGCATCATCCAAAGAAATCCACGCGCCAACGAGTGATCGGTCGCGCGTCGGGATTGGGTGTTCGTCTTGGTGCCAAGGATTTCCTGTATGTCCAGGAACCTTGCCCAACATCATTGACTGCATACACTTTACCCCGCCATCCCAAAACGGGATATGCGCACCGACTATCTCTTGGAGGACCGCACAGATTTTTGGATGTTCAACGTAACGACGGACGAGCGGACTAAATGTATGTGGTTCACCGACACACATAATCCGATCTAATATCTCAGTTTCTGTCGCATTTTCGGGCATTGACGGAATCGCTTTACATTCATAATCGCCACGAAAGATTTTTAGCATTTCTAATTTGAGTTCTTGACATTCTTCAGGTGTAACGAGGTCTGGCATCAATAAATATCCATCATTGATATACGATTCTGCCCAACTTTTAGAAGGTTGATCCGCCATTTATAGGACTACTCCTTTTATTTATAGTAAAGCTTAGAAATGAATACACACTTTCGTTCTCCCGCGGTAGGCACGGTTTCCTAACCGTGATAGTGCTTTGTCAACATATTATTGTCCGTCGCGATTCGGAGATCGCTCCTACCGATGGACTGCTTAGGGTAGGAGGGAACTCCGATTCCCGATGCCTTTCAAGACCCATCAATTAGCAATAGTGCATAGTGCCTCATTAATTCTAAGATCCACCATAATTTAAATCTGTGTCTTCATGATACCACATCTTGAAAGACATGTCATATCAAATTTAGTTGGGAAACTGCACCCGCTAAATGCCTTATGCACATTTGGCGTTGATTCATTTTTTTCGCAACACACCTCAATTCATCAATTCTACAGCATTCTTACCTAATTCCCTATAACACCTAACTTTAATAAAATTAAACTTGACTTTAACATTATTTAATATTATAATAGTTTTAACAACCTTAAAATCCATTTGTATTTAAGGAAATGGGTAGTATTGTGGAAAAACAGAATCCGAAATGGTTATCAGTTCTGAGCGAAGAAGAACTCCATTTTATCAAACGGTTTATCCTCGCTTCTGGGTCGCTCAAGGACTTGGCAAAACAGTATAAAGTTTCATATCCAACCTTGAGAATTCGGCTGAATCGGTTGATTGAAAAGATCGAGATCGCTGATGACTCGGATAAGGAAAACCCGTTTTTACTGAAAATTCGGTTGATGGTTGCGGAAGGCACATTAACACAATCCGCAGCAAGAGCACTTATCAAGGCTTATGAGGAATCTCAATGAGGAGGAAGCACTAATGAATGAACCTTGGATCAGCAACATCTGGTTGGTAGGTGGTATATTAGGTTCAATAATGGGCTTCCTTGGAGCACTTTTCGGGTCTTTAGGAGGACTTGTAAATAAAGGAAAAGCCAAGAAACTCGTTTTGGGGTATGGCATCTTTGGGATCATCCTCTCATTCATCATACTTGTAATTGGTGTTGTTGCATATCTATTTGGACAACCTGGTGTATGGTGGTGCTTTGGTTTTCCAGGGATCCTGGGTGCAGTCGTTTTTACTCCGATTTTCTTCGGGTTTCGTTATGAGTATAGGAAAGCAGAACTTAGAAAATCTATGTCTGAAGACCTAACGTTCAGTAGGAATAAAGAAGATAAGGAGATATCTGATGAATGAACCTTGGATCAACAATCCTGGAATAGTAGGTAATACATTAGATTGGGTAATAAGTGCTCTTGGTTTTATTATCCTATTATTAGGACTTCTGCTCATATCAAAAGGAAAAGCAAAGAACCTCGTTTTAGGTCTTGCCATCTTCGGAATCACCCTATCATTCATTCTACTTGTCATCGGTATCGTCGCGTATCTGTCGGGACAACCGCGTAGTATATGGTGGTCCTGCTTCGGTGGCAATGGGCTGGTCGAGACACTTTTGTTTACTATGTTTTTCTTTCTGTTTCGCCATGAATACAGGAAAGCAGAACTCAGAAAATCTATGTCTGAAGATTTAACATTTGAAAGTAATCACCAAAGTCACAACAACGTAAAAGAAAAGGAGTATTCTAATGAATGAAGCTTGGATTTCACCGGGAATATTGGGAGGTTTAATAGGAGGAGTATTTGGAATTCTTGGCGGACTTGTCGGCACATTGGCAGGAGCGTTCGTTCCGAGAGGTAAAGCAAAGAAACTCACTTTAGGTGTAAACACATTCGCAGTTGCTTTAGGTTTCGTTTTGTTTGTGTTCGGTATAATTGCATTTTTGTATGGACAGCCTCGCGATGTATGGTTGACATCAGTTATCGCTGGACTGTACTGTGCAGCTTCTTTTAGTATCTGTTATTGGGTAATTCTTAAAAGGGCAAGAGATGCTGAACTTAGAAAAACTATGTCTGAAGATTTAACACTTGGCGGTAAAAAAGAAAATAAGGAGGATTCTCATGAATGAAGCTTGGTTTCACCCAGGATGGTTCGGTCTATTGGGTAGTTTTGTCGGCATCCTTGGAGCGCTTGTCGGCACATTGGCAGGCATATTCATTCCAAAAGGAAAGGCAAAGAAACTTGTCTTGGGAGTAGACGCTTTTGCATTTGCAGTGGGATTAATCTCACTTATAGTTGGTGTAATTGCCTATTTTTCAGGACAACCTTACGGTATATGGTACGGATTTGGTCTCTGCGGCTTGATATCCACATTTCTATTTGGGATGTTTTTCTTTACGTTTCGTCATGAATATAGGAAAGCCGAACTTAGAAAATCTATGTCTGAAGACCTAACACTTGGCGGTAATAAAGATGACTAACAAATTTAAACACACTATTTGATTATAATCAGTCTCTGTCAACTACTTGAAGGATCAAATTTTCGAAGTGTCAACCTCTTTGAGGTAATCCATTTTACACTAATTTACGGAGGTATCTATCATGTTGCGTAAATACGTTCACTTCCTCTATGGTGGAGGAATAGGTATTTTATTAATAGCCGTGGTAATTGTCTTTAATCACTATCAAAATTCGCAGCCTCAAGAACCTGTGAAAATCTATAAAGGCACTGTGCCCTCTCAGCAAGTGCCTAAAAAGGTAGAACAGGCTGTATTACCTGATATCGAGACTCAACCTGAAACCGTGGACATTGAAGAAAAACAGGATGCTGAAATAGAGGAATCGACAGAGGTTTCTGAAGAATTTGTGCCTGAACCAGACGAGGCCGCTGAACCTTCTGAAAAACTTCTTACCACAGCAGCGGAATCCCCACAAGAAGATCCTAAGGTTGTCCTACTCAAAGAGGTATTTCCCGAATTTGACAGACTCCATCGTGAAGGACAAGAACTCTTGAAGGATATACAAGAAGCGGGAGGATGGACTGGGGAAAATTATGCAGCGTTTGAGGCAAGAGGGAAAGCGTTGGAAGCAGAATTTAATGATTACTGTCAACGTATCACTGAGAAATTTACCGGAGCAGTTACCTTTGTTATTTTTCAGGGCCAGGAATGGGCTTATGATGTGGATTTTCAGGTGTTACAGGACTCGCTTGATGGACCTGTGCCTTCTGAATTAGAAGGATATTTCCAGTACACGAGTCTGCGAGAAATGTTAGGATTGCCCGAGATTCCACCAGATTTTCCACTGAAAGATCAAATGCAACTGATAATAAAATGAGCGAATTAACACTTTGGCAATCTATGTCTGTAAACCCATCAATTATCTATGTGCTTGTGGTAGATGTGGTTTTCTTACCGCATCCGCCAAAGAATGTTTGCATTTTTACTATAACACTTGGAGGTAACAAAAATGACCAACAGAATTAAACACACCATTTTGACAGTAATAATTGTAGGTGCATTGTTTGCAGCTTCAACAATACCTGCCGAGACGCTTGAACCGTATAAATTGGATAATGGGCTCACCGTAATTCTCCGTCCAGTACCTACGGCAAACAAAGTTGCTTTTGTAGTGCTATACAATATCGGTGAAGATCATGATCCGTTAGGTAAATCGGGGATGGCGCATCTACTGGAACACTTGTATGTCACCGCTGCAGCTGGTGATACTCCCGCGCGCGATGTAATGCAGTTCATGAAGCGTTATCCAGCAGGTTGGAACGCACAAACAGGAACAGACTATACTGTCATCGCCAGTGTTGTTGAAGCAGGACAATTTTCACAAGAAATCAGGGACGTTGCAGCACGTATGAATGATCTCCGCATCACCGAAGCGGACATTAAACGTGAAGTGCCTCGAGTGAAGCAGGAATTAACAAACATGTATGGTGGAATCCCAATGTTAGCAGGCATAAACCATGTGAAGACACAGTTGCACCCTATCCCTCAAGGTGGACAACGCGGTGGTGCCATGGCGCATATCCAAACAATAACACTTGATGAATTACAGCAATTTTGGAAGGATTACTATAAGCCAAAAAATGCTATCTTAATTGTAGCAGGCAAGTTCGATGTTGAGGAAGCGAAGAAATCCATTCACGAAAACTTCAATCAAATCGCTCCTGGAAAGCCACTGCCGACAACCCATCCTAAACTCAACCCTAAAACTGGTGATGTTCACAAAATCAATGTTCAATCTGTAGTGCCAAATGCTACCGGAGTCGCTTCAATCGGTTATGCTGCACCTTTGCCGGATAGCAAAGAATATGCGCCATTCCTTATAGTTTATACCCGTTTGTTAGTAAAGCTGCGAACGAAATTTGGAATAGGCAAAGTTCAACCGATTTACTATCCGATTCTTGATGACACCTCAACCTTTGTGCTCCAGAAAGAATTGACGCCTGAAGAAGACATTGACGCGGTACAGAAAGATCTTGATGAACGTCTACAAGCTGTATTAATACCAAAACCCACGCAGCAGGATAAACAGCAAACTATCAATTTCTTAGCAATGCCGTTAGATATTGCTGATGTTCCAGATTTCTATTTGATCCGAAATATCTACGGTTTAGCCTTCGCTATCGGTCGGCGACATCAATTGCAAATCAACGGAAAAGAATTACGCGATGCAATTGAGGCAGTAACCGATGCAGATATACAAAACTTGGCTAAAACGATATTTGCGCCAGAAAAGCGAGCAACAGTTATTATTGAATTAGAAGAGTAAACAAATTGTTCTCATATCCTCCACTTATGCTGTAGAGACGGGTTACTGTACCCACCACCTACAAGAGATAAATAGATAATGTCAAATACTGGACATATCTATATCTTCAAAAATATTTGCAATCACCTATTTTGTATAGTATAATATACTTTAAATACAGTACCAATAGGATTGCATTCTTGAAAAAGAGCGAATTTGTTCCGAATATCCTCATATTATTTGTGATAGTTTGTTATGTAGCAGTGCTTAGCTTGAATCCGCTGCTGCACGACCATGAGTGTGAACACAATCATGAACAGGAACATGCACACGATCAAGAGCAAAAAAACAATGAATGCTCCCATTCATCGGAAAGTTGTGCAGCGTGTGTATTTATCAATTCGCCCGTAGAATTCGAAATCCAGCCAATTGTTATAATTCTACCCTCCCCTTGCTCTGATAAACCTTCACCCAGTAAGGTTGTTTTTGTCCCCTTAATACCGGCGACAAATATCCAGAGCCGCGCACCACCTATATTCTCCAATTCCATCTAATATTAATTTTGAAATCTAAAGATATTATAGATCTTTGGTTATAATTTCTTGCAGAAGGTACTAATACTTAATTAACGCGATCCATCTTGTGAAGCGTGCGGTTAGGAAACCGCACCTACCGTTGGAAACAAATAAATCCTGTTAATTTGGTATAACTTTGTAGAAGTCATAAAGACGGACAATGAATAGATGTAACTGTGCTTGCGTAGATTTACGCGCCTTTGTCTCTATCATTTAGTCCTATATTAACCTGATTCATCCTGTTTACACGGGCGAGAAGGCCTTGCCCGGACAACGGATGGTACATTTCTGTTTATTATATCAAGCACGTTTTGTGCTATAGTCATAAAAAATTTTAGGCACGTATTTTGTGCCGTTAAACAAAATTGGAGAATACAATGTTTACATATCTTTTTGAACGCGACTATTCTGTTACTATTTCACGATTAATCTTATTTGCTTTTGTTGCTGTCATGCCTTTTATGGGTGGTTGCAGCGAAAGTGACAACCCCATTGTTGATGATCCGCCTGACGACAGCGGAGTGGATGCCCCTATTCACGCCGATGCCGACGGCTTTAACCTGGAAATCGATGGAAAAGTGGTCTATCATCAACATCAAGACCACCATGAAGGCGGTCTCACCGTTCCCGTTGGTGAAGAAATTGAGATACATGTACATTTTCTTGACGCGGATGAAAACGAACTCCATCTCGATGAAGTAGCGCCCCCGCCAGGTGAAGATGAACAGGATGACCATGACCATGGTGGGTTGGAATCCTTCAGTTTGGGTCTGACGGGTTACGATTCCTCTATCATTAAGATCCATCTGGATCATGACGACCATGCCAATGAAGGTGAAGAGCATGACGATGATGGTGAAGAGCATGACCATGAAGATGACCATGAAGGACACGGTGACGCGTTACCGTTTGGAATCGAGGGACTGAAAGCAGGAAAAACGGAAATCAAACTGCAACTGCTTCACGGGAATCATGCTGACTACACAGCTCCACTCCTGATACCAGTAACAGTACAATAGGGGGACCCCATGTTAAGCACTTGTGCATGTTCGCATAGGTCTCCCACGGTAAGGACGCTTAAAAAGTGTCCTTACCTATTGGTCTTGGTATCTGGAATAGTAGGATGCTTGTTCTGCTATCTCAAGGATGTCCAAAGTGCTTCGGACACAACGCAGTCTTTGGAAGGAGAAGTTACTGAAGAACGGACTCATGCTAGACTTAGTGGAGTGAGGGTCCAGATTACGGGACTTGATGGAAGCGTCCGAACCGATGTAAACGGTCAGTTTAAGTTTGACGCAGTGCCAGAAGGACAGCAGACGCTGCAGTTTCTGAAGGTTGGTTATCAACGGTTTGAACAGGTTATTAATGTCAATGCCTCCACGCCTCATCTCAAGGTTGAACTGGCGGCGTTGTCATTTCAACTGCAAACTATCACGGTATACGGTTCAAATCGCACTCTTTCACAGTTTGAGGAAACAACTGATTTAGCATTGGATGAGGAAGAACTCCAAAGACGGTTAGGTATGACCTTGGCGAACACGTTGGCGGATGAGACGGGCATTTCACAGCGAACGATGGGACGGGCGGTCGCGCGTCCTGTTATTCGTGGATTGGGCGGTGACAGGCTGCTCATTCTTGAAAACGGCGAACGGACAGGCGATAAATCCGCCTCCAGTGCTGACCATGCCGTATCCATTGATCCGACGACTGCCGAAGGCGTTGAAATTACCCGTGGCCCCGCATCGCTCATTTACGGCTCAAGTACGTTGGGCGGTGTTATTAATGTCAAAAGCAATCACATACCGCAAATTCTACCGATCCGGCTTGATACGCGTCTAACGTTCCAAGGCGAATCTGTAAACTCAGGTTTGACTGGAACAACAGGTTTTACGTTCCCAATTGGTGATTTTGCGGGCAATGTAGAATGGAATCGACGCCTTGCATCTGACATACAAACGCCGGTAGGTGTACTCGAAAACACCGCCCTTTCAAATGTTAATTTTTCAGGCGGTGCTTCGTTGATTAAGCCGTGGGGTTTCATCGGTGC
The DNA here is from genome assembly GCA_022825825.1 of Candidatus Poribacteria bacterium. Classification (GTDB taxonomy): domain Bacteria; phylum Poribacteria; class WGA-4E; order WGA-4E; family WGA-3G; genus MSPOR6. The sequence continues at coordinate 196,489 of JAJDWA010000062.1, forward strand.
CTCTGGAAGCAGTTATCGCTCAGGTTACGGCGTTCCTGGCTCACCAGAGGGACATATTAGCGGGGTTAACATAGAACTCGACAAGCAACGTTATGAAGGACAGATGGAGTACCGCTTCAATACTGCAATACTTGAAAAGGTAAAACTCCAGACTGCCTATACGCGTTATCAGCATCAAGAGTTTGAGTCCAACGGGACACTTGGTGTGGAATTCGGGGTGTTAACCTACAATGTCTCAGCAATGGCTCACGTGTTAGACAACGCCGTTGTGGGGATTTGGGGTGAGTACCGAGACCATGCTACAGGCGGGTTTTATTGGACACCGCACACCCGTGAGTTCGCGTTGGCGGGATTTTATTTAAACCAGCGTAACTTCGACAAGCTCACCTTACAGGGGGCTATCCGCTACGACGTTAGGCGTGCGGAACCGTTTAGACCTGGAGCAGTTGTCCGAGCCGGAACCGTACAACGCCGTGATTTCAACGGTTTCTCCGGGGCCACCTCTGGAATTTACCATTGGACGGATAGGTTGAGCACTGGGGCTACCCTAATGAAAACGTTTCGCGCCCCGGGTATTGAGGAACTTTTCAGCGATGGACCCCACCTGGCTGTCTATTCCTACGAAATTGGTAATGTAGAGCTGGAATCTGAGAACGGCTATGGCACTGAACTCTTCGTCAAATACGCAAATGACAGGTTCAGACTCAATCTTGCCCTTTTCAGGAATCAGATACAGAACTACCTCATTCCGACGAACAGCGGTCAAAAAGAGTGGGGCAGCGGGGCGGCGGGATGGTTGTGGATTTATCAATACATGGGACACGATGTTGTGATGGATGGGGCTGAAATCCAAATAGGGGGTGAGGTCACCTCACAGGTCCATCTTCAGTTGAATATGAGTTACATTCACGGAACTATTCAAACCAGTGGGCGACCGCTGGAGCGTATCCCACC